>CAVTQX010000032.1:0-70405 GCA_963736935.1 uncultured Gaiellaceae bacterium | reverse complement strand
GTTCACGAAGCCGGCGGACTGCGTGAACGGCGCGAACGTCCTGCTGGGGACCGTGCTCGCGGCCGATGGCGGCTCCTAGTGGCCTGTATTCCGCTGGGTCAGTACCAGCGGCCGGCCGGGCATCCGCCTCGCCGCGTTCCTCATCGCTCACTGATGCCCAATCAGCTCGCTCTTCGCGCCTTGCGATCCGGGCGCCGCGAACCGGCGGCCGGTCCTGATTCAGCGCATACAGGCCACGGACGATCGCGGCGCGTCGTCGTCGTTCGCCCACGTGCTGACCGGCGATAGGTCGCTACCCGATCACTTCGATCGTGACCCCCCAGGCGCCGTGAAGTAGAACGTCCACGAGCCGTGCTGCACGGACGCAGGCTCAACCGCGAAACCGTCCGCGCGCAGGCGCGCATTGATCTCGTCTACCTTCTCGCGCGTTGGCTGGATGAAGCCGACGTGGAAGCTGCTCGGTACCGCACCGCGTTGGCCTGTCCGGCGGCCGGCCGAGGTCGTCCTGACGCGCCTTGATGAGCGTCAGCACCATGCCGTCGTCGTCGTGCAGCATCTGGATGCCGGCATTGCCGCCGCCCGGTCGCAGGTCGAAATATTTCGCCAGGAAGGCACTCGTCTCCGAAGGGATCGACGACCGTGAGATTCAGGTGATTCAGCGTCATTTCGCCCTCTCCGTGACCGGCCTCGACAGCCTCGCGTGACCCGCGAAGCACTTCAGCGTCGTGCGCAGCGCCGCGAGCGTGTGCGGCGATCCACTAGGTCGGCAAACTGCTCCTGGCGGGGCTGCAGAACGGCCAGGGCCCGGCGTGCCCGTGCCGTGGCGGCGAGCAGGCGTGCGCGCCTGTGATGCGGGTTGTCGGCGAACGCCACGAAGCCGTCGCGCTCCATCGCGTCAGCCGTCTCCTGGACGGCCTGCCGCGTCAGGCCGAGTGCGCGGGCGACCACCGCGACCGTTTGCGGCCGTGCCTGCACCGCGCCGAGGACCTGCCAGCGAGCGGTGGTCAGGCCCGCCGAAGCCCGCGATTCGCTCGGACGATTCGAGCATCACCGCGCGCAGCCGGAAATCCTCGACGAGCACGTCGCGGAAGAGGCGTCCTTTCGCGGTCAGGTCGTCGGCAGGCATCGACAACATCCTCCCAAAAAGACAGGACCCTGTCAATGTGGCGCCGGCGCGCAGGACGAACTTCTGCGACAGTCAGCTGTAGCCTTGACCGCCACGTCGCGGTCGAGGCGCGTGTCGCGTGCCCGATACACTTCGCCCATGCCGCCCGCCCCAATGGGGGCGACGATCTCGTACGGGCCGAGGCGCGTGCCCGGGGTCAGGTGCATCAGGAACGGCCGGATTATAGACCGCGCTCTCCGCGCACCGTGCTGTGAACGCCGGAAGCTCCCGGCCTGGAGTGGTGCTACCCTTCGACCCGGTTGCGGTGGGCCGGCTCGTAACCGACCGAGGACGCACTCACGTCGGCTCTGGGATTAGACTGGGGCCACCGGCGGTCCCGAAAGGATCGCCCAAGCTCTCTTTCCCTCGTTCCGAGGAGTTACTGCATGTCTCTAGGGCCTCGCTCATCAGACGCCGCGTCTCGTGTGTCGCGTCGGCGATTCCTTGCCGACGCTGGCGCCACCGCGCTCGCCGCCACGATTGTGAAGCCAGCGCTCGTGCGCGGGACCGCCGCGAATGCGCGAATCAGTCTCGGCATCATCGGCACGGGCGGTCGCGGCGCCTGGCTGGGCGACCTGTTCAGGAAGCACGGCGGTTACGACGTCGTGGCGATTGCCGACTACTTCCCCGACCGCGTGGAGGAAGCCGGGGCGAAGCTCGGGGTCCCGCCGATCGCCGCTTCACGGGCCTTTTCTGCCTACAAGCGGCTGCTCGAGTCGAAGGTCGACGCGGTCGCGATCGTGAGTCCGCCCTATTTCCATCCGGCGCAGGCGGCCGACGCCGTGGCGGCCGGCAAGCACGTGTACTCTCGCGAAGCCAATCGCGGTGGACGTGTCCCGGGGTGCCTGTCGATTGAAGAGAGCGGGAAAAAAGCGACCTCGAGCAAGCAGTGCTTCCTCGTGGACTTCCAGACGCGAGCGATGCCGAACTTCGTCGAGGCGAATCCGGCGCGTGCGCGCCGGTGCCCTCGGCACCTTCGTGTTCGGCGAGGCCACGTACCACGCAGAGGATCGATTCCTCGAGAAGGTGGATGCCGTGAAGTCGGGCAGCCCCGAAGGACTCCTGCGCCGCTCGGGCCTCTACGCGGAGGACCTCAGGCGACATCATCACGGAGCAGAACATCCATGCGCTCGACGTGATGAACTGGATCATGGGCGAGCCTCCGGTGGCGGCCTCCGGCACCGGTGCGCGGAAGTTCCGGGCGGTCGGGACGTGCTGCGACACCTTCAGCATCCACGTACGAGTCCGGGCGACGTGGGCGTCGCGTTCAGTTCCCGCCAGTTCGACGGCTTCGGCACGCGGCCCGAAGGGATCCGCAACCGGATGTTCGGAACCGAGGGCGTGCTCAAGACCGAGTTACGGCGGCCAGGTGCTCGTGCGAGGCAAGCAGTTCTACAACGGCGGGAAGAACGAGGACATCTACGAGCGCGGCGCGGTCACCAACATCGCGACGTTCCACGACCAGGTGACGAACGGCGAGACCAGCAACACCACCGTGCCCGAAAGCGTCCGCAGCAACCTGGTGACGATCCTCGGGCGCAACGCCGCGTACCAAGGGAAGCGTCATCCACGTGGGACGAACCTGCTCCAAGAGCGACGAGCGGATGATGCCGGACGTGAAGGGCTTGAAGGACTGACCGCCCAAGAGGGGCGGCGCGTGCGGTGCCGTGCTCGCCCGCTGGGACGGCGCTCGCCGCTTTGCGAACATCCGCAAGCTCGGGCGACTCGCGCGCGACTACGAGGCGGTGCGAGGGTCCGGCATCGAGGGATTCGTCCGCTTCGTCCGCGACCAGGACGCGGTGGGCGCGAGGGGGCTCGAGGCCGTCGCCGAGGAGGAGGGGGGCGGAGCGGTCGACTCCTCACGATCCAGCGCCGCCAAGGGCCTCGAGTTCAGGTCGTCATCGTCGCCGACGCGGGGCGCGATACGGCGGGCCGCGCGGGGCGGACGAGATCGTCGCGCTCTCCGACGGCCGCTTCGGCTTCCGCATGGTGCACCCGACGCGCGGCGACCGGCAGCCGGTCTTCGGCTTCGAGGAAGTCCGAGACGCCGAACGTGACCAGGAGCGCGCTGAACGTCTTCGCCTCTACTACGTCGCGATGACGCGCGCCATTGACCGCCTGATCGTCTCCGGGGCGATCGACCCGGGGCGGACTGCCGACCGCGCCACTCCGATCGGCTGGTCCTCGACCGCCTCGACGCGCACGAGACCGTGGTCGAGGCCGGCGAGACTCCGATGGAGCTGATCGCGAGGACGCGCGGTTCGTGCTCACTGTGGATCGACACGCGCCCGACTTCGCGGTCGAGACCGAGGCCGAGTCCGACCCCCTCGCCGACGAGCTGCAGCTCGTGCTCTTCGACGAGGTACCGAGCGTGCGCGCCGCCTCGGCATCGAGCTACCTGAGCTCGCCGAGATCACCGACGCCGAGCTCTCACGACGTGCGTCGCCTCTCGTACAGCGCGCTCGCGCTGTACGAGCGATGCTCGTACCGCTACTTCGCCGAGCGCGTTCTCGGGCTGCCGCCGCGCGAACGTGCTTCTCGGGGCGAGCCGACCATCGGTCTCGCCGCGACCGAGATCGGCGATGCGGTCCATCGGCTGCTCGAGCTGGTGCCGCTCGACGATCCGGCGGTTCCGCCGCCGGTCGAGCTGGAGCACGCCGTCCGCGAGTCGTATCCGGACGTCTCGGCGGAGGAAGCTCGAGCGCATCGCCTCCTTGGTCGAGGCGTACTGCCACTCGGCTCTCGCCCAACGGATCGCGGCGCTGCACGGTGCTCGGCCGGAGCGGCCGTTCACGTTCGAGCACGACGGCGTGGTCATCCGCGGCCGTCTCGACGTCCTCTGGCGCGAGGGCACACATGCTCTCGTCGTCGACTACAAGTCGAACGCGCTCGAGGGTCGGTCGCCCGCGGAGATCATCGAGTCCGAGTACTCGCTCCAGCGGCTCGTGTACGCACTCGTGTGTCTCCGCGCAGGGTCGGAGAAGGTCGAGATCGCGTACCAGTTCCTCGAGCGCCCCGACGATGTCGCGTCGACGATGTTCACCGTCGTCGACGTGCAGTCGCTCGAGGATAGCTCTCCGCGGCGATCGCACGCATCAGAGCGGGGGATTTCCGTCCCGACGCCGAGTGAGTCGCGTGCTCGGACCTGTCCGGCACTCGACCTCATCTGCGCCGGCCCGAGGCTCGGGATCTCGCGGTAACGTCGCGCCGTGCGCGTCGCGGCGATAAGCGACATCCACGGCAATCTCCCCGCGCTCGAAGCGGTCCTCGTCGCGATCGAGGGGGAGGACGTCGACGAGATCGTCGTCGTCGGCGACACGGCGCACGGCCCCTGGCCGGCCGAGGTCGTCGACCTTCTCGTCGAGCGGAAGGCGCTCGGCGTGCGCGGAAACGCCGATCGCGAGGTCATCGAGCGAAGCGACCGCTTGGGACAGCTCGCCGTGGAGCGCCGATCGGCTCGCCATGGTGCGGGACTGGCCGCTGACCGTCGTTGTGGTGGTGGACGGTCTCGGGCGTGCCCGCCTGCCACTCCACCTCGTCGGCATCCTCGGCCCGGTCGCTGCGGATGTGCTCGTGTGTCGGCCACGTCCACATGCAGTACGACCGCTCGCTCGCATCCGGACTCCGCATCGCCGATCCCGGCAGCGTGGGCATGCCGTACGAGGGCGCCCGCGCCGCGTACTGGGCGCTCCTCGGGCCGGACGTCGAGTTTCGGCGCTAGGAGTACGACGTCGAAGCGGCCGTGGCGGTTATCGAGGTGATGGGCGCCCCGTCGACGCGCGGATGCTCGAGCAGCTCGTCGAGCCACCCGACGCGGAGACCACGACCGAGTACTTCGAGTCACAGCGTGGCGCGTAGCTACGTTCGCGAGGCACGCCGCAGCGGCTCGGCCGGCGGCGCGACCGGATCGGCCCGATCATCGAGCGTCTCGCGCTCGAGCATTCGGACGCCGAGATCGCGCTCCGCTTCCGCAGCGATCTCGAGCTCCTGGTGTCCGTGATGCTCTCCGCGCAGACGACGATGTCAACGTCAACCGCGTGACGCCGGCGCTCTTCGTCAAGTACCGGCGTCCGCGGACTACCTCGCGGTGCCGGTGGAGAAGCTCAACGTGACATCTACGCGACCGGCTTCTTCGGCAGAAGGCGAAGGCGATCCGCGGCACGATGCAGATGCTGATCGAGGAGTTCGACGGAGAGGTTCGAGGCGTCTGAGGAGCCGTACGGCTGCCGAGTCGCTCGCAAGACGGCCAACGTCGTGGCCGCCGAGCTCGGCACGCGCAGGGCATCGTCGTCGACACTCACGTCCGCCGCCTGTCGCAGCGCCTCGGCCTGACGCGAACGAGGATCCGGTGAAGATCGAGCGCGATCTCCAGCGTGTGGTCCCCCGTCCCGACTGGCTCGTTTCCCGCATCTCCTGATCTGGCACGGCCGCCGCATCTGCGATGCGCGCCGGCCGCTGTGCGAGGAGTGCGTCCTCGAGGACATCTGCCCGGCGAGCCGGTTGCGCGCCTGAGGTTAGATCGTTCGGCCAACACGATCTTGTCTGGCACCGCAGCGTCGTCGACTCACGCGATCGAGATCTGCTGATCGCAGATCTCGATCTGCGGAGAAGCTAGATCCAGCGACGCCAGCGGAAGAGGGCGAGCTGCATGAGCGTCGACACGACGATGAGCCCGACCGAGACTCCTAGCGCCCAGTACTCGCGGTGGAAGACCCCTTCGAAGTTCTGTCCGTAGAAGCCGACGATGAACGAGGGAACGAGGACGAGCGAAGCAATGACGGTGAGCTTCTTGCCGACCTCGTTCTGGTTCTCGGCGATCTTCGACTGGAGGTGGTCGCGAACGCCTGCGAGCAGATCGCGCGCGAGGTCGAGCTCCTCCGTGATGCGGACGAGGATGTCGTACGTGTCGACGAAGAGCCGCTCGACCTCGGGCGGGAACAGTTCCGACTCGCCCACGTCGACGCGACCGTCGACGATTCGCCTGATCGACCCCCGGGTCGCCGAGATGATTCGGCGACGGTGCAGGAGCTGGTGGCGCAGCTCCGCGAGTCTCAGCCGGACCTCGGACGGCCGGAGCTCGTCGATCTCGTCCTCGAGTGCGTCGATCTCGGCGTACACGGCGTCGACCAGATCGAGGTACGAGTCGGTGGCGTCGTCGTAGAGGTGGTGGACCAGTGCGCCGACGGAGCTGCCGGTCTGGTCGGCCGCGTGCAGTGCCCCGAGGTCGAAGCTCGCGCCCTCCGTCGACGTGCTCTTCCGCACCGTGACCAGCCGATCCGCCGTCGCCACGAAGCACAGTTCCTGTGCGGTGTCGCCTCCTCCTCGGGGGTGAGCACCGGGACGAGGACGCCGAACACGTACGAACCGTGATCCTCGAGGAGTGGACGCGGCTCCCGGCCCGGGATCGAAGGCGTCGCCAATGCCTCGAGCACGTCCGGGTCGGCGCCGGCCGGAAGGGCTGCGTCGACCTCCGCGCGGGACGGATCGACGAGGTCGAGCCAGCGTGAGCCGACGCCATCCGAGGGTAGAGACCGTTGCGGTCGGTGGCGCTACGCGGGCGCGGCTGCCACCTCGGCGCGAGTGGCGCTGCTCCTCGAGCCAGCGCTGCGCGTCGAGGGCGGCCATCGTTCCCGACCCGGCGGCTGGTCACGGCCTGCCGGTACACGTGATCCTGGACGTCTCCGGCGGCGAAGACCCGGGGAATGTTCGTGTACGTCGAGCGGAACTCGGTGACGAGGTAGCCCGCCTCGTCGTGGTCGAGCCAGTCGAGGAAGAAGACGTGGTCGGGTCGTGTCCGACCGCGACGAAGAGGCCGTCCGCCGCGATCTCGGTCGTCTCCCCGGTGACCGTGTCGCGGAGCCGCAGACCGGTGACGTGGCCGTTTCCCTCGCCGAGCACCTCGTCGACCTCCGCGTTCAGGACGAACTCGACCTTCGGGTTCTCCCGGGCTCGGTCGACCATGATCGGCGAGGCGCGGAACTCGTCGCGCCGGTGGACGATCACGACCTGGCTCGCGAAGCGGGTCAGGAACGTCGCCTCCTCCATGGCCGAGTCGCCACCCCCGACGACGACCACGACCTTGTCGCGGAAGAACGCTCCGTCGCAGGTCGCGCAGTACGACACGCCGCGGCCCTGGAGCGTCTGCTCCGAAGGGAGTCCGAGTTGCCGTGCGCTCGCGCCGGTCGCGACGATCACCGAGTCGGCCCGATGCTCGTTCCCACCGACGTAGACGCGGAACGGTCGCTCCGAGAAATCGACACGGGTGACGTCGTCGGTGACGAACTCGGCCCGAATCGCTCCGCCTGCCGCCGAAGTCGGCCATCATCGTCGGCCCCATGACGCCGTCCGCATACCCGGGGTAGTTCTCGACGTCGCTCGTGATCATGAGCTGGCCGCCCCAGTTGAAGCCCTCGAACACGAGCGGGCGCAGGTTCGCGCGCGCCGTGTACAGGGCCGCGGTGTAGCCGGCGGGGCCACCGCCGATGATGATCACGTCACGTACGTCGCTCACGGGTCTCTCCTCAAGCAGAGCGTAGCCCGCTGCAAGGGCCACCGATGAAGGAGAACGTATCGATGATCTTCGATGTTCCCGGCTCACGCCGCGTCCGCATCCGCCGACACGGCCTCGAGCGGCGCCTGTGCCGGATCGACGAGCTCTGCCGCCGTGAGCGACCGTGTCTGACGCTCCACCGGCTGCACCTCGGGAGGCTCGATCCCGGAGATCCCGTGCTGCTCGAACCGACGCGCCTGGACGAGCACCTGGCGCTCGAGCGAGCCGACCGTCTTGTTGTATGCGTCGACGGCACCGTCCAGCGAGCGGCCGAGCTTCGCGAAGTGCGCGCCCATCGTGGCGAGACGCTTGTACAGCTCGCGACCGAGGTCGGACACCTCGCGTGCGCTCTCCGCGATCGTCTCCTGCTGCCACGTCATCGAGACCGTGCGCAGGAGCATCATCAGCGTGCTGGGGGACGCGAGGATCACGTTCGAGCTCCACGCGTACTCCTGGAGCGAGGAGTCGAACTCGTGCGCGGTGCGCAGGTAGGACTCGTCGGGAAGGAACATGACCACGAGATCGGGCGAAGGCTCGAACTGACGCCAGTAGGCCTTGGCCGACAGTTTCGTCACGTGCTCGCGAACCTGCCTCGCGTGGTCCGCGAAGCGGCGCTCGCGCTCGGCCTCGTCGGACGTCTCGAACGCGTCGAGGTAGGCGGTCAACGGCGCTTTCGCGTCCACGACGACGTGCTTCCCGCCTGGGATCCGGACGACGAGATCCGGCCTCAGTGTGCCGTCGTCGGTCGACGCGCTCGCCTGCGTCACGTAGTCGCAGTACTCGACCATCCCGGCGAACTCGACGACGTTCCGCAATTGCGCCTCTCCCCAGCGCCCGCGCACATGTGGCGTTCGGAGCGCATTCGTGAGACTCCCGGCCCGCTCGGAGAGCGTCGCGACCTGGGTCTGCAGCGCCCCGTACGACTCCTGACGCACGCGCTCGACGGACTGCAGCTCGCTGGTCCATGCGCTGGAGGGAGTCCTTCAGCGGCCGGATGTGGCCCGAAGATGCGTCTCCGCGAGCTCGAGGAACCGCGCGCTGTTCGCGTCGAGCGCCTCCCGCGAGAGCGCCTGGATCGCCGCTTCGAGCCGCTGGTCCCTCGACCCGCGCTCGACGGCGAGCTCCGCCTCCGCTCCCGCGAGCGTCCGCTCGAGCTCGATCACCTCCTGCACGCGCCGGCGGCGCTCGACGAGAGCGGGCCGGACCGCGAGAAGGACTCCGAGCGCGCCGAGGACGAGACCGATGACGAGTCCAGTGATGACCATTGAGCCGACCCACGGTAATCCCGTCAGCGGACGGCACCTCTTACGCAACGCGGACTGAACCGGGGGCGCTGGTA
This sequence comes from uncultured Gaiellaceae bacterium, assembly GCA_963736935.1. Lineage (GTDB taxonomy): Bacteria > Actinomycetota > Thermoleophilia > Gaiellales > Gaiellaceae > GMQP-bins7. Next base: position 61,351 of record CAVTQX010000032.1, on the reverse strand, counting down.
CCTTGCCCGCGGCATGGCCGACAAACCCCGCGTCAAGGCGCCGAAACAGCGCGCCGTCACCGCCGACGAGAGCGCTCATCGCCGCAAGACGATGGCCATCGTGGCCGGTGGCGCCGGCCTCGTCCTCGGATTCGTCGTCGTTGCGGCGGCGCTCGGAATGTTCGGCGGGAGCAGTAGCACGACCGATGTCGCGGGGCTACGAACGACGCTCAAGGATGCGGGCTGCACGCTGCAGATCGCGCCTGCGCTAGAGGGCGTCCACTCGATCACGGATCCGAGCCAGACGTCCCCGAAGTGGAACACTGACCCGCCGACGAGCGGGCCGCACTACGCCGTCGCAGCTATCTTCGGGATCTACGAGGACGAGCTGAGATGGCCCGCGTCGTGCACAACCTCGAGCACGGGGGCATCTACATCCTCTACGGGAAGGACGTTCCGGAGGCGACCGTCGAACAGCTGCGCTCGTTCTACGAGGATCACCAGACCGGGACGATCATGGCGCCGCTCGATCAGGCTCGGCGACAAGTTCGCGCTCGGCGCGTGGGTCGTCGACGGCGAGACGCACAGCGGCTTCCTGGCGAAGTGCAGCGCGTTCGACGAGAACGCGACGTCCACATTCTTCCGCTGCGCTCCAGTTCCGCGGCCGAGCGCTTCGATCCGAGCCAGCTCCAGCCCGGGATGTAGTCCGGCGTAGAGTTCGGGCCGCCGGGGTGGCGGAACGGGTGAGACGCGCCCGCCTTAAAAGCGGGTGTCCCCTCGGGGGCGTGCGGGTTCGAGTCCCGCCCCCGGCATCATGGGAAGCGCCGTCGCGTTGGCCGCCCGGCGGAAGCGGGTACTCACGCCTGAGCTGCGGCGACAGTCGCAGGATTCAGGAACCGGGTCGCGCGGTGTATCCCGCGCCCGCTCAGCAAGCTCCACCTCTTCGACGCCGAGAGCGGCAGGTCGGTCGGAACCGCCGCCTGAGCCGTCAGGCCGGGCGTCGCTAGACTCGGCCGGCCGTGGCGAGCCCCCAGGAAGCGCTTGCCCATGCCCAGCTCGAGTGGGACACGCCGCTGTACCGGATGGCGGTCGCGCAGTTCGACCAGGCGGTTCCGGTGGCCGAGATCCCGGACGACGTCGCCGAGCGGCTGCGGTTCCCCGAGCGCTCGACGATCGTCTCGATTCCCGTTCGCATGGACGACGGACGCCGTGTCGTCCTCCCGGGCTACCGGGTCCAGCACTCCAGCATCATCGGCCCGACGAAGGGCGGGATCCGCTACGACCCGGAGGTAACGCTCGGAGAGTGCGCAGCGCTCGCTATGTGGATGACGTGGAAGTGCTCGCTCCTGCGGCTTCCGTACGGCGGCGCCAAGGGCGGCGTGCGCTGCGACCCGCGCGCGCTCTCACCGGGCGAGCTCGAGCGGCTGACGCGGCGGTTCACCTCCGAGCTCCTCCCGATCATCGGCCCGCAGGAGGACATCCCCGCGCCGGACATGGCCACGAACGAGCAGACGATGGCCTGGATGATGGACACGTACTCCATGCAGCGCGGCTACGCCGTGCCGGAGATCGTCACCGGGAAGCCGATCTCGATCGGCGGCTCGGTCTTCCGTCACGAGGCGACCGGGGCGGGGGTCGTCATGGTGATCGCGCGCGCCTGTGATCGGCTGGGCTGGACGCTCGCCGACCAGCGCTGCGTGGTCCAGGGCTTCGGGAACGTCGGAGGTATCGCGGCGGCCGAGCTCGACGCGCTCGGCGCGACGGTCATCGCCGTGTCGGACGTCTCCGGCGGCCTCCACTCGGCGACCGGGCTCGACGTCGCGGCGCTGCATGCCTACGCGCTCGAGCACGGATCCCTCGAGGGCTGCGACGCGGGCGAGCGGCTCACGAATGACGAGCTCCTCGCGCTCGACTGCGACATTCTCGTGCTCGCGGCGCGCGAGGACCAGATCACCGCGGACAACGTGGACCGCGTGCGCGCGCGGATGATCGCAGAGGGTGCGAACGGCCCCACGTCGCTCGAGGCGGACGCCGTCCTCTGGGGCCGCGGGATTCCCGTGCTCCCCGACGTTCTGGCGAACGCGGGGGGCGTCACCGTCTCCTACTTCGAGTGGGTGCAGGATCTCGGGCGGCTCTTCTGGACACGCGACGAGATCCGCGCCAAGCTCGCCGAGAAGCTGTCGAACGCGTTCGACCGCGTCTGGGATCTCGCGGAGGACCGCAAGGTGCCGCTTCGCACGGCGGCGCTGGTTGCAGGCATCCGCCAGGTGTCGGACGCACTCCAGGCCAGGGGGATGTTCCCCTGAACACCGTTCGCGACGCGATGGTCTCGAACCCGGGACAGCTGCCCGCCGACGCGTCGGCTCGGGCGGCCGGCGAGCTCTTCCAGCGGCCGGAGGTCCGGGCGGTCTACGTCACCGAGGACGAGAAGCTCGTCGGTGTCGTCACGCGCAAGACGCTCGTCCGGGAGGTGATCGCGCACGGGCTCGATCCCACGACGACCGAACTGGGAGCCATCGCGGAGATGCCAGACTTCACGATCGGACCCGACGTTGCGCTGGAGGAGGCGTTCCGCTTCCTCGAGACGGAGGACGTCGAGCGTGTTCCGGTCGTGGACGGGGACCACCGGCTCATCGGCGTGCTCTCGCGCAGCGTGCTCCAGCGGCGCCTCGCCGAGGACGAGGACGAGCCCCTCCCGCCCGCCGCGTAGACGCTGCTCGCCGGCGCTGAGAAGATCCGCATGTGGTGACGTGCGCCCAGTGCGGCGAGGTGAACCCGGAGCGGGCACGTTTCTGTCTCGCGTGCGGCCACGAGCTCGCGCCCCTCGCACCCGCGGGCGAGGAGCGGAAGGTCGTTTCCGTCCTCTTCGTGGACCTCGTCGGCTTCACGAACCGCTCCGACCGCGCGGATCCCGAGGACGTCCGCGCGACCCTTCGTCCCTATCACGAGCGCGTCAAAGCCGACATCGAGCGCTTCGGTGGAACGGTGGAGAAGTTCATCGGTGATGCCGTCATGGCCGTCTTCGGAGCGCCTGTGGCGCACGAGGACGACGCCGAGCGGGCCGTGCGGGCGGCGCTGCGGATCCTCGGGACCATCGAGGAGCTTCGCGAGGAGGGGCTGGAGATCGCGGTTCGCGCCGCCGTCACGACCGGCGAGACGGTCGTCTCCCTGGGCGCGCGGCCCGAGCGAGGCGAGGGAATCGTCACGGGTGACGTCGTGAACACCGCCGCGCGCCTCCAGTCGGCAGCTCCCGTCGGGTCGGTCATCGTCGACGAGGCGACGATGCACACGACCGAGGGGGCGATCGCGTACGGGGAGCACGAGAGCGTTGAGGCGAAGGGGAAGGCCGAGCCGATCCGGGCGTGGCGAGCACTGGAGGCTCGAAGCCGGGTCGGGCAGCCCGAGGCGGCGACGCAGACGCCGTTCGTCGGCCGCGAGCACGAACGGACGCTTCTCGTCGAGACGTTCCTTCGTGCCGAGCGCGAGTCGTCCGTGCAGCTGGTGACCGTCGTCGGTGAGCCCGGGATCGGGAAGAGTCGCTTGGCCACGGAGCTTCGTGCCGTGCTCGACGATCGTCCCGATCTCGTCACCTGGCGCCACGGGCGCTGTCTGCCCTACGGCGAGGGCATCACGTTCTGGGCACTGGGCGAGATCGTGAAGGCCGAATCCGGAATCCTGGAATCGGACGACGCCGCCGCTGCGCGGGCCAAGCTCGCGCTGACCGTGACCGAGATGTTCCCGGACGTGGACGAGGCGACATGGTTGGAGGCCCGGCTTGCGCCGCTCGTGGGCGCGGAGAGCGACGGCGTCACCGCGAGCCGCGACGAGTCGTTCACGGCGTGGCGTCGGTTTCTCGAGGAGATGGCGGCCCGGCGGCCGTGCGTGCTCGTTGTCGAGGACCTGCACTGGGCCGACGACGCCCTGCTGGACTTCCTGGAGCATCTCCTCGACTGGAGTGGGCAGGTGCCGCTCCTGCTCCTCTGTACGGCACGTCCAGAGCTCTTCGAGCGCCGCGCCGCTTGGGGAGGGGGCAAGCGCAACGCCACGACGATCTCGCTCTCGCCGCTGACCAAGGACGACGCGAGCCGGCTCCTGCAGGCCCTGCTCGAGCGGAGCGTGCTACCCGTCGAGACGCAGACCCTCCTACTCGAACGGGCGGGCGGGAACCCACTGTACGCCGAGCAGTTTGCGCGCATGCTCGCCGAGCGGGACGACGTCGAGCAGGTCGCCGTCCCCGAGACCGTGCACGCGCTCGTCGCCGCCAGGCTCGACACATTGCGACCCGAGCTCAAGTCGTTGCTCCACGATGCTGCCGTTGTCGGCCGCGTGTTCTGGCTCGGCGCTGTCACCGCCATCGGGCTGCGAGACCGCGACGAAGTACGCCGCGACCTGAACGAGCTCGTCCGTCGGGAGTTCGTCCGTCCGATTCGGGGTTCGTCCATCGAGGGCGAGGACGAGCTCTCCTTCTGGCATGCGCTCGTCCGAGACGTGGCGTACCAGCAGATACCCCGCGCGCCTCGCGCCGAGAAGCACGCGGCCGCGGCTCGCTGGGTCGAGGAGATCGCAGGCGAGCGGCAGGAGGACCAGGCGGGGATCCTCGTCCACCACTACGGCGAGGCATACGAGCTCGCTGCTGCGGCAGGTGTGGAGCAGCCGGAGGTCGAGGAGCGCCTCCGACAGGCGCTTCTCCTGGCCGGGGATCGAGCCGCACAGCTCGATCTCGAGGCGGCCGGACGCTACTTCCGACGAGCCGTGGAGCTCGCCGGGGATCGCCGGGCCGAGCGCGCTGCGGCGTTGGCGAAGCTGGCCCACACACTGTCGACGCGAGGACAGGTGCAGGAGGCCGTTGCCGCGTACGAGCAGGCGGTTCCAGTTCTCCTCGAGACCGACGAGGTAGCTGCGGGAGTCGCGCTCACGCGGCTCTCGAGCGCCTACTGGTCGCTGGGCGAGATGGAAGGAACCCGTGACACGGCGCTCAGGTCCATCGAGGTCCTTAAGGGACATCCGGGTCCCGAGCTAGTACGAGCGTACGGCTCCGCAGCCTTGAGCGAGGCGATCGCGGGCCGATACGTCGATGCCGAGGAGTTGCTCGACGCCGGCCTCGCCATGGCCCACGACCTGGGGATCGAGAACATCGTGACCCTTCTGCACGCGCGGGCGTCCGTCCGCGGCTACCAGGGTGACGCTCGGTGTGTGGACGACGTCCGCGAGGCACGCGACCACGGGCTTCGACTCGGGCTCGGGCGAGACACCGCGATCTCGATGAACAACCTCGGTGACGCGCAGGCGTGGTACGTCGACCTGACAACGGCTCGTGAGACATGGGAACAGGCGATTGCCTTCTCCGTCGAGCGCGGACTCACCGGCCCCGCCATGTGGCAACGTGGTGAGCGCCTCCGCTGCCTCTACCACGCGGGCGAGTGGGACACCGCGCTCACCGAGGCCTCGGAGGTGCTCGCGTGGGAGCTCGAAACCGGCGCCGGCCCGCTCGAGGTGTATGCACGGCTGCCGATGGCCGGCATCGGCGTCCATCGGGGAGATCTGCGCGCGGCGGAAGCTCACGTGGATGCGCTCGTCGCCGGCGCGCGGAGAAGTGGTGATCCGCAGGTCCTCTTCCCCGGGCTGTCGATGGCAGCGCTCGTGGCCTCGGCGGCCGGCAACGTACCGGGCGCGGTGGCGTACATCGAGGAACTGGAGCGCGAGACACGCGATCAGCCCGCGTGGCGGTCCTTTTGCCGTGTCGAGCCGCTCAGAGTCGCCGTCGCTCTCATGCGACCTGATCTCGGCGAGGCGTTCCTCGGCGACCCGCCGGTCAATGCCGGCTGGGACGCCTGCGCGTATCCGACCGCGCGAGCGATGCTCGCCGAGGCGTGGGGGAATCACGAGCAGGCTGCAGACAGCTACCGGGCGGCCGCCGCGCTGTGGGGCGCATACGGCAGCATGCTCGAGCGCGGGTACGCCCTTCTGGGACTCGGCCGGTGCGGCGATGTCGAAGCGGCACGCGAGGCTGACGCGATCTTCGCGCGACTCGGCGCGCGTCCGGTTCTCGCCGAGGCCGCGTAGGTCAGCAGCAGGTGTACGCGCCGGGTGGTGCCGCGCCCTCTTCCCTCTCGGGAAGCTCGGCCGCGGCGAAGGCCGCCCCGTGGAGAACATCGCGCTCGGAGACCTCGATCTCGCTCAGTCCGTACGTGGTCATGACCTCCCGCAGCACGACGACGCCCGCGACGATCACGGGCGCGCGGCCAGGCTCGATTCCGGGGACGGCGAGGCGCTCCTCCGTTGTCAACGCCGCGAGGCGCTGCAGTTGCGATTCGACCGCTTCGAACGGAAGGCGGTGGCCGTGCGTGCGAGTGGGGTCGTACTCGGGGTCGCCGAGGTCGAGAGTTGCGAGCGTCGTCACGGTTCCCGCGACCCCGATCGCCCGCGCCGCATCGAGCTCGGGGAGCAGCGAGCGGACGTAGGCGCCGGCGGCGGCCAGCTCCGACGCCGCCGGGGGATCCGAGGCGAGAAAGCGTTCCGTGACGCGCACGCAGCCGACGTCGAGACTGACGGCGGATGCGACGGCGCCGGCGCGTGCGACGACGAGCTCGGTCGACCCACCGCCGATGTCCACGACGAGGACGTCGTCGAGCGGCGGCCTGCCTGCGGTCACCCCGCGGATCATCATCGCCGCCTCCTCCGTGCCGGCCAGCAGGCGCGTGCTGAATCCGTAGCTCCACTCGATCTCGCCGAGGAACGCCTCGCCGTTCTCGGCGTCGCGGACGGCGCTCGTGGCGATCGCGAGCGTCCTTTCTGCCTCGAGGGTCTCGAGCTCGCGGCGGTACTCGGCGAGGCAGTTCCGCACGCGCGCGATCGGGACGGGGAGGAGGCGCCGCCGCTCGTCGACTCCTTCGCCGAGCCGGGTGATCGTCAGTCTCCGTGCGACCTCTCGGAGCTCGTCCCCGTCGATGTCCGCAACGAGGAGCCGGGTCGAGTTCGTCCCGAGGTCGACCGCTGCCACGCGTGTCATCGCGTCGGGAGGAAGACCCGGAGCCAGCGGGTGCTCCGCTGCGCGCCCTCGAGGGAGCCGAGCAGCACCTGGAGCTGGGCGCGTGAGACGCGGAGGCGCTCGGTCGCCGCCTGCAGGTCGGCCTGGGCGCGCTCGGCGTCCGCGAGGAGCTCCTCCGTTCTCGCGCTGCGCTCGTCGAAGAGCGCGAGCTCGTCGGTGATCGTCCTTCCCGTCCGCTTTCCCTGCTTCCACAGCGTGAAGCCGCGGACGACGACCACGAACACGCCGACGACGACGAGCACGAGCCCGACCAGGAATGCCGTGAGAACCACGCGAAGAGTCTAGAGGCGACCCTTCTTCAGCATCCCGAAGACGCCGCGCACGACCTCGCGCGTGAGCGCTCGTCCGCTCGACGACTGCAGGAAGCCGCCGATCGCGTCTGCGCCCTTGCCCACGGCCGAGCCGGCGCCCTTCTGGCGATCGGTCGGCTGCGACGATTCGGGCTCGCCCGGCGCGGGTGGATCGAGGCGGCCAGCGAGCATCTCCCGCGCGCTCTGGCTGTCGAGCCGCGTGCCGTACTTCGTGAACAGAGGGCTCGCCGTCGCGGCGCCGGCGACGTCGTCCGCAGGGCCCATGCGCGAGAGCGGCGCCCGCATGCGTGTGTGCACCACCGGCGTCGGCACGCCCGACTCGCTGAGGATGGTGACGGCCGCCTCACCCGTCCCGAGCTGGGTCAGGAGCTCCTCCAGGTCGTATGCGTCCGACTTCGGGAAGGTTCGAACCGTGGCGCGGAGCGCCTTGGCATCGTCCGGCGTGAACGCCCGCAGCGCGTGCTGCACGCGGTTCCCGAGTTGCCCGAGCACGTCGGCCGGCACGTCCTTCGGCGTCTGGGTCACGAAGAAGACGCCGACGCCCTTCGAGCGGATGAGGCGCACCGTCTGAACGACGGACTCCACGAAGGCCTTGCTCGCGCCCTCGAACAGCAGGTGCGCCTCGTCGAGGAAGAAGACGAGGCGTGGCTCGTCGCGGTCGCCGACCTCGGGAAGCTGCTCGAAGAGCTCGGCGACGAGCCACATGAGGACGGTCGACCAGAGACCCGGCTTGTCCTGAACCGCGGGGAGCTCGAGGCACGAGATGACGCCCCGCCCGTCGGGTGCCGTGCGCAGGAGATCCGCGACATCGAGCTGGGGCTCGCCGAAGAACTCGTTTCCGCCGCCCATCTCCAGTCCGACGAGCGAGCGGAGGAGGACGCCCACGGTCTGCGGTGAGAGCCCGCCGATTCCCTTGAGCTCGGCGCGGCCGGCGTCCGAGTCGAGGAACGTCAGAAGCGCCCGCAGATCCGAGAGGTCGAGGAGCGGGAGGCCCTTCTCGTCGGCGTAGTGGAACACCAGCCCGAGGCTCTGCTCCTGGGTCGCGTTCGAGCCGAGCACCCTCGCGAGGAGAAGAGGCCCGAAGTCGGAGACCGTCGCGCGCACCGGCAATCCAGGGCCGATCCCGCCGAGCGAGAGGTATTCGACGGGGAAGCCCGTCGGCGTGAACGGAAGGCCGAGCTCGGCGGAGCGCTTCTTCGCCGGGCCGTCGTCGGACCCGGGTACGGCCATTCCGGAGACGTCGCCCTTCACGTCGGCTGTGAAGACGGCGACCCCTGCGGCGGAGAGCTGCTCGGCGATCAGCTGCAGCGTTCGGGTCTTGCCCGTCCCCGTCGCTCCCGCGATCAGGCCGTGCCGGTTCATGGTCGCGAGCGGCAGCCGTACCGTCGCCTCGGGCACGAGCGAGCCCGCGAGCATGCCGGTGCCGAGCTCGATCGCGGGGCCCTTCGTGGCATACGCGGCGGCGATCTCGGCGCCGAACGTTGTAGCGTCGGGAGGCGTCCGGGCCATGGCGCGCGATCGTATCAATGGCTTGTCCGGATCCATTTTCAGGGTCTACCGGATCCGAAATGAGCAAGTTCTGGTGTTTGACGGGCAAGATCGGGTATTTTAGGATCCAATCAAGTAGTCTCTGCACACAATCGAGCCGGGGAGGCAGCCATGGGATCAGGTGACACGAACGAGCGCTGGACGGGCGTCGAGAGGCCGTATTCCGCGGCCGACGTCGAGCGGATCCGCGGACGCTTCCACGTCGAGCACACGCTCGCGCGGCTCGGGGCCGAACGACTCTGGCAACTCCTCCACGCGGAGGAGTACGTCCCGGCGCTCGGCGCGCTCACCGGCGCCCAGGCCGTGCAGATGGTGAAGGCCGGCTTGAAGGCGATCTACCTCTCGGGTTGGCAGGTCGCGGCCGACGCGAACCTCGCCGGGCACACGTACCCGGACCAGTCGCTGTATCCGGCGAACAGCGCGCCGGCGCTCGTGAAGCGGATCAACAGCGCTCTTCTCCGCGCCGACCAGATCGACTCCGCGGAGGGTCGGAACGGCACCTACTGGCTCGCACCCATCGTCGCTGACGCCGAGGCCGGCTTCGGCGGGCCGCTCAACGCGTTCGAGCTCATGAAGGCGTTCATCGAGGTAGGAGCCGCCGGCGTCCACTTCGAGGACCAGCTCTCGTCGGAGAAGAAATGCGGCCACCTCGGAGGTAAAGTGCTCGTCCCGACCAGCCAGTTCATCCGCACACTCGTCTCCGCACGGCTCGCGGCCGACGTCCTCGACGCCCCCACCGTGCTCGTCGCACGAACCGACGCGCTCTCCGCGACCCTGCTCACCAGCGACGTCGACGAGCGGGACCGCGAGTTCGTCACCGGCGAGCGAACGCCGGAGGGGTTCTTCCGCATCAAGCCGGGGATCGAGGCTCCGATCGCACGTGCCCTCGCATACGCGCCGTACGCGGACGTCCTCTGGTGCGAGACGTCGACGCCCGACCTCGACGAGGCCGCCCAGTTCGCGGAGGCCGTGCACGCGAGGTTCCCCGGGAAGCTGCTCGCGTACAACTGCTCGCCGTCCTTCAACTGGCGCAAGCACCTCGACGACGAGACGATCGCGTCGTTCCAGCGCGAGCTGGGTGCAATGGGATACCGGTTCCAGTTCGTGACGCTCGCCGGCTTCCACGCGGTCTGCAACTCGATGTTCGAGCTCGCGCGCGGTTACTCGGCCGAGGGGATGAGCGCGTATGTGCAGCTCCAGCAGGCGGAGTTCGCGAACGAGGAGTTCGGCTACACGGCGACCCGCCACCAGCGGGAGGTCGGTGCCGGCTACTTCGACGCGGTGCTCGAGGCGGTCACGGGCGGCGAGAGCTCGACCCTCGCGCTCAAGGGCTCGACCGAAGAGGCTCAGTTCGAGGCGGCGGTGTAATTTGACCGCCATCGCTAGGGCTGTCGTCACCGCACCCGACGAAGCGGGCGTCCTCAGTCCGGAGGCGCTTGACCTCGTCGTCGCGCTGCAACGCGAGTTCGCCGGTCGGAGGGAGGACCTCCTGCTCGCGCGGGCGGAGCGCCAGGAGCGGATCACAGCGGGCGAGCTTCCCGACTTCCTCGAGTCGACGCGCTCGGTCCGCGAGGGCGACTGGCGGGTCGCGCCCGTCCCGGATGACCTGCAGGACCGTCGCGTCGAGATCACGGGACCTGCGGGCGACCGGAAGATGGTCATCAACGCCTTCAACTCGGGCGCGCGGATCTACATGGCCGACTTCGAGGACGCGAACTCCCCGACCTGGGAGAACGTCGTCGGCGGGCAGCAGAACCTGACGGACGCGATCGATCGTACGATCTCGCTCGAGCAGGGCGAGAAGCGCTACGCCCTGAACGACGAGGTCGCGGTGCTGCTCGTACGTCCGCGGGGCTGGCACCTGCAGGAGCGCCACGTCGAGGTCGACGGCAAGCACGTCTCGGCGGGGTTGTTCGACTTCGGCGTCTACCTCCACCGCAACTGGGAGCTCCTGCTCGAGAGCGGATCGGGACCGTACTTCTACCTCCCGAAGCTCGAGAGCCACCTCGAGGCGCGGCTCTGGAACGACGTCTTCTGCTTCGCACAGGACCAGCTCGGGATCCCGCGCGGGACGATCAAGGCGACCGTCCTCATCGAGACGATCCTGGCCGCGTTCGAGATGGAAGAAATTCTCTACGAGCTGCGCGAGCACTCGGCGGGCCTCAACGCCGGACGGTGGGACTACATCTTCTCCGTGATCAAGAAGTTCCGCGACCGGCCGGAGTTCGTGCTTCCGGACCGTGTGCAGGTCACGATGACCGTCCCGTTCATGCGCGCGTACACGGAGTTGCTCGTGCGCACGTGCCACGGGCGCGGCGCGCATGCAATCGGCGGGATGGCCGCGTTCATCCCGAGCCGGCGCGACCCCGAGGTCAACGAGGTGGCGCTCGCGAGGGTGAGCGAGGACAAGCGGCGTGAGGCGGGGGACGGGTTCGACGGCAGCTGGGTCGCGCACCCTGACCTCGTGCCCGTCGCGATGGGCGAGTTCGACGCCGCGCTCGGCGAGCGGCCGAACCAGCTCGAGCGGCTCCGTGACGACGTCTCGACCGAAGCGTCCGACCTCCTCGACGTCGACGCGACGCCCGGCGAGATCACGGAAGCCGGCGTCCGCGCGAACGTCTCGGTCGGGATCCGCTACATCGCGGCCTGGCTCCAGGGCGTCGGAGCGGCGGCGATCGACAACCTCATGGAGGACGCCGCGACCGCCGAGATCTCGCGCTCGCAGATCTGGCAGTGGGTCCGTCACGGTCGCGTGGAGCGCGCCGATGTCGAGCGGATCGTCGCCGAGGTGATGGCCGAGCTGCCCGACGAGCCTGTGTACGAAGAGGCGCGCGAGGTCTTCGAGAAGGTCGCGCTGCACGAGGTCTTCGTCGACTTCCTGACGTTGACCGCGTACGCGCAGCTGATGCGGGACGACCGCTGATGTCGGACGGGACGAAGGCCGACGACATCGCCCTCGCGCTCGAGGAGGCGATCGTCTCCGGTGAGATCCCGCCCGGAAGCACGCTTCGCCAGGAGCACCTGTCCGAGCAGTTCCAGGTGAGCCGCACGCCGGTTCGGGAGGCGCTCCGCCGGCTCGCCGCGCTCGGTCTCGTCAGCTTCGAGCCGAACCGCGGAGTGCGCGTGCGCATGCTCTCGCGTGACGAGATCCGGGAGGCGTTCATGGTGCGTGCCGAGCTCGAGAGCCTGGCCACCGAGGTCGCGACGCCGAAGATGACGGAGGATGACCTCGCGGAGCTCGAGCGAGCCGAGCGGAGGTTTCACGGCGCCACCGAGCGCCTCGTGGAGATGAGCCACGAGGGCCGGCAGGATCTCGAGATCGCACGCGAGTGGCTCCACCTCAACCACTCGTTCCACGACGTGATCTACCGGGCGGCAGACGTCCCGCTCATCGAGCGGATGGCGAAGGCGGCGCGGCGGACCTTCCTCGTGAAGCCGGTGTGGGCGACGGGGGCGGACCTCGACGAGCTGTACGAGAAGAACGATCGGCAGCACCGCGCGATCCGTGTCGCGATCGCCGCTCGCAGCCCGGAGGGCGCGAGGGTGCTCGCCCGGGAGCACGTGCTGTCGTCGGGCCGGCTGCTGGAGGCGATCCTCGACAAGGTTTCCGCGCAATCGCGGGAGACCTCGTCGGTCGGCCGCCGCTAACCGCGTGCCGCTCCAGAACCGCGTCACGCCCTTCGGCGAACTGATCGCGCACCCGGCACGAGGACTCGTGTACGGAAATCGTGGATGTCTGCACGACGCGTCGGGACGGATCCGGCGTCGGTATGCCGGCAGGCGCTGGATCGCCTGTCGGCTCGAGTTCAGCGGATGGCACCGAGCCCCGCTGCTCCAACCCGGCAGGTTCACGGAGCTCTTCTTCCTGGACGAGGCGACGGCGTTCGCCGCCGGTCACCGGCCGTGCGCGCTGTGCCGTCGCGAGGACTACGTCCGCTTCCGCGAGGTCTGGCAGCGGGGCCATGACGGGCGGGCGGGGGCCGATGCGATCGATGCGCAGCTCCACACCGAGCGCGTCGATCTCCGGTCACGGAACCGGCTCCTGCATCCGGCTCGAGTCGACGATCTCCCCGACGGCGCCTTCGTCGTCGAGTCGAACGCAGCCTGGCTCGTCCTCGGCCCGACATTGCTGCGGTGGACTCCGGCCGGTTATTCGGAGCGACGGACGCGTGCTTCGGGCGAGGTCGCGCTGCTCACGCCGCCGTCGATCGTGGAGGTGCTGCGCACGGGGTGGGAACCGGTCGTGCCGTTCCTGCACCCGACTGCCCTCGCCTAACGAGCCAGCGTCACCTTCGAGAGGCCGCGCGGTGCGTCGGGATCGAGTCCGCGAGCGCGGGCGAGCGCCCACGCGAAGACTTGCCCCGGGAGTATCGACAGCAGCGGTGAGAGCAGCGGCGACGACGTCACCGGGCTGCCGAGCACGTACCGCGCGTGCGGCACGGACGCCGCCGCCGAGCCGCTGGCAATGATCGTCGCGCCGGCCTCGTGCGCGCGCTCGACCGCCTCGACGACCGCCGGGAGGGTCGCGTCGTCGTATGCGATCGCCCACACGGGGAAGAGCGGGTCGAGCGCCGCGACCGGTCCGTGAGCGAGGTCCGTCGCGGTCAGGGGCTCGGCGGCGATGCGGCACGTCTCGAGGAGCTTGAGCGCGATCTCGCGCGCGGTCGCGAACTCCGCGCCGCGTCCGACGACGAACATGCGGCCCGCGTACGCGAACGGACGCGCGACGTTTCCGATCCGCAGCTCGAGCGACCGCGTGAGCTCGGGCATCGACGCGGCGACGGATCGCACGTCGGCGGCGAACTCGTCCCCGCGTCGGGCCGCATGTGCTGCTAGGAGACCGAGCGCCGCGACCTGATTGGAGTAGGTCTTGGTCGCTGCAACCGCCCGCTCGGCGCCCGCTCGGAGCTCGAGCACGGCGTCGGACGCACTGGCGAGTTCGGAGGCGGGGTCGTTCGTCACCGCGACGACGTAGGCGCCGCGACTGCGAGCGCGGCGGGCGTACTCGACGACGTCGGGAGTTCTGCCCGACTGCGACAGCGCGAGCACCGTGCAGCCGGACATGTCGAGGTCGGCGCCGTAGTAGACGGTGAGCGAGATCGAGTCGCGAAGGGCCGTCCAACCGGGCAGCAGCCCGAACGCATAGACGCCGTACGACGCTGCGTTGTCGGACGAGCCGTGACCGACCATCCGGATCGTCGTCGCCTCGCGCACCCGCATCTCCTCGGCGACGGCGGCGAACGCCGCCTGGCCTTCCAGCAGTCGCCGGAGCGCCTCGGGCTGCTCGCGGATCTCGTCGAGGAACTGCGAACCCGGCTCGTGGGGCACCACAGCGGGCTCAGCCGACGACACGCGCACGTCCTTCGACGAGCACTCGCTCGATCTCGAGCTCCTCGCTCAGCACGAGGACATCGGCGGGCAGGCCGACTCCGATCCGTCCCGTCGAGGGGAGCCGGAGGACCCGAGCTGGCACCTCGGTCGCGGCCCCGACTGCATCTGCGAAGGGCACACCGAGGGAGTGGAGGTTGCGGACTGCGTCGATCATCGTGAGCGTGCTGCCGGCGAGAGCTCCGCCGTTGCCGCGAGCGACGCCGTCCGAGACCTCCACGGAGACGTCGCCGAGGCGATACGAGCCGTCGTCGAGGCTTGCCGCCGATACGGCGTCGGTCACGAGGGCGAGCCTGCCCTGCGCGGCTTGCCAGACCATGGCCGCCGTGACCGGCGCGACGTGCACCCAGTCGACGATCAGTTGCACGACGACCTCCGGCCGCGCGAGGGCTGCGCCGATGATGCCCGGGTCGCGGTGGTGGAACGGCCGCATCGCGTTGAAGAGATGCGTCACGCTTCGCACGCCCAGGTCGAAGGCGGCGTTGGCGTCTTCCGCGCTCGCGTCCGAGTGACCGCACGAGACCGCGATCTCGCGCCGCAGCAACTGCTCGATCACCCGGTGCGCACCGGGAAGCTCGGGGGCGAGCGTGACCAGCCGGACGGGCCCCGCCTCCAGCAGGCGGTCGAGCAACTCGGGATCCGGGTTGCGACGCGCCTCGGCGGGATGGATCCCGAGACGAAGGGCCGAGATGAACGGTCCTTCGAGATGGGCGCCGAGGACGCGAGGCCCGTCCGACTCGGCAGGCACCTCGCGGAGGGCGGCGAGGAGCTGCTCCTCGGGGGAGGTGATGAACGTGGGGAGGTAGGCGGTGACGCCGGTCTCGAGGAGTGCCTCGCCTGCCTGGCGGTACCCCTCGGTGTCGGCGGAGAGGAAGTCGACGCCGCCGAAGCCGTTCACCTGGAGGTCGACGAAGCCGGGCACCGCGATCCCCCGTCCATTGGTGGACGAGAGCCCGAGCGCCGCCACGCGACCGCCCGCGACCTCGACGTCCCCCGGCACGAGCTGCCCGTCGACGAGGGCGGCTTCGACGCCGAGCTTCATTCCGTGCTCTCCAGCGCGTCCGCGATGTTCCGGCCCGACGCGGCTAGCCGCTCCCGCGCGGTCTCGGCGTCGACCCCGGCGACGAGGGAGACGATCGCGACGCGCGCGTCGCCGTCGGCCGCCGTCAGCGCTTCGTCGATGTCCGCCGGGCGGGCGCCGCTCGCGGCGCCGACGATCCTGCGGACGCGGTCGGCGAGCTTCTCGTTCGCGGCGACGACGTCGACCATGAGGTTCCCGTACGTCTTCCCGAGCCGGATCATCGTGATCGTCGAGATGGCATTCAGGACGAGCTTCTGGGCGGTTCCGGCCTTGAGGCGCGTCGAGCCGGCGAGGAACTCCGGGCCGGTGAGCACTACGATCGCGTGCTCGGCGAGCTCGCCGAGCGCGGAGCCCGGGGCACACACGACGCAGCACGTGAGCGCCCCTGCCGCCGCTGCGGTCTCGAGCGCGCCGACGACGTAGGGCGTCGATCCGCTCGCGCTCACTCCGACGATCGCGTCCGCCGGGGCAATCTCCAGAGCCCCGAGATCGCGTGCCCCTGCGTCCCGGTCGTCTTCTGCTGCGGCCTGCGCGAGCGGGGCGGCGCCGCCTCCGCCGGCAACGACCGCCACCACGAGGCCGGCCGGGGTGGAGAAGGTCGCCTCGCATTCCGCCGCGTCGAGCGCCGCGAGGAGGCCGGACGAGCCGGCGCCGACGTAGACGAGGCGTCCCCCGGCGCGCATGCGTGCCGCAATTGCATCGATTGCACGGGCGATCTCGGTCGATGCCGTGGCGACGGCAGCCGGCACCGTCGAGTCCTCGGTGTTCATGAGCGCGACGAGCTCCGGCGTGGGCAGCGACTCGTAGCCCGCGTGCGGGTCGCTTCCGGCTTCGGTGATCAGCTCGTCCTCGACCATCGCGCGAGTCTACGTCGCTCCTCCTGGGTGGTCAATACCAGTTGTGGGGAAATGTGGTATCCATACCCGGCAACTCATGGCCGAGATCGAGCTTCGAAGCATCACGAAGGTCTTCCCGGGGGACGTCGTGGCCATCGACGACGTCTCGCTCGACATCGGGGACGGCGAGTTCATCGCGCTCGTCGGCCCGTCCGGCTGCGGCAAGTCGACGCTCCTCCGCGCCATCGCCGGCCTCGAGGAGGTGACGGCGGGCGAGATTCGGATCGGCGGCCGCGACGTAACCGATCTCGCGCCGCGACACCGCGACATCGCGATGGTCTTCCAGAGCTACGCCCTCTACCCGCACATGAGCGTTCGCCAGAACCTCGGCTACGGCCTGAAGGTGCGGCGGATGGCGAAGGCGGACATCCGCGGACGCGTCGACGAGATCGCGGAGCTCCTCGGGCTCACGGAGCTCCTGGAGCGCAAGCCCGCGCAGCTATCCGGCGGGCAGCGCCAGCGTGTCGCCATGGGGCGCGCGATCGTGCGGCAGCCGCAGGCCTTCCTCATGGACGAGCCGCTGTCGAACCTCGACGCGAAGCTCCGTGTCGGGATGCGCGCGTCGCTCGCCCAGCTCCATCAGCAGCTCGGAGTCACGACCGTCTACGTGACCCACGACCAGGTCGAGGCGATGACTCTGGGCCAGCGTGTCGCCGTCATGCGGGACGGACACATGCTCCAGGTCGACACGCCGCAGGCCCTGTACGAGCACCCGCGCGATCTCTTCGTCGCCGGATTCATCGGCTCCCCGGCGATGAATCTCGTCGAGGCGACCATCGCCGACGGCGAGGTCGCGTTCGGGCAGCTCCGCGTCAAGCTCGACCCGGCCAGGCGACCGGAGGGACGTGAGAGCGGCCCGGTGATCCTCGGCATTCGCCCCGAGACGTTCGAGGACGCGGCGTTCGCGTCGGAAGAGCTGCCGACGATCGACGTCGAGGTCGTCGTGCTCGAGGAGCTCGGCGCAGATGCGCACGTGTTCTTCCGTGTCCACGCGACCAGAATCGCCGCGGAGACGCTCGGCGAGGACGAGGACACGACCGCCGATCTGGTCACGGATCGCGGCTCGCTCTTGAACGCGCGCGTCGATCCGCGGACCGCGGCGCGCGTCGGCGGATCTCTGCGTCTCGCAGTCGACCCGTCACGTTTCCACTTCTTCGACCCGGTCAGCGGAGCGTCCCTCCTGCGCGCGGACGCGAGCCAACGGCAGCCCACGACCTCGATGGCTTTCTGAGCGCAGCAGCGCTCCTGGTCATGACCACTGCCGACCGCTCAACTACGATGGGCCACGTGACGAAGCAGGCCGCGACGCGCGACCTGGTGCTCGACCTCATCGAGCAACTCGCGGTCGGCGACGCGATCCCCTCGGAGCGGCAGCTGAGCGCCGACTTCGGCGTGTCCCGCCTCACCGTGCGCGCCGCGCTCGACGACCTCGTGCGCGAGGGCCACCTCGTGCGTCGTCACGGCTCCGGGACGTTCGTGAGCGAGCCCAAGATCGCCCAGGAGCTGACGATGACGTCGTTCACCGACGACATGCGCCGGCGAGGTCTGCGGCCCGAGAGCAAGACGCTCGACCTCCGGGTCGTCCCGGCCGGAGCTCGTCTCGGCCGGCTACTCCACCTCTCTCCGTCCGAGTCGGTCCTCGTCGCGGATCGGCTCAGATTGGCGGATGGCGAGAGCATGGCGATCGAGACGGTGCACATTCGAGCCTCGCACGTTCCCGGGCTGAGTGCGGCGGACCTCGAGGAGCGATCCTTCTACGAGCTCCTCCGCGGCCGTTACGGGATCCTCGTTGTCGGGGGCGAGCAGACCATCGAGCCCACCGTCACCGACGAGGCCGAGTCGAAGGCGCTCGGCGTGCCGCTGCACTCGCCCGCATTCCGCTTCGAGCGCGTCACGCACTCGGACGCGGGCGAGATCGTCGAGTTCGTCGAGTCGATCTACCGCGGAGATCGGTACCGCCTCGTGACCTCGCTGTCCATCCCGCAGGAGCGGCGGCGCGCTCAGGCTGACGAGCGCGACGGTCGGCATGCGCGCGGTACCCGTGGTTAGTACCAACCGCGACCGAGCTGACGTCTAGACGGACGAGCCGCTGAGCAGGCCTTTACGCCGCAACAGGTGACTGATAGGGACTTGACAGAGCGTCGCAGATGTGGAAGCCTCTCGCCCGTGGCGGATTGGTACAAACCACTTGGCGCTCCGGCCGTGATCTGCCACACCCGTCTTCACGGTCTGCACGGGCACCAAGATTGCCGCGGGAGATGCGAATGAATGTACGTGTTTTCGCCGCCGCCGCGCTGGTCGCGGCGCTGGCGGTAGTGGCGGTCGGTGCCTCCGGAGCGTCGGGTGGCAGCGCGGCCAACACGCTGACCGTCTGGCTTCAGGTCGACGCGCAGTCCGGCTGGCCCAATGTCGTTGCTGCTGCGAACGCTCAGTTCAAGGCCCAGAACCCGGGCTGGGACGTGGACGTCCAGTACCAGACGTGGCCCACCCACCTCGCGAAGTTCGACGCCACCCTGGCCGGCAACAGCGCCCCGGACGTCATCGAGATGGGGAACACCGAGATGACGAAGTACATGGCGGCAGGCGCATTCCAGGACCTGACTGCGATCTCGTTCCCGAACAAGAGCTCGTGGCTCGCCGGCCTCGCGAAGTCGGGGCAGTACGGCGGCAAGATCTACGGCGTTCCGTACTACGCCGGGTCGCGGGTGATCACCTACCGGACTGATCTCTTCAAGGCAGCCAATGCGAAGATCCCGACGAGTGTCGCGGAGTTCTCCGTGCTCGCCAGGAAGCTCGGGGCGAAGAACTCGGAGAAGACCTTCTCGCCTGTCTACATCGCCGGCACGGATTGGTACTTCGCGATGAGCTTCGTGTACGACTACGGCGGCACCATCGCCGTGACGAACAAGGGCAAGTGGATCGGGACGCTCGACCGGCCGAAGGCGCTCGCAGGCCTCGCGGCGTTCAAGCGCTTTTTCGGTGCCGCGTCTCGCGCCAGCAAGACCACGGACGAAGTTCGCCCCAATCCGTACGACGTCTATGCCCAGGGCAACGCCGCGTCGATGCCAGGCCCGGCCTGGTTCAGCTGCTGCGTCGGCGACTACAAGAATCGCACTGCCCAGTTCGTGATGCCGAGTCATACGAAGGGCCAGCCGATCCCGGGATTCCTTGGCGGCTCGGACCTCGCGGTCCCGGTCGGCGCCAACAAGGCTGAGGCAGCCTCCTGGATCTCGGCCTTCACCGATAACGCGTCGATGACCGCGATCCGTGCGACGGGGAACATCCCGAACACGACGAGCCTGCTCGGCACCAGCGTGAACGAACGCGCGGCCCGCAGGAGCTGGTTCGTGCCGACCGCGAAGAACTGGGTCAACGTCGAGAACGGAAACATCCTCCGGACGATGCTGTCGCGGATCCTCACCGGGAAGATGACGATCAAGGAAGCCGCGAACACGGCGAGCGACAACATCACCTTCACTCTCAACCAGCGGTAGAAAGTACGTATGTCGGTCGTCGCCGAGACCACCGCCCACCGGTCTCGGCGGCGATCGCGCTTCAAGAGGATCGCGCAGGCGTCGGTTCCGTACCTGCTCATCCTGCCGGTGATCGTGGTGATCACCGCGATCCTCGGCTATCCCCTGTACAAGCTCGTCACGCTCTCCTTCCAGCAGTACGGGCTTCCGGAACTGATCCAGCGCAAGGGCGTCTGGATCGGTCTCGACAACTACACGTCCGTGCTCCATGACGAGGTCTTCTGGCGGGTGTTGCTGCGCACGGTGATCTTCACCGCGGCCAACGTCGTCCTGACGATCGGCACCGGGACGCTCATCGCGTTCCTGCTCGTCCGGGTCTCGGCGTGGGTTCGCGTGCTCCTCACGGCAGGACTCGTCCTCGTCTGGTCGATGCCCGCCGTCGTCGCCGTGCAGGTCTGGTTGTGGATGACGAACTTCCAGAACGGCATCCTCAATCACGTCCTCACGCAGCTCCACGTCGGTGACTACTCGCAGCACGACTGGTACGCGACGACGTTCTGGAAGCTCGCCATGGTGACGGTGCTCATCGTCTGGGGCGCGATCCCGTTCGTGACGATCACGGTCTACGCGGGGCTCGCCCAGGTGCCACGCGAGCTCGTCGAGGCCGCGGAGATCGACGGCGCCAGTCCCGTCCGCGTTTTTCGCGACGTCACCTATCCGATCCTGAAGCCGATCTTCCTCATCCTCACGAGCCTGTCGATCATCTGGGACTTCGGCGTTTTCACGCAGGCGTATCTCCTGATCGGCGCGTCGGCGGTCGACCCATCCAACTACGTCATGGGCGTCTACGTGTTCATCGAGGGCTACGCGCACTCCGACTTCGGGCGCGGTGCCGCGATCTCGCTTCTGATGCTCCTCATCGTCGCGGCGATGAGCGTGCTCTATGTCCGCCGGATGGTGAAGATGGGGGAGGCTGCTCGGTGACCTCCGCGACCGAGGTCGTCGGGCGGCCGCGCCCCGAGGTCGTTCCACGGGCCGCGACAATCAGCCGCCAGCGCCGTCGTCGGCTGCGGCGAATGGCCTGGAACCTGGTCGGGCTCGCCGTCTTCGTCGTACTGGTCTTCCCGGTGTTCTGGATGATCTCCACGGCGTTCAAGCCGGACACCGAGATCAACTCCTTCGCGCCGACCTGGTTCTCGACGCATCCCACGCTGGAGCACTTCCGTGACGCGATCGCACGGCCGTACTTCTGGGAGGTCGTCCAGAACAGCCTCATCGTGGTCGGCGCGGTCGTGGCCTTGTCCATGGTCGTGGCCTTCCTCGCGGCCGTTGCGCTCGCGAAGTACCGGTTCACGGGGAACAAGCTGTTCGTCGTCCTCGTGATCGGGATCCTCATGCTCCCGCAGGCCGGGCTCGTGATCCCGCTCTACGTCGTGCTCGCGAAGTACCACCTGACGAACCACCTGCTCGGCCTCGTGTTCACGCACCTCGTGATCCTGCTGCCGTTCGCCGTGTGGACGCTTCGCGGGTTCATCCTGGGCATCCCGAAGGAGCTCGAGGAGGCGGCGATGGTCGACGGCTCGAGCCGGTTGGGCGCCTTCACGCGGATTCTCCTTCCGCTCGTCGCTCCGGGGCTCGTGGCGACCTCGGTGTTCGTCTTCATCACGAGCTGGAACGAGTACATCTTCGCCAACGTCATCCTCACGGACCAGCAGAACCAGACGCTCACCGTCTGGCTGTCGTACTTCTACGGAACGAGCCGCGCGACCGACTGGGGTGGGCTCATGGCCGCCTCGACGCTCACGGCGATCCCGGTCGTCATTTTCTTCCTGCTCGTGCAGCGCAAGATCGCGTTCGGCCTGACCGCCGGCGCGGTCAAGGCCTGATGGCCGACCTCGAGCGACTCGCGTCGCGCTGCATCCTCCCCGGCTTCGAGGGCCCGACCGTGCCCGACTGGGTGCGACGTCGCCTCGCGGACGGCCTCGGCGGCGTCGTGCTCTATGCCTGGAACGTCGAGAGCGGCGAGCAGCTGCGTGCACTGACCGCCGAGCTGCGCTCGGAACGCGAGGACCTCGTCGTCGCGATCGACGAGGAGGGCGGCGACGTGACACGGCTCGAGGCGGCGAGCGGCAGCTCGTATCCGGGGAACGCAGCGCTCGGGGTCGTCGACGACGCCGAGCTGAGCGAGAGCGTCGCGGCGTCGCTGGGCGCGGAGCTGGCGGACGCCGGGGTCAACCTCGACTTCGCGCCGGTCGCCGACGTCAACACGAATCCGCAGAACCCGGTCATCGGCATCCGCTCGTTCGGCTCCGACGCCGAGCTCGTCTCGCGGCACGTTGCCGCTTTCGTGCGCGGTCTCCAGCGCGCCGGCGTCGCCGCGTGCGCGAAGCACTTCCCGGGCCACGGCGACACGTCCGTCGACTCGCACCTCGCGCTGCCGCTCGTCGATTCGCTCGACCCTCGTGCCCTCGATCCCTTCCGCGCTGCGATCGCCGCAGGCGTTCGCTCGCTCATGACGGCCCATATCGTCGTGCGGTCGGTCGGTGACGAACCCGCGACGATGAGCCGCGAGGTTCTCCACGACCTGCTTCGTGTCGAGCTCGGCTTCGACGGCGTCGTCGTGACCGACGCGCTCGAGATGAAGGCGATCAGCGAGACCGTCGGTGTCGAGGAAGGCGCGGTGCGCTCCGATCGCTGCCGGGCGCCGACGCGCTCTGCCTCGGTCACGACCTGTTCGACGACTCCGTCGTCGCTGTTCGTGACGCTCTCGTCAGCGCGGTTCGCTCCGGGCGCTTGCTCGAGGAACGGCTCGTGGAGGCCGCCGGGCGTGTCGTCGCCCTCGCCATGCCGCCGACCGGGATGAGCGCGAACCGGCGAAGTCGGCCGGGACGCGGCGCGGCGTGCGCTTCGGCTCGACGGCGGCGCGCGCATCGACGGCCCGGCACTGGTGGTCGAGCTCGTTCCCGAGGTGGGGATGGCTGCCGGCCGCCTGTCGCAACTGCCCGGCGAGTGGTTCCAGGCTGTCGTGCCCGACTCCGAGGTGCGTCGGTTCGAGCGCGACCCGGGCGGTCTCGACCTCGACGGCCGGCAACTCGTCGTCATCGTGCGCGACGCCCACCGGCACGAGTGGGAACGGGCGGCGGTCGAGGAGCTCACGGCGCGTGACCCGTCCGCGATCGTCGTCGAGATCGGGCTGCCGCACTGGCGCCCGTCCCGAGCTGGTGCCTATGTCGCGACGTACGGAGCAGCCCGCGTCAACGTGGAATCGGCTGCCGAGGCGCTATACTCCCGGCCGCGACGCGGGGTGGAGCAGTCTGGTAGCTCGCCGGGCTCATAACCCGGAGGTCGCAGGTTCAAATCCTGCCCCCGCTACTGAAAAGCCCCGCTTGCGGGGCTTTTCGGTTTCTAGAGTCGCAACGCGGGCACCTCCGAGCCTCCCCTCAAGCGGTACCTTCGTCCGCCTAACGACGCGGCGGATCTTTCTTCTCGGCGCGCGACGGGCCGCAATGCAGGTGGTTGTCGTCGCCGTGCCCCCAGCCGGGCCGGCACTCGTACGACACAACGAAATTGCCCGTATTGTCGGGAAACAGGTCGTCGTTCGCTGCGAACACGACCTCGCCCGTCCCCGACAGCGTCGTCGGCCCGCTGCCGACTTGGACCCACGGCCCGTTCCCGACGCGACCAACGAGCCCCCACGCAGGCGCGCCCGGGAGCAGGTACCCGCCGTACCAACTGTCGGTCGTCGCCCACGACGCATTCCCATCCGGGCCGACGCAGTAGGCGTTGCCCCATGGGCACATCGTGCCGGTCGCCGTGACCGTGACCTGCTGCCCGTCCTTGAGCACGAGACCGGTGCTCACGCCCGGAACGGCGAGCGATCCGACCACGTAGCGACGTCGCGGCGTCCGGGCGAGCCCCGGCCGCTTGCGCCGCAAGCATGAGCGCGACGACGGCGCCGACGCTGGTCCATGCCTTCAGTGTTCGCATGTGGCTCCTTTGTCTCGTGACATCCGCCGCGACCGCGTGGCGCGACGTCCGCGCGTGGAACGTCGGCTGCTCGACGCCGTGGATCAATCCCCCGATCTTGGGTCCAGGTATGTCGATCCCTGCTGCGGTCGCCGGACGTGCGGAATCTGGCAGACCTCGCGGCGTATCGACCGGCTCGAAGGCTAACGTCGCCATTGTCGGGCGCCGATAAGCCTGTCCATGACGGGGTCTGCGGCACTCTGGGGCGACGCGTACGCGCGCGCGGACGAGACGGGGCGTCCGCGGCGCAGGCAGACGATTCTGCTGCTCAGGAGTTCGGTGCCCGAATGGCGGCTCGTCACGGCTCTCGTGCGCGATCACGGCTACGTCGCCCTTGAGGCTGCGAACCTCACCGAAGCGCTCGCACATTTGCGCGCGGCCCTCCCCGATCTCGTCATTGTTCCCGGTGATCTCCAGGGCTTCGAGCTTCTCGATCGACTGAGCGGGAACGAGCGGTGGGAGTCCGTGCCGACGATCGTGCTCACGCTGCCGGGGAACTCGGCGCGAATGTTCGTGGCGTTTGAGCGGGGAGCCGCCGACGTCGTCTCCTACTCCGCGCGAGCAGGTGAGCTCGGTGCGCGGATTCGGGCTTGCCTCGAGCGTCGGGCGGTGCTGCGGGCCGACATGCTCCGCGACCCGATCACTGGCGCGCTCACCGAGGAAAACCTTGCGCTTGCGATACGGCGGGAGTCCGAGCGTGTCCGGCTGACGAACCGCCCCGCGTGTCTCGCGTACCTCGCCTTGCACAAGCTGTCCGAGGTGGCTGACCAGCTCGGGCAACGCGCACAGGACGCCGTTCTCGCAGAGGTGGTCGAGCTGGTCCGCACAGACGGGCGAGCGCTCGATGAAGTCGGCTTGTCGCGAGGTCAGCTAGCGCTGCTCCTCCCGGACACCCCTCTCCGGGCGGCGCAAGCGAGACTCAACCGGCTCGTCAGCACCTTGCACTCTCAGACGTTCGCCGTCGAGGGCTGCAACCTGCAGCTCACGCCAGTGATCGGCTTCGCAGAGCTCGAGGGAGCAGACCCGGACGCTGGAGAGTCACGCGCCTGGACGGCCACCATGCACGCCGCCGAACAGCTCGACCTCCAGGCGAAGCGATGGCGCAGCAGCCTCGACGCAGGCACGCTCGGCCGTGGGCGTTTCCGCAGCTGGCTCGAGCGGCGCCGCACACCGCTCCAGGTCGTCGCTCAGCAGCTTGCGTGCCTCGGCCTGCCGCTAGTCGCGTACTGGGCACTCGACCGGGCCGGGCTCGACATCACCAGTGTCGTCTACCTCATGGTCGTGGGTGCGCTCGCCTTCACCGCGCTCGCGATCTGGGTCGAGTGTCTTGCCGCCTACCGCCCGCGACGGCCGCCGGAAACTCCCCGAGGACGGTATCCGCAGGCAAGTGCGGTCATCGCCGCGTATCTGCCGAACGAGGCGGACACCATCGTCGAAACTGTCGAGGCGTTCCTCGAACACGACTACAACCAGCTCCAGGTGATCCTCGCGTACAACACCCCCGAGGATCTACCGGTCGAACACGATCTTCGTGCCATTGCCGTTCGTGACTCGCGATTCGTCCCCACTGCGTGTCAACTGGAGCCGCTCCAAGGCCCAGAACGTCAATGCAGCACTCGCCCAGGTGACCGGCGAGTTCGTCGCCGTGTTCGACGCCGACCACCACCCGGCTCCGGGCTCCTTCCGCCGCGCCTGGCACTGGTTGTCGAACGGTGTCGACGTCGTGCAAGGGCACTGCGTCGTGCGAAACGGCGAGGACGGCGTCATCCAGAAGCTCGTCGCGACCGAGTTCGAGGCGATCTATGCAGTGGCGCACCCCGGCCGGGCGCGGATCCACGGCTTCGGGATCTTCGGAGGCTCCAATGGCTACTGGCGGACCTCGGTCCTGAAGCGAACGAGGCTGCGTGCGTTCATGCTCACGGAGGACATCGACTCGTCCATCCGCGTCCTGGCGGACGGCGGGCTGATCGTCTCCGATCCAGGCCTCGTGTCGACAGAGCTCGCACCGGACGGCGTGCCCGCCCTCTGGGGCCAGCGTCTGCGCTGGGCGCAGGGGTGGTCGCAGGTTTCGTTTCGTTACCTCCGTCAGGTGCTGCGCAACCGCCGCCTGAGTGTCCGACAGCGACTGGGATTCGCCTACCTGCTCGGCTGGCGCGAGGTCTACCCGTGGATCTCGCTCCAGATCTTCCCGATCCTCGTGTTCTGGTACCTGCGAGGCGAGCCGCCGATCTCCTGGGTCGTACCGGTGTTCCTTGCGACGACCGCATTCACGTTCAGTGCAGGCGTCTTCCAGGCCTGGACGGCGTGGCGGCTTGCAACCCCCGAGCTGCGCCGACGTAGGCGCTGGTTCCTCGTCTACGGCCTCGTCTCGCAGCTCGTCTACATGGAGTTCAAGAATGTCGTGGCGCGGACGGCGCACGTGAAGGAGCTCATGCGCGAGCACACGTGGAAGGTGACCCGCAGGGCGGCCCGGCCCGGGTCGTCGATGGGGGATCCAGCCGACCGGGGCGGAGTCGCCGCAAACGTTAATCGCGCTTCGAGTGCTTCTACCCAACTTTCTACCCGCGGGGGGTGATTTCAGGTGATCTCACATGACCGAATTCCGCTCAACAGTGCGGAATCGGTGTGAGAAGACCTCCCTCGTACGATCTCATAACCCGGAGGTCCCGCAGGTTCAAATCCTGCCCCCGCTACTGAAAAGCCCCGCTTGCGGGGCTTTTCGCATGACAGGGCTCCTCTGGGTCGTCTCGGCATAGACTCCACCTGGGCCCAGAGCCGACAAACGCGCGCCGGCTCAAGGGACATTCCCGCACCTCACCTGAGTCGCGCCCCTAAGGGACCTGAGCACTCCCGGCGAGCCACCAGCCAACCAGCCGGTTGGGCGCAATCGTTCACAGTGGGCCATCCGAACGGGAGGTTTCGTGTGCGACATGGTGGGGCAGTCCTACCGTGACCACCTCATGAGAGGAGGCGAACCGCGATGACGTACATCGACGGATTCGTAGCGGCCGTACCGACGGCCAACAAGCAGAAGTTCATCGACCACGCGAAGAAGGGCGATTCCGTGTTCGTCGAGCTAGGCGCGACGAAGGTTCTCGAGTGCTGGGGCGACGACGTTCCCGAGGGCACGGTTACCGACTTCCGGCGCGCCGTAAAGGCGAAGGACGACGAGACGGTGGTCTTCTCCTGGGTCGAGTGGCCTGACAAGGTGACCCGTGACAAGGCCATGCCGAAGATGATGGAAGATCCTCGGACCCAGCCCGACCAGAACCCCATGCCGTTCGACGGCAAGCGCCTGATCTACGGCGGCTTTGCGCCTGTCGTTGAGGTCAGCTGAGCAGCCGCGGGAAGGCGCTACGAGATCGCCGAGGCCCCGCACGTGCGGGGCCTCGGATCGAGTGCGTCCCCCGCGAGCAGGCCCCCATCACCGAGCACGTCGCGAGGGCTGGTTACACCTCCTATCGCGCGTGTGTGCTCCTTGCACGCGCGGAACTCTCCACGCGCCGAGAACGAAGCGCGGAGTACACGAGCGACTGAGCGCTCAGGCTGCGGCCGCAGTCATCGTCACGGACCATCCGGAGGGATGTTCTGGTTGCGGCGCAGGACATTCTTCGGGTCATACCGTCGCTTGAGAGCCTGCAGCCGTTCGAAGGCGTCTTCGCCGAACGCCGCACGGATACGCTCGAGCGGTTCGTCGGCCTGCATGTAGTTGGCGTAGCCGCCACCGAGGGACCACGGCTCGATCGCCGCCGCAGTGTCGCGAGCCCAAGCAATGTGCTGCTCGTCCTCGTCGGCATTGGCCCAGACGGCCATTGCGCTGACGTTGAACGCCGCGTCGCGATACGCAATCGGCCCGAGAGCCGGATCGGCTGCCTTCGGCGCCCCATGTAGCGACTCGATCAGGACATGCACGGGTGGTCGACCGAACGCGAGCAGGCGATCGAGCAGCTCGTCGATCAGCTCGTCGGTGAGCTCGCTGACGAAATGGCCCTTCCAGTAATGCCTGTTCTCACCGTACGGCGAATCGAACACGAGCTGCTGATCGAGGAACGTCCGTGCAGAGACACCGTCGTTCACGAGCCCTGCCCACGAGCGCAGTTCCCGCAGCTCCCCAGGATCCGTGTCCGTGCCCGTGTAGCAGGGCGCGACAATTAGCGCGGGCGCAGCGACTCGTCCAGCGCCACGATCGCCTGACAACTGAGGTCGGGCGGGGAGCTTGCCACGAGGTCGCGGAAGCGGCGGAGGTTGTCTGCGACTGCGCTACCGCGGAAGTCGAGTAGGCCGCCAACGACCCGGTCGAGACGCTCGAGGCGGAACTCCAGTCGCGTCACCACGCCAAAGTTCCCGCCCCCTCCCCGGAGGCCCCAGAGCAGCTCGGGGTTCTCGTCGGAACTCGCCCTGATCACGGATCCGTCCGGAGCAACGAGCTCGGCGCCCACGAGGTTGTCGCAGGTCAGGCCGTACTGGGCAGTGAGATGACCGATCCCGCCGCCGAGCGTCAGCCCGCATACGCCCGTGGAGCCGACGACACCGCCAGGGGTGACAAGGCCAAGTGCTTGCGTGGCCGAATCGAAGTCGAGCCAGGTGGATCCACCCTGCGCTTGCGCAGTCCGTGCGTGCGGGTCGACCTCCACTGTCCGCAGCAGCGAGAGGTCGATGACGAGCCCGCCGTCGAGGATGCAGTGTCCCGCCGGGTTGTGTCCGCCGCCGCGCACGGCGACCTCCAACTCGTGCGTCCGCGCGAAGTCGAACGCGGTCGCGATGTCTGTCGGCCCGAGACATCGAGCGATCGCCGCCGGGCGACGGTCGACGAGCGCGTTGAAACAGACGCGTGCCCTCTCGTACTCGGGATCAGCGGGGCCGATGACCTCTCCGGCGAGCGCAGTGCGCAACTGAGACAGGCTGTCATCGGCGGCCGACGCGTCGTCGGTTCGGTACGTCATGAGTGCGCCCCCGAGTCGTCAAGCAGCGATTGGTAGTGGCGCATCTCCTCGATGTCGTCGAAAAACGGCTTCACGGCGCTGAAGAACTCACCGAAGTCGGAGCTCTTGCGGAAGCCCTGCTCGTGGCCCTCGACCGAGTCCCACTCGATACGGACGACGTACGTCTCGGGATCCTCGATGCCACGGGCGATCTCATACGCAAGACAGTGCGGCGATGCATCCAGGGAGGCTGCGGCCTTGCTGTACGCGCGCTCGAACTCGTCGCTCCGATCAGGGGCGACGCGGTAGCGGATGTATTCGACGACCATCACCCCTCCTCGAGGACGGACAGGATGTTGCCCGCCGGGTCTCTGAACCAGTGGGATGCATTGACAGACTCAGACATGCAGGGTGGGTCGGTAGATGAGCTCTTGGGTGTCGCCGTCGAGCGTCCGGCGCTCGATCAGCTCGAGGTCGAAGTCGGCTGCACCCTGGAAGATCGGGTCCAGCCCGGTCTGACCGGTGATCACAGGGAAGAGCGTCACCTGGACGCGGTCGACCAGTCCGGCGGCCATCAGCGCCCGGTTCATCGACAGGCTGCCGTGCGAGCGCAACGGTACCTCGGACTCCTCCTTGAGCCGAGCGACGACGTCGACGGCATCGCCGCTCACGACGTTCGCATCCGGCCAGTCGAGGGATCCTTCCAGCGTGGTCGACACCACCGTTGCCGGCAGGTTCCTCATCCGTGTGACCCATGGGTCACGCACCTCGGACTCCTCGGTGCTCGAGGCCAGCATCCGCGCGAACGCCCGATACGTGTTGGCTCCGAAGACCATCCGCTGCTCCTCGCCGTACAGGGCGAGGCGATGGTCGAGGAGCTCGGGGCCTTGCTTGCCCCAGTAGCCGGTCCAGTTGCCGCTGGCGGCGCCGAAGCCGTCGAGGCTGGAAAAGACGTCGAAGGTGTAGGTAGCGGTCATGATGCTCTCCTCCGTGCGTTGATCGCGTGTTGGGATCCAGACTGGAAACCAGTGCGAAACTCATCGGGGCCGACAGTTCTGTAGTTAACGACGAGGGGCGAGAGCGCGAGGCGACCGACGCCTACAACCGCCCCCGCGGTCGCGCCGACGCATCGCCTAGCGGCACCTTGAGGGCAGCCTCATGGGTGCGCCATCGAGCGTGAGCTACGCGTCCAGCTCGAAGAGCCGGGTCGAGAAGATGGTTCGGAATCCGAGCGGGATTCGAACCCATACGGGATTCGAACTCGCCCACCAGTAGGGCGGCGGGAACGTCGCGCGGGTTCGATTCCCGGTATCTGGACAGCTGGGTGGACGAGCTCGATCTCAAACGCTGCTTCCAGCTGATGGAAATCGAGGGCACGAGCCTGTTCGACGAGTGAATCTTCAACTGGAGCGACCTCGTGGAGTTCGAGATCGTCCCCGTGGTGACCTCACGCGTGGCGCCGCCGCTCGGATGGGCGACTAATCGCGGGCAAGCGCCCCGCCCGGACGTGAGTGCCAGCTGCTCGCCTCGTCTGAGTCGAGGGCCTAACCTCCGCCGCAATGAAGGTCGCGATCCTCGACGACTGGTTCGACACGCTGCGGACGCTGCCGTGTTTCGAGAGGCTCGATGGCCACGAGGTGACGGTCTTCACGGACCACGTCCAGGAGACCGAACCGCTCGCCGAGCGGTTGCAGGGCTTCGACGCGCTCGTCCTGATCCGCGAGCGCACCGAGATCCGTGCGCCGCTGCTCGAGCGTCTGCCCGACCTGCGCCTGATCAGCCAGCGCAGCGTCTACCCGCACATCGACGTCGAGGCGTGCACGCGCCTCGGCATCACGGTCTGCTCGAACCTGCACGCGGGCTCGCCGTCGTACTCGACTGCCGAGCTCACCTGGGCGCTTGGTGCTCGCGGCGATGCGGCAGATCCCGCAGCAGGTGGCGTCGTGCAGGGCGGGTGAGTGGCAGGCAGGCGTCGGCCACTCGCTGATCGGCAAGACGCTCGGCCTCTACGGCTACGGCCGGATCGCGAGGGTCGTCGCCGGCTACGGCGCCGCGTTCGGCATGCGTGTCCTCGTGTGGGCTCGGCCGCAGTCGCTGGAGCGGGCGCACGCCGACGGACTCGAAGCGGCCGCGAGCAAGGAGGACTTCTTCGCCGGCTGCGACGTGCTGTCGCTGCACATGCGGCTCGTCCCGGCCACGCGCGGCATCGTCACGAAGGCGGACCTGGGGCGGATGAAACCGAGCGCACTGCTCGTCAACACGAGCCGTGCGGGCCTGATCGAGCCGCGGCGCGCTCGTCGAAGCGCTGCGGAGCGGTCGGCCGGGCATGGCGGCGCTCGACGTGTTCGACGAGGAGCCGCTGCGCGACGCGTCGCACCCGCTGCTGAACATGGACAACGTCCTGTGCACGCCGCACATCGGCTACGTCACCCACGAGGAGTGGGAGCTCCAGTTCGCCGACGTCTTCGACCAGATCAACGCCTTCGCCGCGGGCAAGCCGATCAACGTCGTGAACCCACGCCCGACCGGCGATCTGCGCCTCCCGTAGCGTCGCTCGATCGACAAGAAGGGCCTGGGAATACGCCTTCTGGATGTTGATGACCGACTGGATTCACGCGCCAATCTTGCGTCGATGTGTGCAACTGATCGACCATGAACTCGATCGTGTCGGCGGTTGTTGCTGTCCCCGGATCATGCTTCGGGGAACGATCTCGCTCATGGCGACCAACTCCGAGCTCGCGCGCGTCCAGCGCCACGATGTAGTGGAACCGAGGACACACGTATCCGGATCTATGCTCGCGCGGACGCACCGACCGCGTCGGCGATCACCCGATGGAGCGCACGCTCGACCCCACCCGGCTCGGAGACCACATCGACCGGCTCTACCGGGCCGCATGGGCTCTCAGCGGCTCGCGTGAGGACGCCGAGGACCTCGTCCAGGAGACGTACGCGCGTGTGCTGGCCCGCCCACGCCTGCTCCGTAACGAGGACGATCTCGGATACCTCCTCCGCACACTGCGCAACACGTTCCTGAACAAGAAGCGGTCCGAGAGCCGACGGCTCCGTCCCGACGCGCTGCCCGACCAGCTCGACCTCGTCGCCGACCCGCACGCGCGGGACCCGGAGGCCGCGCTCGACGCACGCGAACTCTATGCGGCGATCGCCGCACTTCCGGATGACTTCCGCGACGTTCTCGTGGCGGTCGACGTGACCGGCCTTTCCTACAAGGAGGCAGCGCACGCACTGCGCATCCGCGAGGGCACAGTGATGAGCCGCCTGTACCGAGCTCGGCAGCAAGTGGTGCGCCGAATCGAGGGCGACTCAGCCTGAGTCGCCGGTATCGACCGTTCCGACGAGCACCTTCTCGCCCGATGACGACTGATCGCCGTCGGCCTGCTCGCGCGTGACGCTGAGGGTCGTG
Source organism: uncultured Gaiellaceae bacterium (assembly GCA_963736935.1). Taxonomy (GTDB): domain Bacteria; phylum Actinomycetota; class Thermoleophilia; order Gaiellales; family Gaiellaceae; genus GMQP-bins7. The sequence goes on along the minus strand of CAVTQX010000032.1, from coordinate 29,258 downwards.
AAGTCAGTCGGCGGCACGCCGGCCCAGAGCGTGACCTCACGGCCCTCGTTGAACGTCCCGATCGGAACGAGGACGCCTGCGGTGTTGCGCAGCCATGCCTGGTAGTAACGCCCGTTCTCGAGACGGGGGAGTCCGGTGGCGTCGAGCTCGATTCTCCAACCCGACGTTGTCTTGGTGAGTGTCGCGTCGCCCCTGGCGTCGGGAAGGAGCGCGGTCGGAGCAAGGGCGGCACGGAATTGCTCGGGGGACCTGTCGGAACGGAACACGCTCAGCCCGATGGCGACCGCCAGCACGGCGGTTGCAGAGGCTCCGATCACGAGTAGACGACGCGGCGCTTCCCCGCGGCGCCCGCGTCGCTGAGCTTCGATGCGTGCCCGCAAAGCCGCCGGTGCTTCTGCGTCATCCGCAGCACTCCGCATGAGTGTCACCGCCCGCTGTTGCTCGGCGAGCAGCTCGGTGAGGTCCGAAGACGCCGCTACTCGTGCCTCGAGCGCCACGCGACGCTCCGGCGCGAGCGTTCCGTCCGCAAGCGCCGCCAGCTCGGCGACCTCCTGGGCCCCGTTCTCGTCTTCTCTGCGACGTCTCATAGCTCTCACAGTCTGAATGACCCCCTTCAGGCGTGGCTATTCCCGCCTGCGACGCGATTTTCACACGCGCAGTCCGATGCCTCCGCGTCAGGAATAGAGCCCGGGCTGTCGGTGTCTTCAGTGGCGAGAGGTCATCACCGCAGAAAAGGGGACACGAAATGAACGTGCTGATCGATGACACGCACGGCGAGGAGACCGATCGGCGTCCCGGCGACGGAGCTCGGGAGCGGAACGTGCTGGTCGTCGCCCTCGACGCCGTGATTCCGACGCACCTGCCCGGCACCAAGGTGCTCGTCGTGGCGCCGGCGCTGAACTCCTGGCTCCGGCGGTGGCTGTCGGACGAGGACGGCGCGCGCCGTCGCGCGGAGGAGCGCGCGGCCGCAGTCACCGACCGAATGGAGCAGAGCGGGATTCACGCCGAGGGTCGTGCGGGCGACGGCGATCCGCTGCTTGCTATCGCGGACGCGCTATCGACGTTCCCGGCCGACGAGATCGTGATCGCCGCCCGGCCCGGTCGCTCGAGTCAGATCGCTGAGGAACTCGGGCTGCGCGCACGGGCGCGCTTCGCGCTCCCCACGTTCCGTGCCGACGAGTCGCTCTTGAAGGCCGCATAGCACTCGAGGGAATAGACGACGGCAACCGGTGTCTTAGCCCACAAGAAGTCATCAAATCGGGAAGGAAGAGCCATGAAGAACATGATTCGACACAGGGGAGTCCGCTCCGCGAAGGCCGGCCGACTGGCGGTTGCGGCCGTGGCGGTTGCGGCAGCTCTCGCCGCCGTGGCCGGGCACGCCGACGCTGCGGCTCCCGAAGTGATGCCCATCAAGCATCCGAAGCTCAAGGGCGGCCTGCTCGCGATCGAGGGCACGAAGCGGAGCGACAGGATTGCGCTTCGCCTGGAGGCCGGCGATGCCGGTGTTCTCCAGCTCGACGTCGGCGATGACGGCTCGGCGGACTACGACTTCGCCCGCCAGGAGGTCGCACGAATCGAGCTCAACGCCGGTGACGGCGACGACCTCGTCCGTATCGACGAAAGCAACGGTGCCTTCAGCGACATCCCGACGACGATCGACGGTGGAGCCGGGGCTGACACCCTCGCCGGAGGCTCCGGAGCGGAGCTGCTGCTCGGCGGCGACGGGAACGACTCCATCGACGGCAACCGTGGCAACGACGTGTCGTTCATGGGTGGCGGCGACGACACCTTCGTCTGGGATCCAGGTGACGGGAGCGACGTGGTCGAGGGCCAGGACGGTGCCGACACGATGCTCTTCAACGGCGCAGGCGGCCCTGAGCAGGTCGATCTGTCGGCAAACGGAAGCCGTCTCCGGTTCTTCCGGACCCAGGGCACAATCACGATGGACACCCGTGGTGTGGAGCGGGTGGACTTCAATGCTCTGGGGGGCGCCGACACCGTTACCGTCAACGACCTGACGGGAACCGACGTGGCCAGCGTGAATGTCGACCTCGCCGGCACCATCGGCGGCAGCGCAGGAGACGGGAGCGCCGATCGCGTCGTCGTCAACGGGACCAACGGCAACGACGCAATCGCAGTCACCGGTGACGCCGGTGGCGTGAAGGCGAGCGGCCTCGCGGCGACGGTCGGCATCCTTCACTCCGAAGCTGCGAGCGACAAACTCGAGATCAACACGCTCGCGGGTACGGACGGCGTCGACCCAGCCGGGTTGGCTGGTGGTGCAATCCAGCTCTTCGTGGACGGCGCACTCGTCCCGTAGCAGTCACATCCGAAAGATGCGTTGGGGGGCCCAGCTGAGGCCCCCCACGCATGCTGCGGAGGTTCAAATCCTGCCCCCGCAGCCGCCCCCTGATTCGCTCGCGGCCGCTGACCGGGGCGCGGCGTTTGCTTCTCGCCGACGCCGACGCCGGAGAGCGAGGCCGAGCGACGGATTAGCCCATCTCGATCTCGGCGGGTATCCCCAGTCGGCCCATTGCGCGGAGGTGCAAGAAGTGCGAACGCAGCGCGGCTCGCAGTGATGGTTGTGACGAGTAGCGGATGCCGTGCTTGGCGCAGTTGCGCCGAACGATCTCGGCGACCTTGGGGTAGTGCGTATGCGGCAGGAGCGGGAACAGGTGGTGCTCGATCTGGAAGTTGAGGCCCCCCAACGCCCATGTCAGCACGGGGTTGCGCGGGCAGAAGTCGACGGTCGATTCGACCTCGTGGACGGCCCAGACCGGGCGCGTGGCAAACGCCTCCTCCGCTGAGGTAAATGCGGCCTCCTCGACACAGTGCGCGAGTTGAAAGGTCGTTGCCATGATCAGGCTGGTGATCATCGCGAAGCCGAGGTAGACGCCGACCACAGCCCACCAGGGATACACGAGAAGCGGGATCACGATGGCCCAAGTGAAGAAGATGCACTTGCCAACGATCACTCCAACGAGATTCCAGCCTCGGGGCACTCTCAGCGCGCTCTTTCCGACAGTGCCACGTGCAAACGCGGCGAGGTCGCCCACGATCTGCAAGCGCAGGCCCATCAGCGTGTACAGCGGCCAGATGTAGAGGTGCTGGAACCGGTACCACGGCCTGGGCGCCTGGGACGGCGCGAATCGAGCCAACGGCACCTGCCTGGCGTCGTCGTCGAAGCCGTCGATGTTCGTGTACGTGTGGTGGGCGATGTTGTGCTTCACGCGCCACGCGTAGCTCGAGAAGCCGAGGAGCGCGTCTGCTGTCCAGCCGAGCAGGTGGTTGTAGCGGCGACGCCGGAAGTAGGTGCCGTGGTTGGCGTCGTGCTGCACACAGAAGGCCGTCAGCAGCGCGCCCAGTATGAGTCCCGCGAGACAAAGGAGCGCTCCCGCAACACCGGGCCGCACGAAGACGAGCACCGCCCACGAGACGACAGTCAGCCCGATCGCCACGGGAACCTTTGCGAAGAGAAGTAGCGACCCCCTCAAGCGCGTGCGGCCACGCGCGAGATACTGCTCCACGTCGCGACGCGTGTCTTGCATGAACGCTCCGCCGTTGCCGAACGTGAGCCTGTCTCCGCCTATTGCCATGACGCACCTCCCTGATCCTGCGAATGGACAGTGAAGGCGCCCAGTGGCCGCCGGTACTCGTCCGGTGAGCTTGCAGGATAGTCGCTCCCAGAGGACGTTGAGTCCCGCACGCCGTCAAGGCCCCACCGCCCCCCGAGCGCTTCGTGAGGGGAGGGGGTGCCGGGGGTCAGTTGCGCCGACTGAAACCTTTGATCAAGAGCGCGAGGCCAACGATGAATGCCACGATTGCCAGGAACGTGAGGGCCAGCATGACGAAGAAGGTGGTAGACGTGGTTCCGTCGTCGTCACAGGCGTCACCGAACGCGCCACATTGGTTGGCCGCGAGCACGGTCGCGAAGAGGAAGACCAGCCCCAGGAAGCTGCTCGCGATGACGACGATCAGGCCCGCGACCAGCATGGGGCGTTTGGAGTTCAGGCCCGTGATGCGACAACCTCGCCAGGAGGGTGGACGTGGGAAGGGCAACTTCCACTATGAAGGTCAACGGCATATCTAGCCGCCAACTCCTTCATCTGCGCCCACGGCAGGGCGACCACTGCCTCGGGCGAGTCCGGCAGCACCACGGGTCGTCTACCGCTTCCGGCGCAATCGCACGCCCGTATGCGTGCTCAAAGACTCTCAGGGCCGCTCGCCACGCGGCCGGGTTAACCTCGTCACCTCACCGAGGTGTGCTCGCAGCAGCTCTCAACGCTCTGTGCCTGCTACGTCCAGACCCGCCGCGCGATATCGCCGATCAGCTTGAGCTTCGCCTCCTGCTGGGCGGCGGTCATCACGCCCACTGCGCCGGACGCGAAGCCGCACTGCGGGCTGATCGCGAGCCGCTCGAGCGGCACGTACTGCGTTGCCTCCTCGACCCGCGCGAGGAGGTCTTCGGCGTCCTCCAGCGTCCCGTCCTTCGTCGTCACCAGCCCCAGCACGACCTGGTGGTGCGGGAGGACGTCCGAGAGCGGAGCGAAGGTGCCGGCGCGGTCCGAGTCGTACTCGAGGAGGAGCCGGTCGAGGTTCGTGAGGCGCGGGAATACCTCGCTCGAAATCGCCTCGTAGCCCCCGCTCGCGGCCCACATGCCGCCCGGGGCATTGCCGCGGCACATGTGCATCGCGCGCGTGACGCCGGTCAACCCCTCGAAGACCATGCTGTCGAACTCGGCGTCGGCGACGAGTTCGTGCGTCATGTCGTGCCCGTGCTCCTCGAAGGCCGCGCGGTTGGCCGGTTCGATGTGCCACTGCGCGTAGTTGGGCGCGTCGATCTGGATGTAGTCGCAGCCGAGTTCGACCAGCCGATCGATGACGTGTTCACGCAGGATGCGAGTGACGTCCTCGATGAACTCGTCCGACGTCGAATACGCGCCCTTCGAGTGCTCAGGATGCCAGTAGATCCGGTGCCAGCTCGGCGCGGGGATCGTGTACTTCGTGCGGACGCGCGCGTTCGCCTTGAGGAACGCGTACTCGTCCTCGACGATGTCGCGGTCGACCTCGAGGCGACGCGTCACGAATGGCTCCTGCGGCGGCAGGCCGGACGTATCCGCGGGCTCGCCCGCGCCCGTCTTCCAGAGGTTGCGCCAGCCCGACTCGGCGTCGAGGAACTCGAAGCCCGAGACGGGCGCCCGGAAGAGCGGATCGTCGACGATGGGGATCAGCGCGATCCAGCCGTGGCGCCGGTACTCGCCGTCCGTGATCGCCTCGATTCCGGCGCCCTCCTGCAGTCCAATCGCCTCGAGGACGGCCCTGTCCTCGAGTACGCGTAGCTCGGCGGCGTCCAGGGTGCCCGCCAGCGCGGCCGCCCTCGCCTCGCCGAGGTATTCCGGTCGCAGCAAGCTGCCCACGACGTCCGCTCGCACCACGCTCGTCGTCGTCCTCGTCGCCATGGGGCCTCCTCTAGACGCTGGGATCGATCTCGACCGAGCCTATAGGGTCCCAAAAGGCATGCGGGACGTCGAGGGCAAGGTCGCCTTCATCACCGGAGGCGGGAGCGGAGTCGGGCTCGGCATGGCCAAGGCGTTCCTCGGATCAGGCATGCGCGTGGCGATCGCCGACATCCGGGCCGATCACCTCGAGGGCGCGAAGGCGCAGCTCGGCGACGCCGTCCATGCAGTCCAGCTGGACGTGACCGACCGCAAGGCTTTCGCGCTCGCAGCCGACGAGACCGAGCGTGTCCTCGGGCATGTCCATGTCCTGTGCCTGAACGCCGGGATCAACCTCTTCAACGACCTCTCCGAGGCGACGTACCAGGACTGGGATTGGGTGCTCGGCGTCAATCTCGGGGGCGTCGTCAACGGCGTCGTCACGTTCGTCCCGCGGATGAAGGCGCGTAGGGATGGCGGGCACGTCGTCACCACCGCGTCGATGGCCGCGTTCATCGCGGGCCCCGGCGCGGGCATCTACACGACCGCGAAGTTCGGCGTGCACGGGCTCTCGGACGCGCTGCGCTGGAGCCTGCTGCCGCACGGGATCGGCGTCTCCATGGTCTGCCCGGGCCTCGTGAAGAGCAAGATCTACGAGAGCGACCTCGTTCGTCCGCCCGAGCTCTCGACGGACACAACGCCCGCCGACGAGGAGTTCATGCGCATCCTGCCCGGGCTGCACGAGGCCGGGATGGACCCCGACGAGATCGGCGAGAAGGTGCTGGACGCGATCAGGCAGAACGACTTCTATGTCTTCACCCATCCCGACCACCGGGACGAGCTGCGCGGGATCTTCGACGAGACGCTCGCGGCCTTCCCCGAGGAGACGGTGCCCGCGGACAGGCTCGCGGTCGAGGATGGCCGGCGCGCGGCTAAGGCCCGCGCGCTCGCGTCCTGGCCGGGCGACTGATGCAGGAGGTCGAGGGGAAGACCGCGTTCGTCACCGGTGGGGCGAGCGGGATCGGACTGGGCATGGCGACGGCGTTCGTCGCGGCCGGAATGAACGTCGTCATCGCGGATCTGCGTCGGGACCACATCGAGAACGCGCTCGACGGGTTCTCCGAGAAGCCCGTCCACGCGATCGAGCTGGACGTCACCGACCGCGAGGGATTCGCCCGTGCGGCGGACGAGGCAGAGCGCGTCTTCGGTCGCGTAGACGTGCTGTGCAACAACGCCGGCATGGGCATCCTCGGGCCGGTCACGCTCGCGCGTTACGACGACTGGGACTGGGGCCTCGGGGTCCTGCTCGGGGGCGTCGTCAACGGGATCCAGACGTTCCTGCCACGCCTGCTCGAACGCGGCGAGGGCGGGCACATCGTCAACACGTCGTCGATGGCAGGCGTGCTGCCGGTCCCCAACGCGGCGATCTACATCACGGCGAAGGCCGCGCTGATCGGCCTCTCGGAGGCGCTTCGGAGCGAGGTCGCCGAGCGCGGTATAGGGGTCTCCGCGTTTTGTCCCGGGCCGGTGCAGACGAACATCCGCGAGGGCGGCAGGACGCGGCCCGAGCGCTTCTCGGAATCGGGGTACGTCGAGCTCGAGCGCGAGCTCGAGGAGCGTCCGAACTCGCCGCTCTGGATGGACCCGCTCGAGTGTGGCGAGCGCGTCCTCCGAGGCATTCGGCGCGACGACCTCTACATCTTCACGCACCGGGAGTTCCGCGAGGGCGCCGACGAGCGCTTCCGCGCGATGCTCGCGTCGTTCCCGGACGAACCGCTCGACGCCGAGCGGGCAGATGCCATTCGCTTCCTCCTCTCGAATCCGATCTTCGCGTCCGTGCTCGACCGGCGATCTGTCTGACGTTTTTGTTGACAGTTTCGTCAAGAGCGCGTTACGCTCGGCCGATCGTACGTCTGGCCTTTGAGCCGATCGGTGGAGCGACGCTGCGAGCCGTTGCGAGTCCCGCGCGTGCAGTGACGAGCGCGAGGCGTACGGACACCTCGGTCAGCTGTCGAGTGCAGGCACAAGGAGGGAGCTATGCGTCACCGTAAGACCGTCGAGGACGCCCGACGCAGACGGGCGACCGTTCTTCTCGCCGTGGTGGCCGCGCTCACTGCGATGGTCACGGCCGTCGGCGCGACCGGGGCCGTCGGCCCGCCGGCCCAGTTGCTCGACTACCAGAAGTACGTCGGCGGCAAGGGCAAGGCGAAGGCGAATCTGGCGCCCGTCACCATCGGCTACATCAACGGCCAGGGCGGCCCGCCGAACTTGAACTTCCCGCAGGCAACGAGCGTCATCCGAGCCGGCGTGAAGATGGTCAACGCGGAGCTCGGCGGCATCCATGGTCATCCGCTCAGGCTCAGCGAGTGCTTCTGGGCGCAGGCCGAAGAGGAAGGCGTGCGCTGCGGCCAGCAGATGGTGAACAACAACGTGAAGGCGATCATCTACGGGTTCGTCACGATCGGCAATCAGTCGATCTACGCGACGGTAAGAGGCCGGATCCCGATCGTCGGCGTCGTCACGGCCAACCCGGCCGACCCGACGGCGAGGAACGCCTTCTTCCTGAACGGCAGTCAGACGAGCGTACTCGGGCCGTTCGGGACGTATACGCAGCGATTCCACAAGAACGTGCGAACCGTCGCCATCGTCTACCCCAACGACCCGGGCGCGATCACGGCTGCCGCCGCCTTGCGGAAGGGCTTGGAGCAGGTCGGACGGAGGGTGACGACGATCGCGGTGCCGCCACTGGCGACCGACCTGATCGGAGCGGCGACGCAGGCGAGCCAGGCCGACATGATCGTCGCCGCGCTCGGCTTCACGACGTGCGTGCCGTTCGCGAGGGCGATCAGCCAAATCAACTACTCGAAGCCGATCCTCTCGACGCCGATCTGCACGTTCCTCCCGCGAGCGGCGTACGCCGGCGGGGACATCCCGAAGTGGACCTACGGGATCGCGCAGACGCTCGTGAACCTGCCCGGCCCGCAGTCGAAGCTCTACCTGAAGAAGGGCCTCCAGTACGGGACGAACGTGCCGGACATGCTCTGGGTCTTCTCCGAAGGCGCCTGGGAAGAGCTGCTCGCGACCGTGCGCCTCATGAACACGATCCCGTACGCGAAGCTCACACCGGCGAGGCTCATTGCCGCGTTCAAGACGTTCAAGGGTCCGCTCGTCCTGGGACCGCCGGAGGTCGCCTGCGGCAAGGCGTCGCCTGGCGAGCCGGCCGCCTGCAGCAACATGACCCAGTTCTACAACTATGCGGGTCAGGGGAAGTGGAAGGCAGCGTCGACCTGGCTCAAGCCGCCCGGAGTGAAGTAGCCGAGTAACTGCAAGGCGGAGTCGGCGGGCCTGTACCGGAGTGCCCGCCGACTCCGCAGGCGACTGACAGATGCGCGACAACATCCTCTTCGCGCTGCTGGGGCTGGGTGCGGGCGCGCTCATCGCGAGCATCGCGCTCGGCGTGGTGCTCGTCTACCGGGGCTCGGGAGTCATCAACGTGGCGATGGGCGCCATCGCGATGGTCGCCGCGTACCTCTTCTGGGCGCTCAGGACCGACTACTTCGGATTCGAGCTCGCGACCGTGCCGGCGTTCGTCTTGACGCTCGTCTGCATGGCCGTCTTCGGTGCGGTAATCGAACTGGCGATCTTCCGCCCACTCAGGAACACGGCTCCGCTCGCCAAGCTGGCCGCGTCGCTCGGCCTCCTGCTCGTCCTGGAGGCCGGCATGATCGTGATCTTCGGGAACACGCTGAAGTCGGCGCCGGCAGTCCTTCCCTCCGACACGACCACGGTCTTCGACCGAGTCGTCCCGATCGACCGGTTCCTCCTGACGGGGATCGTGATCGTCGTTGCGGCGGCGCTGGCCGCGCTCTTCCGGTGGACGCCCTTCGGGCTGTCCACGCGAGCCGCGTCGGAGAACGAGGTCTCGGCGATGCTCGTCGGACTCTCCCCGAATCGGCTGGCGATCACGAACACCGTGCTCGCGAGCGTCGTGGCAGGCGGCCTCGGCATCCTCGTTGCGCCCCTCATCGCCCTCGACGCGCAGACGCTCGCCTTCCAGGTCGTGCCCGCGCTGGCCGCGGCGCTCCTGGCCGGCTTCACATCGTTCTTCATCGCGTGCTTCGCCGGCCTGGCGATCGGCATGATTCAGTCGCTCCTTCTGTACTGGGGGACGCAAAGCTGGTTCCCGACCGATTCAGGCGGCGCACCGCTCCGGGGGCTACCCGAGCTCTTCGTCTTTCTCGTCATCGTCCTCGCACTGTTCCTGCGCGGAGCGAGCATGCCCGGCCGCGGAGAGCTGGTCGAGAAGCGACTGCCGGCTGTACCGCGCCCGGAGCGGCTGTTGCGGTGGAGCGTGGTTGCAGCGATCGTCGGAACTGTCGCGCTGATCGGGTTCCCGTACGAATTCCGGCAGTCCCTGATCAACTCGCTGCTCGGCGTCGTGATCTGTCTCTCGCTCGTCGTCATCGTCGGTTTCGTCGGGCAGATCTCCGTCGTGCAGCTCGCGCTCGCGGGCGTCGCGGGGTTCACGATGTCCCACCTGACCACGGATCTCGGCGGAATCTGGGCGGAGTTCCCGATCTCGATCCTCATCGGCGCGGCGACGGCGACGGTCGTCGGCCTCCTCATCGCGGTCTCGGCTCTGCGCGTCCGCGGCGTCAGCCTCGTCGTGGTCACGCTCTCTGCCGCGGTCGCCCTCGAGCAGTTCGGTTTCCTCAACGCGCGCTGGGGCGGCCAAGCGACGGGCTCGCCGGTCGAGCAGCCGAAGCTCGGCGGACTCGACCTGTCTCCCCAAGCATCCTTCAGAGGACTCGATGACAAGATCCCGAGCCCGGTATTCGGGTTCCTCGTCCTCGCGGCGACGATCCTTCTCGCCCTGCTCGTCGCCAACACGCGGCGTGCCAGTCTGGGCCAGCGGATGCTGGCCGTGCGCTCGAACGAGCGCGCAGCCGCGGCGGCCGGGATCAACGTCCGCAACACGAAGCTCGCGGGCTTCGGCATCGCGGCATTCGTTGCCGGCATGGCCGGCGGGCTCTACGCGTACAACTTCGGCTCGGTCAGCTACAGCCGCTTCGGGGCCCTCACTGCGCTCGGTCTGATCGCGTTCACGTATTTCGGAGGCATCACCATGGTCACGGGCGCGATCATCGCGGGCATCGGGGCGACGGAGGGGCTGCTCCCACATGCCTTCGACGACTGGTTGGGCCTCTCCGGTAACTGGGCGTTGCTGGTAGGGGGCTTCGCGTTGATCATCACCCTGCTCGTCAACCAGGAGGGGATCGCGGGAACGGAGTGGAAGAAGAAGCAGCGGAAGAAGAAACGGCTCGCAGCCGAGGCGGCCGCGACCGAGACGAAGGCATCCGTCCCGACCGTCGCGGCCGTGCGTGTGTCCGTGCAACCGCCGCAGCGACGTGAGCCAGGCGCCGTCGTCCTCTCTGCGAACGGAACCTCCGTCAACTTCGGCGGCCTGCGAGCGCTCGATGAGGTTAACCTCGAGGTCAGGGAGGGTCAGCTCGTGGGGCTGATCGGGCCGAACGGGGCTGGCAAGACGACGTTCATCGACGCCATCTCGGGGTTCGTGCCCTACCGCGGGCAGGTCGAGCTGGACGCAAAGCCGTTGGACGGGCTGGAAGCGCACCGCCGCGCCGAGCGCGGGCTCGCCCGGACCTGGCAGTCGATCGAGCTGTTCGACGATCTGAGCGTGCGGGAGAACTTGGCAGTCGCCTCCTACCGCCCTTCGGCCTGGTCGACGACGAAGGAGGTCCTCTCACGGCCGGTTACGAGTACGGGTGACGCGGACGCCGCCCTGGAGTTCCTCGGGCTCGACGCGGTGGCGGACGCGATGCCGGAGGACCTCTCCCAGGGCCAGCGCAAGCTGGTGGGGATCGCGCGTGCTCTCGCGGCGAAGCCCAGGCTCCTCTGCCTCGACGAGCCGGCGGCGGGGCTGGACACGCGAGAGGGCGATGAACTAGCGAGACAGCTACGCGCAGTGGTCGACGCGGGCACGCCGATGCTCCTGGTCGATCACGACATGGGTCTCGTCCTCGGCATCTCCGACTACGTGGTCGTGCTCGAGTTCGGCAAGGTAATCGCACAGGGCACGCCCGAGGTAGTTCGTCGCAACCCGCAGGTGATAACGGCCTACCTGGGCCGGGCGGCCACCGAGTTCGGGGCCGCGGCGGAGCTTCGATGAGCGACGTGCTGCTACGCGTCGAGAGCCTGACCGCCGGCTACGACCGCGCGGCGGTGATACGCGACCTCGACCTGACCGTCGGGCCTGGCGAGGTGGTCGCGCTGCTCGGCGCCAATGGTGCCGGCAAGACCACGACCCTGAGAGTTATCTCGGGGCTGGTCCGTCCGATGAGCGGGCGGATCGCCTTCGCTGAACGAGACCTCGCGCGTGTCTCGCCGACACAGCGGGCACGGCTCGGGATGGTGCACGTCCCGGAGGGCCGTGGAATCTTCTACAGCCTGACCGTCGCTGAGCACTTCCGGCTCGGCTACCGCGGCGCACGCCCGGACGAGAACGCGGCGTACGAGTACTTCCCGAAGCTCGAAGAGTTGCGCACACGGCGCGTCGGGCTTCTCTCGGGCGGCGAGCAACAGATGCTCGCGGTCGCGCGCGGGCTCGCCAGTCGGCCCCGCCTGCTCCTCCTCGACGAACTCTCGCTCGGGCTCGCCCCCGTGATCGTCGAAGGCATCCTGCCTGTCGTCCACCAATATGCGCTCGATTCGGGCTGTGGCGTGCTCCTCGTCGAGCAGCACATCCAACTCGCGCTGGAGACCGCAGACCGCGGGTACGTGCTCTCACACGGCCAGATCGTCCTCCACGATCGCGCGGAGGTGCTGCAGGCCGACCGCGAGCTCCTGATCTCCAGCTACCTGGGCGAGCAGCAGGTCGCGATCAGTGACGCGGCGACGTCCAGCAACGAGGGCTCGACGAGCTGAAGGAGGGCGAACCCCATTGGTAGGATCGAAAACTCGGTCAAAGGAGGCGTGACTGGCCACGTTCAGGGTCCTGAACCCAGAGGGATATCCGCCGAAGGTGAACGCGCAGGGGATGGCGCCGAGCCTCGACGCGCTCGAGGGGAAGAAGGTCTTCCTCGTCGATGTCGGCTTCGCGAACTCGGACAACTTCATGGCGCAGTTGCACGGCTGGTTCGAGGACCACCGGCCCGAGATCCGCACCGAGGTCGTCCGCTGGCGCAACCAGCACATCCCCGATCCCGAGCTCTGCGAGCGCATCAAGGCCGACGGCGACGCGGCCATCATCGGCGTCGGAACCTGACCGGGCTGCGCGCCGGAGGTCTCCGGCCACGTCGTCGATCTCGAGGCGAAGTACGGAGTCCCGACCGTGGGCGTCCACCTCAACGTGTTCGCACATCTCGTGCGCAACACCGTGAAGACACAGGGCATGCCGAGCGCGCGGCAGGCGTTCGTGCCGACGCCGCTCATGAACACCGCTCCGGCCGTTCTCCGGCAGTACGTGGAGGGCGACGATCCGGTGCACGGTCGGCCGTTCATGGCCGAGGTCTTCGACCAGCTCACCCGTCCGATCCCGACCGACGAGCTCCGCGGTGAGGACTGGGACCGCTCGACAGCGCGCTACGTCGAGGCGTCGAGCGAGGAGGAGATGCACGCGCACTTTCGGGAGCGCCGCTACACCGACTTCCTCCCGATCGTCCTGCCTACAGAAGAGCGCGTCGAGTGGATGCTCACGGGAACCACTCACGCGCGGGACGAGATGGTCGGAAAGCTCCGGCCGACGATCGGCATGGAGTACTGGCACTTCGACGTCGAGAAGGTGGCCGTGAACGCGGTCATGGCGGGGGCCGCACCCGAGCACTTCCCCGTCCTCCTCGCGCTCGCCTCGAGCGGCGACACGGGGCGCCAGAGCAGCATGTCCTCGATGGGGAACATGGTCGTCGTCAACGGCCCGATCCGCGACGAGATCGGAATGAACAGCGGCATCGGAGCGATGGGGCCGTACAACTACGCGAACTCCGTGATCGGCCGGGCGTTCGGGCTCCTCTCCCAGAACCTCCAGGGCGGCTCGGTGCCGGGCGAGACGTACGCGGGCTCACAGGGCAACAGCTTCTCCTACAACTGCATCACGTTCGCCGAGAACGAGGAGGCGAGCCCCTGGGAGCCGTTCCACGTGCAGCACGGCTACGCCCCGGACGAAAGCGCCGTCACCGTGTCGTATATCTGGGGGAACGTCTGGGCCGAGTACCTGCGGAGCTACTGGCAGGAGAAGCTCGTCGCGATGATCTCGGGGCTCGAGCCCGGGATGGGATGCACGCTCGTGCTGGATCCGATCGTGGCGCGCGAGTTCGTCGAGCGCGGCCTCGAGACGAAGGAGCAGATCGCCCTCTGGATACACGAGAACGCCAAGATCCCGCAGCGACGGTTCTGGGATCACGTCATGCTCAACCTGATCCATGAGGAGGTCGAGGCGGGAGTCGAGCCGTTCGCGAGCTACTGGAAGGCGCCGCCCGACGAGCTGATCCCGGTCTTCGAGCCGGAGCGGATCAACATCGTCGTCACCGGCGGCGAGACGAACGGGCACTTCAGCATCTTCCAGGGCTCCCCGATGCGGGCGAAGTTCCGCACGAACAAGGGGCAGAAGGCAACGGTCTCGATCGACGAGTGGCGCTGAAGGAGCGCGTCGACCGGAGCGCGCTGACTAGATCGAGATCACGACCTTGCCGACGTGGCCTGCCGCCTCGAGGTAGCGGAACGCCTCGCGCGCGTCCTCGAAGCGAAACACGCGATCGATGACCGGCTTCAGGCCGCTGAGGGCGATCGCCCGGGTCATGTCCTCGTACATCGCCCGCGACCCGACGACGATCCCCTGGACGCGGATGCCCTTGACGCTGATCGGGTGCGGATCGACCCTTCCCTCGAGGCCCGTGAGGACGCCGATCAGGGAGACCGTGCCCCCGCGGCGTGTCGCCCTGATCGACTGGTCCGTCGTCCACGAGCCGCCCACCTCGATCACGTGGTCGACGCCTACTCCGCCGGTGAGCTCGAGCGCGCGGTCCGCCCAGTCGGCTGTCGTCGCGTAGTTGATCGTCTTCCACGCGCCGAGCGACCGCGTGCGCTCGAGCTTCGCGTCGCTGCTCGAGGTTGCGATAACGCGCGCCCCGGCCAACAGCCCGAACTGCAGCGCGAAGACCGACACTCCGCCCGTGCCCTGGACGAGGATCGTCTCGCCCGGCTGCGTTCGTGCGTTCGCGAAGAGCGCATGCCAGGCGGTGACCGCGGCGCACCCGAGCGTCGACGCCTCCTCGTCGCTCAGGTGCTCGGGGCTGTGAACGAGGCCGTCCTCGTGCAGGACGACCTCGTCGGCGAGCACGCCGTCGAGCCCACCAGCGAGCACGGTGCCAAGGGCTGCAGGCGGCGGCACGCTGCCGTCGAGCCAGCGCTGGAAGAAGATGCTGACGACGCGGTCTCCAAGCTGGACGCGAGAGACGCCGGCGCCGATCTCGACGACCTCGCCGGCAGCGTCGGAGCAGGGCTGCAACGGCAGCCGAACCGGTCGTGGGGCGATGCCGTGCTCGACCTCCAGGACGTCGCGGTGGTTCAGCGAGACGGCCCGGACCCGAACGCGCACCTCACCCGGCCCGAGTTCGGGGCCGAGTCGTTCCTGGAGCTCGAGCCGGTCGATGCCGAACGCGTCCGAGAGCCGCCAGGCTCTCACGGCGCGCGGTCCGCGAGGTACCGGTGCGCGGCGACCGCCGCGGTCGCACCGTCGCCGGCAGCAGCGATCGCCTGGCCGACGGCGCCCGCCCGCATGTCGCCCGCGGCGAACAGCCCCGGCAGCTCCGTCTGCAGCCAGCCGTCCGCCGGAACCGAGCCGTCGTCGTCGAGCACGACCAGCCCCTCGAGGAGGCGGGTGTTCGGTACGCGGCCCGCGTACGCGAACACACCTTCCACGGGCACGGTCGTGGACTCCCCGCTCGCGAGATCGCGCACACGGACGCCGTCGACCTGTCCGTCGCCGAGGATCTCCTCGATCACGGTCCCGTTCCGGACTTCGATCTGGCCGGTTTCGGCGATGCGGCGCCTGTAGGTGTCCTGCCCGCCGAGCGCCTGCTCCGGGCTCATGAGCACGACCCGGACGTCGTGGCGTACGAGCTCGAGCGCCTCGACGAGCGCGTGGTCGCCATCTCCGCACACCGCGACCACCTTTCCCCGGTAGAGCGGGCCGTCGCAGCTCGCGCAGTGGCTCAGACCCCTGCCCTCGAGCCGATCCTCCCCCGGCACGCCCAGCTCGCGGGGCCGAGTCCCGGTGGCGACGACAACCGCGCCCGCGACGAGCTCGCGCGAGTCGGTCAGGAGTGCCCAGTCGCCGTTGCGTGACTCGATGCGTGTCACCTCACCGAGCTCGAGTGCGGCTCCCGCCTCCATCGCCTGCTCCTGAAGGCGCGGGCCGAGCTCGTAGCCCGGCACCGCCTCGGGAAAGCCGGGGAAGCCCTCGATCCGTTCCTGGTTCAGGAGGGCGCCGCCCGCCCCGAGCGGGTCGAGCACGATCGTGCTGCGACCGTGCCGTGCGGCGAGGAGGGCCGCCGCGAGCCCGGCGGGCCCTCCTCCCACGATCGCGAGCTCGCAGTCCACGAGCGGTCTACACCTCCGGGTTGCCGTTCGCCGAGGTGGCGGATATCTGCGCGAGGACGTCCCAGTGCTCGACGATCTTCCCGTTCTTGTCGAGCCGGAAGATGTCCACGACCTTGCTGCCGCGGTCGCCGAAGGCGTCCTCCGTTCCCGGCCCACCGATGATGCCGTGGGTCACGACGAGGTCGCATTCCGCGACGACGCGCCTGATGTCGATGTGGAGGTTGGGGTACAGGGCATTCGGCCCCGCTGTGAAGAAGTTCACGAAGTCGATGAACGCCTGGAACCCGTTCGCCGCGAGCGGGTTGTGCTGGATGTACATGTCGCCGCCGTAGAGCGCGACGGCCTCCTCGGGTTTCTTCTCGTTGAACGCCAGCGTGTAGTACGCAACGACGTTCGCCTTGTTGCGCTCGAGGAGCGCCGTGCCGTGCACGCACGCCGGGCCGGCGCCTTGAGGCGGACCGTTCCCACTGCCGGTACTCGCGTACGCGACGCCGAAGCTGAGCGCGGCCAGCGCGAGCGACGCGGCCGCGATGACGCGTGACGGGGTCAGGACCTTCATGACTCCCCTCCTTGTCTCGCTTGCCCTGTCGGGTTGGATCATGACCGGCCGGGTCCGCCTCGTGTCGAGCCTACGCGGCCTCATGACTTCGCCTCGGCAGCCAGGGCGGGCCTCCCGGCCTCGGCGGTCGGCTCCTCCGCCTCCGCCCGCTCCCCCAGTGGGGAATCGTTGTGAGCCGACCCTCCTCGGACGCTCTCATACCCTGGAGGTCGCGGGTTCAAGGCGCCGCAATGGTGGCACTTCCGTGTCGGAGTAGTGGGGGACTCTGTTGAGCGGTCGCGCACTGCGTCACCCTTCGGCGATGCGAGTCGGACTCGTCGCGAGCCGGTCCACGCCCAGGAACCGGGCGCTGTGCTCCTCGCTGATCGGCGGGGCGGCCTAGCACCGGCACCGGGCAGCGAGTGGGAAGATGGTCCCATGCGCCCGGCCTCGATACTGGCTGGGCTGTTCTTCGTCGCGCTGACCCTCCGACCGCAAATCGTCGGCATCGGTCCGCTGCTCCCGGCCATCCAGGGCGACCTCCACACGACGCATGCGGTCGTAGGCTTGCTCGGAACGATTCCCGTTCTCTGCATGGGACTCTTCGCCCCCCCGGCTGCATTTCTCGGGGCGAGGGTGGGCACGCGCCTAGCGATCATGTGGTCGCTGCTGCTCATCGGCGTCTTCGGGCTCGGTCGCGCCGTGGTGCCGAGTGCGGCCCTCGTCGTCCTCCTCACGTGGCCGGTCGGCGCGGGCATGGGTCTCGCCGGCGCGCTCGTGCCGGTCGCGGTCAAGGAGCACTTCCCCGTCCGCCCCGCAGGCCCGACCGGCCTCTATACGACCGGTATCCAGGTCGGCTCGGCGGTGTCGGCCGCGATCGCGGTCCCGCTTGCCGGGTGGTACGGCGGCTGGCGAGCGTCGCTCGCCGTCTTCTCGCTCCTCACGCTCGCCCTGACCATCGTGTGGCTCGTACTCACGCGCCACGATCCAACGCACGAGCGCCTCGAGGGCCGTCCGCCACGTCTGCCCTGGCGGAGCCGGCCCGCGTGGCTACTCGTCACGCTTTTCGCGCTGATGGCGTCGACCTACTACGGCATCAACGCCTGGTTGCCCGACTCGTACGTCGAGCGTGACTGGAGCACGACCGCTGCCGGGAATCTCCTCGCGGTGCTCAACCTCGTCGCGATTCCCGCCTCGTTCGTCGTCCCGTGGCTGTCGGATCGCGCCGGCGGACGACGGGCCTGGCTGGCCGGCATGGCGGCGGCGTTCGTCGTCGGGATGACGGGTGTCGTGCTCGTCCCGTCGGCGGCATACGCGTGGGTCGTCGCACTCGGTGTCGCCAGTGGCGGCATGTTCGCGCTCGTCCTGACCTTGCCGCTCGACCTCGAGGACGAGCCGGGCCGGGTCGGCGCGCTCGTCGGGATGATGCTCGGGCTCGGCTACACGATCGGAGCGATCAGCCCGGTCGTGCTCGGCGCCGTGCGTGACGTCACCGGAAGCTTCACGGGGTCGCTGTGGCTCCTCGTGGCCTTCTCCGTGCTCCTGCTCGGCTCCGTCGCCGCACTACCGCGCTCCCATTCCAGGGTCGTCGGATAGCGGCTCGAGGCTTCGGCGTCGTGCAGGACCGCGAGTAGGCTGGCCGCATGACGGCGAGCGCGAGCGTGGACACACCGATCGGCATCGTCGGGGTGGAGGCGTCGGACGCCGGCGTCCGACGCGTGCGCCTTCCGGGCGGCGGGGAGCTGGAGCCGCGGGGCGGCGGCGCGGCGGCCGAGAGCGCGGCCGTGGCCGTCGCACAGCTCGTGGAGTTCACGCGCGGAGAGCGCAAGGAGTTCGACGTGCCGCTCGACTGGTCGGACGTCGAGCCCACCCACCGCGTCGTGCTCGAGACGCTGTGCGAGATCGCGCCGTACGGAACCACGGTCACGTACGGCGAGCTGGGCGCTCGTGCCGGGATCGACGACCCGCGGGAGGTAGGCGTGATGATGGCCACCAACCCGTTGCCGCTCGTCGTTCCGTGTCATCGCGTCGTCGCCTCGGACGGTCTCGGTGGCTACGGTGGCGGGCTCGACCTCAAGCGCCGCCTGCTCGAACTCGAAGGCGTGCTCCCGCAGCGGCTCGACCTCGGCGGCCTCTAATCTCGAACGCGTGGAGCTCGTCGATCTCGGGGAGAGCGGTCTTCGCGTCTCGCGCGTCGGCCTCGGTTGCAACAACTTCGGCGGGCGGATCGACTTCGAGGCGACGCGCGCTGTCGTCGAGGCGGCGCTCGAGGTCGGCGTCACGTTCTTCGACACGGCCGCGGTCTACGGAAACGGTGGCGACAGCGAGCGCTACATCGGGGAGATCCTCGAGGGACGCCGTGAGCAGGTGGTGCTCGCGACGAAGTTCGGCTGGGGTGAGGAGCATGGTGATGGGTCGGCCGCCAACATCCGACGGTCGATCGACGAGTCACTCGAACGGCTTCGGACGGACCACGTGGATCTCTACTACCTCCACAAGCCGGACCCGTCGACTCCGATCGCGGAGACACTCCGCGCACTCGACGAGCTGGTGCGTGCCGGGTGGGTACGCACGATCGGCTGCTCCAACTTCTCGGCTGCGCAGCTGGCGGAGGCCGACCGCGTCGCGCGCGACCTCGGCGGCGTGCGCTTCACCGTGCTTCAGAACCACTACAGCGTGATCCGGCGCGACGACGACGAGGACGTCCTGCCGCTCTGCCGCGAGCTCGGCGTGTCGTACATCCCGTACTTCCCGCTCGCCAGCGGCCTCCTGACGGGCAAGTACCGCCGAGGCGTGCCCGCGGCGGAGGGGACACGCCTGGCGGGACGCGAGATCGAGGACGAGCGCTTCGACCGCCTCGAAGCGTGCGCGTGCTTTGCGGAGGAGCGTGGCTACTCACTGCACGAGCTCGCGATCTGCGCGCTTGCATCGACGCCGGGCGTCGGCTCGATCATCGCCGGGGCGACGAGGCCCGAGCAGGTGCGAGCGAACGCGGCCGCTGCGGGTGCGTGGCGCCTCGATCGTGACGAGCTGGACGCGCTCGCGCAGGTCGTCTAGCTCTCATCGCTGTCTCATCGGCCTTCCGTAGAACGGGGGCATGGGCAGAGCGCCGGTCGCCGTGTTCGCAGCGGTCGCGGTTGCGCGTGCCGTGTCCGGCTCGGACGAGCACGTGACCGGTCCGGCTGCCGCGAGGGCAGCGCCGCAACCGTCGATCGCCTTCGAGCGCTTCGCGCGGGCCGACGGCGCACGCGAGCGCGGCGGAACGGACTCGGTCTCGCGATCGTCGCCGCGATTGCCCGTGCCCACGGCGGCACCGCACATGCCGCGAACCTCGACGTGGGTGGCGCCGACGTGTGGATCGTGCTGCCGACGAGGTTGAATGACGTGGATGCTTCTGGCCCGGATCGCTCAGACGTCCGCTGACGTCGCAGCCACGTCGTCGCGGCTCGCGAAGGTCGCGCTGCTCGCCGAGTGCCTCTCCGACGCGACTGCCGACGAGGTCGGGATCGCGGTCTCCTACCTCTCAGGCGAGCTGCCGCAGGGCACGGTCGGGGTGGGGTGGGCGGCGCTGAGGGAGCAGCCGCCGCCCGCGACGGCACCCTCGCTCCAGCTCAGCGACGTCGATGCCGCCGTGACCCGGCTCCAAGGAATCTCCGGCAAGGGCTCGCAGGCTGCGCGGCGTGAGGCCTTGTCGGAGCTCTTCTCGCCCGCGACCGAGCCGGAGCAGCGGCTGCTCGTAGGATTGTTCCTCGGCGAGCTTCGTCAGGGCGCGCTCGAAGGCGTGATGACCGACGCGGTTGCCAGGGCGGCCGGGCTTCCGGCCCGCGACGTGCGGCGGGCGGCGATGCTCGCGGGCGATCTGAGAACCGTCGCGGCAGTGGCAATGGGGTCGGGCGCAGCCGGCCTCTCACGGTTCCGGCTCACGCCGCTACACGCCGTCACGCCGATGCTGGCGCAGACCGCCGACGACATCACGAGCGCGCTGGGCCGCTTCGGCCGTGCCAGCATCGAGTGGAAGCTCGACGGCGCCCGCATCCAGGCACACCGGGCGGGGGGCGACGTGCGCCTCTTCACACGCAACCTCGCGGACATCACCGATCGCATACCCGAGATCGCAGCCGCCGTTCGGGAGCTCGACGTGGATTCGATCGTCCTCGACGGGGAGGCGATAGCGCTCCGTGCGGACGGTCGCCCCGAGCCGTTCCAGGTCACGATGAGCCGCTTCGGCACGAAGACGGCGGCGGCCGGGAGGCCCCTCCGCGCCTTCTTCTTCGACTGCCTCCACGTCGACGGCGCCGACCTCGTCGACGCTCCTGCCCGCGAGCGGCTCGTCGCGCTCGCGGCGAGTCTCCCGGAGGAGCTGGTCGTTCCGCGCGTAGAGACCGACGACACGGCTGTCGCTCAGGTGTTTCTCGACGAGGCGCTCGCACGTGGCCACGAGGGCGTGATGGTGAAAGCGCTCGACGCGCCGTACGAGGCGGGCAGGCGCGGTGCCGGCTGGTTGAAGGTGAAGCCCGCGCACACGCTCGACCTCGTCGTACTCGCCGCCGAGTGGGGGCACGGGCGCCGGCAGGGGAAGCTCTCGAACCTCCACCTGGGCGCGCGCGACCCGGCGGGCGCCGCGTTCGTGATGTTGGGGAAGACCTTCAAGGGGATGACCGACGAGATGCTCGTCTGGCAGACGGAGCACCTCCTCGGCCTCGAGACGCACCGCGACGGCCACGTCGTCCACGTCCGACCCGAGCTCGTGGTCGAGATCGCCTTCGACGGCGTCCAGACGAGTCCGCGCTATCCCGGCGGCGTGGCGCTTCGGTTCGCGCGTGTGAAGGGCTACCGGCCGGACAAGTCGCCGGCGGAGGCGGACACGATCGACGCCGTGCGCGCGATCCACGCACGTGCGGAGTAGTCTCGCGCTCAACGCAACCGACCCGCTGGGAGGTGGGACATGACGCAATACGGCACGCTGCGCGCCTGGGCCTTCATCGCGATGCTCGTCGGGGTCTTCGGGATGATCGCCGCGTTCATCGGCTCCATCGTGTGGGCCTTCGAGGTCGAGGGCTTCTGGCAGACGCTCGGCGTCCTGTGCATCGGACTCCCCGTGTCCATCTTCATCGCCACGATCCCGATCGCCCTCGCGCAGGCGATGCGCGCGATCGCCGACGTCGGTGACACCGTGTCCGCCCGCTAGACGCGATGGCCGAGGTCCTGCGCAAGAACTTCGACTCGCCTGACGAGGTCATCGACGTACCCGGCGTCCACGTGCAGGTCGTCGACCTCGGCGATCTCACCGTCGGACGCATGGTCAACGAGCCGGGATGGCGCTGGTCGACGCACATGCAACCCGTCGTCGGCGGCGACTGGTGTCAGGCGCGGCACGTCGGGTTCATCATCTCCGGGCGCCTCGGGACCGAGTTCGCCGACGGCACGTCGGCCGAGTTCGGCCCGGGCGACGTCTTCGACATCCCACCCGGCCACGACGGCTTCACCATCGGTCCCGAGCCCGTGGTGCAGGTCGAGTGGACCGGACTGCGTGCATGGGCCGGGTTCCCCACGGGCATCCACAGCCGGGTTCTGGCGACGCTCCTCTTCTTGGATCTTGTCGACTCGACGACGCTCGCCGCGGAGCTCGGCGACTCGCGCTGGCGCGCACTTCTCTCCGAGCTCTTCGAGGCGAGTCGTGGCGAACTCGAGCGGTTCGGCGGAAGAGAGGTCGACACGACCGGTGACGGGATGCTCGCGAGGTTCGAGGGGCCGGCGCGTGCACTCCACTGCGCGTCGGCGCTACACCGGCATGCCGCGAAGCTCGACGTCCAGATCCGGATAGGAGTGCACGTCGGAGAGGTCGAGCTCGTGGGCGCAGACGTGCGAGGCATTGCCGTTCACGAGACGGCGCGCATCATGGCCACCGCAGGCCCTGGGGAGACCCTCGTGTCCGATCTGACGCGCGGCCTCGCGGGAGCATCGGGGCTCCAGTTCGAGGATCGCGGGCCGCACGAGCTCAAGGGCCTCGACGGCGAGTGGCGCCTCTCTGCTTACGTCTCCGAGCGATGAGCGAGCTTCCTCTCATCCTGGCCGTCGACGAGGACTCAGACGCGCTCCACCGGATCACCGCCGAGCTTCAGCGCTACGCGCGCGACTACGAGGTGATCTGCGGGCCGTCGACCGAGGCCGCACTCGCGCAGCTCGAGGCGCTGCGAGACGACGATGCCGCGGTGGCAGTCGTGCTGGCGGCTCGCGGAACTCAGGAGCTGAAGGGCGAGCGGCTCCTCGAGCGCGTCCACGACCTCCATCCGCACGCGAAGCGTGCGCTGCTCATCCCCTGGGGAGGGTGGGCGGACGAGGACACCGCGGACGCGATCCGCACGGCGATGGCGCTCGGCCACATCGACTACTACGCCCTCAAGCCGTGGAGCACTCCGGACGAGCTCTTCCACCGGCTCGTTTCGGAGTTCTTGCAGGAGTGGAGGCGGCAGAACGCACCGGGCCGCCGGGAGCTCACGGTGGTCGCGGATCCGTGGTCGTCGCGCGGCTACGAGCTGCGCAACCTCCTGGCGAGAAACGGCGTGCCGCACGCGTTCCACGCATGCGACTCCGTCGAGGGCGCTGCCCTCTTGCAGTCGTGCGGCCAGGGCGGTGCAGACGTCCCGGTCGTGATCCTCCCCGACGGGTCAGCGCTGGTCGATCCGGCCGCCGAGGACCTCGCGCAACACGGGACTCGCATGCCCACGGAGCTCCAGGCACACGGGACGTTCGACGTCGTGATCGTCGGAGCCGGGCCGGCGGGGCTCGCGGCTGCCGTCTACGCGTCGTCGGAGGGCTTGGACGCGCTGGTCGTCGAGCGCGAGTCGATCGGCGGGCAGGCGGGATCGAGCACGCGGATCCGCAACTACCTCGGATTCTCGCGGGGGCTGAGCGGCGCGGAGCTCGCGCAGCGCGCGTACCAGCAGGCGTGGGTCTTCGGTGCGACGTTCCTGCTCACGCGCGAGGTGGAGGACGTCGACCTCGGCGAGCTCACACATACCGTCTCGATCACCGGCGGCATGAATGTCGAGGCGCGGAGCGTCATCCTCGCGACGGGAGTCTCGTACCGGAGGCTCGACGTTCACGCGCTCTCCGGCCTGGAGGGGAGAGGCGTCTACTACGGGTCGTCGCCATCCGAGGCGCGGCAGTTCACGGGGAAGAGCGTCTACGTCGTCGGGGGCGCGAACTCGGCCGGTCAGGCGGCGGTGCACCTGTCTCGCTATGCCAGGAGCGTCACGCTCCTCTGCAGAAGCGCCATCGAGAAGAGCATGTCCAGGTACCTCATCGACGAGATCGACGGAAAGTCGAACATCCACGTGCTGGACAGCGCCCAGGTGGTCGATGCGGGCGGCGAGGAGGGGCTCGAGACGCTGACCCTTCGTGTGCGGGACGGGGTCGAGACCGTTCCTGCGGACGGGCTCTTCATCCTCATCGGCGCCGAGCCTCGCGCCGAGTGGCTCCCGCCGGAGGTCGAGCGCGACGAGCGCGGCTTCGTGACCACGAAGGACGACTACTCGACGAACGTTCCCGGCGTCTTCGCGATCGGCGATGTCCGCTCGGGCTCGGTGAAGCGCGTGGCGTCGGCGGTGGGCGAGGGCTCCGTCGTCATCCAGCACGTTCACCACTACCTCGACGAAGCGCGGCTCCTCACGAGGCCGTGACCGTCGCGACATCGGGCGACGCGCTCGCACGGGGGCCAGGCGGCGCTTGCCTCCGGCGACTGGGAGGAAGCGCGCGATGCGTTCGTGGAGGCGCTCGCCGCGACCGACTCACCCAGAAGCGCTCGATGGGCTCGGGCGGTCGCTCTGGTGGCTTCGCGACGAGCTGGGCGCCGTCGTCCAGCGGGAACGAGCCTACGCTGGATTCCGCTGAGACGGCGAGCTCGCACGCGCGGCTCGGGTCGCGCGGCTCGGAGATCGTCGAGTTCAGCCCGACGGCCGAGCTCAAGCGGATGCTGGCGGTCGTCGAGCGCAACATGGCGGCCGCAGGGTCGTGAGGATCACGGGCCAAGGCCTAGTGCCTGGCCCCGTTGCTCTCAGCTCGTGATGTTCGCGCAATCGGGCGAGTTGTCGATCGCGTTCTTGATCTCGCCCTGCGCGTCGGCAGCCTTGATCGTGGTGATCGTGGACGAGAGCGCCGTGCTCATCTTCTCGATCGATGCCGTGGCGGCTGTCACTGCAGTCGGCACGTCCGCGAGACTGGAAACGTCGCCGACCGTCGTCTCGAGGGAGTCGACCTCGGTCTCGACGGTCGTCGAGAGCTCGTCGACCGAGGACCTGATCTCCTCGCCCGACTCCGTATCGGGTGTGCCGAGCCCGTCGAGGTCGTCGCGGAACGTGTCGGTGGCTTCTTTCGCATCGTCCGCAGCACTTTGGAGCCCGTCCTCCGTGAGTGAGGACACGTCGGTGAACTGGCTCGCGATGCTCGAGAGCTCGCCCTTCCAGGTGCTGATCGCGCTGCACAGGCCGTCAGCCCATTCAGCGGTGGCGGAAGTCTCCGTCGAATCGTCGTCTCGTCGTCGCTCCCGCCGCAACCGGCGGCCGCACCTGCGACCGCGAGGACGAGGACCGCTGCGATGCAGAACCGACGCATGCCCAAACCCTAGCGCGTCCGTGCGGCGACGAGTGCAAGGAGCGGGACGACCGTCCACGCCGCGAGCTCGCGGAGGCCCGTCGTACGGGTCGTGGTCTCGGCAGTCGGCGCCACGTTCAGCTTCGCCCCCGAGCCGAGGAGCGCCGCGCGCACCAGGACGCCCGCGCGACGCGCGTGCCACCCGGACGTCACGACGACGACCTCGGTGGCGTCCAGCCGGCGGGCTGCCCGGCCGACCGCGATCGCGTTGCCGAGTGTCGTGCGCGCTCCGCGGTCGATCAGCAGTCGACGGCTCGGCGTCGTCCACGACGCAGCCATCAGCTCTGCCTCGCTCGTCGCTCGGCCGCCGCGCGCCCAGCCGGTGAGGAGGACGACGTCGTCCGGCTGCACCTGCTCCTCCGCCCGCGCGATCCGTGCCTGGCAGACACGATGCAGATCGGTTCGGGCGCTCGCGTCGGAGTAGCCGAGGACGGCGACGAGGCGCGTCACCGCGGACGTCGATGTCGGCGCCAGACGCCGTACAGGAGCAGCGTGCTCACGACGGTGATCACGAGCCTCACCGCCTTCCCGCCGCGCAGCTTCGACTCGCCGCTCGCGCGCTCCCGCATGTGCACCGGCACCTCGACGACGCGCAGGCCCGCCTCGCGGAGCCGCAGGAGGGACTCGACCTCGGGCGCGCCGCTCGTGTAGCGGGCACTCAACGCCGGGAGTGCAAGCCGGTTCGCGGCGTACATCCCGCTCGTGGCGTCGTGGAACGGCCGGCCGAGCGCCGCCCCCATCGCCCGGCGGAGGAGGGACGTGCCGAACCGGCGGCTTCGCGACGGCTCGTAGCGGTACGCCTCATATCCATCGCCCGTCGCGAATCTCGACCCGACCGCGACGTCCGCGTCTCCGCTGCGGATGATCTCGAGCAGGCGCACGAGCTCGTCGACGGGGTGCTGGCCGTCGGCGTCGACGCGCCCGGTGAACGCGTAGCCCCGCGACTCGGCGTGCGTGTAGCCGGCGGCGATCCCCTCCCGCAGCCCCCGGTTCTCTCCGAACGAGAGGACCTCCGCGCCGTGCGCACGCGCGACCGACGCCGTCCCGTCGGTGGACCCGTCGTCGACGACGAGGACGTCGGCGTCGGGGAGCCCGGCTCGCAGTTCGTCGAGGACGGCGGGAAGGTTCTCCTCCTCGTTCCAGGCGGGGACGAAGACGATCGTGTCGGCCGGCACGCGCCGAGGGTAGACGACGCGCCGAGTCATCGCTCACTTGGGTTCGTCCCGCGACTCATCGCGCTCACGAATGCAGCGCGCGTCGACGCAGCAGGCTGTCGTCTAGCGGTGGGGTGGAGTCACTCAGATCACGTTGCGCTCGGGCCGGCTCTCTGCCCGAGCGAACCGCTCCGCGGACAGGGCTGCGACGTCGACGAACGCTTCGCGTCCCAGCACGAGGTCGCGCACGATCTCACCGACCGCCGGCCCCTGCAGAAAGCCATGGCCGGAGAATCCGGTCGCATACAGGAACCGCCGGGGCGCAGCCGCTTCTCCGACGAGCGCGTTGTGGTCCGGCGTGACCTCGTAGTAGCCACTCCAGCCGCCTGCGATGCCCATGTCGAGGAGCGCCGGGCAGCGCCGCTCGGCGACCTCCAGGACGAGCTCGAGCCACGCGGGGTCGGTCGACACGCCGAAGCCGGGAGCCTGGTTCGGGTCGGCCATCCCGAAGAGCAGCCCCGGGCCCTCGCGGTGGAAATAGAAGCCGGTCGAGAAGTCGATCGTCAACGGGATTCCGCTCGGGAGGCCGGGTGCGGGCGCCGTGAAGCCGACCTCCCGCAGGTAGGGCTGGACGGGCAGCTCGACCCGAACGGCCCGTGCGATCTCGGGCGACCAGACCCCGGCGGCGCAGATCACCGTCGACGTCACGACCGTGCCGAGAGTCGTCTGGACCGCCTGCACGTCGGCGCCGTCGAGGTCGATCCCGGTCATCGCACAGCCGGTGATCACCGAGCCATCGTGCGCGCGAACGCCGGCGGCGTACCCCTGCGTGACGGCCTCCGGGCTCGCGTGGCCGTCGAGCGGGCAGAACGTGGCGGCGATCACGCCGTCGAGCGCAGCGAGCGGGCACAGCTCCTCGACCTCGTCGAGCGCGACGAACCGGCTGGGGACACCCAGCTCGTTCTGCAGGGCGACGCTCGCTTCGAACGCGGCGACGTCCTCGGCTCGGTCGAGCAGGAACAGGTAGCCGACCTGGTGGAGATCGATCTCGGCCCCGGGGCGCTCGGCGAAGCGCTCGAACGCCTCGATGCTGCGCAGGCCGATCGCGATGTTGAGCGGGTCGGAGAACTGCGTGCGCACACCTCCTGCTGCGCGGCTCGTCGAACCGCCCGCGAGCTGGTCGCGCTCGACGAGACAGATGTCGACGCCCGCCTCGGCCAGGTGGAACGCGATGCTCGTCCCGATGACCCCACCGCCGACGACCACGACGTCGGCGGACGGCGGCAGCGAGCTCATCGGCGCACGAGGTTCTTCAGGAAGAACGCGAGATTCGCCGGACGCTCGGCGAGTCGTCGCATGAGGTACGGGTACCAGTCGGGGCCGAACGGCGACGCGACGAGCACCTTGAAGCCGTCCGCTGCGATCGACCGCTGCAGCCCCGGACGCACGCCGTACAGCATCTGGAACTCGAAGCGGTCGCGGGAGATGCCCTCGCGCGCCGCGAACGCCTGAACCGTTCGGATGATCGACTCGTCGTGCGTCGCCACTGCGATGTAGGCGCCGCCGCGGAGGCCGCGCTCGACGAGCTCGACGTACGCGCGGTCGACGTCAGCCTTCTCGGGGTAGGCGATGGCCGCCGGCTCGAGATACGCGCCCTTGACGATGCGGAGGTTCGGCGACCGCGGAAGCAGCCGCTCCAGGTCGTCGGGCGTGCGGTACAGGTAGGACTGGAGCACGGTGCCGACGGCATGGTGGCCGGCGTCGCGGAGGCGCTCGTAGATGCGCAGCGTCACCTCGACGTAGCCCGACTGCTCCATGTCGATGCGGATGAACGTCGCGAGCTCTTCCGCCCGCGTCGCCAAGCGCCGGACGTTCTCGTACGCGAGTTCCTCGTCGAAGGAGAGGCCGAGGTGTGTGAGCTTGAGCGCGACGTTCGCCATCAGCTTCTCGGCGACGAGGCGCTCGATGATCGACTCGTACTCGGCAGTGACGGCAGCGGCGCCGTCGGCGTCCGGGATCGCCTCGCCGAGGAGCGTCGTGTTCGCATGGAGGCCGGCGTCGTTGAGCTTCCGCAGCACCTCGACGCACGAGTCGAGCGTCTCGCCGGCGACGAAGCGGGCCGCGCCGACCCGCTTGCCGTGGCTCTGAACGAGGCGTTGCATGCGCGAGCTCTCTGCCGCGTGGAGGATCGCGGATCGCGGCAGCGTCGAAACCGTTGCGCGAAGGTCGGCCACGCGGTGCCGAGCCTACCGCGGGAGCACGTCAGTTCCGGCTCGGATCGGGCGGCATTGCCGCGAGCAAGGAGAACGGGCCGCCCTTCCTGCGGAGCACGGCGCTCCAGAGCCCGTCCGGGTCGTCCGTGAAGACGTCGTCGGGAAGCGCACGCTCGACGATCCACGAGCCCTCCTCGAGCTCTTCGTCCAGCTGGCCGGGCCCCCAGCCCGCGTACCCGACGTAGACGCGAGCGCGTCGGAGCTCGCCGAGTTCGTCTGGATCGATCTCGGACGGAAGGAAGCCGACCGACTCCAGGACGAGCGAGTCGGCGCGATCGGGCTCGACGAAGTCGGCGAGTACGACGACCGCCGAGGGCTGTACCGGCCCGCCCACGTACACCGCCCCCATCTCGTCGGCGAGGAGGGTCAGCTCGGGCAGCGCGTCCTCGACGAGTGTCTCCGACGGGCGGTTCAGCACGATGCCGAGGGCACCCTCCTCCGTGTGCTCGCCGACGAGCACCACCGTCCGCCAGAAGTTGGGGTCGACGAGCGCCGGGCCGGCGACGAGCAGGTGCCCTCGCAGCGACTCCACGGTCGTATCATCGCCACATGGAGGGTGTGGGACGCGAAATCCGCCTCGTGGCACGTC
>CAVTQX010000031.1:0-11852 GCA_963736935.1 uncultured Gaiellaceae bacterium | reverse complement strand
CTGAGCGGAACCGCGAACGATCGCACGGCACCCGGCTCGATCAGCTCCTCGACCGAGAGCTTGGCGACGATCTCCGCATCTCGCAGCGCCAGGTAGACGAGCTGCTCGTCTCCGAGGTACTGGATCACCTCGACCGTCGCATCGAAGCCGGCGGTGTCCGCTCCCGGCCTCCCGTTCGCGAGCTCGATGTCCTCGGGCCGGAACCCGACGAGGCGCCCGCTGCCTCCGATGCCCGCGCCGAGCGCGTCCGAGGGCAGGACGTTCATGGACGGCGAGCCGATGAACGTCGCGACGAACGTGTTCGCCGGCTTCGTGTACACGTCCGCCGGCGTCCCGATCTGCTGGAGGACACCCTCGCTCATCACCGCGATCCGGTCCCCCATCGTCATCGCCTCGACCTGGTCGTGCGTCACGTAGATGGTGGTCGTGCTGAGGCGCGTCTGGAGCTTGAGGATCTCGGCGCGCGTCTGCACGCGGAGAGCCGCGTCGAGATTCGAGAGCGGCTCGTCCATGAGGAACGCCGACGGCTCGCGCACGATGGCGCGACCGAGCGCGACTCGCTGCCGCTGCCCGCCCGAGAGCTGCTTCGGCTTGCGGTTCAGGAGCTTCCCGAGCTCGAGCACATCGGCCGCTTCGCGCACACGGCGATCGATTTCCGCCTTCGGCACCTTGAAGTTCTTCAGGCTGAAGGCGAGGTTCCCGTAGACCGTCATGTGCGGGTACAGCGCGTACGACTGGAACACCATCGCGAGGTTGCGCTTGCCGGGGGCAACGTTGTTGACGATGCGGTCCCCGATGTGGATTCGCCCGTCGGTCACGTCCTCGAGGCCGGCGAGCATCCGAAGCGCAGTCGTCTTCCCGCAGCCTGACGGCCCCACCAGAACGAGGAACTCGCCGTCAGCGACGTCGATCGAGAGGTCGTTCACGGCGACGAAGTCGTCGAAACGCTTCGTCACGTGCTCGTAGCCGACAGTCGCCATCAGACCCGCTCTTCCTCCGCGGGCGGCAGCACGAAGCGAGCCGCCGCGAGGAACGTGTAGGCGACGGTCAGCGTCAGGAAAGGCATGATCGCCGCGGCGACGCCCGCGAGGTTGACGACGAGCAGGATCAGCCCGAGCGCGACGCACGCGCCAGGGCGCGAGCCGAGCAACATCGCAGCGTCGCGCGCCACCAAGAGAAGCGGTCGACCGGGCTCGGCGACGGCAAGGGTCCACAGAATCAGCTGGTAGATCCCGGCGAGGGCCAGGACGTAGAGCGCGAGGAAGGCCGCGGGCCACGCTCCCGAGCCACCGTAGAAGCGAATCGCCAAGAGGCCGAGCGCGGCGAAGACACTCCCGGCCGTCGCGAGCTCGAGGCCGTGGAGCCAGTGCAGGCGAAGACCTTCCCAGACGTCGGCGACGCCGAGACTCTCGGTTCGGACGACGGTCACCGAACAGTGGACGAGCACAGCGAGCACAGGCCCGGCGAGGACGACGAGGATCGTCGCCGGCGGGAGCGCCAGGGCCGCGAGCACGAGCGCCACGAGCGTCGCCCCGAACGCGGCGTTCACGAGCAGGAGTCGCCACGAGTGCGCGTACAAGTCGCCGAGGGCGAGCCGAAGCG
This sequence comes from uncultured Gaiellaceae bacterium, assembly GCA_963736935.1. Lineage (GTDB taxonomy): Bacteria > Actinomycetota > Thermoleophilia > Gaiellales > Gaiellaceae > GMQP-bins7. Next base: position 10,250 of record CAVTQX010000031.1, on the reverse strand, counting down.
CCTCCCGCGGCTTCATCCCTTGATCCCCGCGGCGGTGACCCCTGAGACGAAGAAGCGCTGGAAGACCAGGAAGATGAGCAGGATGGGCAGAATCGCGATGATGCTCCCCGCCATCAGCTGAGGCCACAGCGTCCCATAGGTGAAGGTCAGCTGAGCAAGGCCGAACTGGATCGTGTACAGGTTCTCACTCCCCTGTCCGAAGAGGATGAGCGGCCAGAAGAAGTCATTCCACGTGCCCTGGAACTGGAGGATCGCGAGCGCAGCGATCGCCGGACCGGCGAGTGGGAGCATGATGCGCCAGAACGTCTTGAAGAACCCGGCTCCGTCGAGCTTCGCCGCCTCCTCGAAATCCTTCGGGATGGTGAGAAAGTACTGGCGCATGAAGAAGAGATTCACGGCACTGACCAGGTTGATCAGGATGTACCCGGAGAAGTTGCCGATCAACTGCCAGTTCGTGAGCATCACGAACACGGGGATCAGACGGAGCTGGTCGGGGATCATCAGCGTCCCGAGAACGAGCAGGAAGAGGAGCTCCCGACCGGGGAAGCGCAGACGCGCGAACGCATAGCCGCCGAGCGACGCGAGGAAGAGGTTGACGACCGTGACGGTGACGGCGAGGAAGAGGCTGTTCAGGGCGTAGCGCTTGAAGTCGTAGTCGGTCCAGACGCTCTTCCAGGCTTCCGTCGTGAACGGGTGCGGGATCAGGTTGTAGTAGGCGGTATCCGGCAGCGTCTTGAACGAGGTCGAGATCGTCCAGATGAACGGCGTGAAGAAGAGCAGGGCGATCCCGATGAGCAGGAGATAGACGACGACTCTGCGGAAGACTTCCGAGCGCGCGCGCCGAGGGACGAGCGGCTCGGCTGCGGCGATGGAAGCTTGGAGCGTCACCCGGCCTCCGACCGTCCGACCGTCGCCCGTTGGATCAGGGTGAGGAGGAAGATGACGGTGAAGAGAACAACCCCCGCCGACGATGCGACACCGAAGTTCGCGCTCTTGAACGCCTCGTTGTAGATGTACAGCATGGCGGTATAGGTCGAGTACACCGGCCCACCTGTGCCACCCGAGACGATGAACGCCTGGTCGAAGATCTTGAGTGCCCCGATGCCGAAGACGACAAGCACGAAGAAGTGGGCCGGCTTGAGGAGCGGAAAGGTGATCCGCCAGAACGTTCGCCACGCACCGGTCCCATCGACCGCTGCCGCCTCGTAGACGTCCGTTGGAATCGCCTGCAACGCAGCGAGGTAGAAGAGCATCACGGTTCCGGCCGTCGTCCAGGCGTTCAAGCCAACGATCGACCAGAGTGCGGTGCTCGGATCGCCGAACCACGAACGGTTGCCGCCGACGATCTTGTTGAGCAGACCGTCCGCGTTGAGGATGTAGATCGCGATCGTCGTGATCGCGGCCGAGGAGACGAGCGAGGGGAAGTAGAGGGCCGATCGGAAGAACGCTCTCCCGCGGATCCTCGCGTTGATCACGAGCGCCATGAGCAGCCCGAGCGCCATCTCGAGAGGCACGACCACGATCGTGTACTCGATCGTGTTCCGAATCGCCCTCCAAAAGATCGCGTCGTGGTAGAGCGTGTGGTAGTTCTGCGTGCTGGCGGTTGCGCCCGGCGCCTTCCCGAGGATCCCCCACTCGAAGAAGCTGATGTAGATCGCGTACACGAACGGGTAGAGGAAGAAGACGCCGAAGACCGCCATCGGCAGGAGGACGAAGGCATAGCCCCAGCCGGCCTCGCGCACGCGCGCAGTGAACAGCGAGCCGCGCGCGCGCCGGGGTGCTCGCTCGGCCGCGGTGGTCACAGCCCGCAGGATCCTCCCGCGCGACCGTGAGCACGCGGGAGGATCGAGTGGTGGTGGTTCAACCCTTGAGCGAAGCGGCGACGTCCGCGAGCATCTGCTGCGTGCTCATGCTGCCGTTGATCACCGCTTGCAGGTCGTTGTTCATGATCGTGTAGGTGGCGTCGAAATTCGGAAACGCCCAGCCGCGGGAGAATGGCCCCTGGGAGAGGAAGGCCTGGCGGCCGTTCGGCACCTTGACGTCCGAGCGCGAAGGCAGAGCAAACCCCTTCGACATCCAGAGTTGCATGCCCTTCTGGCCCGTGAGCCAGCTCAGCACCGTCCAGGCGGCCTGCTTGTTCTTCGACGCCTTCGCCAGCGAGTACGAGACCGTGAACCCGAGGTTGGAGTTGACCTTGCCTTGCACCATGGGGGCAACGCCGAACTTGACCTGCGGGAAGTTCGCCGGCATGTACGGGAGCACCCAGTTGCCCTCGAAGATGATCGCCGCCTTCTCCTTTCCGAGCGCCTCGCCCGGCCATCCGACCCCAAGCTGGGTGGGGGTGGCAGCGAGCCCCTTCTTGATCAGCCCGACGTAGAAGTTCACCGCTGCAGCCACAGCGGGCGACTGCACGTTCGCGAGCGAGCCCCTGTTCTGGTAGACGAACGCCAGCATCCTCGCCCAGTCGGGGTTGAGGCAGATCGGCTTCCCGTCGGGCACCGCGCCCGAAGAGGCGAGTTTCTGGGCGGCCGCGGTCAACTCGGCCCAGGTCCGGGGAGCCCTCTTGATCCCCGCCTTCGCGAACATCGTCTTGTTGATCTCCACCGCGAGCGGCGACCAGTCCTTCGGGAAGCCGTAGAAGGTCTTCCCAACCTTGAAGGCGCCGAGCAGCCCCGGGTAGAACTTGCTCGTGTCGAACTTGCTCCTCGTGATGTAAGGGTTCAACGACTGGAGCACGCCTTGCCTCGCCCAGGTCGACAGGCGAGCTGAGTCGACATAGAAGACGTCCGGCGGATTCTGGGCGGCGAACCGCGCCGTCATCGCGGTCGTGTAGTCGCCGTTGATGATCGAGTAGTCGACGTGAATGTTCGGATGCGTCCTGTTGAAGGTATCGACGATCCCCTGGAACAGGTCGTCCTCGGTCTTGCCGGCCGACCAACCGGAGACCGTCACGGTGGTTGCCGTCGCCTTCTGGGTCCACGCCTCGGCCGCTGAAGCCACAACGACTGTCAGCAGCACGAGAACGACGGACGCTGCAACAGCGGCTCGAATCCTTCGCATCGGCGTACCTCCACTCGAGACGAGATATCGCCCGCCACCACACTGCGGGTCACCGGGTGGATACACCGCACGAACTGTTCCTAAACATTCACCGACGTTTCGCCGACGAGCCGAGCCGAGCACCGTGGCAGCCGAGAACATCGGCGTTCTTCGGCCAACGAGTATCGGATCTTGTCATCGTCCGCGTCCACGGAGTACCCGCTCGCGCGCGCCGCCAACGTGAAGGCTTTCTCACGATGCCGGGGGCGGGACTCGAACCCGCACGCCCCCGAGGGGACACCCGCTTTTAAGGCGGGCGCGTCTCACCCGTTCCGCCACCCCGGCGGCCCGAACTCTACGCCGGACTACATCCCGGGCTGGAGCTGGCTCGGATCGAAGCGTTCGGGCCCGCGGAACTGGAGCGAGCGGAAGAATGTGGACGTGGCGTTCTCGTCGAACGCAGTGCACTTCGCGAGGAAGCCGCTGTGCGTGTCGCCGTCGACGACCCACGCGCCGAGCGCGAACTTGTCGCCGAGCCGATCGAGCGGCGCCATGATCGTCCCGGTCTGGTGGTCCTCGTAGAACGAGCGCAGCTGCTCGACGGTCGCGTCCGGAACGTCCTTCCCGTAGAGGATGTAGATGCCCCCGTGCTCGAGGTTGTGCACGACACGCGCCATCTCGAGCTCGTCCTCGTAGATCCCGAAAATCGCCGCGATCGCATAGTGCGGCCCGCTGGTCGGCGGATCCGTGTTCCACTTCGGGGACGTCTGGCTCGGGTCCGTGATCGAGTGGACACCCTCGAGGGCAGGCGCGACCTGCAGCGTGCAGCCTGCATCCTTGAGCGTCGTCCGCAGCCCCGCAACGTCAGTCGTGCCGCCGCTCCCGCCGAACATTCCGAGCGCCGCCGCGACGACGACGAATCCGAGGACCAGGCCGGCGACACCGGCCACGATCGCCATCGTCTTGCGGCGATGAGCGCTCTCGTCGGCGGTGACGGCGCGCTGTTTCGGCGCCTTGACGCGGGGTTTGTCGGCCATGCCGCGGGCAAGGTACCAGCGCCCCCGGTTCAGTCCGCGTTGCGTAAGAGGTGCCGTCCGCTGACCGGATTACCGTGGGTCGGCTCAATGGTCATCGCCGGACTCGTCATCGGTCTCGTACTCGGGGGACTCGGGGTCCTCGTCGCGGTCCGGCCCGCTCTCGTCGAGCGCCGCCGACGCGTGCAGGAGGTGATCGAGCTCGAGCGGGCGCTCGCAGGAGCGGAGGCGGAGCTCGCCGTGGTGCGCGGCTCGAAGGACGAACGACTCGAGGCGGCGATCCAGGCGTTGTCGAGAGAGGCGCTGGACGCGAACAGCGCGCGGTTCCTCGAGCTCGCCGAGACGCATCTGTCGGGCCACATTCGGCCGCTGAAGGACTCCCTCCAGCGCATGGACCAGCAGCTGCAGTCCGTCGAGCGCGTTCGACAGGAGTCGTACGGGGCGCTGCAGACCCAGGTCGCGACGCTCTCCGAGCGAGCGGGGAGTTTGACGAACGCGCTCCGCACACCCCATGTGCGCGGCCGCTGGGGCGAGGCGCAGCTGCGGAACGTCGTCGAGTTCGCCGGGATGGTCGAGTACTGCGACTACGTGACGCAGGCGAGCGCGTCCACCGACGACGGCATCTTGCGGCCGGATCTCGTCGTCCGGATCCCCGGCGGAAAGCACGTCGTCGTCGACGCGAAAGCGCCGTTGACCGCATACCTCGACGCCTTCGAGACGTCCGACGAGGCCGAGCGCGAGCGCCGCTTCGCGGACCACGCGAGGCAGGTTCGCGAGCACGTGACGAAGTTGTCGGCCAAGGCCTACTGGCGTCAGTTCGAACCGTCGCCCGATCTCGTCGTCATGTTCCTTCCCGACGAGTCGTACTTGCGCACTGCGCACGAGTTCGACTCCTCGCTCCAGGAGTACGCGTGGAGCTCGAACGTGATCCTCGCGTCGCCGAGCACGCTGATGATGCTCCTGCGCACGGTCTCGATGACCTGGCAGCAGGAGACGATCGCAGAGAGCGCTCGCGAGGTGTCGGATCTCGGCCGCGAGCTGTACAAGCGGCTCGCAACGATGGGCGCGCATTTCGCGAAGCTCGGCCGCTCGCTGGACGGTGCGGTCGACGCGTACAACAAGACGGTCGGCTCGCTCGAGCGCCAGGTGCTCGTCCAGGCGCGTCGGTTCGAGCAGCACGGGATCTCCGGGATCGAGCCTCCCGAGGTGCAGCCGGTGGAGCGCCAGACACGGTCGCTCACGGCGGCAGAGCTCGTCGATCCGGCACAGGCGCCGCTCGAGGCCGTGTCGGCGGGCGCGGACGCGGCGTGACCCGGGGGAACATCGAAGATCATCGATACGTTCTCACTCATCGGTGGCCCGTGCAGCGGGCTAGGCTCTGCCTGAGGAGAGACCGTGAGCGAGCTACGTGACGTGATCATCATCGGCGGCGGACCCGCCGGCTACACCGCGGCCCTGTACACCGCGCGCGCGAATCTCCGTCCGCTCGTGTTCGAGGGCTTCAACTGGGGCGGCCAGCTCATGATCACGAGCGACGTCGAAAACTACCCTGGGTATGCGGACGGCGTCATGGGGCCGACGATGATGGCCGACTTCCGGCGGCAGGCAGAGCGATTCGGAGCCGAGTTCGTGACCGACGACGTCACCCGTGTCGACTTCTCGGAGCGACCGTTCCGCGTCTACGTCGGCGGAGACGAGCATCGGGCTGACTCGGTCATCGTTGCAACCGGCGCGAGCGCGCGGCAGCTCGGACTCCCCTCGGAGCAGACCCTCCAAGGCCGCGGCGTGTCGTACTGCGCGACGTGCGACGGCGCGTTCTTCCGCGAGAAGACCGTGGTCGTCGTCGGTGGTGGCGACTCGGCCATGGAGGAGGCTACGTTCCTGACCCGTTTTGCGAGCAAGGTCGTGATCGTCCACCGACGCGACGAGTTCCGCGCCTCGCCGATCATGGTCGACCGAGCCCGGGAGAACCCGAAGGTCGAGTTCGTCTTGAACGCCGAGGTCGACGAGGTGCTCGGCGAGGGGAGCGGCCACGTCATCGGCCTGAGGCTCCGCGACACCGTCACCGGGGACACGACCGAGATCGCGGCGGACGGCCTCTTCGTCGCGGTCGGCCACGACCCGACCACGTCTCTCTTCCTCGACTGGCTCGACCACGACGAGGCGGGCTACCTCGTCACCGAGCCCCGCTCGACGTACACGAACATCCCTGGTGTCTTCGCTGCCGGAGACGTCCAGGATCACGTGTATCGGCAGGCCGTGACCGCTGCCGGGTCGGGAACGATGGCCGCCCTCGACGCGCAGCGCTGGCTCGAGGAGCAGCGCCACTCGCCCGAGGTGGCAGCCGCGCCCGCGTAAGGGCCTCCGACCGCAACGATCTCTACCCTCGGGCGGCGTGAGCGCGCGCTGGCTGGACCTCGTCGATCCCTCCCGCGCGGAGGTCGACGCAGCCCTTCCGGCCGGCGCCGACCCGGACGTGCTCGAGGCATTGGCAACGCCTTCGATCGCCGGCCGGGAGCCACGTCCGCTTCTCGAGGATCACGGTTCGTACGTGTTCGGCGTCATCGTTCCGATGCTCACCCCGCGAGGACGAGGCGACACCGCAGGAACTGTGCTTCGTGGCGACGGCGGATCGGCTGATCACCGTGCGGAAGGGCACGTCGACGGGCGCGAGCTTCGACGTCGGTGCACTGCACGCGGCAGACCAGACGGGCAGCTCCGTCGGCGCGCTCGTTCATCGCCTCTACGACGACGCCGCCGATTCGTACCTCGATCTCGTCGACGCCGTCTATGGCGAAATCGACGCTCTCGAGGACGAGATCGACGACCTCCGGCCGTCCGAGGTTCGACTCAGGCTCGCAGAGCTGCGCCATCAGCTTCTGGACCGCCGCCGCGTCGTCTCGGCGACGCGGGCGTCCATCCGACGAGTCGTCGACGGTCGCGTCGACGTGGGCGAGCCGGAACTGTTCCCGCCCGAGGTCGAGCGGCTCTTCGTCGACACGTACGACGTCCTCGTCCGCGTCACGGAGGAGCTCGACCTCGCACGCGACCTGCTCGCAGGCGTACGCGACCACCTCCAGTCGAAGGTCGCCGAGAACCAGAACGAGGTCGGCAAGAAGCTCACCGTCATCGCTTCGCTCGTCCTCGTCCCCTCGTTCATCGTCGGCTTCTACGGACAGAACTTCGAAGGGGTCTTCGACCGCGAGTACTGGGCGCTAGGAGTCTCGGTCGGGCTCATCGTCGTGTCGACGCTCACGCAGCTCGCCCTCTTCCGCTGGCGTCGCTGGATCTAGCTTCTCCGCAGATCGAGATCCGTGATCAGCAGATCTCGATCGCGTGAGTCAACGACGCTGCCGTGCCAGGCACGATCGTGTTGGCCGACACGATCTACACCTCAGGTGCGCAGACGGCTCGCCGGACAGAGATCCTCGAGGACGCACTCCTCGCACAGCGGCCGGCGCGCGTCGCAGATGCGTCGCCCGTGCCAGATCAGGAGATGCGGGAAACGAGCCCAGTCGGGACGGGGCACGACACGCTGGAGGTCGCGCTCGATCTTCACCGGATCCTCGTTTCGCGTCAGACCGAGGCGCTGAGACAGGCGGCGGACATGGGTGTCGACCACGATGCCCTGCGCATGTCCGAGCTCGGCGGCCACGACGTTGGCCGTCTTGCGCGCGACCCCTGGCAACCGCACGAGCTCCTCGAGACGCCTCGGAACATCTCCGCCGAACTCCTCGATCAGCATTCGCATCGTGCCGCGGATCGCCTTCGCCTTCTGCCGGAAGAAGCCGGTCGCGTAGATATCGCGCTCGAGCTCCTCGCCGGCACCGCCAGGTAGTCCTCCGGGCGCCGATACTTCGCGAACAGCGCCGGAGTCACGCGGTTGACGTTCACATCCGTCGTCTGCGCGCGAGAGCATCACGGAGACCAGGAGCTCGAGATCGCTGCGGAAGCGGAGCGCGATCTCGGCGTCCGCATGCTTGGCGGCGAGCCGCTCGATGATCGGGCCGATCCGGTCCCGCCGTCGGCCGAGTCCGCGGCGTCGCGCCTCGTGGACGTAGCTACGCGCCACGATGCGATTCGAGGTACTCGGTCGTGCTCCGGGCGTCGGGCGGATCGACGAGCTGGTCGAGCATCCTCGCGTCAATCGGGACCCCCATCACCTCGATGGCGGCCACCGTCGCTTCGACGTCGTACTCCGTGCGACGAAACTCGACGTGCTGCCCGAGAAGCGCCCAGCATGCGCCCCTGGCACCCTCGTAAGGCAGCCCCACGCTGCCGGGATTCACGACGCGGAGGCCCGAAGCGAGCGTGCGGTCGAACTGCATGTGGGTGTGGCCGATCACGAGCACGTCCGCAGCAACCGGGCCGAGGATGTCGGCGATCTCCGCGTCCGGCGTGATCCGCGTGTAGACTGGATCGTCGGCGGTCGGCGTCGAGTGGCAGACGAGCACGCGCCGGCCAGAGTCCGTGCGCCGTGTCGCCGACGACGACGATCTCGGCGACGTCCTCCCCGTCGATGTCGGCGAGGACCGCTTCGAGCGCGGGAGATTGCCGTGGATGTCGCTGATCGCCGCGACGCTCACGGCGCGACGTTACCGCGAGATCCCGAGCCTCGGCCCGGCGCAGACGAGGTCGAGCGCCGGGCAGTCCGAGCACGCGAACTCGCTCGGCGTCGGCCGGAAGTCCCCCGCTCTGATGCGCGCGATCGCCGCGGACAGCTCACCCTCGAGCGACGGCACGTCGTCGACGGTGAACATCGTCGACGCCGACGTCGCCGGGGCGCTCGAGGAACTGGTACGCGACCTCGACCTCCTCCGCACCTGCGCGGAGACACACGAGTGCGTAGACGAGCCGCTGGAGCGAGTACTCGGCCTCGATGATCTCGCGCCGGCGACCGGCCCTCGAGCGCGTTCGACTTGTAGTCGACGACGACAGCCTGTGCGCCCTCGCGCCAGAGGACGTCCAGCCGGCCGCGGACGACCACGCCGTCGTGCTCGAACGTGAATGGCCGCTCCGGCCGAGCACCGCCAGCGCTGCGATCCGCTGGGCGAGATCCAGCGGCAATACGCCTCGACCATGGAGGTGATCCGCGCGAGCTCCTCCGCCGAGACGTCCGGATACCACTCGCGCACGGTCTGCTCCAGCTCGGCCCCCGGCGGAACGGCCGGATCGTCGAGCGGCACCAGCTCGAGCAGCCGATGGACAGCATCGCCGATCTCGGTCGCGGCGAGTCCGTCGGTCGGCTCCCCTCGCGACGCGCGTTCGCGCGGCGGCAGCCCGAGAACGCGCTCGGCGAAGTAGCGGTACGAGCAACGCTCGAAGAGCGCAAGCGCGCTGTAGGACAGGCGACGCACGTCGTGACCGCTCGGCACGGGAATCTCGGCGAGCTCCGGCAGCTCGATGCCGAGGCGGGGCCGCCCGCTCGGCACGTCGTCGAAGAGCGCGAGCTGCAGCACGTCGTTGGCGGCGAGTTCGGTATCGGCGACTTCGACCGCGAGCGCGGGCGTGTATCGATTCACCGTGAGCACGAACCGCGCGTCCTCGCGATCGAGTTCGATCGGGGTCTCGCCGGCCTCGACCACGGTCTCGTGCGCGCCCAGGCGGTCGAGGACCCAGCCGATCGGGGTGGCTCGGTCGGCAGTCCGTCCCGGTCGATCGCCCCCGAGACGATCAGGCGGTCGATCGCGCGCGTCATCGCGACGTAGTAGAGGCGGAGCCGCTCCGCACGTTCCTGGTCGCGCTCAGCGTCGCGGACCTCCTCGAAGCCGAAGACAGGTTGTCGGTCTCCGCGCGTCGGGTGCACCATGCGGAAGCCAAAACGACCGTCCGAGAGAGCGACGATCTCGTCCGTTCCGCGCGGCCCGCCGGTGTCGCGCCCCGCGTCCGCGACCATGACGACCTTGAACTCGAGGCCCTTGGCGGCGTGGATCGTCAGCAGCCGAACCGCTCCACCGCCCTCCTCCTCGGCGACGGCCTCGAGCTCCCTCGCGCCCAGCGCATCCTGGTCGCGGACGAAGCGGACGAATCCCTCGATGTCGGATCCCCGCATCGCCTCGTAGTCGCGCGCGAGTCGCCCGAGCTTGCGGATGTTCGCGAAGCGGCGAGCGCCGTCCCAGCGGGCGAGCACTGCCAGGTCGTAGTCGTGTTCCGTGACGATGCGCTCGCAGAGCTCCC
>CAVTQX010000030.1:0-18472 GCA_963736935.1 uncultured Gaiellaceae bacterium | reverse complement strand
GAGTCGCTGGAGACGACGGTCGTCACGTTCCGCGGGCACGAGGTCGACCTGAAGCGGCCGTGGAAGCGGATCGGCTTCGTCCAGTCGCTCGAGGTGCATGAGCTCTGGACGCGCGACGAGGAGCAGCTCCGCGCGTGGCTCACCAGCGTGGCGTCGATACCGACGCCGACAAGGACTGGCCACAGCTCGTCGACCATGCGTTCGGCCACTTCGTCGAGCCGAGCCTGATCGAGCCGACGATCGTGTACGGCCACCCGGTCGAGCTGTCGCCGTTCGCACGGGTCACCGATGACGACGAGACCATCACCGAGCGCTTCGAGTACTTCGCAGCCGGCATGGAGCTCGGCAACGCGTACACGGAGATCAACGACGCCTCGGAGCAGCAGCGGAGGTTCGACGAGCAGTCCGAGCACGTCGAAGGCGTGCGCGGGGATCCCGACTACGTCGAGGCGCTGTCGTACGGGATGCCGCCGACGGGCGGCCTCGGCCTCGGCATCGACCGCCTCGTCATGCTGCTGTCCGGCCGCGAGACCATCCGCGACGTCATTCTCTTCCCGGCGCTACGGCCGGACGCCGGCTAGCTGCTGCGTCACCGGCGCCTCGGCGCTCCAGGGGAAGTCGATCCAGAGATCGGTGCGCCGCCAGACGTACTCGCACTTCACCACCGACGGCGACTTCTCGTAGAGCACCGCGCAGCGCACCTCTAAGACCTTGCCCGCGCAGAAGTCCTTGACGAGCCTGAGCGTCTCGCCGGTGTCGGCCACGTCGTCGGCGATGAGCATGCGGGCCGACTCGAGGTCGACGAGCTCGGGTACCGGCGGGAGGATCATGGGCACGTCGAGGCGCTCATCGACGCCCGTGTAGAACTCGACGTTCATCGTCCACGTGTTCTTCACGTCGAGCGCGTACCCGAGCGCGGCGCCGACGAGGAGCCCTCCGCGGGCGATGGAGAGGACGAGGTCCGGCTCGTAGCCGCCGTCGGCGACCTGGCGCGCGAGTTCCCGCGACGCGGCGCCGAACTCCGCCCACGAGAGGCGCTCGCGCTCGCCGATCTCGTTCATCCGTCGATCCTAACCGGGGCCCTCGAACGACGTACTCCGATCGAGGGGTCTCCGACCGGCTCGCCGAGGACGATTCGTAAGCACGGTGCCGGATCAGCGGGAATCGACCGACGGCGGCGAGGCCGCGCTCGACGGAGCGGCGGCACGCTTTCGCGCGCTCGTCGAGCAGCTGCCTCTGTCTGTCTACATCGACCGGCTGGACGACGTCAGCTCGAACGTCTACACGAGCCCGCAGATCGAGCAGATGCTCGGCTACACCGTCCTGGAGTGGGTCGAGAACCACGACCTCTTCGTCGAGATCCTGCATCCCGAGGATCGCGAGCGCGTGCTCGCTGCCCACCAGCTCACGCACACGACCGGTGAGCCTCTGCTCGTCGAGTACCGGCTGCGAACGCGTGACGGCCGGTACGTGTGGGTCCAGGACGAGGCGCGCGTCGTTTCCGATCCGCGCGGGTCGGTGCTGCAGGGTTACCTGCTCGACGTCACCGCCCGCCACGAGGCCGAGGAGCAGCTCCGCCACCAGGCTTTCCACGACGCCCTGACCGGGCTCGCGAATCGCGCGCTCTTCACGAACCGCGTCGAGCATGCGCTCGTCCTTCGCAGCCAACTCGCACGCGCCGAAGTCGCGGTCCTGTTCCTCGACCTCGACGACTTCAAGGGCGTCAACGACACGCTGGGCCATGCGGCAGGGGACACGCTCCTGCGTGGTGTCGGTGTGCGGCTCCGCGACTCGCTCTCTCCCCACTACACGGTCGCGAGGCTCGGAGGGGACGAGTTCGCCGTGCTCATCGAGGAAGTCGCCGGGCCTGCGTCGGCCGTCGACGCCGCGGAGCGGATCGTCGCGACGCTGCAGAAGCCGTTCGAGATCGAGGGGCGCGAAGTGTTCGTCAGCGCGAGCGTTGGGATTGCGCTCGGGACGGTCGCGGACGACCTCCTGCGCGCCGCCGACGTCGCGATGTATCGGGCGAAGGCGTCGGGCAAGGCGCAGTACGCCATCTACATGCCGACGATGGCCGAGGACCTCGTCGGCCGCCTCGAGCTCGTCGCGGAGCTGAGGCGAGCGCGGCGCGACGAGTTCGTCGTTCACTACCAGCCGCTCGTCGACCTCGACAGCGGCGCGGTCGTCGGCGTCGAGGCGCTCGTCCGCTGGGCTCATCCGACGCGCGGCCTCATGCAGCCGAGCGAGTTCATCGGGCTCGCGGAGGAGACGGGGAAGATCGTCGAGATCGGCGCGTGGGTGCTGACCGAGGCTTGTGCGCAGGTTGCGCGCTGGCGCACGGAGACAGCCGGCGCGGCGGATCTGACCCTGAACGTGAACGTGTCGACCCGCCAGGTCCGCCCCGGGGTGCTCGTCGACGCGGTCGGTGCGGCGCTCACCGATTCCGGGCTCCCACCCGAGGCCTTGACGCTCGAGTTGACGGAGAGCGTGCTCGCGCGCAGGCACGAGGAGCTCCGTGCCGTCCTCACCGACGTGGCGGCTCTCGGAGTGCGCCTCGCGCTCGACGACTTCGGCACCGGGTATTCGTCCCTCGCGCTCCTGCAGGACCTCCCGGTGCACACGCTCAAGGTCGACCGCTCGTTCGTGAGCGCGCTCGACGAGGACGCGACGCGGCAGGGGTTCGTCCAGGCGATCGTCGACCTCGCCAAGACACTCGACGTCGCGCTCGTCGCCGAGGGCATGGAGACTGCGGCGGAGACGTCCGAGCTACGCCGGCTCGGCTGTCGCGCCGGCCAGGGCTTCCACTTCGCCCCGCCGCTCGGCGCGGAGGAGGTCGGCGCCTTGCTCGTCGCTGGGGCGTGCGCGAGCCTCAACGAGGCGATGTCGACACGGGACGCGCAGGCAGAGGCCGCGTAGCGACCGCTCAGACGGTCGCGGACTTCTTCCAGACTGGACCTACCTCGCGCCCCGACCCTTCGTGGTCGGCGGTCACGGGCACGTCCTCCTCCGGGTGTGCGGCCCGGTGCTCGCGGAACCATGCGACCGCCCTGGCGATCCCTTCGTCGAGCGGGGTCTTCGGGCTGTAGCCAAGGAGCTGCCGCGCCTTCGAGAGGTCCGCGACGTAGTGCGTCACCTCGCCGAGCAGCGAGGGGGCGAGCGTCATCTGCGGCTCGATGTCGAGCTCGGACGCGATGAGCTCGGCGCAGCGGACGAGCGTGTTGCCCTTTCCGTACGCGAGGTTGATCGTCTGGTTCACGATCCGGCCGTCCGCGAGGGCCTCGATCCCCTCGACGATCCCGTCGACGCAGTCGTCGACGAAGGTGAAGTCGAGCGTCTTCTCGCGGCCGCCATACACGGTGATCGGCTCGTTGCGCAGCATCGAGTGGATGAAGAGCGGAATGACCCGGACCATCCGCTGGAGGTCGTTGTCGAACCGTCCGTAGACGTTCGAGAAGCGGAAGACGAGATAGGGGAGGCCGTAGCAGCGCGCATACGAGTAGATGAACGCCTCGCCCGAGATCTTCGACGCCGAGTACGTGCTCTCTGCGTACGCGAAGTCCGCCACCTGCTCGCCGTATTCCTCGAATCGGTGGACGTCGCCGTACACCTCACGGCTGGAGGAGAACACGATCGGGATGTTGCGGAGCCGGGCGTACTCGAGAACGTTGAACGTCATGACCGCGTTCTCGAGTGCGCGGTGCGGCTGGCGCACGAGCTGGTGCACCTTCGCATGCGCGGCGAGGTGGACGACGAGGTCGACCTCCGGGTACTCGACGCCGTTGATCCCTCCCCGGAACGCCGTGTAGTGGCCCGCGAGGTCCTGCAGGAGGTACGGGAACTCGTTCGTCCAAGTGTTCTGGCGCTTGTCGACTCCGAAGACGTCGTGTCCGTCGCGTTGGAGCCGCAGCGCGAGATTCGTGCCGATCTGACCGGACGAGCCGGTGACGAGTACCTTCATCGCCGCGCGCCGATTAAGGCTTCGTTGCTCAACGGCCGAGAAGGGTACCGAGGGCGCCGGGCGAACCCGGCGGTGAGACTCGCAACGAGACCAGTCGGCTACGATCAGACAGTCCCTTCGACCCGGAGTGCGAGGGCGGCCTCCGGAAACCGACCCGAAAGGAGCGTCGAGGGAGTTGTTCGAGCGATTCACGGAGCGGGCAAGGCAGGTCGTCGTTCTGGCTCAAGACGAGGCCAGGGCCCTCAAGCACAACTACATCGGCACGGAGCACATCCTGCTCGGCCTCCTGCGCGAGGAAGAGGGCTTGGCCGCCCGCGTCCTCGAGTCGCTCGACATCACGGTGGAAGAGGTGCGGGCCCAGGTCGCGCGCATCGTCGGTCAGGGCGACGAGGTCACCACCGGTCAGATCCCATTCACGCCGCGCGCCAAGAAGGTTCTCGAGTTGGCGCTGCGCGAGGCCCTCTCGCTGGGTCACAACTACATCGGGACGGAGCACATCCTCCTCGGCCTCGTGCGCGAGAACGAGGGCGTCGCCGCGCGAATCCTCCTCGACTTCGACGCCGATGCGGAGAAGATCCGCAACGAGATCATCCGCATGCTCTCCGGCCCCGGCCGTCGCCAGTCCGGCGCGAGCGTCGCTCCCGGCGAGAAGACGAAGAGCTCGAAGCTCCTCGACCAGTTCGGCCGGAACCTCACCAAGGCCGCGGTCGAGGGCAAGCTCGACCCCGTGGTCGGCCGTCAGACCGAGATCGAGCGCGTGATGCAGATCCTTTCGCGCCGGCAGAAGAACAACCCCGTGCTCATCGGCGAGCCAGGTGTCGGCAAGACAGCGGTCGTCGAGGGGCTCGCCTCGCGCATCTCCTCGAGCCAGGTCCCCGAGATCCTCAAGGGCAAGCAGATCTACACGCTCGACCTCGCCGCGCTCGTGGCCGGGTCGAAGTACCGCGGTGAGTTCGAGGAGCGCCTGAAGAAGGTGATGAAGGAGATCACCCAGCGCGGTGACATCATCCTGTTCATCGACGAGCTCCACAACCTCGTCGGCGCCGGCGCCGCCGAGGGTGCGATCGACGCAGCGTCGATCCTCAAGCCTGCCCTCGCCCGCGGCGAGATCCAGACGATCGGCGCGACGACGCTCGACGAGTACCGCAAGTACCTCGAGCGCGACGCAGCACTCGAGCGGCGCTTCCAGCAGGTGCGCGTCGAGGAGCCCACCATCGACGAGACCGTGCAGATCCTGCGCGGCCTTCGCGACCGCTACGAGGCGCACCACCGCTGCAAGATCTCGGACGAGGCGCTGCAGTCAGCGGCCGTCCTCGCCGACCGCTACATCCAGGACCGCCACCTCCCGGACAAGGCGATCGACCTCATCGACGAGGCGGGCTCACGCGTCCGCATCGCGACGATGGCCGCGCCGCCGCGCTACCGCGAGCTCGAGGAGGAGATCGACAAGGTCCGCGCCGACAAGGAAGGCGCGATCGAGGCGCAGGAGTTCGAGAAGGCAGCGCAGCTGCGCGACAAGGAGCGCAAGCTCACGCAGAAGAAGAAGGAGCTCGAGGAGGAGTGGCGCAACCAGGCCGACGAGGAGCAGCCGGAGATCGGTGAGGACGAGATCGCCGACATCGTCTCCATGTGGACGGGAATCCCGGTCTTCAAGCTCACCGAGGCCGAGTCGCAGAAGCTCATCCGGATGGAGGACGAGTTGCACAAGCGCGTCATCGGCCAGCACCAGGCGATCGTCGCGGTCTCGAAGGCGATCCGGCGCGCGCGCGCGGGTATCAAGGACCC
Source organism: uncultured Gaiellaceae bacterium (assembly GCA_963736935.1). GTDB lineage: Bacteria > Actinomycetota > Thermoleophilia > Gaiellales > Gaiellaceae > GMQP-bins7. The sequence goes on along the minus strand of CAVTQX010000030.1, from coordinate 12,729 downwards.
GAAGCGCCCGACCGGCTCGTTCATCTTCCTCGGCCCGTCCGGCGTGGGGAAGACCGAACTCGCCCGGACGCTGGCCGAGTTCCTCTTCGGCGACGAGGATGCGCTCATCCAGGTCGACATGTCGGAGTACATGGAGAAGCACTCCGTCTCGCGGCTCGTCGGCTCACCACCAGGCTACGTCGGCTACGACGAGGGCGGCCAGCTGACCGAGGCGGTCAGGCGCAAGCCGTACTCGTGCGTCCTCCTCGACGAGATCGAGAAGGCGCATCCCGATGTCTTCAACATCCTCCTGCAGATCCTCGAGGACGGGAAGCTCACCGACTCGCAGGGCCGGAAGGTCGACTTCCGCAACACCATCGTGATCATGACCTCGAACCTCGGAGCCGCCCAGATCTCGAAGAACCAGACGCTCGGCTTCTCGATCGGCGACGAGCAGGGGCTCTCGTACGACGAGATGAAGGAGCGCGTGATGTCGGAGCTCAAGAAGGTGTTCCGGCCCGAGCTCCTGAACCGCATCGACGAGGTCATCGTCTTCCACAAGCTCGAGAAGACCGAGATCCTCGAGGTCGTCGACCTGATGATGAAGCGCGTCCGCGAGGAGATGGGCAAGCACGACGTCGTGATCGAGCTGACGGACGAGGCGCGCGAGCTCCTCGTCGAGCAGGGGTACGACCCGGCCATGGGTGCGCGGCCGCTTCGTCGCGCGATCCAGCGAATGCTCGAGGACCCGCTCGCGGACTTCATCCTCGGACGCGAGCTCGCGCCCGGCACGACGCTGATCGTCGACCGCCGAGAGCATCCCGCCGAGGGCGAGCCGCCGGTCGAGATCCGTGTGATCGAAGGCACGCCGGTGCCGGCCGCGGTCGGCGGTCCGGCGGACGGCGAGGACGTGCTCGCGGACCTCGCGGAGCTCGTCGACGAGCCGTCCGACAACTAGCCTGAGCGCTCGTGAGTGAGGAGCACCGGGCCGCGGAGCGGCCGGCTTCAGAGGCTTCGGCGCGACCGGCGTCCGCGCGGGCGGATGACGGTCTTGCGCATGTGACGGTTCGTCCTGCGAAGTCGTCCGACTACGGGCGCGTCATCGGGCGCATCAACGTCTGGTGGGGCGGTCGCGACATGGCGCCGATGCTCCCGAAGCTCTTCTTCATCCACTTCGACGGAACGAGCTTCGTGGCCGAGGACGCGGACGGCGAGCTGCTCGGGTTCGTCTGCGGGTTCCTCTCGCAGACGTCCGCCGACGAGGCGTACATCCACTTCGTCGGCGTCACTCCTGAAGATCGCGGCGAGGGTCTCGGACGCGCGCTCTACGAGCGGTTCTTCGACGAGGCCCGCGAGAACGGCCGGACGCTCGTCCGCTGCGTCACTTCACCGTCGAATCAGGAGTCGCTCGCGTTCCACGAGGCGCTGGGGTTCGAGGTCGAGCGGGTCGTCGAGGACTACGACGGCCCGGGCGAGGATCGCGCGCTACTCGTCAAGCGACTGACTTGAGCCCCCGGCGCTTGCTCGCCAGAGCAGGGCTGTCGCTCTTTCGACCGTCCGCCCAGTCGAGGTACGCGCCGACGAGCACCGCGCCCGCGAGACCGACGAAGGCGTAGCTCAGCCAGGATGAGCCCGCGTCGGTCAGGTTCTTCACCAGAGCGACGGCGAAGATGGCGCCGCCGAGCCCGAGGGTGATGGTCGGCCACGGGACGTCGTCAGAGAGTTCACCCTCGGTGAAGCTCCTCAGCGCGACGAGCACGATGGTCGCGAGCACGAGGAGCGCGAGCAGGAGGCCCCATGCGTCCCACCCGTCGAGGGCGATCGTGGCGACGCCAGCCCGCCCGTAGTCGACCTCGACGTGCTGCCATGTGAAGAACAGGCTCCCGAAGAGCAGCGGGCCCGCAACGAGGACGATCTGCGAGCCTCGCGAGAGGGCCTTGAACGTCGCCATCTGAGTCCTTTCGGCCGTGGGTCGGGTGTCGGACGGCCGGCAGTCCGGTCCGTACACCGAAGCGTACTCGTCCAGCCAAAAAACGCGAGGTTTCCAGGAACTCTCGATGCACGTCACCACCGCGGCCGTGTCGGCGCGCCGCGGTGGTGACGTGCAGGTCGGGCCTAGCTCTGGTGCCTCGACGGCTCGTCGCCGCCGGTTGGGTCCTCTGCCGCGTCCGCCGCATCGTCAGCCGCGTCCGAGGCCGCCTCGGGCGCCTCGCTCGTCGCGGGAGGTGCGGTCTCGACAGGCGGGGGTGCCGTCGCGGCCGGGGCGGCCGCTGCCGGCGCGGCTGCGGCGCCGCTTCCCGACGAGCCGAAGCTCGTCGCCTCGGTCTTCAGCGATTCGAGACCGCCGGCGTCCTGCGCCTCGAGCCACGCGCCGACGGCGACGAGGAATGCGAGTCCGACGCCGACGTAGCTCGCCCAGGTCGAGTAGTCGTCGGTGAGGTTCTTGAGCAGCGCGATGATGAAGATGAGGACTCCCAGAACGACGCTGGTCATCGCGAACGAGACCGGGATCGGGACGTCGACGGCTGCCGCCCGCGCCGCGATCCGCGCGATGAGGACGATCGTGAGGATCCCCATGATGATCCCGCCGATGTCGTCCCAGGCGCTGACACCCGCGCTCCCCGAACCGAGCGGGCCGAGGTCGAAATCGACTTCCTGCCAGTTGAAGAAGCTGATGATGAGGAGCAGGACACTCGCGATGAACATGAGTTTCGTCCCGCGCCCGAGGGCATTCAATCGGTCCATTCCGACCCCGTCCTTTCGTCGACGTCTGCGGCGGTCTCCGGCACTCTTAACCACCGGTCGCACACTTTCAAGCCAATCGGCTCAGTTTCGCGAGGAGGGGCGTCGGACCTCGCTCCTAGACTGAAGCTCCTCGTGGCGAAGGTCACCGTCCAGTTCACGTGCGCGGAGTGCGGCACGACCTCGGGTCGCTGGCTCGGGAAGTGCCCGGGCTGCAGTGCGTTCGGCACCCTCGTGGAGGAGCTGCACGGGTCGTCCACGGAGCCCGCGGCCGCCGTCGCGGTGAAGCCCATCCCGCTCGGCGACGTCGGCTCCGAAGAGGCCGCGCGCATCTCGACGGGCGTTCCGGAGCTCGACCGTGTGCTCGGCGGCGGCCTCGTTCCGGGCTCGCTCGTCCTGGTAGGGGGTGAGCCGGGCGTCGGCAAGTCGACGTTGCTCCTCACGGCGCTCGGGGCGATCGCCCGCGACGGACGCCGCGCGCTTCTCGTCACCGGCGAGGAGTCTGCCGCGCAGGTCTCGCTGCGCGCCGCCCGACTCGGCGGGACCGAGACGGTCGAGATTCTCGCCGAGACGGAGCTCGAGACGGTTTGTGCCACGCTCGAGGCCGAGAGACCGGAGGTCTGCGTCATCGACTCGGTGCAGACGCTGCATGCCTCCGCGCTCGGCTCAGCCCCAGGCTCGGTCGCACAGGTGCGCGAGGCGGCGGGCCGGCTTCTCAGGGTCGCAAAGGAAGCGGGGGTGGCCACGGTGCTCGTCGGCCACGTCACGAAGGACGGCGCAGTCGCGGGGCCGCGCGTCCTCGAGCACCTCGTGGACTGCGTCCTGCAGTTCGAAGGCGACCGCTACCACGAGCACCGCGTTCTGCGAGCGACCAAGAATCGCTTCGGCTCGACGAACGAGCTCGGCATCTTCGAGATGACGGCCGCCGGTCTCGTCGGCGTGCCAGACCCCTCGGAGCTCTTCGGCACGACGCGCGCGGGCGAGGTCGGCGCTGCCGTGGCGTGTGCGCTCGAGGGCACACGGCCGATCTTGCTCGAGATCCAGGCGCTCGTCGCCCCGACGGATCTGGCGATGCCGCGGCGGCTCGGGACGGGCGTCGACCCGAAGCGGCTCGCGATGATCGTCGCCGTCCTCGGCCGTCATGCCGGCGTGGCGCTCGCGAGTTCGGACGTGTTCGTCAACGTCGCCGGCGGTGTGCGCATCGAGGAGCCGGGCGCCGATCTCGCCGTGGCGCTCGCGATCGCGTCGGCGGCGCGTGGAGTGCCCGTGCGCGAGGGCTTCGCGGCTTTCGGCGAGATCGGTCTCACGGGCCGTCTCCGCCAGGCCTCGCAGTCCGAGCGTCGACTCGAGGAGTGTTCCAAGCTCGGTGTGGTGACCGTCGTGGTCCCGACGGGCACCACCGCCCGTTCGTCCACGCGGCTCGCGGAGGCCGAGACGCTCAGGGTGGCGATCACAGCAGGACTCGAGACGAGATCGCGTTCCGAGGAGGCTGCTGCGTAGGTTCTGACCCGGTTGCGCTTCCGTTAATCGCCTGTGAAGAACGCGCTATGATGTGAGCCGATCGCCGGCAGGAACACGCTGCCGGTCTTTTTTCGTGAAGGCGACGGACACCGACATCGGGGAGGCCCTCTTGTTCGACATCGGCGACAAGGTCGTCTATCCGCACCACGGCGCGGGGACAGTCGTGCGGAAGGAGAAGCGCGAGGTTCTGGGCGAGACACGGGAGTACCTGACGATCCAGATCCTCCACAACGACATGACCGTGAACGTTCCCTGTGAGAACGCGGAGCGGGTGGGATTGCGAACGGTCATCGACCAGCGCACCGTCGCCATGGTCGTGCGGACGCTCTCGGGTGGTTCGACCGAGATGCCGAAGAACTGGAACCGCCGCTTCAAGCACAACCGCGACAAGATGAAGACCGGGAACATCTTCGAGCTCGCGGAGGTCGTGCGAAACCTCGCCGTGCGCAACAACGAGAAGGGCCTCTCGACCGGCGAGAAGCAGATGTTCGTGAAGGCGAAGAAGATCCTCGCGTCCGAGCTCATGTACGCAAAGGAAATGAACGAGGAAGAGGCAGCCGCCTGGCTCGACGACGTCCTGTCGAAGGCCGGGCAGCCGAAGCCGAAGGCACGAGCGAAGCCGAAGGCCGCAACGGCGAGCGCGTAGGGGTTGGCCGGCTCCGGCGACGTCGGGGCCACCTGGGCGCTGATCGCCGCCGCCGGGTCCGGCGAGCGGCTCGGCATCGATCGCCCCAAGGCGTTCGCAGGGCTCGGCGGTCGTCCTCTGCTCGCCGAGAGCCTCGACCGGCTGGATCGTTGCGAGCTGGTCGACGCGATCGTCGTGGCTGCCCCGCCGGGGTGGGAGGAGCCGGCGATCCTGCTGGCCGAGGAGCTCGCGGCTTCGAAGGTCGTCGCGTGCGTCGCCGGGGGAGAAACGCGGGCGGAATCGGTGGCCGCCGCGCTCGCTGAGGTTCCCGAGGAGGCGCTCGTCGTGCTCGTCCACGACGCAGCGCGGCCGCTCGTGGACGATGCCGTCGTCGAGCGGCTGCTCGCCCCACTCGGCGAGGGCTTCGACGGCGTCGTGCCCGTGCTGCCCGTGGCGGACACCCTGAAGCGCGTCCGCGACGGCGTCGTCGAGGAGACCGTCGACCGGTCGGAGCTCGCGGCGGCGCAGACGCCGCAGGCCTTCCTCGCGCCGGTGCTCCGGCGGGCGTTCGCTGGCGACCTCTCGGGAGTCACCGACTGCTCGTCGCTCGTCGAACGCGCAGGGGGTCGCATCGCGGTCGTCGACGGCGAACGACGGCTGCTCAAGATCACGACACCCGCCGATCTCGCGCTCGTCGAGTCGTGGCTCTGAAGGGGGTCGTGTTCGACGTCGGCGAGACACTCGTCGACGAGGAGCGCTGGTGGCGTCGTCTGGCCGACCGCGAGGGACTCCAGCCGCATGTCGTGTGGGCCGCGCTCGGCGTGACGATCGCGCGTGGTGAGGAGCACGAGGCGCTCTGGGGTCACCTCGGGATCGAGCGGCCGCCGCGGTGGTGGCACGAGATCCCGTATTCGCTCGACGACCTGTACCCCGACGCGTGGGAGTGTCTCGAGCGGGTGCGGGAGCTCGGGCTACGGGTCGGGATCGTCGGCAACCAGACTGCGACGCTCGAGGCGTGGGCGCGCGAGTCCGCGCTGCCGGCCGACGTCATCTCGTCGTCGGCGAGCCTCGGCGTGCGCAAGCCCGACCCTGCGTTCTTCCACAAGGTCGCGGAGCTCATGGGCCAGCCACCAGCAAAGCTCGCCTACGTGGGCGACCGCGCGGACAACGACGTGCTGCCTGCAGCCGCAGCAGGTCTGGTCGCCGTGCACATCCGCCGAGGGCCGTGGGGGCGGCTGCAGGTGACGCCGCCCGAGGCGGCACTCTCGCTCGATGATCTCGCGGCCCTTCCCGACGCGCTAGCCTCGCTCGCCTGATGGAGATACGGGTCGGGATCGGCTACGACGCGCATGCGCTCGAAGCGGGCGTGCCGCTCGTGCTGGGCGGTGTGGCGATCGACCACCCTCGCGGCCTCGCCGGTCACTCCGACGGCGACGTCGTCACACACGCGCTGATCGACGCCATCCTCGGTGCCGCGAACCTCGGCGACATCGGGTCGCACTTCCCGCCGGGAGACGACCGGTTCCGCGGCGCGTCGTCGCTCGGCCTGCTTCGAGCGGCCTACGCGGAGGTCCGAGGAGCGGGCTGGGAGCTCGTGAACGCCGACTGTGTCCTCGTCGGCGAGGAGCCACGCATCGGCGGGACGCGCGACGAGATGAGCGAACGGCTCGCGGACGCACTGGGCGTGGACAGCACCCTCGTCGCCGTACGCGCGACGACGACGGACGGGCTCGGCTTCACGGGCCGCGGCGAAGGGCTCGCCGCGCAGGCCGTCGCCCTCCTTCGCCGGTGAAGATCGTCCGCTACGCGGATCGCCCCGACCTCCTCGAACGGCGCTTCGAGGAGCTCACGGGACCGGCCTTCCCCGCGTACATGAACGAGAACGAGCCGGGGAATCTCTACTGGGGCCGTCTGTACACGGACTTCCCGGAGTTCCAGGTGGCGCTCGTGCAGGGCGACGCAGCTGCTCGCGGAGGCACACGCGGTCCCGCTGCCGTGGGACGGCTCGGGGGACGATCTGCCGTCCGGCTGGGACGAGGGCTTCGTCCGCGGAATGACCTCGGACCGGGAACACACCGCCCTGATGGCGATCGCGATCAGTGTGGCGCCGAGCCAGCAGGGCCGGCAGCTCTCGAGCCGCATGATCCAGACGTTCACGGACGGCGCTCGCGTTGCCGGGTTGTCCGAAGGCGTCATCGCGCCCGTGCGCCCGACGTGGAAGGAGCGGTACCCGCTCATCCCGATCGAGGAGTACATGCTCTGGCGGCGCGGCGACGGGATGCACTTCGACCCCTGGCTCCGAATCCACGAGCTCGTCGGCGGCAAGATCCTCGCGGCCGCTCCGCGGTCGATGGTGATCCGGGCGCCGGCGACCGACTGGGCGGAGTGGACCGGCATGGCGTTCCCGGCGGACGGCGAGTACGTCTTTCCCGGCGCGCTCGCGACGCTTCTCGTCGACGACGGGATCGGCACGCACGTCGAGCCGAACGTCTGGGTGCACCACCGCGTCTAGCCCGGCAGCGCGACCAAGCCGTCTGCGATCACGACCAGACCGTCGCGCTCGAGCGAGCGCACGGCCTCGTCGTCCAGCACGCCGAGTTCGCGCGGCTGGTCGGCGACGAGGCGCAGTGTCGTCGCGCGCCGTTGCCGGAAGGAGCCCTCGAACGGACCTTGCTTGCGCGCAGGCTCGTCGCGAACGCCCCGCGACGGGCAGATGGCGGCGAGCGGGCACACGTCGCAGCGCGGAATGCGAGCAAGGCAGACCGTGGCGCCGAGGTCCATCAGCGCCTGAGCAGCGGCCGAGCCGAAGTCGACGCGCGAGCGCCGCCGCTACGCGCTCGACGTTGACGTCCACCGGGAGCACGTCCTCGCCGAACGCGAAGCAGCGGACGGCCGCGGACGTATACGGGCCGACGCCCGGTAGCTCCGTGAGCTCGGTAGGCCACCCGTCGCGCGCGACCTTGCACGCCGCGCGGTGGAGGTTCAGCCCGCGACGGTTGTAGCCGAGCCCTTGCCACTCGCGGATGACGTCGCCCGGAGACGCCGACGCGAGCGCATCGACCGTGGGCCAGCGCGCGAGCCACGCGACGTAGCGCGGGACGACGCGCTCCACCTGGGTCTGCTGGAGCATGACTTCGCTGACGAGAATGGCGTACGGGTCACGGGTGCGCCGCCACGGGAGGTCGCGCCCGTTCGCCGCGAACCAATCGAGCAGGTGCTCGGTCGACGACGCGGACATGGTGGAATTCTGTCGTGAACCTGCAACGACTCGATCACGTGTCGCTCAACGTCGGCGACCGCCCACGCTCGATCGCGTGGTACCGGGACGTCCTCGGTCTCGAGCAGCGCGGCGAGGCGCGACGAGACGACTGGCCCGTCTTCATGGGCGAATTCGGCGCGTGCGTGGCGCTCTTCCAGGCCCAGGTGGTCGCACCCGAGCGACAGCCGGAGTCGACGGGGTTGCGTCACGTGGCCTTCATGGTCGGACGGGACGAGCTCGCGCGCGCAGAGGCACGCTTGCGCGAGCATGGCGTCGACTTCCGCTTCGAGGATCACGGAAACGCGTACTCGCTCTACTTCCAAGACCCCGATCGCAACACGATCGAGCTGACCACCTACGACCCCTGAGCAGGAGGCCCGCATGACCCTGACGTCGTTCCAGGAGGAACTCTGCAGCACCAGCAGGTGGGACTTCTCCGACCTGAAGGCGCTCTACGTCAACTGCACGCTCAAGCCGTCTCCGGAGCTCTCGAACACCGAGGGGCTGATGCGGATCTCGACCGCGATCATGGAGCGAAACGGCGTCGAGGTGGACATCGTCCGCGCCGTCGATCACGACCTGGCGCCGGGCGTCTGGCCGGACATGCGCGAGCACGGGGCCGCGTCGGACGCGTGGCCCGAGCTGTACGAGCGCGTCCAGGCCGCGCACATCCTCGTCCTCGGTTCGCCGATCTGGCTCGGCGAGAAGTCGTCCGTCTGCACGCGTGTCATCGAGCGTCTCTATGCCTGCTCGAGCGTGCTCAACGAGGACGGGCAGTACGCGTACTACGGCAAGGTCGGCGGTTGCCTGATCACGGGCAACGAGGACGGGATCAAGCACTGCTCGATGAACATCCTCTACTCGCTGCAACACCTCGGATACACGATCCCGCCGCAGGCCGACGCGGGGTGGATCGGCGAGGCGGGGCCGGGTCCGTCCTATCTCGACGAGGGCTCGGGCGGACCCGACAACGACTTCACGAACCGGAACACGACCTTCATGACGTGGAACCTCCTTCACGTCGCGCGCATGCTCATGGACGCCGGCGGCATGCCCGCACACGGCAACCAGCGCTCGAAGTGGGACGCGGGGTGCCGCTTCGACTTCGCGAACCCGGAGTACCGCTAGCTCGTGGCGGTGGCTCGGAGTTCCTTCGAGAAGAACGTCAGCGCCGCCTTGGTCTTCGTCTCCTGTCGCCCGTTCAGGCTCACGCCCTTGTCCATGAGGAAGGAGCGCGCCTCCGCGGCGACCTGGAACGCGTCGGACGCAGTGCACTTCGTCGACAGCTCGAGGATCCGCGAGCCGTCCGGGTAGAACCAGAGCTCTGCGGTCAGGCGTCGTCCCAGCGCCTTCGGCTGGGAGTTCTGCTTCAGGACGAAGATCGGACCGAGGATCGAGAGATCCTTCATCGAGATGCCCTCGGGGGCGTGCGCATCGAAGAAGGTGCGCTGCTCCTTCGAGAAGATCTTTCGTAGCGGGAGACTTCCGAGCGCGGCGGCTCGAACCTCCGGCGCATCCGCCTTGGCCTTGAGCGTCGCGGAGCAGACGTATCCGCCCGGCATCGCATCGACCTCGACCACGAGGTTCGGCGACAGCCGCTGCTCGGCCGGGAAGCCCTCCGGGTCGACCGGACGCAGCTTGACGACGGTGTCGCCCGCACGGCCCTGGATTCGGCGCGCGCGTGCGACGAGTCCCGCCGCGTTGAGAGTCAGCTGCGGCGTGTCGAAGAAGAAGACCTGCCGGATCTGCGCCTCGAGCGGATCGAGACCGAGGCTGGCGATCGCGGCGCGGTGGTCGGCGGCAGGCACGGTGAGCTTGAGCTCGACGCTGTCGGCCTTTCGGGCCAGCTCGAGCATCGCCACGAGCTCCTCGTCGGTGAGGCGCCTGACAGCCATCGTCGGAGCGTAGCCACGCCCGACTACGCTGTCGACGTGCTGCGCCTCTACAACTCGGCGGTTTCGGGCAACTGCTACAAGGTGCGCCTCCTGCTCGCCCACCTCGGGCTCGAGTACGAGACGGTCGAGATGAGCGTCGTCGACCGCTCGAACCGGGAGGACGTGCTCGGCGAGCTGAACCCCGGCCTCCGCGTCCCGACGCTCGTGCTCGACGACGGGCGTCCGCTCGGGGAGTCGAACGCGATCCTGTGGTACTTCGGCGACGGGACGCAGTACGTGCCCGAGGATTCGTACGAGCGCGCGCAGGTTCTGCAGTGGCAGTTCTTCGAGCAGTACAGTCACGAGCCGAACATCGCGGTCGCGCGGTTCTGGCTCGCCTACTCGGGGACGCCGGAGCGATTCGAGGCGGATCTCCCGCCGCGGATGAAGGGCGGCTACGCGGCCCTGGACGCGATCGAGCGCCACCTCGCCAAGCGCTCGTTCCTGGTCGGCGACCGCTACTCGCTCGCAGACATCTCGCTCTACGCGTACACGCACGTGGCGGACGAGGGCGGTTTCGACCTCGAGCCGTACCCGGCGATTCGCTCGTGGCTCGATCGTGTCGCGGCGCAGCCGGGGCACGTTCGCATCGACGCGTAGCCGGTGTCGGTCCGAGTCCGCTTCGCGCCGAGTCCGACCGGGTCGTTGCACCTCGGAAACGCCCTGACCGCGGTCGCCAACCGGCGCTTCGCCGACGAGCGCGGTGGCGTGGTCGTGCTGCGGATCGACGATACGGATCCGAGTCGCACGGTCGCTGGTGGGGAGGAGACGATCCTCGACGACCTGGCCTGGCTCGGAGTCACGATGGACGAAGGCCCTGTTCGCCAGAGCGAGCGCGCCGCGTCGTACTCGGCGGCCGTGGAGCGGACCGTGGAGTCCGGCAGGGCGGAACAGGACGACGACGGATCGGTTCGACTCGTTGCCGGGGGCACCACGTTGCTCCGGGCGGACGGCACCGCGACCTACCAGCTCGCGTCCGTGGTGGACGATCTCGAGCTCCGAATCACACACGTCCTGCGCGGCAACGATCACCGGCCGAACCTTCCCGTTCAGACGAGAATCGCATCCGCACTCGGAACGCACCTGCCGGTCGTGATCCACCACGGTCTGATCCTGGGCGAGGACGGAAAGAAGCTCTCGAAGCGGCACGGGCACTCGTCGATCGCGGAACTCCGCGAGGAGGGGTTCCCGGCGCCGGCGGTTCGCGCCTACCTGGACGAGCTCGGCCTGCCCGAGCACGACGTCCACCTCGACCTCTCGCGGCTCCGTCGGCTCGCCGTGGACGCGATCGCCGCCATGCCTGACGACGAGCTCGCCGCCGCCGCCGCCGCGCCGGTCGACGTCGTCCCCGCGCTGCGGGGCGCCCGCACGCTCGCTGAGGCCCGCGATTACACGCGTCTCGTCCTCGAGCCGCAGCCAGTCGTGCTCGGCGCGGAGGCAGGGCCGACGCTCGAGCGCTTCGCCGAACTCCGCACCCCAGCGCCCGAGCGGCTGTCGCACGACGAGGGGCGTGCGATCGTGCGCGAGCTGAAGGCGGTCGGCGGCGACCTGCACGCGCTGCGGCTCGCGCTGACGGGCGCGGACAAGGGCCCCGAGCTCGCCGCTGTCCTCGCTGCGCTGTCGCGCGAGGAGGCCCTTGCACGGGCCGACCGCGCCCGGGGCGCCTGACTACGATCGCTCGATGCGCCTGTCCGACACGCTGTCGCGCTCGGTCGTCGAGCTCCCTCTACCGCCTGGCCCGATCCGAATGTACGTCTGCGGCTCAACCGTCTATCAGCGCGTCCACGTCGGGAACTCGCGGCCCTTCGTCATCGCGATGTGGCTGCGGAGGTGGCTGCATGGCAACGGATACGAGGTGACGCTCGTCCACAACATCACGGACGTCGACGACAAGGTGTACGCGGAATCGGCAAAGCAGGGGCTCTCCAGTCGCGAGCTCTCGTCCCGTGCCACGGAGTGGTTCATCGAAGACACGAACGATCTCGGCCTCGGAAGGCCAGACGTCGAGCCGAAGGCCACCGAGACGATCGCGGAGATCGTCAGCTTCATCGATGAGCTGATCGCGCGCGACCACGCCTACGTCGCGGGCGGCGACGTCTACTTCAGTGTCGGCTCGTTCCCCGACTACGGACGACTCTCCGGGGCGAAACTCGAGGACATGGTCTCGCAGGAGGCGAGCGACCTGAAGCGCGACCAGCGTGACTTCGCGCTCTGGAAGTCGCAGAAGCCCCACGAGGATGTGGCCTGGGACTCGCCGTGGGGGCCGGGACGGCCCGGGTGGCACATCGAGTGCTCGGCGATGGCGGAGAAGTTCCTCGGCCACGCGTTCGAGATCCACGGCGGCGGGACCGATCTGCGCTTCCCGCACCACGAGAACGAACTCGCCCAATCGGCATCGCTCGGCCATCCCTTCGCGCGCGTCTGGATGCACAACGGGATGCTCGAACTGGACGAGGAGAAGATGTCAAAGTCGGTGGGCAACGTCGTCACGCTGCGCGACGTGCTCGACACGTGGGGCCGCGAAGCGCTGCTTGTCTTCCACCTGACTGGCCACTGGAGCAAGCCGCTCGACTTCTCGGACGCGGTGCTGGAGGCTGCGGCGGCGCGAGCCGGGCGTTTCCGCGAGGTCCTGCGCGGCCCGAGCGAGCCTGCGCCGGAGAACGCCTGGC
>CAVTQX010000029.1:0-185823 GCA_963736935.1 uncultured Gaiellaceae bacterium | reverse complement strand
GTCGTGTCGTCGGCCTTGAGCTGGCGCGTGGCGTTCCAGCCGTCGATGTCGGGGAGACGCATGTCCATCAGGATCAGGTCCGGCGACTGCGCGGGCGATCGACAGGCCCTCCGTCGCGTCGGCGGCCATCAGCACGTCGAACCCCTTGCGCTCCAGCCGCCGGGAGAGCATGTCGCGGTTCAGCTCATTGTCCTCGACCAGCAGGATCCGTCGCTGGTGTTGTGTCATCGCGTCCTCCGTGGACAGCCGGGAAGGAAGAGAAGTTAGCCACAGATGGGGCACGGATGAACACAGATAAGAAAGCGAAGACAGGGATCTATCTGTGCCGAATCTGTGCCCCATCTGTGGCTCAATCCTTCTTCTCCATCGCTCTCTGCACGCCGGCTGCACTTGTGCAACACGTCGGCGAGCCGCTCCCGCTCGACGGGCTTCATCAGATAGGCGGCGGCGCCGAGGGCCCAGGCGATGTCCTGGTCTTCGAGCGCCGTCGCGACGATGACGGGGATGTCGGCGGTCGCCGGGTGGAGCTTGAACGCCGACAGCACCGACCACCCGTCCATCACCGGCATCATCACGTCGAGCACGACCGCACAGGGCATCGCCTGTGCTTCGCGCAGCCACCGCAGGCCTTCCTCGCCCGAGGCGGCGAGCACGGGCTCGTAGCCCTCGCTGCGCAGGATGCGGGCGGCGGCCTCGCGGGCGGTGTGCTCGTCGTCGATCACCAGCACCTGGCCGCGGCGCGTTGGTCTTTGGGTGATACGCCCGGCCCAGCGGTTTCATTCCCGGGCCGCCGCGGAAGTTGCATCGGCCGCACAGTTCCGTCACCTCCGCCGGCAGGACGATCGTGAACGTCGAGCCCTCGCCGAGCTCGCTGCAGACGGTCACGTCGCCGCCCATCATCGCGGGCGAGCTGCCGGCTGATCGTCAGGCCCAGCCCGGTGCCGCCGAACCGGCGGGCGGTGGTGGCCTCGGCCTGGGCGAAGGCTTCGAACAGCCGCTCGATCTGCTCCGGCGACATGCCGATGCCGGTGTCGCTCACGCGGAACAGCAGCCACTCGCGGCCCGCCGACTGCTCGCGCGAGACGACCAGGCGAATCGTGCCGTGCTCGGTGAACTTGGCCGCGTTGCCTTTGCAATTGGGGAGCGAGCCAAATCGCAAGAATAAGAAAGCCGATACTTCCGAATACGAACTTCATTGAAAGATCTCGTTCAGTTCGCTTTATTTGGTTTTTGATGCCCGTTTTTTTCAGCCCACTAAAACCTGCGGCAGCCGATCGAACGATAATAGGTAAACTACGAAAGAGACTCAACAAGCCAGCCGCCGCCACTGCTCCGGCACCGATATATAAAATATAACTCCCCCAAATTTCTCTCAGACTCATTTCGCTGATGAGCTTTGTACCGGGATATAAAGGAGTGGTGAGAGAATCTCCGAAAAGTTTGATGACGAGAGTGAGAACAAAACTTGCCAGGACTCCACCGGCTACCATGATCGAAGCAATTCGTGGGCCAATAATATATCCGACGCCCAGAAGCTCGGGTGAAACTTCCATCGCGATATGCGCGCCTTTAAAGAACGAAAAAGTTTTTGCAGTCGTATCGGCCCAGAGTTTTCCTCCGACATTTAATACCTGGTAAAAAAAGACCCAAGAAAAAACCGACGAAAACCGTTTTGGCACTCGTTCCGCCTTCTTCTCCGACAATCAAAACTTCGGCGCAGGCGGTTCCTTCCGGAAAGGGAAGTTCTTTATGGGCCTTTACTACCAAGGCGTGGCGAAGAGGGATCATCATTAAAATCCCAAGGAGAGCTCCGAGACATGCAACGATCATGACTCGAGTGACTTCCATATCGTAACCCAAAATCAAAATCGCTGGCATCGTGACGGCGATTCCAAACGCGATGGATTCGCCGGAGGATCCCCGCAGTCTGAACAATATTATTTTCTAAAATGGTCGCCTTTCGAAATCCAAAGGCTTTTGACATTCCTCGAAACAAAGTGACCGCTAGGACGGCGATGGGAATGGAGGGACTGACGGTCATCCCGACTTTGAGCGCGAGATAGAGCGAAGAAGCCCCAAAAATAATTCCGAGGACAACCCCTATTAAAAGAGGCGCAAAGGTGAGTTCTCGAATCTTTTTTTCGGAAGGAACAAAAGGTTTGAATTCTTCACTCATAAAATCTCCCAATGATCTGGATTGGCCGCTGAAATATTCTGATTGGCGTAGCGTGCCTTATGAAAAGAGGCTTTGCAAGTTTGGTTTTTTTAGGATTTAGCCGATAAGACGCTAGGAAGTGGAACGTCCATGACCGCGGCAGAAACTTGCAAAAGAGCCGCCTCGTTCTCATTAATTTTCCCGTTCCAAAGGACAGATTGCATGGCCGCATCCAGAATTTTTTCTTTGAGAATCAAACTCGTACGTCCGAGCCGGTCTAGAGCTTGGTCAAATTGCGAGAGGCCACATTCTTCAGGCGGCACCGGAGTGAATCTGGCTGGATCCGAAGGAATTTGTACCCGCCTGAAAGGCATCGGCCGCCTCAGAAGTCTGGCCGGAACTTGCGTAAGCGATGGCCGAAAGCAAAATCAAGACATCGCTTTTTACTCCTTCGAGAACGAAAAATTCCGTTACTTTTTTCTTCGAGAGGGATTGGCGATAGTTTTTGATAAGTTTGAACGAGGCATATTCTAGGAGCGATAAACGTTGATCGGCTTCACAGAGGACCTTAATATTTTTGGCGAGCTCGACAAATTGCTCATTGGAAAAAGATTTCAGCGAGGGAAGGCAAAGATTCATCACCGCGAGATGGATGAAATTGGGATCAAGTTGAGCGAGGGAGTCATAATTCTCTTGGACTTCGATCAAAGCCTCGGGAGAAAGCATAGGTTTAAGAGCATTGTACTGAATCTCAAAGTTTTTTTTGTCTCGAGCCAAAAAGAGAGCATAGAAAACATTCTGAGCGTTATAAGGTTCTTTGGCTCGGTTGCGCAAAGCTTCAGTGAATTCGGTATAAGGCGAATGACTTAAATTCTGCAGCGAAACTAGACCAATGGTTTCAGCCCATTTTCGCGGGCTCATGGGTTCAAGAATTTTTTTCTTTTGCGCCACTTTTCGATCGTAGTCCGTCAGAACCAAATTCGTATCGACCACCGGATCTTCAATCACAACTGTTGGAAACTTTCCGTCAAAGCGAGGCTCGATCAATCGGATTCGATCGAGAAGGGGAGGATGAGTAGAGAACCAACCGCCGCCTAGTCCCTTCAATCCAGAAAAAAAAGTGACTTAGCTCTTCGGCATTGGCATGAAGTACCGATGACTCCGCCGGTACTGCCGCCTATTTTTTTAAGGGCGTCGGCAATGCCCGAGGGGTTACGGGTGAATTGTACAGCAGAGGCGTCGGCAAGATATTCACATTGTCGAGAATGCGCGGCCTTGATCCAGCTAGCAAAAAAAACACCGATGGCGCCGAGAAGAAATAGAACCAATCCAATCAGAGCGATCTGACAGCCCACTCGTCCTCCGCGGCGGTAGGAACGGGGACGAAGATCCATGAGAATCTTTCCGGTATAGGAAAGAATGGCGATTCCCGACGTGAGACCCAAGAGCCGCATATTGAGGCGAGTATCACCGTTTAATATATGACTGAATTCGTGAGCAATCACTCCCTGAAGTTCATCTCGATTGAGATATCTAATCGCGCCTTCAGTCACGGTAACAACCGCGTCGTTGTGCAAATAGCCTGCGGCGAAGGCGTTAATGCCATATTCTTTTTCAAGTAAAAAAACTTCGGGGACTGGAACTCCGGATGCGAGAGCCATTTCTTCGACGATATTGAGAAGGCGCTTTTCTTGAGGATCTTTTGTTTTTGGATCTACCCAATTCTGCTCCGAGCATCAGAGCAACGGAAATCCCTCCGGAAGCGAGTTGATAAAATTTATAGGCCGAGCCTAGTGCAATCGTTCCTAGAACGATCAGAGAAGTAATTAAAAAAAGTGGCAGATTCTCTTGAAAAACAAAGCCGGGCCGCATTTTTAACGCAACGAAATAGAGAACGATATTGATGGAGATGACGATGGCAATGACCGCCAGCGCGAATAGAAAAATAAGCGCCTTCGTACGGGATCGAACTTCCTTTTGCCGGCGAAAAAAATTCACAGCCTATTTCAGCATCATCCGAATGAGACTTTAGGCGCTTCGCGCTCGATCGCTTGAGTAATTTCAAAAAGAGAAGCTTCTTGAAATTGAAAGGCGTTCGCTAAGAGCGAATTCGGAAATGTTTCGCGCGAAGTATTATAAACCATGACCGCGTCGTTATAAGCCTGTCTCGAAAACGCGACTTTGTTTTCAGTGGAAACTAATTCTTCTTTAAGTTGAGCAATATTGTCGTTCCCTTTGAGATCCGAATACGCCTCTACGACGGCCATGAGTTTCGAAAGACTCTGACCGAGAGCAGCTTCGGCGCCCATCAGACTTTTCATGGCCGCAGGATCAGAAGGATTTCCTCCCACTTTTGGTTGGCGGTAAAGGCTGCATTTCTATTTTGAATGACCGCTTCTAAAGTATCGCGCTCGTGTTTGAGATAGGCCTTCGTACTTTCCACCATATTCGGGATCAAGTCATAACGGCGTTTTAATTGGACATCAATTTGGGCAAAGGCATTTTTGACTTGGTCTCTAAAAGCCACCAAAGAATTATAAATTCCAACCGCCATGACAATTCCGAAAACGATCAAGACCAGAAAAATAAGAAAAAGAGATAGCATACTTGAAGATTTTGGCTGCGAATGCCGATGTGGAAAAGGAAAATATTTCAGACGACGCAAATGCTTGTGACGAACTGCGTCGCTTTTAACGGAGTCTAAGCTTAAAGACAGCCATATCCTCAAAGCTTTGATTTCTATTGGGGAGCGCGGACCGGAAATTATGTTGTGCAAAACTTACCCAGTTTTCATTTTCTTCAAGAATATGGGTATAAAAGCCAACTGCGCCTTTAATCGGGATCTGTTCGGTTTGCCATTTTCCGTTTTTCATTCGTACCACTCGGAATTTTAGCGCCCAACCGTCAAGATGGCCGAAGCCGGGAATTCCACCATCGTTAAAAATGGCCATATCCATTCCCATATAGGTTTTCCCGGGATCACCGTCCAAGATCTCAAGATTAAATACGGTACTTTGAGGCAGTTTCTTCGCGAGTTTAAAACTCCCATCTGGTCGTCGAAGTAAGCGATATAAAGAATATTCGAAAGAATTCCAGCTTCTACATAGTCGCCAGAAAGAGATTTCTCGATGAGTGTAAAATCTTTCAATCCGGTTGCAGCATCGCCAAAGTTCGCAAGATGGAGTCCGTTCGCATTTGCAAATATGAGGAGCTCCTGTGCATTCTGTCCGTGAGAGTCTTTCGTCCGGATCTGCCCGGAAGCGGACCTTCGTTGATGATTTTTCCGTCTTCTTTAAAACTTACCCACCGAGATTCATTTTTTCATATTTTCATAAGTTGCTCGACCGAAATCATTTATCCAAATGAAAGTCCGTAGTTTCTTCGCATTGGTCAGAAGTGATAGTGGCTTTTGGTTCCAAAGACGTACTTCTCCATCAATGCGGTATAAATATTTTCCTGCGCTAATAAAAATATCTCGAGCTTCTTTTCCTTCGGGGTCGAGATAAACGAGAATTTCGGAAGTGACCGGGTTCACTCGCATAAGACCAGCTTGGTCTTGACTCCGATTCACGGTCACGATGGCGGTTGGGCTTTCAACTTGAAGATATTCACCTAAATGCAGATCCGGTCGGATCAATCGATAATCCTCAACGATCGATGGTTGATTTGCACGGAGACTGGAAGAGGAATCCAAGCATCAAGGCGACAAAGTTTTTCATTTGATCGCTCCTTCTAGTAAAACATTAATATCAAGAACCACAGATGAACCCGAGACACTGACATTTTGAATTTCGATGGGGAGATTTCCGGTATCCATTACTGTCGGAAAAATTTCGAATTCAGCGTAACTGGTCAGAAAATCTTTCCAAATCGAATTGGCCATTTTTTGAAAGAACAAAATCTCATCGTCGGAGAATCGCCCTTTGAGGTCTTTCAGCTTTAATTGGAACTGAGTGGGATCGAGCACCATTTTTACCATTCGCCTTTGCGTATCCACTTTGAACGAGGCCGAAATACTGACTTGGCTTTCGATTTGGGTGGTAGCCGAATAAGTCTGTCCTCGATCCAATTTCCAAAATCCATGACATAATTTTCCACGGCCAGTTTGAATTTGTTTGCTTGAAATTCCATCCGGGGCGCGGAGCGAGGGTTGATCGTCACGATATACGTGAACGTCCTGCACTTCTTCGGTGATTAAACCTTTCGTTTGTTTGCCGATGTCGACGATGGTTCGGAGTTTAAGAAGTCGTTCGCGATAAAAATTCGTCCACGCATCGTTCATCAAATTTGTTGGGATCACGAGACTCATATCACTCGTCGAAGGATTGAGGACGGGTCGTACGAAAGGAGCGGTGGACCAATTTCGCGTATCCGATAGATTTGCGCGTAAGCTCTAGAACCGAGTCTGAGTTTTGATCGGTCGGGAACTGCCCGGAGAATTCTTGAAGCTTCTCCATATTCAAAAAAGCCGCATTGAAATAGCAGCTCGAGCCCATTCAAGGTGGAGAACGCAGAATTATTTTTGAAAGGATTGAATGCGAAAGTAAGAAACTGCTGCGATGGACTTCGTTCGGCTAGTTCCATCGTTATGGCTCCTTTTTGAACTAGGGTCCCGGCTTTCCAAACCGGGTTATCTTTCAAAACTTTGCCCGCGGATTGGACGAACGCCGGCCCCTAAGTTTGGCGGTGAGCCAGGTGGAAATTGCCGATCCCGCTCGGATCAAAATCTGATCGACTATCGCATTTCGGATCCCCGCTGAATTGAGAAAGTTTGAAATCTCTTTCGATTTCGACTCGGTCCGAGGCGAGTCTTTTAAAAATCTTGATGCTGGTGGAGTTAGCAATCTTGGCGACAAATTTTTTATCTCTTTCTGCCACCATTGTTTGTGGGTCGATCACAAAGCCAATTTGGCCTTGGCCTATCTCTAAAGAAGCTTCGTAGGGAGTAGCCGTCGGATCTCCGGTGAATACCGCTTTATTTGTCTCGGGATTGGTTTCACAGCCGACTCGATACTCTCCTTGCGAATGAAAATTTGTGAGCGTGGTTTCCAAGGAGACTTTATTTGTTTCGAGGGGAACCCAGGCTGCATTATTCCAGGCCGCCGACAAATCAAGAGTGAGAAAGCGGTTCTCTAAACAGATTTCAAAGTGGATTTTTTTTCCGGTTGCATGAATGCGGTTGAGTTCGCCCACGACTTTTTTAAGTAAATTCGGATGAATCACAATTCCAAGGGGATAAACTTGCGTCGGCTCGTATTTTTGTGCTCACACAAATGAGAAAGAGAAGCGCGAGCTGCGTAAACTTTCTAAAAAGCATATTTCACCATCAGTCCGAATCGGTCCGAGGCCGCTCGATAATTTCCATCTGT
Organism: uncultured Gaiellaceae bacterium; assembly: GCA_963736935.1. Classification (GTDB taxonomy): domain Bacteria; phylum Actinomycetota; class Thermoleophilia; order Gaiellales; family Gaiellaceae; genus GMQP-bins7. Next base: position 178,299 of record CAVTQX010000029.1, on the reverse strand, counting down.
CGAAGTGGAGCGGAAAATTCCATTTTCGTTGGCAGTTTGTCGAAGGTTCCTACAAGCAGTTCGATCAAACATAAAGGAATGAGCATATTCCACTCCGATTTTAAGTTTTTGAGACCATTGATACTGTGCGAAGGGTCCGACCAAAATGTATTAAAGTCAGCGAGAGTGGTAGAAAGAACATTGTCTTTCACTCCGTTCGAAGAATAAGTCGTATTCAAACCGAGGGTCCATCGCTGCCACAAAGAAAATGAATTCACCATTCCGAATAAGTACGTATCGTCGAGTGCATGGCCCGAGCGGGTATAATTTTTGATGGCAGAGACCGGAGAATTTTTCATCGTAAAACTGACCGAGGGATTGAGAGACGAAAAAACATATCGTCCGAAAACCTCGATCGTATAGTAACCATAAGGTTGAAAGCTCACTCCCCCTTGAATGAAAGGTGGGATGGTGGCTTTGGAAACTCCCGTGCTTTCGATCGTATCTTCCACTCCTAAAGCTCGCAGTCCCGCGCTCAGCCGTGAAACGGTTTTAGGAATTTCGACTAAAAGGGGGCTTTCAAAAGTAAAATGAACCGGAGCGAAGGCCGAAAGTCCAAAAGCCCACTGATAAGAAAGGCGAGTAATAAACGCCAATAGCTCCGCCAAATCCACTCGCGGTAGTGAGAGGAATTCTAGCTTGCGCGGTGAGCGCCGGATTTTCTTTCGGCATATCTTCGGAATTCGTAATTTTCGACATCAAACTTTCTAGATCGATGGCGAGACTTGTTTTGAAAAAACCGAGTGCATAGATTCCACTGATCGCGATCGACCACTCCGAATTCGGTCGATAGGCAATGGTTGCCTGATGATACCAAGGCACAACCATTCCATCGATGAGGTTATAACGCTGGGATCCTCCAGGATCGAATTCCGCCATTACTCCCCCTGGAAAATAGGTGGAGTAACCGAAGCGAAAGGAGGAGGTTCCCAAATGGGAGTTTACGCGAAGCCGACGTCGAGCCGACCGCCGGCCGCGACCGGGAGCGAGACGTTCTCGAGTTCGCCGGGCTCGTGGAGGTCGGTGCCGTCGATCGCGAGCACGCGGAACGGCGTTCCCGTGATCGTGAACGTCTGCTCGAAGCTGTCGGTGTTGACGAGCCGCATGCGTACGGACACCCCCGCCGCGACCTTCCTCCGCCCGCCGCCCTCGTCGCCGTTCAGCGTCGGAGTGCCGTCGAACGTGTGCGCCGCCAGCACGGTGTCGACACCGGGCTGCGTCTCGCGCGGCTCGATGACGACGACGCCGAACAGGCCGCGCTTGACCTCCTTCGACGAGACCTGGTGCGTGTGGTACCAGAACGTCCCGACCTGCTCGGCGCGGAAGCGGTACGTGTAGCTCTCGCCCGGCAGGACGGCGTTCTGCGTGACGCCCGCAACACCGTCCTCGGCGTTCGGCACGTCGATCCCGTGCCAGTGGATGGTGACGCCCTCGTCGACGTCCTCGTTGCGCAGCACGACCTCGGCGACGTCGCCCTGCCGCACGCGCAGCTCCGGGCCGGGTGACGTCCCGTCGAAGGTCAGCGCGTGGACGACGTGGCCGCTCGAGAGGCGGACGTCCGTGGTCCGCGCAGTCAGCTCGAAGCGGACGTCGGGCGCGCCGTCACTCGGACCGTGCAGATCGGCGACGCTCGTTCCGGCGCCGTGGCCAGCATGGTTCGGCGGCTCCGGTCCGCCGCCGTAGTCGTGGGTGCCGTAGGACATGACGTTGTACGTGTCCGGGAGCCGGCTGTCCCACCACATCTTCCCGAGCACCGCGACGACGGCGACGAGGACGACGACGGCGACGATGGCCGCGATCCGGCCGATGAGGCCCTTCGACATCGCCGTGATGGTCTCACGTCGCGGCTGCCGGGGGCGGTCGTAGCATGACGCCCGATGGCCGATCTCCACGTCGCGATCGTGGGCTCCGGTCCGGCGGCGTTCTATGCTGCCGGCGCCCTGCTCGCGAGTGAGGACCCGCGCGTCGAGGTCGACATGATCGAGCGCCTCCCGACGCCGTGGGGGCTCGTGCGGCTCGGTGTGGCTCCGGACCATCCTCAGCTGAAGACCGTCTCGCGGGCTTTCGAGAAGATCGCCGTTCGACCCGGCTTCCGCTTCCTCGGCAACGTCGAGGTCGGGCGCGACGTCGGCCACGACGAGCTCGCCCGACTCTACGACGCCGTGCTCTACGCGGTCGGCTCGCAGTCCGACAGACGGCTGGGCATCCCGGGCGAGGACCTTGCGGGCTCGTGGGCCGCTACCGAGCTCGTCGCCTGGTACAACGGCCACCCTGACCATCAGCAGCTCGCGTTCGACCTCTCGCACGAGCGGGCGGTCGTGATCGGGAACGGGAACGTCGCGCTCGACGTCGCCCGCATGCTCGCGCTGACCTCCGAAGAGCTCGCTCCCACCGATACGACGGACGCGGCCATCGCCGCGATCGCGTCGTCGGGGATCCGTGAGGTCGTCGTCCTCGGACGGCGCGGCCCGGTGCAGGCCGCTTGGACGTCGACAGAGCTCGGCGAGCTCGGCGATCTTGCCGGCGCGGACGTCCTCGTCGAGCCGGGGGAGCTCGACCTCGATCCGGCGAGCGAGGCGGAGCTCGAGGCCGCCTCGAACGTCGTGCAGCGCAACATGGAGATCCTGCGCGGATTCGCAGCCCGCGAGCCGCGCGGCAAGCCGAAGGCCATCCGACTCCGGTTCCGTGTCTCTCCTGTCGAGATCCACGGGGACGAGCGCGTCGAGGCCGTCGAGATCGCGCGCAACCGGCTCGAGCCCGACGCCAGCGGAAGCGTTCGTGCGGTCGCGACGGACGAACGCGAGGTGATCCCGTGCGGCGTCGTGTTCCGCAGCGTCGGCTATCGAGGCGTCGCGCTCCCGGACGTCCCGTACGACGAGCGCACCGGCACGATCCCGAACGACGGCGGTCGCGCGCTCGGAGCGGACGGGGCGGTGGTCGCCGGTTTGTACTGCGCGGGGTGGATCAAGCGCGGTCCGACCGGGGTCATCGGCACGAACAAGAAGGATGCGACCGAGACGGTCGAGCTCCTGCTCGAGGATGCGCGTGCCGGTCGTCTGGTGCCTCGGTCCGGCGAGAGCGTCGACGACCTGCTCGCCGAGCGTGGCGTGTACGTCGTCATGTACCGCGGCTGGGAGTCGATCGATGCGACCGAGAAGGCCCGAGGCGAGCCGCTGGGGCGCCCACGAGTCAAGCTTGCGACCTGGGACGAGCTTCTTATCGCCTCCCGAGGCTCGTAGTGGACGGGATCGTGATCGAATCGCTGCCGCTCGAGCTCTCGTGGCAGCCGGAGCCGGTCTCGTTCGGGACGGGTGAGAGCTCGCTGTGGGCAGAAGCAGGAGCGCACACCGATCTCTTCGTGGACCCGGGCTCCGGCGTCGAGGCTCTGAATGCTCCTCGCCTCCTCGGGCCGGTCGCCGGCGACTTCACGCTTGCAGCTCACGTCAGCGTCGACTTCCTGTCGACATTCGATGCCGGCGCCCTCCTGGTCTTCGCGCACGAGCGCGGGTGGGCGAAGCTCTGCTTCGAGCTCTCGCCCGAGGACGAGCCGACCGTCGTGTCCGTCGTGACGCGCGGCGTCTCGGACGACTGCAACTCGTTCGCCGCAGGGCGCAGCGACGTATGGCTGCGGATCGCACGCCTCGGTACGGCGTTCGCGTTCCACGCCTCGACTGACGGGATGCGCTGGGAGCTCATCCGGCACTTCGCTCTCGACACCGACGCCGAGCTGCATGCCGGCGTTCTCGTCCAGTCGCCTCGCGGCGAGGGGTGCACCGCCCGATTCGAAAGCATCGCGTTCGCGTCGGTTCGGCTGACGGACATCCGGAGCGGCGACTAGCAGACGCTCTCGGCGGACGACCGAGCGGAGCTCAGCCCGCGAGGACGTCGAGCGTGCGCTCGACGTGCGCCTCGGTGTTGTAGACGTGCCACGACGTGCGCAGCCTTCCGCCGCGCACGGCGGCACGGATCCCGGCTCGCTCGAGTTTCTCCGCTGCGTTCTCGACATCGCAGAAGACGATCGCGGAGTTGCCCGGGCCGAGTCCGAGGCCGGCACGAAAGCGATTCGCGAGCCCGACGTCGTGCGCATGGATGGCGTCGACGCCGATCTCCTCGATCGTTGCGAGGGCCGGCGCCGTCGCGACCCACATGAACCACGCCGGCGAGGTGTCGAGCCGGCGCGCGCTTTCGGCGAGTCGGAGCGGCCCGCCGAAGAACGTGGCGAGTGGGTCCTCGCCGGCGTACCAGCCGGCGGCGTGTGGAACGATCGCGTCGAGTCGCTCTGGGCGGATCGCCATGAACGCCGTGCCACGTGGCGACAGCATCCACTTGTAGGCGTGGGCGGCAACGACGTCGAACCCGCGCCCATCGATCGGGAGCCAGCCCACGGCCTGCGTCGCGTCGACCACGGTCATCACGTCCCTCTCGTCGGCCGCGGCGGCGATCGCTTCGAGATCGGCGACCTCGCCGGACGCCATCTGAACTGCGCTGAACGCGACGACGTCGACGTCCGGGCCGATCGCGTCGGCGAGCTCCGCCACCGGGACGAGATCGACGCGCACGCCGCGGTGCGCCTGGGCCATGAACGGGAAGAGCACTGAGGTGAACTCGACGTCGGGTGCGAGGACGCGCGAGCCGTCCGGCACCGATGTCGCGACCATCGCGAGCAAGGTCGAGACGTTGGCTGCGATCGCGACCGTCTCGGCGGGAACTCCGACGAGGCGCGCGAAGGATGCGCGGGCCTCCTCTCCGGGTACGCCCCAGTGCTCCCAGCTCGTCCTTCCTCCATGCCAGTCCTCGAGCGCCGACTGCAGCGCTTCCCAGGCGGGAGCGGGCGGGAGCCCGTACGACGCGGTGTTCAGATAGGTGCCCGCGGGGCTCCACAGGGCCCGCGCTTCGGCAACGTCCATCGGGGCAGTCTGACGGGGCGAAGCTAGACTCGCTGTCGTGGCGGAGACGGTCGAAGAGGCGCTCTGGGGCGGCGAGACGGACAAGGCGATCGCGAACTTCCCGGTCTCGGGAGAACCCATCCCGATGCCCGTTGCGCGTTGGCTCGGGCGAATCAAGGCCGCCGCGGCGCGCGCAAACGCGGACCTCGAGCTGCTCGATCGCGACGTCGCGAACCGCATCGCAGCCGCGGGTGACCGGATCGCGGCCGGCGAGTTCGACGACCAGTTCCCCATCGATGTCTTCCAGACGGGCTCCGGGACGAGCTCGAACATGAACGCGAACGAGGTCATCGCGACCCTCGCCGGAAACGACGTTCACCCTAACGACCACGTGAACATGGGCCAGTCGTCGAACGACGTGTTCCCGTCCGCCGTGCACCTGGCGGCGCTGGGCGAGCTCGCGAACGATCTGCTGCCCGCGCTCGAGACGCTCGCCGCGTCGCTCGAGCGCAAGGCCGCCGAGTTCGACGACGTCGTGAAGTCGGGACGCACGCACCTCATGGACGCGGTCCCGGTCACGCTCGGCCAGGAGTTCGGCGGCTACGCGGCCCAGGTCCGACAGGGAATCGCCCGCGTGCGTGACGCGATGCCGCGACTCGGTCAGATCCCGCTCGGCGGGACTGCGACCGGAACGGGCCTCAACACCCACCCCGAGTTCGCTGCGCGCGTGCGGGAGCACCTCGCACGCGACACGGGTCTGACGATCTCCGCGCCGGCCGACCACTTCGAAGCCCAGGCGGCGCGCGACGGTCTCGTCGAGGCGTCGGGGGCGCTGAAGGTCGTCGCCGTCTCGCTCACGAAGATCGCAAACGACCTACGGCTGATGGGCTCAGGGCCGCGGGCCGGCCTCTCCGAGATCTTCCTCCCCGAGCTGCAGAAGGGGAGCTCGATCATGCCCGGGAAGGTGAATCCGGTCATCCCCGAGGTGGTGACGCAGGTCGCTGCCCAGGTCGTCGGGAACGATACGGCGATCACGGTCGCCGGCATGGGCGGCCACTTCGAGCTGAACGTCTACGTCCCGCTGATGGCACGCAACCTGCTCGACTCGATCGAGCTGCTCGCGGCCGCGTCGAGGCTCCTCGCCGAGAAGTGCGTCGACGGGATCGAGGCGAACCGCGAGCGGAACGAGCAGTACGCCGAGAGTACGCTCGCCGCGGCGACAGCGCTCAACCCCTTCATCGGCTACGACAAGGCGGCGGAGATCGTGAAGGAGGCGTCGGCCTCGGGTCGCCCGCTCCGCGAGGTCGCGCGCGAGGCCGGGGTGGACGAGGCGGTCCTCGACCAGGCGCTCGACTACCACGCCATGGCAAAGCCTCACGGCTGAGCGCTTGCAGAGCGTGTCCGGCGCCGCTTTCGGGCGGCCCCTCCCCGGTCAGCGCGTGTAGACGACGACGAGCTTGTCCGTGCCGGACTCGGCGCCCCAGACCTCGCCCTGACGGCCGAGCAGCTGACGGACCGCGGCGTCCGCGCTCGGGAGATCGACTCGGGTGAAGCGCTCTGTCGCGGGATCGAACCGCCAGAGGGCGTTGGCGTCGAAGTCCGTGAGCCAGACCTTGTCGCGCTCGTCCACGTAGACCGCGTAAATCATCGGGCTCGATCCCGGGACACGCCATTCGCGCCAGCGCTTCGTTCGCGAGTCGTACACGCCGACCTGTCCCGCGTTCCACTCGCTGATCCACACCCGCCCGCGTGAGTCTGACCACGCGCGTCGGGCGCCTTGTCCTGCTGTGGGCGGGCGAAGCACCGTCGCTCGTCCCGTGCGCACGTCGATGCGACCGAGGTAGCTCCCGGCGAGCGAGGCGTAGTACACGCCACCGGACGGCGTCGTCGTGATGCCGTATGGCCCTTCGCCCCGCGGAGCGCGGAAGACCCGCACTCTCCCGGCCTTGGGGTCGAGACGGCCGTAGATCCCGCTCTGCCCCGTGAACCAGAGCACGCCGCGCGCGTCGAAGGTCGCAGTGTTCAGGTTCGCGTAGGCGCTGGTCGGCAGCGGGAAGCGTCGAACCTTGCGCGTTCGGGGATCGACGCGCACGATCGCGTTGAGGCCGCCATCCGTGATCCACGGTGCGCCGTCCGGGCCGACGATGACTCCGTGCGGCGCCGAGCCAGGGCCCAGGCTCGTGAGTTGGGACTTCCCGGTCTTCGGGTTCAGCCAGCCGAGCTGGCCCGTGTGCTGGGCTGTGTACCAGACGCCTCCTTCACGGGCCGGAGCGACGTCGTGCGGATGGGTGCCGGACGGCACGGCGTACTCGCGGACCCGCAGCTGGGTCTCGCCTCCGGAGGAAGCGCTCGCGGACGCCGTCAGGACAAGCAGCACGATCGCTGCGGTCCAGCTGCGCATGCCGGTCAGTAGGCGACGGCGCCGCGGCCGGTCTCGGCCGCATGGCGCTGCTCGTCAGCGCGATACGACGAGCGCACGAGCGGGCCCGAGAAGACCGAGCCGAACCCGAGTTCCTCTCCCTGCTCGCGGAACCAGCGGAACTCGTCGGGGTGCACCCAGCGGTCGATCGTCGCGTGCTTCGCCGACGGCTGCAGGTACTGGCCGATGGTGACGACGTCGACTCCGTGAGCGCGAAGGTCGCGCATGGTGTCGACGACCTCGTCGTTCGTCTCCCCGAGGCCGACGATGATCCCCGACTTCGTGAGCACCGGGTAGTCGGCGAGCTCCTTGGCGCGCTCGAGCAGCCAGAGAGCCTTGTCGTAGCTCGCCTTGGCGCCGCGCATGCGTGCGTGGAGCCGCCGCACCGTCTCGATGTTGTGGTTGAAGACCTCGGGCCGCGCCGCGAGGACGGTCGTGAGCGCCTCTTCCTCGACGCCGAGGAAGTCGGGTGTGAGGATCTCGACCTTCGCGGCGGGCAGCTTGCGCTTGATGGCGCGGATCGTCGCGGCGTAGTGCCCTGCCCCCCGGTCGGCGAGATCGTCGCGGTCGACCGAGGTGACGACGACGTGCGACAGCTTCATCTGCGCCGCCGCCTGCGCCAATCGAAGCGGTTCGAGCGGGTCCGGCGGGCCGTCCGGCTTCCCGGAGTGGACGTAGCAGTACCGACACGCGCGCGTGCACGTGTCACCGAGGATCTGGAACGTCGCCGTCCCGCGCCCCCAGCACTCGCCGATGTTCGGGCAGCGCGCCTCCTCGCAGATCGTGTGCAGACCGCCCTCGCGCATGAGGCCCTTCACCTCGAAGTAGCGCGAGTTCGCGCTCGGCGCGCGGACCTTCATCCATTCGGGCCGCCGCGGGCGCTCCGCGACGGGAAGCGACCTCTGCATCCGCACTAGTCTAGAGACGGTGGTTCCGGAGACTCGTCTCAAGAAGACGGAGCACGGCGCAGTTCCGACCGGCGATGGGTGGTTCGTGGTCAATGCGCGTGACGCCCGCTGGTTCCAAAGCGACGGCATGGGCGTCTACACGTCGTTCGAGGGAGCTGTGCGGTTCGCCGATCTCGGCTTCGGGATCGGGATCCTGCAGCCCGGCGAGCCGAACTGCATGTACCACGCCGAGGGCGCCCAGGAGGACTTCCTCGTCCTTGCCGGTGAGTGCCTGCTCATCGTCGAGGGTGTGGAGCGAGCGCTCCGCCAGTGGGACTTCGTGCACTGCCCTGCCTGGACGGAGCACGTATTCGTCGGGGCGGGTGACGGCCCGTGCGTCGTCGTGGGCGTCGGAGCTCGCGCTAAGGGTCGAGGCGTCCGCTACTTCGTGAACGACGCCGCGTTGAGGCACGGCGCTGGTGTCGAGGAGGAGACGTCCGAGCCGAGCGTCGCGTACGCCCGCTTCGCCGAGGACTTCCCGGTCCCGTGCCCGGAAGACTTCCCGCCGTGAGCGACGCCCTGCAGGCCACGGCCCGGCTCTACGACGAAGCCGCGGTCGAGCTCGAGCAGGCACTCGAGCACTGCCGCGTCGCGGCCGAGCACTTCCGCGGAGGCGTGGTGCCGCGCGGGACGGCGCACGCGTGGGCCGCGCGCGGCCATCTGCTCAAGGCGGAGCAACTGCTCGACGAGCAGGCGCGCGAGCACGCAGAGCACTCCGTTCCGCGGGCCGACTAGCGCGCTGCGAGCGAGGCGTGGATGGGCTGCGTCCACAGCCCCGCCTCGTCGCCGGGAAGCTCCTCGAACGCGAGGCCGAACACCTCGGCGACCGCCTCGACCGCTCTCGGGCGGACGTCATCGACCGAGATCGCTCGACCGAGCTCGCGGGCCATGGTCGTGAACTGGGCGTCGTCCAGGCCGCACGCGGTGATCCACTCCGTGAAGGGGGCAGGATCGAGATCGACGTTGAGCGCGTACCCGTGCGTCGTCACCCAGCGCGAGACGTGTACTCCGATCGAAGCGACCTTGCGTGGGCCCCGCCCACTTCCGGGCGGCATCCACACGCCGGTGAGCCCGTCGTAGCGCACTCCCTCCAGCTCGAAGGCCGCGAGCGTCCCGATGAGCGCCTCCTCGAGTTCGCGCACGTAGCGCTTGACGTCCTTGCCGTGGTTGCCGAGATCGAGGATCGGGTAGCAGACGAGCTGTCCAGGCCCGTGGAACGTCGACTTGCCGCCGCGGTCCGTCTCGGCGATCTCGACTTCCGTGCCCTCCGGGATGTGCAGCTCGCTCGCCGTTTCCGTCCGGCGGCCGACCGTCACGACGGGCGGGTGCTCCAGGAAGACGACCGTCTCCGGGATCGCGCGCTGCAAGACGGCGCCGGCGAGGGCACGCTGCAACTCGAACGCCTCGCCGTACGGCACGAGGCCGAGGTTCATGAGGTACGCGCCGCGCATCACGCAGGCAAGGCTACTGCGACGCCACGAGCTCGCGAGCCGTCTCGAGGTCCCCGGCATGGACGAGGATCTCGCGCGGCCCGCCCCCGGTGGGCATGCCGTCGTAGACCCCCGCTGCGAAGTCCGTGTATCGCTGCATGGACTCGATCCCGTGAGTGGTGAGCAGCGAGCGCACCATCTCTGCCTCGAGCTCGTTCGCGACGACGAGCAGCCGTACGAGGTCGTTGCTCACACTCTCTGCCCGAACATCCAGCGATGGCCCTCGGGGTCCTCCGCGGTGTAGATGCGGAAGCCGATCCCGGGCTCCTCGAGGTCGCGGAGGATCGTCGCGCCCTCGGCGCGAGCGCGTTCGCAGTGGGTCTCGACATCGTCCACCTCAACGAAGAGGCCGTCGATCACCCACGGATTGTCGTGCGCACGACGGGCGAGCTCGGAGCTCTCTCGCAGCCGCACCGGGTTCGCGTAGCCGTCGGGAGTCGAGACGTAGATCCTCGCGCCTCCGAGTTCGAGCTCTGCGTGGCCGATCGTTCCGTCCGCCTCGTGTCGCGCCGAGCGGTCCTCCTCGAATCCGAACGCGCGCTCGAGCCAGGCGATCGCGGTTACGGCGTCCTCGTACCCGATGAACGGGACGATCCGCTGGGACATCTCAGGTCGCGCGCTCGTCGAACCGCGGGAGGCCGTCGTCGGGGAGGATCTCCCACGCGGCCACCGAGCGGACGAACGTGTGCGCCTCGGGCTTGCGGTCGTAGTCGGGACCGAAAGCGCTGAGCCGTACGCTCGACGTCTCGAACTCCGGCCACCCACCCCCGAAGAGGTTCGACCCGCAGACGGAGCAGAACGACTTCGCGCTGCCGCCTTCCGGCGTGTACGACGTGAGCAGCTCCCGGCCCTCGAGGACGTGGATCGCGTCCGTGTTCGTGCGACCGCTGACGGTTCCGTAGCCGCCAGAGATGCCCTTGCAGAAGGTGCAGTGGCACTGCGAGACGCGCATGAACGGCTCCGTCACCTCGAAACGGATGCGTCCGCAGAGGCAGCTTCCCTGGAGCGGCTCCATCGTCCCGCCTAGTACGCGGCCTCGTCCCAGCTCTCGAGCCGGTGACGGAGGTCCCGAAGGAACATCCCCGCGTACGCGCCGTCGACGAGCCGGTGGTCGTACGTGAGGGTGAGGTTCATGAGCGGCCGGATGGCGATGACGTCGTTGCCGAGGTCGTCCTGGACGACCCACGGCCGCTTCACGAGCGCATACGTGCCGAGGATCGCGGACTGCGGCTGGTTGATGATCGGCGTCCCGTGGAACGTGCCGAAGCTCCCCGGGTTCGTGATCGTGAACGTGCCGCCCTGGACGTCGTCGGGAAGGAGCTTCTTCGTCCGCGCCCGTTCCGCGAGGTCCTGGATCGCACGGGCCGTCCCGGTCAGGTTGAGGTCCTGCGCGTTGCGGATGACGGGGACGATGAGGCCCTTTCCGTCGTCGAGCGCGACGGCGATCCCGACGTTGATGTTCGGGCGCGTGACGATGCTCTGCCCGCGCAGCTCGCCGTTGATCCACGGGTAATCGTGGATCGTGTCCACGGTCGCCCGCGCGATGAAGGCGAGGTACGTGAGGTTCACCTTCTGCGCGGCGAGCTCGGGCTTGAGCTTCGTGCGGAGCGCCACGACACGCGCCATGTCCACCTCGATCGCGCTCGTCACGTGCGCGGCGGTGTCCACCGAGCGGCGCATGTGCTCCATGACGCTGCGTCGCATCGCGGTCATCGGCTGCAGCTCCTCGCCCGGCGCGAGCGCGGCCTCGCCGGCGACTGGCACTGGTGCCGGCGCCGCGGGTGCGGCCGGGGCGGGTGCCGGCGGCGGAGCGACTGGCGGAGCGACCGGCGGCGGGGCAGCGGCAGGCGCCGGTGCAGCTGCGGCAGGCGGCGCTGCAGCTGCGGCAGCGGCCGGCTCGGCCGGAGGTGGCTCGGGCGTCGCGGCGACCGGCTCCACCGCAGGCGCCGGCGCCGGGGCGGGGGGCTCGGGGGCGGGCGCGGGTGCCGCTGCGGCGCCGGACTCGATGAACCCGAGGATGTCCTTCTTCGTCACGCGGCCGCCGGTTCCCGTTCCGGGAACGACCGACGGGTCGATCCCGTGCTCGGCAGCGATACGTGCAACGACGGGCGAGACGAACGTCCTGCCGTTTCCGGCCGATGAAGCGGTGGCCGCGGCCGCGGCCACCGGCGCGGGAGCGGGCTCGGCGGGTGCCGCCGGCGCTGCGACGGGAGCGGCGGGGGCCGGCTCGGCCCGCACGCGCGCTCGGCGGATGCCGCGGGCTCCGAGACGGGAGGCGTCTCGGGGGCGACCGCGGGAGCGGGCTCCGCGGGAGCGACTGCAGCGCCGGCGGGAGCGATGCGTGCGAGGACCGTCCCGACCTCCACGGTCTCACCCTCCTGGACCAGGATCTCTGCGACGACGCCCTCAGCCGAGCTCGGAACCTCCGTGTCGACCTTGTCGGTCGAGATCTCGAGGAGCGGCTCGTCGCGGCCGATCGCGTCCCCGACCTGCTTGAGCCATTTGGTGATCGTGCCCTCGGAGACGGACACGCCCATCTGGGGCATCACGACCTCGGTCTGCGTTCCCGTCGACACGATTCCTCCTAGTAGGCGGCGAGCTCTCTCAGGGCGTTGGCGACGTCCATGACCTGCGGGATGTATGCCTTCTCGAGCGGCGGCGCAAACGGCACCGGCATGTCCGGGGCCGTGATGCGGACGACCGGCGCGTCCAGGTGCTCGAACGCCTCCTCGGCGATCGTCGCCGCGATTTCGGCGCCGAAGCCGGCCGTGCGTGTGTCCTCGTGCAGGACGAGCACCTTCGAGCAGCGCTCAACGCCCTCGAGAACGCGATCCTTGTCCCACGGGATGAGCGTCCGCAGGTCGAGCACCTCGGCCTCGAAGCCTTCCTTCGCGAGCTCGTCGGCCGCCTCGGTCGCGGTGTGGACCATCGCGCCCCACGTGATGATCGTGGCATCGTCGCCCTCGCGATGGACGCGTGCCTGACCGAAGGGCACGGTGTAGCGGTCGTCCGGCACGTCGCCCTTGATCCGGCGATACAGGTGCTTGTGCTCGAAGAACAGGACGGGGTTCGGATCCTCGATCGACATCGCGAGGAGGCCTTTCGCGTCGTGGGGCGTCGCTGGGCACACGATCTTCAGCCCGGGGATGTGCGCGAAGGAGGTCTCCGGGTTCTGTGAGTGGAACGGCCCGCCGGAGAACCCGCCCCCCGACGGCAGCCTGACGACGATCGGCACTGGCGTCCGCGCGCGGAAGAACTGCTTCGCCGCCACCGTCACCAGGTGATCCCACGCGCAGGAGATGAAGTCGGCGAACTGCATCTCGGCCACGGGGCGCAGACCCATCAGGGCGGCGCCGGTGGCGCCGCCGACGATCGCGGTCTCGGAGAGCGGTGTGTCGATCACGCGCCAGGGACCGAACTCCTCCTGGAAGCCGAGCGAGACCTTGAAGGCCCCGCCGTACACGCCGACGTCCTCACCGAGGATGAAGACGCGCGGGTCGCGGCGCATCTCGAGACGCAGCGCGTCCGAGATCGCCTGTATGTACGTCATTTCCGCCATGGCTACTTGTGGTGGGGCGTGTCGAGGTCCTCGACCGACGCGAACACACTGCCTTCGAGAGTCGCGGGATCGGGCTGCGGGGAAGCTTCGGCGCGGGCGAGCGCGTCGTTGAGCAGGCGCTTGACGACGGATGTCAACTCGCTCTCTTCGTCCTCGGTCATCTCGGCGTTGTCGTACAGCCACGTCCTGTACCGCTCGATCGGGTCGTACGCGGCCCATTTCTCGAACATCTCCTTCGGCACGTAGAAGGCATCGTCGTGGACAGCATGGCCTTCCATGCGGAGCGTCAGGCACTCGAGCAGGGTCGGGCCCCCTCCCTCGCGTGCCTTCTCGATCGCACGCTTCGCCTCGCGGTAGACCGCGAGCACGTCGGTTCCGTCGACCACGACACCCTCGAACCCATAGGCGGCGGCGCGGTCGGCGATGTGCTCGACCGGATAGGAGAGGTAGGTCGGCGTGGAGTAGGCCCACTGGTTGTTGTCGCAGACGAAGACCATGGGTAGCTGGCGGACGCCGGCGAAGTTCATCGCCTCGTGCGCGTCGCCGCGTCCTGCCGACCCCTCGCCGAACCACCCGATTGCGACGCGCTTGTCGCCTCGGATCTTGAACGCGAGAGCCATCCCGGCCGCGACCGGGAGCATCGCCGGGAGGTGCGAGACCATCGTGTGCAGGCCGAGCTCGGGCATCGCCATGTGCACGTTCCCGTCGCGGCCCCGCGTCGGTCCGTCCTCCCGGCCCATGTACTGGGCGAAGACGCGCCAGGGCTCCATGCCGCGCACGACATGGACTCCCATGTCGCGGTGCAGGGGCGTTCCGACGTCGGTGGGAGCCATCGCGGTCGCCACACCGACGGCGGCCGCTTCGTTGCCGCGGCCCGTGTAGAAGGAGCCCGGGATCTTGCCCTGCTTGTAGAGGATGTGGCCGCGCTCCTCCATTCCGCGCGTGATGAGCATGCTGCGGTAGATCCCGAGCAGGTCCTCCCGGTCGAGCCCGACCTCCTTCACTTCCTGGAGCGAGCCCACGGGCTCTGCTTCGCGTACGGCCATGCAGTCGTCTCCCGCGTCCGCTGGGTCGGCCGCCACTTTACAGTGGTCGGCGGTGGCCAAGCCGAAGCGAAACTGGATCCAGGAGGAGCGCCGGAAGACCCTCGGCGACTGGGTCGCGTTCTGCCTGACGTGTGGTCACACCCTGCGCTACTTCCTCGCCGACGAAGACGGTGTGCCCGCCGCGTGCCCGCAGTGCGGAGGCGAGCTACGGCACCGCTGCCCGGTCTGTGGGGCGCCGATCGCGTCCGCATTTGCGGTCGAGTGCGAGGAGTGCAGCGCGCCGATGCGGGAGGCGCAGCTGTTCGGGACGACGATCCGGAAGCCGGGTCGCTAGCCCGAACGCGCGAGCCTCTCGTCGATCGTGTGGTCTGGGAAGGACGATCCCTTCGAGAGGGCCTCCTCGGTACGCTCGTGGCCGAGCTTGGCCCGGAGGCGTTCGAGAGTCGTGTCGAACCAGGCCTGCTCCCACGGGAACTGAGAGTGCCCGAGTGAGGCCCGGACCGTCCGTGCGGCGCCGAGGAGGAGCGCGGCGCCGAACGGGTCGCTCGAGGCCTCGGCGCGGGCGAGTGCGACGAGGCCGGACGTGAGGAAGTCCTTGAAGTCGACGGTGCGGAAGCACCGGACGCTCTCCACGATCATCGGCACGGCGTCCTCGTCACTCCCGCGCTCGAGCATCGATGCCGCGAGCAACAGCAGCGCGACGCCCGTGCCGGCGTCGTCGCCGATGCGCCGGTTGATCTCGAGGCTTTCTCGCGCAAGCGTCTCGGCGACGTCGTGATGCCCGAGCGTGGCCTCGATGTCCGCGATGTTGGACAGCGAGTTGGCGATGCTGCGCTCGTGCCCGAGCTTGCGAGCCAGCTCCAGACTCTCTGCGTGGAAGCGGCGAGATTCCAGCAAGTCCCCGGCGCCGAGGTGCGCGAGCCCGAGTGCAGTGAGTGCGTGCACCTGCGTACGCTCGTCGTCCACCGCCCGCCCGAGGCGCAGGCTCTCGCGCGCCTGCTCGATTGCGAGCTCATGCTCACCGCTCGTCCACCGGAGCGTGGCCGACCAGTAGAGCACGCGCGCGCGCTCTCTCGGCGCCCCGTCGTCGAGTGACAGCGACTTCTCGATCCATTCGCGGCCCTCGATCAGGTAGCCCCGGACGTACCACAGCCGAGCGAATGAACAGAGCCGCAAAGCGAGTGTCGCGTCACGCCTGGAGAGTGCGTGCGTGAGCGCCGCGCGGACGTTGTCGTGCTCCCGCTCGGCTTCGTCGAGCGCCGGCGCGGTATGGAGGGCGGGCTCGAGCCCTTCGGCGAGCGTCGCGAAGTAGGCGGCATGTCGGTCGCGAACGGACTCGATCTCTCCCGCGTCCGACAATCGCCCGAGCGCATACTCGCGGATGGTCTCGAGCATGGAAAAGCGTGGCTCGCCAGCCGTGGGTGTCGAACGGACCAGGCTCTTCTCGAGCAGCGATGCCAGGGACGCGAGATCCGCGTCGCACACGCCCTCGGCGGCCTCGATCGTCCAGCCGCCGGCGAAGACGGAGAGTCGGGCCAGAAGCGTGCGCTCGGGAGACTCGAGGAGCTCGTAGCTCCAGTCGATCGCGGCGCGCAATGTGCGCTGGCGGTCGGGAAGATCGCGCTCGCCGCCCTCGAGCACTCCGAGGCGGTTCTCGAGACGAGTGAGCAGCGCCGCCGGGGAGAGGACGCGCACGCGTGGAGCCGCGAGCTCGAGCGCCAGCGGTAGGCCGTCGAGCGCACGGCAGATGCCGACGACCGCCGCCGCGTTCTCCGCGGTCAGGCTGAATTCGCGCTGGGCCGTCTGTGCTCGAGCGACGAAGAGCGCCACGGCATCCGAGCGTGAGCTTGCGGCGAGCGACGCGTCCGCGGCGGGAAGCTCGAGCGGCGACACACGGTACTCCTGCTCTGCGGCGATTCGAAGCGGTTCGCGGCTCGTCGCGAGCGCGCGAATACGCGGCGTGCGGGCGAGCAACTCGGAGACGAACGCTGCCGCGTCGAGGACGTGCTCGAAGTTGTCGAAGACCAGCAGTGTGTCGCTGTCGCCGATCGCGCTCTCGATGCGCGGGACCAGCGACTCGTCGTCCACGTCGCGAATGCCGAGGACGCGACCGGTCGTCGGACCGACGAGGGCAGAGTCGCGCAGCGGTGCCAGGTCGACGAGCAGGACGCGCCGGTCGAAGTCATCGAGAAGCTGGCGGGCCACCTCGAGCGCCAGCCGGGTCTTGCCGGTCCCGCCTGTGCCGGTGAGCGTAACGAGGCGAGTGTCAGGCACGCGCAACAGAGCCGTGATGGCGGCCAGCTCGAGCTCACGCCCGACGAGCGGCCGTGCCGGCGCGGGCACGTTCGTCGTCGGTGGGGAGGTGGCGCCGAGCCCGAGCTCGCTGTCATGCCGAAGGACGGCCGCGTGCAGCTCCTGGAGCTCGGGAGATGGCTCGAGGCCGAGCTCCTCGACGAGAACGGCGCGCGCGGCCCTGAATGCCTCGAGCGCGTCGGCCTGGCGTCCCGAGCGATAGAGCGCCAGCATCAGCTGGGCTCGGAATCGCTCGCGGTAGGGGTTTTCGGCAGCCAGCGCCTCGAGCTCCGGAACGAGGTCGTGATGGAGATGCATCGCGAGATCCGCGTCGACGCGACGCTCGACGGCGAGCAAGCGGAGCTCCTCGATCCGTGCGCGCTCGATCGGGACGAACGGGGCGTCCGGCACATCGGCCAGCGGGACCCCACGATGTAGGTCCAGTGCCTCCCGCAGCGTCGCTCCGGCGCGACCCGGGTCTTCCGTCCGAGCGCGCTCGACCAGTCGGGTGAAGCGATCGAGGTCGAGCTCCTCTACGTCGAGCTCGAGCCGGTAGCCCCCGCCGTGTGTCTGGACGCGCTCGGCCGGTAACGCCCTCCGAAGTTCATGCACCGCGACCTGGAGGGAGTTTCTGGCGGTTCGCGGCGGCTGTTCGCCCCAGAGCGCGTCGATGATTCGCTCGCGCGGGACGACGCGGTTGGCGTTCAGGGCGAGGAACGCGAGAAGCGCGCGTTGGCGCGGTCCGCCGACGTCGATCGTCGAGTTCTCGAAGACCACCTCGAGAGGTCCGAGCAGTCGGAGCTGCCACCGACTCGGCCGCATATCAACCCCGTTCGTCGTTCCCAAGCGCACGGTAAGTCAACCGTAAGCGGTCGCCGCGATCCTCCTCGAGGTCAACGGACGAAGGGAGATTGCAATGATTCGAGCAGGCGACACCATCGAGAACCCCGTCACCGGCGAGCGGATCGTCTTTCGCAAGACGTCGCGCGACACGGGTGGCGAGTCGGTCGTCATCGAGTGCTTCGTGAAGCCTCACGGCTTTGTCGCGGCCGCTCACGTGCACCCCGCGCAGGAGGAGCGCTTCGAGATTCTCCGCGGAACGGTGGGCTTCCGCACGCCGCTCGGTGAGCGCCTCGCGGGACCCGGCGAGCGCATGATCGTCGCGGCCGGCACGCCGCACAAGTTCTGGAATGCCGGCGACGACGAGGTGCACTTCGTCTGCGAAGTGCGGCCCGCCTTGCAGTTCGAGCAACTCCTCGAGACGATGTTCGGGCTGGCGGCCGACGGCAAGACGAATCGGAAGGGCATGCCGAACCCGCTGCGCCTCGCCGTCATCGCGAACGCGCACTTCGACACGGTCCGCCTGCCGTTCCCGCCGGCCTGGTTGCAGCGTGTCGGGCTTGCGCTCGGCGCACCGCTGGGCCGACTCCTCGGATACCGGCCGACCTACGAGCCGCGCATGGACTCGGCTCCTGTCCTGGGGACCTGATGCGGCGCCGCTGGAGGCTACGCGTGTTCTGGGCGGCGGTGGTCCTCGGTGTGCTGCTGCTCGCGACACTCGGGACGATCGTGCAGGCGATTGCCGCAGTCCGTCGACCGAAGTCGTGGCGCGTGTGGGGTCCGTATCAGCGGACCCCACTGTCCGCGCTCAGGTGATCTGACTGAAGCGGATCAGGGTGACGATGTCGTCCTCGCCGATCTCGCGGTTGTAGAGCTGGCTCAGGAACCACACCATCTCTTCGTTGCGCCGGATCTGCGGATTGTCGTGCTCGATCTCGCGCGGTGACAGCTCGCGGAGCGCCTTGACCTCGACCTTGTCGATCACCGCGTCGAAGATGCGCTCGCGTTGGCCGTAGCGCGCGCCGCAGAGCACGGTCACGATCATGCCCTTCCGGTACTTGGCCGACTTGTCGCCGAGGCGGATCGTCGCCGTCTTGCGGCCGGTCCGGAGCTGCTCGGCGACGGCCGGGTTGTAGAAGTTGAGCGCGAACGTCGGCATCGGCGGCGGCGCAACTATAGAGGGTCGTTCGCGAGCATCCCGATCGCCTTTGCGGCCATCTCGCGCTCGCCCTTGTACGCGAGGAGCGTCGGCCCTTCGGTGAGCGGCAGCCAGCGCGCCTCGGCGACCTCTCGCTCCATTCCGGGGGGCAGCGCTCCGATCCGCCCCGTCAGCGCATGCGCGAGGAAGAAGCTCACGACCTTGAAGACCCGCTCGCCCTCCCACGTGTAGACGTAGCGCACGTCGCCGAGCTTGGCGGCGAGCCGTGACCGTACGCCCGTTTCCTCGAATCCCTCGCGCAGCGCGGTCTCCGCCGGGCGCTCGCCCGCGTCGATCAGTCCCTTCGGCAGCGCCCAGACGCCGTCACCCTTTCCCTGCGGCCGAACTGCCGCGAACCACCAGCGTCCGCGCATCCTCCGGACGAGGACGGCACCGGCGGAGAACTCGCGACGCACGACGACTTTGTAACACCCTTTCGCCGGAGCGTCACTTGATCTGAGCCTGAGTGACTCAATTTGGCTTGGCCCAGCGTTGCGCGACTGCTATTGTCGATCTGGCACTCTCAGGGTGTGAGTGCCAGAATTGTCACAAACTCGGTAACAAGGAGGAACTGTCGCATGGATTTGCAGCCTCTGGGTGACCGCATCATCGTCGAGGTCCTCGAAGAGGAGGAGACGACGGTGAGCGGCATCGTGCTGCCCGACACTGCGAAGGAGAAGCCGCAGCGCGGCAAGATCCTCGCTGTCGGCCCCGGCGCTCGTGACGAGGACGGGGACTACATCAAGATGGACGTCGCGGTCGGCGACGAGGTGATCTTCTCCAAGTACGGCGGGACGGAGATCAAGGTCGGCACCGACGACGTGCTCATCCTGCGCGAGTCGGATGTGCTCGCGAAGGTCGTATCCGCAGGCAGCAAGGGCAAGAAGAAGCTTGCCGGCGCTGCCGCCTAGCTCGTTCAGGAGGAAGAGAGACACATGGCTCACAAGGAGCTCAAATTCAATGAGGACGCTCGCCGGTCGCTCGAGCGCGGCGTGAACGCCGTCGCCGATGCGGTCAAGGTGACGCTCGGCCCGAAGGGCCGCTACGTCGTCCTCGACAAGAAGTTCGGTGCGCCGACGATCACGAACGACGGCGTCACCATCGCTCGCGAGATCGAGGTCGAGGACCCGTTCGAGAACCAGGGCGCGCAGCTGATGCGCGAGGTCGCCACGGCGACCACGGACGTCGCCGGCGACGGCACGACGACCGCCACGGTGCTCGGCCAGGCCATCGTCCGCGAGGGTCTCAAGAACGTTGCCGCAGGCGCGAACCCGATGGGTCTCAAGCGCGGCATCGAGAAGACGGTCGAGGCCGTCGTCGAGAACCTCAAGGCGCAGTCCGTCGAGGTCAACGGCAAGGAGGACATCGCCCGCGTCGCCACCATCTCGTCGCGCGAGCGCGAGATCGGCGACGTCATCGCCGACGCCATCGAGAAGGTCGGCAAGGACGGCGTCGTGAACGTCGAGGAGGGTCAGACCTTCGGTCTCGACCTCGAGTTCACGGAGGGCATGCAGTTCGACAAGGGCTACCTGAGCCCGTACATGATCACGGACGCCGAGCGCATGGAGGCCGTCCTGGAGGAGCCGTACGTCCTCATCGCGAACCAGAAGATCGGCGCGGTCAAGGACATCCTGCCGGTGCTCGAGCAGGTCATCCAGGCCGGTCGGCCACTCCTCATCGTGGCGGAGGACGTCGAGGGTGAGTCGCTTGCGACGATCGTCGTCAACAAGCTCCGTGGCACGTTCTCGGCAGTCGCCGTGAAGGCCCCGGGCTTCGGTGACCGCCGCAAGCGCATGCTCGAGGACATCGCGATCCTCACGGGTGGCGAGGTCATCACCGAGGAGCTGGGCCTCAAGCTGGAGAACACGAAGCTCTCCCAGCTCGGCAAGGCTCGCAAGATCGTCATCGACAAGGACACGACCACCATCATCGACGGTGCCGGCGGTTCCGACGCGATCAAGGGCCGCATCAAGCAGCTCAAGTCCGAGATCGAGAACACCGACTCCGACTTCGACCGCGAGAAGCTCCAGGAGCGCCTCGCGAAGCTCTCGGGCGGCGTCGCGGTCGTAAAGGTCGGCGCGGCCACCGAGACGGAGATGAAGGAGAAGAAGCACCGCGTCGAGGACGCGCTGCAGGCCACGCGGGCAGCCCTCGAGGAGGGAATCGTCCCGGGCGGCGGTGTCGCGCTCATCAACGCCGGCGATGCAGTCAAGTCCACGCTCGACGCCCTCGAGGGCGACGAGAGGACGGGCGCGAAGATCATCGTTCGTGCGCTCGAGGAGCCGCTTCGCCAGCTCGCGTACAACGCGGGTCTCGAGGGCTCGGTCGTCATCGACAAGGTCCGCTCGGCCAAGAAGGGCCAGGGCCTCAATGTCGAGACCGGCGAGATCGAGGATCTCGTCAAGGCCGGGATCATCGATCCGACCATGGTCACGCGCTCGGCGCTGCAGAACGCCGCGTCGATCGCGAAGAACATCCTCACCACCGAGGCAGTCGTCGCGGAGATGCCGGAGAAGCAGCCGGCGATGCCCGCAGGCATGCCCGGCGGCGGGATGGACTTCTAGGTCGATCGCCTCGACTCAGGGTCCCTTCCCTGATCCGCAAGACGACGAAGGGCCGGCATCGCCGGCCCTTCGTGTTTCCAGCACAGGGACTCCCGCTTACGGCAAAAAGAAGAGTGGCCGCTGGGACGGCCACTCAGAGGGGGAAGAACTGGGGAGGATTGGGTTACCCAGGTTGTCGTCGGAACGCCCCGATGTCTCGTCCCCCTTCCGGGGGGAATCGAGGAATCCCTCGATTTAGGTCAGAAGCCGTAGCGCTCCTCCTCGAACGGATCGGCGTCGTTGTGGTACCCGTAGCGCTCCCAGAAGCCAGGGCGGTCGTCGGGTGTGAGCTCGATGCCCCGCAGCCACTTCGCGCTCTTCCAGAAGTACTTGCGCGGGACGATCAGTCGTAGCGGCCCACCGTGCTCCGGTGTGAGGGGTTCGCCGTCGGCATGCGTCGCGAGGAGCGAGAGCGGATCGCGCAGGAACGAGATCGGCACGTTCGCCGTGTATCCCTCCTCGGCGTGGGCGACGACGAAGTGCGCGGAGGGCAGCGGCTCGGCGAGCGGCTCGATTGCGCTCCAGTGGACGCCCTCGAAGGTCACGTCGAAGCGGCTCCAGCGCGTGACGCAGTGGATGTCCTGCGTGTGCGACGTGCGTGGGAGCGCGTTGAGCTCCTCCCACGAGAGCCGGATCGGGTTCGCGACCTGACCCTCGACGACGAAATCCCACGTGGCGAGGTCCGTTCGTGGGACGGACCCCGCGTGCAGTACGGGCCATTTCTCGGTGTAGTACTGACCCGGTGGGAGTCGGGCCGGGTCGTATCCCGCCTCGATCACCTTTCGCTCCGCTCTGCCCCGGAACACGGCTGCAACACTAGTCGTCATGCCTGGAACTGCCGCGCGCGTCGGTCCACGCGCCCGCGAGTACGTCGGGGTGACGGGTCCCGACGCCGAGTCGTACCTGCAGGCGATGGTCTCGAACGACGTCGAGGCGTTGGCTGTCGGCGACGCGTGCGAGGCCCTTCTCCTCACGCCGAAGGCTCGCGTGATCGCTCCGCTCGTCGTGCTGCGGAGAGGCGTCGACGACTTCCTGCTCCTGACGGAGGAAGGGCTGGGCGAGCGCGTCCGCTCCACGCTTCTTCGCTCCCGGTTCGCGATGAAGTGCGAGATCGAGAGCGAGGTGCACTCATCCTCGGTCGTCGTCGGGCGCGAGGCACCCCCCGGCGCCCTGTCGACCGCCGACTACGGAGTCGCGGCGTACGAGGTGATCGACGACGAGACACCGGCGTGGAACGAGATCGGCGAGGACGAGCTCGAAGTGCTGCGGATCCGCGCCGGAACTCCGCGGTTCGGCCGCGAGATCGACGACCGCGTCCTCCCGGCCGAGGCCGGGCTCGAGGAGCGCGCGATCGACTTCGAAAAGGGCTGCTATCCGGGTCAGGAGCCGATCGCCCGGCAGCACTACCGCGGGCGCGTGAACCGCACGCTACGTGTACTCGAGCTCGATGGCTCCGAGCGGCCCGAGTACGACGCCGAGCTGACGTTCGAGGGCAAGGTCGTCGGCCGCGTCACCAGCGCGGCTCCGGACGGCGACGGGGTGACTGCGCTCGCCTACGTGCGCGTGGAGGTTCCGCACGATGCCGAGCTCAGCCTGAAAGAGCGCGCCGTGAGGCAGCTAGACTCCCCGTCCCCGCGCCCGTAGCTCAGGGGATAGAGCGCTGCCCTGCGGAGGCAGAGGCCGCAAGTTCGAATCTTGCCGGGCGCATGGCGACGTCGTGGAGCGCGGCTCAGTTCACGGACGAGCGGTAGCCGGTGGCGGCGGGACCCGCAAGACGCGCGCTCATCACCGTCTCGGCGGCCTCGGCGCTCTGCGGGTGCCCGGTCACGGCAGCGAGGAAGTCCTCCCGGTCGAGTGCGTAGAGGACGACGGCGGTCTGAGCCGTGACGGTTGCGGTGCGGGCTCGTGTCGCGCAGGAGAGCGATCTCGCCGAAGTAGTCACCCGCGCCGAGCGTCCCGAGTCACCGTCCCGTCCTGTGTGACCGTCGAGCGTCGCCGTCGGCGACGATGTAGAAGCGGTCGCCGTCGTCACCCTCGCGGACGATCGCGTAGCGAGCGCTCGACTCGAAGCGGCACGAGCCGCGACGCGATGTGCTCGAGCGATCCTCCTGGAAGCGGGGCGAAGATCGGCACCGACGCGAGGAGCCGCAGCTCGTCTGCCTCCGGATGCCGGCAGCGCCGGCGTCGATGCGCGCCACCGTCCGACCGAGCAGCATCACGAGCACGGGCAGGAAGAGACCCGCGACGACCAGCGCGTGCTTCGATCCCGAGCCAGGCAGATGAGCGCCGGCGCGAGTGCCGCACCGATGCCGATGCGTCGCATAGAAGAGCATCTGAATCACGCCGAACACCCGCGCGAGTACGTCGTCGGGAACCGTGCGCTGAACGAATGTCAGGCCAGCGACGTCGACGAAGGAGTTCCCGATGCCGATGACGAGCGAAGCGCCAGTCACGGCGACGGCGACTTCCTGCCAGAGTCCGACGCGCCACGAGGGGCAGCCCCGTGAAGACGAGTCCGACGAGAAAGGCGGGGCTCAGTCGCTTCGCTCCGGTCAGCGACAGGGCGCCGACGGCGCCGATGAATGCCCCGATGCCGATCGCCGCGTTCAGATAGCCGACGCCGCCGTCGCCGAGGTCGAGGAGGTCGAGTGCGATGACCACGATGAAGACCTGCGACGTCCGAAGAGCGTCGTCTGGGCCGTCAGCAGGATCACCATGACCCGCAGCGACGCGTTCTGCCGAGGGTGGTGAACCCGGCGAGACGCTCGGCGGCGATCGTCGACGCTTCGAGCTCTCGGTGTGGCCGCTCGTCGCGCTCGACCTTGCATCAGGATCACGAAGAACGCTGAGACGGCGACGAGCACCGCGGTCGCGGTGAACACGGCCCCAGTGCTCGTGACTGCGAGCAGCACCCCTGCGAGAGCCGGGCCCGCGAAGACCGCGATGCTCTCGACACCGCTGGCGACCGCGTTGGCCGCTGTGAGCTCGCTCGGCGTCCGCGCGAGGTCGGGAGTGAGCGCTGCCTGCGACGATCGGAATGGCGTCGTGGCGATCGTTGCGAGCGATCGCAGGCCGTAGACGATCCAGGGATCGCTCTCCGCGAAGACGGCGAGCGCCGCGCCATGACGAAGCACGATCCGCGCGACACGTTGCGTCAGGAGCAGCACGCGCTCTCTCGGGTAGCGGTCGCCGAGCATTCCGGCGAAGGGCGAAACGAGGCCGCTGGGATCAGGCGGGCGAGGAAGATGAGCCCGACAGCGCGCCCTCTCCGCCGACGTCGTACGCGTAGACGGACACGGCGATCAGATACGCGTAGTGGCCGACGACGGAGGCGGTCCACGAGAGCTCGAGCCAGCGCAGATTGGCGTTGCGGCCGACGGCCGCGAACGCGGCGAACGACTCCTTGAGCCGGAGAGTCTCTGGTGACCGCCCCTCACGGCCGCCGAGCATCTCATCTCGAGCTTGCGAATGAAAAGCGATGCGGGAAGATTTCTGGTTCGCCTGGCGGTCTAGTTCGATCAGAACCGCGCGACAGAGCGCAA
The DNA here is from genome assembly GCA_963736935.1 of uncultured Gaiellaceae bacterium. GTDB lineage: Bacteria > Actinomycetota > Thermoleophilia > Gaiellales > Gaiellaceae > GMQP-bins7. Next base: position 153,438 of record CAVTQX010000029.1, on the reverse strand, counting down.
CGAACAAGGAGGAGCGGAAGATGTCGGACAATACGTCCGACGGAGTTCTTAACACACGACGAGGAGCCGACGTCGAGGCGCACGGTGTTCGGACTCCAATGGAGTACTCGGAGGCTCGAGACGCGGGCGTCCTCGCGGCGAGGACGAAGAGCCGGACGTCGAGGCGCACGGTGTTCTGGACTCCAATGGAGTACTCGGAGTGCTCGAGAACGACGGTGGCCTCGCGACGAGTCGACAGAGCCGGACGTCGAGGCTCACGGTGATCCGGACTCCAATGAGTACTCGGAGTGCTCGAGACACGAGGGTGTCCTCGCGGCGAGTGACGAGGAGCCGGACGTCGAGGCTCATGGCGTCCGGGCAGGCCGGTGTCCTGTCTACGTCTGGCGTGCTCGAGCCGGACGCGTAGGAACTGAGCTTTGCGGCCCGCGGCATCGCCGCCCGGGCTTTTTTATGCGCCGAGCGTCTTCGCGAGGTGGTTCAGGAGCCGGAAGCCGGCCTCGCGCTGCTCGTCCTCGAGAGCGTCGACGGCGGTCGCGAGACGCGCGACGACCTGAGCTCTCCGCCTCCGTCGCCGAGGAGCACGTTCGGCCTCCGCGCGCTTTGAGCAGGAGGTCGACGGCGATCGCGGCCTGGTTCGCAAACAGGCCGAGGAGCTCCATCTCCTGCAGGCTGAAGAGCGTCTGCTCCGGGCGGTCGAGGACCGAGAGCACGCCGAGCGCGCCCTCCTCGTGTAGAAGCGGAGCCGCCATCAGCCCTCTGGGGACATACCCGGTGTCCCTCGGCGACGTCGCTCGCGAACCGTGGATCGTTCCGGACGTCCTCGATGACGAGCGGCGTCCGAGTCGCGAGCACCCAGCCGGCGATGCCCGTCCCAGCGGGGAAGCGCGTCCCGAGCAGCGTGTCCTCGCCCTCGCCGACGACCGCCTCGAAGACGAGCTCCTCCGTCTCCTCGTCGAGGAGAAGGATCGACGACGCCTTGGCGCCGAAGATCGAGCGAGCGACCTCGACGATCGCGGAGAGGAGCGCGCGGAACGACTCCTCCGAGCCGACGACGCCTGCGGCGACGGCTGCGCGCAGATCCGGCTGTTCGGTCATGTGCCACCTCCGACGTTCGTCGCGGTCAGATAGAGGACGCTCTTGAGCTGGAACGGCGTCAGCTCGGGATGCTTCGAGAGAATCAGGGCGCAGATCGAGGACATGTGCGGCGTCGCGAAGCTGTTCCCCGAGACGGTGAGCGTCCGTCCGCCGAGCCAGGGCACCTCGACGTTCACGCCGCGGCCGAAGAACTCGACCGGTGGGCTCGGGTTGTAGAAGAACGCGAGCGGGTCGGGCTCCTCGTGGCTTCCGACGGAGATGACCGAGGAGAAGCGCCACGGGTAGCTCTCGACCGGCATGTTGTGTGCAGAGGCGACGAGGACCGTCCGCTTGAAGTACGCGCTGTCGGCGAGCTCGTGGAGGACGCTCGCGAACGGCTTCTTCGTCGTGGAAAGGCTCATGTTGATGACGTCGAAGCCCTGCGTCGATCGCGTAGCGGAGTCCGCCGAGCAGGACGCTGCCGCTGCCCGTGAAGCTCGCGCCGAGGACGCGCACGCTCGAGATGGACGCTTCCGGGGCGAGCCGCCGGACGATCCCGGCGCAGGCGGTTCCGTGGCCCGAGACGTCGCCTTCGGTGTCCTCCTCGGCGACGACCTCGTCGTCCGTCGTCGACCGAGATCGTGACGGCGCTCTCGAGCTCGCCCACGACGGATGGCTCGCCGTCGACACCCGAGTCGAGGATGCAGACCCGCACGCCCTTTCCGGTCGCGCCTCCGAGCGCCCACTCGCGCGTGACGCGCTCGGGCCAGTGGGTCGGGAGCGCGATCCGGTCGACGGCGTCCTTCGGGAGGCTCCACGCGGGGAGCGCCTCCTTGCCCGCGTCCCAGCTGTGTGTCGTCGACGTCCTGCACGGGACGGGACTCTACGGGGCCAGACCCGGTGAGTCCCTTCCCGTTCAGTTGTCGGTCAGACGGACGCGGATCTCGTCGAGGACTCGGCGGTCGGGCTCGTAGCCCTCGGCCGTGAGCGCATGCTCGAGGTCGGCCAGGAGCGCCTTGCGGAACGCGATGTCCGCTTCGGCCCGGGCGACGATCTCGTCGAACGTGCGGCGTGCGGCCGGCAACTCCTGCGCGGCCCGCACCCAACCAGTGGGGGCGGGACGCAGGAGCCGGAGGAGCACACCGAGTCGCTCTTCGTTGGAGAAGCGCGTCATCATCTACCCCCTAGACCCCTCGGGCCCCTGGTTTCTTCCCTCGAGTTCCTCCTTGAGACGGGCGAGGCAGCGAGCGATGCGGCTCGCGATCGTCCCGGAGGGGATCTCGAGCTCCGCGGCGATCGTCCGGTAGCTCTGGTCCTGGGCGAAGAACCGGTCGAGGATGTCCTGGCAGTTGTCGGACAGACCGCCGAGCGCTTCGCGCACCGCAAATGCATCCTCGACGTCGGTGAGATCGGCGCTCTCCTCCGCCATGAGCGTGTCCTCCTCGGCCGACATCTCGCGACCCTTGCTCGAGAGCGCGTCGAGGCACCGTCTGCGTGTGAGCTGGGCGATCCACGGACGGACCGCCGAGTCGTCGCGGAGCGTGTCGAGCCGAAGGTAGATCCGCGTGAACACGTCCTGGAAGACGTCCTCGGCGTCCTCTTCCGAGAGGCGAAAGCCGCGCGCTGCGATCGCGTACACATACCGGGAAAACCGCTCGACGAGCTCGTTCCACGCGTCGGCGTCGCCGGCGCGGCAGGCGCGGACGAGGTCGGCGTCGGGAAGCGCCGAGTACTTGCTCACCGAGTTGGTTCGCCGAGGCGTTCCGCGACCTCGCGCGCCGCCTGCTCGCTGGCGAGCGCGTGCGCGAGCCGTGGGTCGGCCGGACGTATGCCCAGGTTCACACGGACGAGATGGGCGGCGGCAGCCGATCCCCCCGCGGCGAGCGACGCTGCGGCGGATGCGTCGGCCCGGTACGTTGCCTCGCAGCTGTCGACCGCCGCAGCAGCCAGCGCGGCGACGTCGGCGCCGAGCGACGCGATCTCGAGCGGTGCTGCCGCAGCGGCCTCGAGCTTCCGCTCGAGCGCGAAGTCCCGGGAGGCGTTGGGGCCCGCTCCCGCTTCGGCGTCCCGGAGAGCGATGAGTGCCGCATCCCAGGCGCGTCCGTCCGTCTGGGCCAGTGCGACGGCCCGATCGCTGATCGCGCTCGCCTGCGCGGACACGCCAGGAGCGTCCTTCCACTCCGTGGAGCAGCGCGCGACCATGCCGACGAGCCGGGCGGCGAACGCGACCGTCAGCGCCGCGGCGGAGCCGGCGCCCGGTGCGAGCCCGTCCGCGGAGAGGCGGTCGAGCAGATCGTGGAACGAAAGCGCGAGGTAGTCGTCCGTGGTCAGATGGTCGAGTCTACGGCCGTCGCCGAGAGCTTCCTAGACTTGGCGCTCATGCCGCTCTATCTCGCCGAATCGGACATCTCCGAATTGATCTCTCCGGAGCTCGCCGTCGACACGATCGAGGCGTGCTTCCGGCGCATGGCCGACGGCGACGTCGAGATCGCGCCGCGGCGGAGGCTCCGACTCCCCGAGGGCGCGCTCGCAGACATGGCCGCCGCCGACGCGGAGCTCGGGCTCGCGGGCGGGAAGCTGTACGCGGCCACCTCGGCCGGCGCGACGTTCGTCGTCTGTCTGTTCGACTCGGAGAGCTCGGAGCTCGTCGCCGTCATCGAGGCGGATCGGCTCGGGCAGCTTCGGACCGGCGCGGCCAGCGGCGTCGCGGCCCGTCACCTCGCACGGAGCGGCGCCAGCTCGCTCGGCGTCATTGGGTGCGGCTATCAGGCCGAGACCCAGGTGGCGTGTATCCGCGCGGCGGTCCCGACCATCGAGCGCGTGGTGGCGTTCTGCCGGACGCCGGACAGCCTCGCGGCGTTCTGCGAGCGCACCGGCGCCGAGCCGGGCGAGAGCCACCGGAACCCTGGGGAGGCCGAGGTCGTCGCCACGATCACCACGTCGCGCGACCCGGTGCTTCGCGGCGAATGGCTTCGCCCCGGGGCGCTGGTCGTGGCGGCGGGCGCCAACGTCGTCACGCGTCGCGAGCTGGACAATGCGGTGCTGCAGCGGGCGAACTTCGTGTGCTGCGACTGGCTCGTGCAGGCGAAGCTCGAGTCAGGCGATCTCGTCGAGCCGGTGCAGGCCGGCGTTCTCGACTGGCTCGAGGTACACGAGCTCCACGAAGTCGTCTCGGGCGCGCTCGCCGGGCGTCAGTCGGACGACGACATCGTCGTCTTCAAGTCGAACGGCCTCGCTGCGTGGGACGTCGCCCTCGGCGCCGAGGCCGTGCGGCTCGCACGCGAGCGTGGCGTCGGTACGGATCTCTAGCCGGGCAGCGAGGTCTTCGCGGACTCGAGCACGTCGCCGCCGAACGCCTCGATGACCTCTGGCCGATCGAGGAGGCGGCGCTGCTGCTCGGGCGTCAGGCGGTTCTGGACGTACTTGTCCTCGAGGATCTCGGAGAGCGATCGACCGCGCTCGTGTTCGCGCACGACGTAGCGGGCGACATGCTCTTCGGCCGAGCCTCGTGAGAACAGGAACGAGAACATGTTCTTGAACCCCGACACGAGACGCGATTGTATCCCGGGGGATGCGTAAGAGCTCACGCGAAGGTCGGTATGCCGAACGGGTGCTTCTCGGCGTCGACGACGTCGGCGAGGAGGAGCGGATCGTCATCTGGATCGAGCGGCGCGCCGGCGCGGTGTGGGCGGTCGGCCGCGCCGTCAACCCGCAGCTGCGCGAGTCGGACGACTCCAGGCCCGAGGATCTCGTGTTCGAGGGGTACGAGCTCGGCGACGCGCTCGATCGGGCGAACGAGGCGCTCGAGGACGACGTCAACGTGCTCGAGGGCGACGGTCGTCCGGCCGACGCGCGGCCCTTCACGCGAAAGGAAGTCCTGCCGCTCCTCGAGCGCTGGTTCTTCAACCGCTAGCGACGAAGGCGGTGCTAGCCTCGCCGCCTCGTGTTGATCCGCGTCGGTCACAGTCCGGACCCCGACGACGCGTTCATGTACTGGGCGCTCACGACGGACCTCGTCGAGACCCGTGGTCATGAGTTCGAGCAGGTCCTCGGCGACATCCAGACCTTGAACCAGTGGGCCCGCGCCGGGCGGCTCGAGGTCACGGCGATCTCGCTCGCGGCGTACCCGTTCGTGCAGCAGGACTACGCCCTCCTCCCGCACGGGGCGAGCATCGGCTCGGGCTACGGGCCGATCGTCGTCGCCCGTGAGCCGAAGTCGCTCGACGACCTCCGTGCGCTCGAGATCGTCGTGCCGGGGACGATGACGACGTCGTTCCTCGCCCTGCGGCTCGTCCTCGACGCCTTCGAGCACCGCGAGCTCGCATTCGACGAGATCCCCGAGGAGGTCGCATCGGGCCGCGCGGAGGCCGGGCTTCTGATCCACGAGGGGCAGCTGACGTTCGAGGACTACGGCCTCGTCAAGGTGCTCGACCTCGGTGAGTGGTGGCTCCTCGAGACGGGGCTGCCGCTTCCGCTCGGCGTCAACGTGGCGCGACGTGACCTCGGCGAAAACGTCCTGTGCGAGGTCTCGCAGGTGCTCCGCGACGCGATCCAGTGCGGGCTCGACAACCGAGCGGAGGCGCTCGAGTACGCACTCCAGTTCGGCCGGGGCATCGATGCCGCGGTCGCCGATCGCTTCGTCTCGATGTACGTGAACGATCTCACGCAGGACTACGGCGACGAGGGCCGGAAGGCCGTGACCGAGCTCCTGCGCCGCGGCGAGGCGCTCGGCGCGTTTCCCGAGCCTGTCGCCATCGACTTCGTCCGCTGATGGCCCGGGCCGTGGTCCTCTCCGCCGTGCGCACGCCGATCGGCCGGTACGGCGGCGCGCTCTCGGATGTCCGGCCCGACGACCTCGCCGGAGCGGCGATCCGCGCGGCGGTCGAGCGGGCAGGAGTCGACGGAGGGACGGTCGACGACGTCTACTTCGGCTGCGCGAACCAGGCGGGTGAGGACAACCGCAACGTCGCGCGGATGGGCGCGCTGCTCGCGGGCTTCCCCGACACCGTTGCCGGCATCACCTTGAACCGGCTGTGCGCGTCCGGGCTGTCGGCCGTCGTCGCCGCGTCCCACGCGGTGCTCGCCGGCGACGCGGACGTCGTCGTCGCGGGCGGCGTCGAGTCGATGAGCCGCGCGCCGTTGGTCATGGCGAAGCCGGACGCCGCGTTTCCGCGCGGCAACCAGACGGTGTGGGACACGACGCTGGGCTGGCGCTTCCCGAACCCCTTGCTCGAGGAGCTGTTCCCGCTCGAGTCGATGGGCGAGACGGGCGAGAACGTCGCCGAGCGCTGGAACGTGTCCCGCGAGGATCAGGACGCGTTCGCGGTGCGCTCGCAAGAGCGATGGGCTGCTGCGCAGGCGGCAGGGCGTTTCGAGGACGAGCTCGTGTCAGTCGGCGACGTGACGGTCGACGAGCACCCACGGCCGACCACGACGGCGGAGGCGCTCGCGAAGTTGAAGCCGGCGTTCCGTGCGGACGGCACGGTGACAGCCGGCAACGCGAGCGGTATCAACGACGGCGCTGCCGCGCTCGTCATCGCGAGCGAGGAGCGCGCTCGTGAGCTCGGCATCGACCCGCTCGGGGCGTTCGTCGGCTCGGCTGTCGCCGGTGTGGACCCGCGCGTCATGGGGGTCGGGCCGATCCCCGCGGTCCAGAAGCTGCTCGAACGGACGGGAGTCGCTGTCGGCGACATCGATCTCGTCGAGCTCAACGAGGCGTTCGCCTCGCAGAGCCTCGCGGTCGCGCGCGAGCTCGGCCTCGACGAGGAGAAGGTCAATGTCAACGGCGGCGCGATCGCGCTCGGTCACCCGCTCGGGATGAGCGGTGCCCGCCTCGTCGTATCGCTGCTCCACGAGCTGCGCCGTCGCGACGGCCGCTACGGCCTCGCGACGCTCTGCGTCGGCGTCGGGCAGGGCGTCGCCGCCCTGTTCGAGCGCTAGACCGTCTCGGCGAAAGCGCGCTCGCGCTTCGGGTGTAGCCAGACCTGCTGGCCGCGCCAGAAGCCGCCCGCATCGAACTGGTCGCGGGTCATCAGCGCGATGATCTCCGAGCCCCCCGTGTCGTGCAGCTCCACCTTGATGTCGCGCCCGAGGATGGTGACCCGAACGATCATTGCCTCCACCGCGCCCTCGGCCGGCTCGGCCAGCAGGTCGAGGTCGTGGGATCTGACGAGGTGGTTGCCGATCGGCTGCGCGTCACCGACGAAGGTCATGACGAACTCGCTCGCAGGCTCGTCGTACAGCTCGCGTGGGTTGCCGACCTGCTCGAGGCGCCCGTGGTTGATGACGGCGATCTGATCCGAGATCTCCATCGCCTCTTCCTGGTCGTGTGTCACGAACACCGTCGTCACGTGGACGACGTCGTGCAGCTGGCGGAGCCACTCGCGCAGCTCGGCTCGGACACGCGCGTCGAGAGCGCCGAACGGCTCGTCGAGGAGCAGCACCTGCGGCTCGGGCGCGAGCGCGCGCGCGAGGCCCATGCGCTGACGCTGTCCACCCGAGAGCTGGGCCGGATACCGGTCGCCGAAGTTCTGGAGCTGGACGAGGTTCAGCAGCTCGTCGACGCGCTGTTTGATCTCGGACTTCGGGCGCTTCCGCACCTTCAGGCCGAACGCGATGTTCTCGCGGACGGTCATGTGCTTGAAGGCGGCGTAGTGCTGGAAGACGAAACCGACGTTCCGCTTCTGCGGCTTGAGTGCGGTCGCGTCGTTGCCCGACAAGAGGATCTGGCCCTCGTCCGCCGTCTCGAGCCCGGCGATGATCCGCAGCAGTGTGGACTTCCCGGAGCCGCTCGGGCCGAGCAGCGCGGTCAGCGACCCGCTCTCGACCTCGAGCGAGACGTCGTCGACGGCGACGAAGTCGCCGAACCGCTTGGAGACGTTGCGGACGTGGATCGACATCTAGTGCGCTTCCTCCCTGGGTCGGACGACCGTCACGGCGACGAGACGAGGATCGCGAGCGTAGCGAGGACGCAGCCGTCCGAGAGATCGAAGCGCTCTCACTCCGCCCCCGAGCGGAGGCGACACCAATCGCTGAGGTGGCGACTGTTCTGCTAATGTCGATCACCTCATCAATGTCGAGTTATTCAGTAAACAATCTAGAGAAGGAGAAGAGAGCGTGAACCTACGCCGCGTTCGTGCGACGTACGTCGTCGTAATCGCATTGACCGTCCTCCTGGCCGTGGTCGCCGGCGCCGCGTCGGCGAAGCCAACGGCGCAGAAGGCCGTCACGCTGAACCTCGTGGCGTACTCCACGCCGCGGCCGGTGCTCACCAAGCTGATCGACGAGTACAGGAAGACGCCGGACGGCCAGGACGTCACGATCAGGGCGTCCTACGGCCCGTCCTCCGCGCAGGGTCAGGCGGTGGCCAACGGGCTGCCCGCCGACGGGGTGATCCTCAACACGGGCAACGACATCAACGATCTCGTCGACAAGGGCCTCATCAACCCGAACTGGGACAAGCAGAGCTACAACGGCGTCGTCTGGAACTCCGTCGTCGTGTTCGGCCTGCGCGACGGCAACCCGAAGAAGGTCAAGTCGTGGAGTGACGTGACGAGGCCGGGCGTCGGCGTCGTCACGGTGAACCCGTTCACGGGTGGGATCGCCAAGTGGAACATCCTCGCCTCCTACGTCGCACAGCGGAAGCTGGGGAAGACCGACAAGCAGGCGATCGCGTGGCTGCAGGAGTTCTACAAGAACAACGTCGTGGCGCAGGAGTCGTCCGGGTCGAACGCGACGAACGCGTTCCTCGCCGGCCGGGGCGACGTCCTCCTCACCTTCGAGAGCGAGGCGATCAACGGGAAGATTCCGTTCGTCATCCCGAAGCAGACGATGCTGATCGACGTCTACATCGCGGCCGTCGAGAAGAGCCCGAACAAGGCCGAGTGGAACAAGTTCTCGCGCTTCCTGAAGACGTACCCGGCGCAGAAGATCCTCGGCGAGAACGGGTACCGCCCGGTCGACAAGCGGGCGCTCCAGGAAACCCGCAAGAAGTTCCCGGTACGGGCGCGGCGAGACGAAGATCACGAACAAGCTGCTGGGCGGCTGGCGTGCGGTCGACAAGAAGTGGTTCGATCCCAACAAGAGCATCATGCAGCGGATCGAGGAGTCGATCGGGGTGCCCTCTGGCTAGCACCGTCACCGAGGCGCCGGGGCTCCCGGCGCCCGTGCGGCACCGCAAGGAGAGAGCCTCGACGGCTCTCTCCCTGCAGGTGGGGTTCGTCACGACGTTTCTGCTCGTGATCGTCGTGCTGCCGATCGCGGCCGTCGTGTGGAAGTCGACCGGGAACGGCTGGTCGGGCTTCTGGTCGGTGGTCTCCTCTCCGCAGGCCGTCGCGGCCCTGAAGCTGAGCGTGGTCGCGTCGACGCTCGCGGTGCTCACGACTGCCGTGTTCGGGACGATCATCGCGTGGGTTCTCGTCCGCGACTCGTTCCGCGGCAAGAGCGTCGTGAACGCCATCATCGACCTGCCGTTCGCCCTGCCCACGATCGTCGCGGGGCTCGTGCTGATGGCGCTCTACGGCCCGCGCACGCCGATCGACTTCACGATCGGAGGATTCCACCTCGTCGCGAACGTGACGTTCACACGTGGCGCGGTCTACGTCGCGCTGCTGTTCGTCACGCTTCCGTTCGTCGTCCGTGCGGTGCAGCCGGTCCTGATGGAGCTCGACGACGAGCTCGAGGACGCCGCGAAGTCGCTCGGCGCGAGCGACCTCACGACGTTCCGTCGCGTCATCCTGCCGGCGATCCTGCCCGGGATCCTGTCCGGGGTGGCGATGGCATTCGCCCGCGCGATGGGCGAGATCGGGGCGATCATCCTGATCACGGGCAACCTCCCGTTCAAGACCGAAGTCGCCTCCGTCCACCTCTTCCACCGGATCGAGCAGGATCCCGAGGGATCGGCCGCGATCGCGTCGTGCTGCTCCTGATCTCGTTCGCCGTCCTGCTCGGCATCGGCGGAGTCCGCTGGCTCGTCACGAGGCACGAGCGTGGGTAGGCTCTCGCTCCGGTTCGTCGCGCTCGGCTACCTCGCCCTGATCCTCGTGGGGCCGCTGTTCATGATGGTGTGGCGCACCGCCGAGGACCTGGATGGCGCCTGGGCGGCGATCTCGGCCCCGGAGACGGTCGAGGCGTTCAAGCTCACGCTCTTCGTCGCGGCGATTGCCGTCGTCGTGAACACGGTGTTCGGGATCGTCTGCGCGACTCGTGATCGTGCGCGGCAACATCCGCGGCCGGGGTCTTCTCAACGCGTTCGTCGACCTGCCGCTCGCGCTCTCGCCGGTGATCGTCGGCTTCGCGATCGTCGTCCTCTACGGCGTCAACGGCTGGTTCGGCTGGTTCCAGCGCAACGGCTACGAGATCCTCTTCGCGAAGCCCTCGATCGTGCTGGTGACGATCTTCGTCACGCTGCCATTCGTCGCGCGGGAGGTCGTACCGACGCTTCGTGAGATCGGCACCGATCAGGAGCAGGCGGCTCAGACTCTCGGCGCGTCCGGGTGGCAGACGTTCTGGCGCATCACGCTCCCGTCGATACGGTGGGCTGTCGTCTACGGCGTCGTGCTCACCGCGGCCCGCGCGATCGGCGAGTACGGGGCCGTGGCCGTCGTGTCGGGCAACATCGTCGGTGAGACGCAGACCGCCACGCTCAAGGTCGAGGACGCCTACCAGTTCGCGTACGGCAACTACGCGCCCGCCTACGGCATCGCCTTCGTGCTCGCGGCGACGGCGATCCTCATCTTGATCGCGATGATCTTCCTCCAACCGAAAGAGAGCAAGCAGCTGATGTCGATCTCCGTTCGCCACATCACGAAGACGTTCGAGGAGTACGTCGCCCTGGACGACGTATCGATGGAGGTCGCCACGGGATCGCTCACCGCGCTCCTCGGGCCGAGCGGCAGCGGCAAGTCCACGCTCCTGCGGATCATCGCCGGGCTCGAGACGCCTGAGCACGGAAGCGTCTTCATCGAGGGAAAGAACGTCACGGGCCGGCGGCCCACAGGAGCGCGGCGTCGGCTTCGTCTTCCAGCACTACGCCGCCTTCAAGCACATGACCGTGTACGACAACATCGCGTTCGGACTGAAGATCCGCAAGCGCCCGAAGACGGAGATCGCCGAGCGCGTCAACCAACTCCTGAAGCTCGTCCAGCTCGAGGGCCTCGCCAAGCGGTACCCCGCCCAGCTCTCGGGTGGACAGCGACAGCGCATGGGGCTCGCCCGTGCCCTCGCGATCGACCCGGCCGTGCTGCTCCTCGACGAGCCTTTCGGCGCATTGGACGCCCGCGTCCGGGCAGAGCTCAGGGAGTGGCTCCGCCGTCTCCATGACGAGACGCACACGACGACCGTGATCGTCACGCACGACCAGGAGGAGGCGATGGACGTCGCCGACCAGATCACGCTCATGAATCACGCCCGCATCGAGCAGGTCGGCTCGCCGATCGAGCTCTACGACAGGCCGAAGACCGAGTTCGTGATGGGCTTCGTCGGTCAGGCGAACCGGCTCGGCGACGCCTGGGTGCGTCCCCACGAGCTCGATGATCCTGGGCGACGCGGCCGACGGTGCCGTCGAGGCGATCGTCGAGCGGGTCACCCACTACGGCTTCGATGTGCGCGTCGAGCTCGCAACGGGAAATGGGGCGCCGCTTCTCGCTCAGCTGACGCGCGAGCACCTCGAGGAGCTCGAGGTCGAGCAGGGGCAGAGCGTCTGGGTCAGGGCCGGACGCGAACGCGTCTTTGCCTGAGCACGAGGGAAGCGTGAGGCGGATTGCGCTGCTCGCCTGAACTGTCTTCGTCGTCGCGCACCGATACGCGCACCGTCAGAGGCGCGTTCAGGCGGCTCGCGTCGAGCGTTCTGCGTTGGCGTTGACGACAGACATTGTCGTCTTACCGTAGAACGCCGAACAGGGGTTCCCGTACGCTGGCAGCGTCAACAGAGGATCGGAGGCTGGCGTGTGGGTATCGAGACGTACGGACTACGCGACGCGGGCGATCCTCGCTCTCTCGCTCGAGGGCGGCGGCCCGCTCAAGCTGGAGGAGCTCGCGCGGCGAACGGCCGTGCCGCAGTCGGTGCTCGAGCAGGTCATGCCGACGATGCGAACGGCTGGCGTCGTGCGGTCGGAGCGCGGCCCCTCGGGCGGCTATCGGCTCAACAAGGATCCCGGAGAGATCACCCTCGAGCGGATCGTGCGCCTTTTCCAGGGGCCGCTCGCACCGATCAGCTGCGCGACACGGCACAACCCCGAGCCGTGCCCGATGACGGTCGGCTGCACGCTGCGGGACGTGTGGGAGGAGGTGCGCGATGCGACCATCACGCTCCTCGGCGGCGTCACGTTCGCCGATCTCGCGAAGCGCGCCGGCGGCCCGTGGGTGGATCCGTCGCTGATCGCTCCGGTCCCGAATCCGGCGACCGCTGGCTGAGCGAACAACATGGTCGCCCCGGAGTTCGCCCGCCCCTCGGCCCGGCCGCACGTGTGGTCACACGGCTCTCCGACTCGGGCATGAAGTACCTCGCCGGCGAGCTCCACACCTTGGTCTGACCGCGTGCGTTACCGCTGGGCCGTCCTCGCGGCGGGCACGCTCTCGCAGACGTCGTTCTCGGCGCTCGCGATCGGGCTCCCCGTGCTCGTTCCGACGCTCCGCGACGAGTACGACCTCAGCCTCGGTCAGATCGGCGTCGTGCTCGGGGCGGAGTGGATGGGGGCGCTCGTGACCATGCTCCCGTGGGGGATCGCCGCCGACCGCTTCGGCGAGCGAGTCGTCCTCGCGCTCGGTCTCGGGGCATGCGCCGCATTTCTCGTCGGAGCCGCCTACGCGCCGGACTTCGGCTCGCTGGTCGTGCTCCTCGCGCTCGCGGGCGCCGCAGGTGCGAGTGTGAACTCGGCGAGCGGCCGCGCCGTGATGCACTGGTTCACTGCCGACGAGCGCGGGCTCGCGCTCGGCGTTCGTCAGACCGCGGTTCCGCTCGGGGGGCTCATCGCCGCTCTCGCCCTTCCACCGCTGATCTCGGACGGCGACGCGACCGCCGGCTTCCTCTTCTTCGCCGTGCTGTGCGTGGTCGGCGCCGTCGTGGGCGCCGTGGTCATCCGCGGACGCGCCGAAGTCCTCCACGAGCACGAGATCGAGACGTCGACGCTGCTGCGCACGCTGCGCGACGGCCATCTCTGGCGTCTCTCCGTCGGCGCCGGCATCTACGTGTACTCCCAGATCGCCGTGATCGGCTTCGGCGTCGTGTTCCTGCACGACGAACACGGGCTCAGCGAGCGCGATGCGGCGCTCGTGATCGCGGGGTCGCAGGTGCTGGCCGTCGGCTTCCGCATCGGGACGGGCAGGTGGTCAGACATCGTGGGCTCGCGGATCCGGCCGCTCCGGCAGGTGGGCGTCGTCATCGCCGTCGGGCTGGCCGCGACCGCCGCGCTGTCCGGCGGGCCGCTCTGGCTGCTCGTGCCGGTGCTGGCACTCGCGGGAGGGCTCTCGATGGGCTGGAACGCGCTCGCCTTCGCGGCCGCCGCGGAGCTCGCAGGCGCGGCGCGGAGCGGCGCGGCGATCGGCTTCCAGCAGTCGGTGCTGAGCGGCGTCGGGATCGTCGCGCCCATCGTCTTCGCCGCGTCGGTGTCGGGCACGTCCTGGGCGGTCGCGTTCCTGTTGGCCGCGCTCGTGCCGCTCGCAGGGCGGCTCGTGTTGCGTCCGCTGCGCGCCCACTAGTCTCCGCGCGTGCGGATCTTCGAGCGCCTCGACGAGCTGTACGCGATCGGCGGTGGACCCGGCGCAAACCGTCCACATCCGTCGGAGGCCGAGGACGAGGCGCACCGTCTCGCCGCCGAGTGGCTCGAGGACGGCGGCCTCGAGACGGAGGTCGACAGGCACGGCAACCTGATCGGGCGGAGCGGTCGCGTCGCCCGACGTGTGGGTGGGGTCACACCTCGACAGCGTTCCACAGGGGGGTCGCTTCGACGGCCCGCTGGGCGTCGTGGCCGCGATCGAGGCCGTCGAGCGCGTCCGAGCGGGCGCCGTCGTCGTGTTCCGCGGCGAGGAGGTCGGCTGCATCGGGAGCCGCGCGCTCGTCGCGGCCGGCGGGACCCTTCCGCGTGCGTTCCTCGAGCTCCACGTCGAGCAGGGCCCGGTGCTCGCGGCTGCGGACGCGCCTCTCGGGGTCGTGACCGGGATCGTCGGCTACGCGCGCGGCGACATCGTGGTCGACGGACATGCCGGGCACGCGGGAACGACGCCGATGCCCGGCCGTGACGACGCGCTGGTCACCGCGGCGTCGGAGATCCTCCGGGTCCGTGACGCGGCCCTCGGGATCGAGGGTGCGGTTGCGACGATCGGTCAGGTCGACGTTCAGCCCGGAGGCGCGAACGTCATCCCTTCATGCGTGCGGCTCAGCATGGACGCGCGGGCACCCGACGCCGAGCGCCTCGACGTGCTGGTCGGCGTGATCGGGTTCGAACCGAGCTACCGCGTGGAGCCGACGCAGTTCACGGGATCCTCGCGTGAGGCGTTGCGGACCGCCGTCTCGGCTCGTGGGCTGCCGGTCCTCGAGCTGCGCGTCGGGGGCGGGCCACGACGCCGGCATTCTCGCGACCGCCGGTGTCGACGCGGCCATGCTCTTCGTGCGGAGCCTCAACGGCGGCGTCAGCCACTCGCCGGACGAGCTCTCGGCCGACGACGACGTCCTCCTCGGCGTCGACGTTCTCGCCGACGCGCTCGAGCGTCTCACCTCTCGCTGAACGAGATGTCCTGGGCGCCGTCCCAGAGCATGCGGCGACCGAGGTCGCGGAGGTTCTCGCTCCCCGAGACGATGGTCGCGAAGTGGTTCCCGGCGAGCGCGCCCGCCTTGCTCGCGAACGCGACGTAGCCGTAGGCGAGCAGCAGCTCCGTCTCGCTCACTCCGGCCGGGTAGAGAATCAGCTCGCCGGGACTCGGGTAGCGCGTCGCGTTCTCCGGGCCGATGCCGAGGTCCAGGTCGCCCATCGGGATCCAGCCCCCCTCGCCCGACCAGCGGACATGGATGATCTTCGAGTCGAGGGGGAGCATTCCCCGGAAAGTCGCGACCGTCTCCGGCGCCGCCTCCTCCTCGAAGCGGGCGCTGAACGAGAACCCCGATGCCGTGATCTCGAGCATCGGCCGAGGCTAGCGGCTGCTCGCTATCCACGCGCCGAGCAGCCGGCGCTCCTCGTCCGTGATCCCGGTCGCGTTCCCGGGAGGCATCGCCCGGGTCTGGACCGCCTGGCGCTCGATGTCCTCGGCCCGCCCCTCGATCTCCTGGCGTGTCTCCAGGCGGACGCCGAGCGGAGGCGCCGCACCCGAGTGGCACGGCGCGCAGCGCGCTGCGATCACGGGCGCAACCTGCTCGAACGTCACGTTCTCGCCTGTCGCCGGCGCAGTCTCCTCCGGCTGCAACCAGAACGCGAGCCCGACGACGGCGAGGACGGCCACCGCGGCGATCCACCATTCGCGCCGACCGGCGTTCCAGCGGTTGAAGAACACGCGGATCAGCGCAGTGAGCACCGCGATCGCCACGAACACGAGCCACGCGTCGTCTGCGCCGAAGACGAACGCGAAATGGCCGGCCAGCATCGTGAAGAGCACCGGCAGGGTGAGGTAGTTGTTGTGGACCGACCGGTTCTTCGCCTCAAGGAGCGGCGCGGCATCGGGCTCGCGGCGCTCTTCCATCGCCGTGACGAGCTTGCGGTGCGCTGGGATGATCACGACGAAGACGTTGGCGGCCATGATCGTTCCGAGCATCACGCCGACCTGGAGGTAGGCCGCTCGCGGCGCGAAGAGCTCGTCTGCGCCCCACGCCGCCAGTGCGACGAGCGCGGTGCCGATCACGACGAGCGCTGCCTGGCTGCGCTGCCCTACCGTCCTGCAGAGGACGTCGTAGACGAGCCAGGCGAGCGCGATCCCGGCGAGGCTGAGCGCAATCGCCTGCCACTCGTCGAGTGCCGCGACAGTCGGGTCGACGAGCCGAAGGTCGGCGTCGATGTAGTAGAGGAGGACGAAGAGCGCGAAGCCGGACAGCCACGTCGTGTACGCCTCCCACTTGAACCAGTGCAGCGGCTCCGGCATCTCCGCCGGCGCAAGCCGGTACTTCTGCGAGTGGTAGAGGCCGCCGCCGTGCACTCCCCAGAATTCGCCCGCGACACCCGCCTCGGCGTCCCCGCGGCGCTTCGGGGCGCGGAGCGAGAGGTCGAGCCGTACGAAGTAGAACGAGGCGCCGATCCACGCGATCCCGGCGACCACGTGGAGCATGCGGAGGAGGACGTCGAAAACGTCCTTCAGGTATGGATCCAACGATCCCTCGCGATCGCGACGAGCTCGCGGCAGCCGGTGTCGAGTTCCTCGTCACGCGTGCGGCCCATGCGCTCGTGCAGGACGTCGAGGATCTCCGTCTTCGGTCGGCGGTTCACGAACACGACGAAGCGGAAGCCGAACTTCCTCTCGTACGTCATGTTGAGCCCGGCGAAGTCCACGAGCAGGCAGGGATCTTCGTCGGTGCCCTGCTCTGCTGCCGAGCGTGGCGAGAGCCCCGTCCTCTGGCCGATCGCCGGATGGGCTGCGAGCGCCTCGACCTTCTCCTCCTTGGTCAGGCTGGCCAGGACGTCGTCGGCGCGCTCCAGGGGATGCTCGATCTCCGCGAGGCGCTCGACGAGGCGTGTCCGTCCTTCGAAGAGGTCGGAAAGCTCGTCGACACTCAGCTTCCGCGGTAACTCGCGCATCCGTACGGCGAAACGAGGAGCGGCACGTGGTAATGCCCGGCCACGAGGTCGACCTCGAGCTCGACGCGCGTGAAGAACGGCGACGGCGGCCAGAAGACGAGGGCGTAGCGTCCCGGCTCGAGCCCGGTTGCCAGCTCGGCGATCCTTCCGTCGTCGTCCGTCTCGCCGGCGACCACGACGTCGCGATCGCGGACGAGCTCGACCCGCACTCCCGCGGCCGGCCGGCCGGCGCCCGTGTCGAGGACGTGGGTGGAGACCGAAACGCTCACGTCGTGAATCTTCGCGCCTGTACCCGCTGGGCACGTGCGATCTCGGCCTCGTCGGCCTTGACGAGCGCGCCGCCCCGCACCACGTCCTCGCCCTCGACGACGAGCCGGTCGACCCGGTGCGGCGCCGAGAAGACGAGGCCCGCGACCGCGTCGTCGGCGCCCGAGAGCTCGAGGACGTCCGTACGCCAGACCGCGAAGTCGGCCCGTTTGCCCGGCTCGAGCGATCCGATGTCGTCGCGGCCCAGCACGGTGGCTCCGCCGCGCGAGCCGAGCGCGAGTGCCTCCCGAGCGGTGAGCGCACCCGGGCCGCCGCGTCCGCGTGCCACGAGCAGGGCCTGCTTCACCTCGGTGAGGAGGTCGCTTCGCTCGTTCGACGCCGAGCCGTCCACGCCGAGGCCGACGCGGACCCCGGCGTCGAGGTACTCCCGGACCGGAGCGACACCCGCCCCGAGCCGGAGGTTCGAGGTCGGGCAGTGTGCGACGCCCGTGCCGGACGAGGCGAAGTCGGCCGTGTCGTCGGCCGAGAGGTGCACGCAGTGCGCGCACCAGACGTCGTGTCCGAGCCAGCCGAGGTCCGTGAGGTACTCGACGGGCGTCGCCCCGTACAGCTCCATGCAGTAGGCCTCCTCCTCGCGCGTCTCCGCGAGGTGCGTGTGCAGCGTGAGACCGCGCCGGCGGGCGAGCTCGGCGGACTCCGTCATCAGCCGCTTGGTCACGGAGAACGGCGAGCACGGCGCGACGGCGATCTGGACCCTGGCTCCGGGGCCTGTCTCGTGCAGTTCGTCGACGAGCCGTTCGGTGTCCGCGAGCGCCGCGTCGATGTCCTCCACGAGCTCGTCGGGCGGGAGGCCGCCGTCCGAGACGCCGAGGTCCATCGATCCGCGTGACGCCACGATCCGGACCCCGAGCTCCCGTGCCGCTTGCACCTCCGCCTCGACAAGTCCGGTCCTGCCGTATGGGAAGACGTAGTGATGGTCGAACACGGTCGAACAGCCCGAGAGCGCGAGCTCGGCGAGGCCCGTGCGCGCCGCCGCGTATTCCGCCTCCGCGTCTATCCCCGCCCATACGGGATAGAGCTCGCGCAGCCAGCTGAACAGGTCCGCCTGCTGCGCCCTTGCCCGCGTGAGCGTCTGGTACAGGTGATGGTGGGTGTTGACGAGCCCGGGTGCGACGACGGTGCCCGTGAGGTCGACCCGCTCGTCTGCGTCCGGCTCGTCGCCGCTCGCCCCGACGGCGAGCACGACGCCGTCCTCCACGAGCAGCCAGCCCGACTCGTGCTCGGTCCCGGCCTCGTCGCAGGTGACGGTCCAGCCGCCCGCGAAGAGCCTCTTCACAGCGCGAGTGGGACGATCTCGAAGCGATCGACGTCGACGAGCCCGCGGTCCGTGATCTTGAGGCTCGGGATGACCGAGAGCGCGAGAAAGGACATCGTCAGGAACGGCGTCGCCCCGGTCCAACCGAGGTCGTGGGCGGCCGCGTTGCAGGCGCGGCTCCGCTCGACCACCTCGGCGAGAGGTGCGTCGGCGAGGAGACCGGCCACCGGGAGAGCGAGCTCGGCGACGACGTGGAGGCCGTCGACCGCGACGATTCCCCCTCCCAGCTCCGCGAGGCGTTCGACCGCGAACGCCAGCTCACGGTCGGACATGCCGACGACGACGAGGTTGTGTGCGTCGTGCGCGACGCTCGACGCCAGCGCACCGCGCTTCAGCCCCGAGCCGGACACGAAGCCGAGCCCCACTCGGCCGGTTGCGAGGTGCCGTTCGACGACCGCGATCTTCGCGAGGTCGTGCTCGGCGCTCGCGACCGCGTGCCCGCCTTCGACGACGGGCTCGCGCTCGACCGACTCGGTTACGACCTGATCCTCGATGAGACCGATCGCGCGCATCGTCCCGCCGCCCCACGGGATTGCGAAGTCCGACGGCGAGACCGGCGCGATCCGGACCGACTGGCGCACCCACTCGGGAACCTCCACGGACGCGACGTCCTCGATCGGCCGCCCGTCCTTCAGCACGGTCGAGGGCTGGAAGCTCACGAGGTCGGGGAGGAGCAAGAGGTCGGCGACGTACCCCGGGGCGATCGCGCCGTGGCTGGAGAGGCCGTGCCAGACGGCGGGATGGTGCGATGCCATGAGCAGCGCGTCCTCCGGGGCGACGCCCGCGCGGACGGCCTCCCGGACCATCCCGTTGATGTGCCCCGAGTCGGCGATGTCGTCCGGGTCGCGGTCATCGGTGCAGAACGCCATGCGCCACGGCCCGTACTCCTCGACGAGCGGGAGGAGAGCGAGGAGGTTGCGCGCCATCGAGGCCTCGCGGATGAGCAGCCACATCCCGGCGCGCAACCGCTCGCGACCCTCCTCGACGGTGAGCGCCTCGTGATCGGAGCGGATGCCGGCGGCCGCGTACGCCTGCAGATGCGGGCCGAGCACACCCGGCGCGTGGCCGTCGACGTGGCTCGCGCCCTCGAGCATGAGCTTCTCGAGCTCGGCGGGCGATCCCCCGATGACGCCGGGGAAGTTCATCATCTCCGCCAGTCCGAGCACGCGCCGCCGCCGCATGAGCGACTCGAGATCCCCCTGCGTCAACGGTCGACGTGGCGACTCGAACGGCGACGCCGGGACGCACGACGACGCCATGAAGAAGACGTCGAGCTGGAGGTCCGAGGTCGCGTCGAGCAGCCAGTGCACGCCGTCGACGCCGAGGACGTTCGCGATCTCGTGCGGATCGGCGACGACCGCCGTCGTCCCCAGTGGAAGCACGAGTCGAGCGAACTCGTCGACCATGAGCTTCGGCGTCTCGAGGTGGAGATGCGCGTCGATGAATCCGGGCACGACGAAGCTGCCGGATGCGGCCAGCGTCGCGGTCCCCCGGTAGCTGCCGACGCCCGCGATGACGCCGTCGACGACGGCGACGTCGGCGTCGAGCCATTCGCGCGTGAAGACCGAGAAGACCTTTCCGCCCTGGACGACGAGGTCGGCCGGCTCGTCCCCGCGAGCCACCGCGAGACGTCGTTGGAGCCCGTCCATCGTGGGCAGCGTAATCCGTCGCGTGCTGCCGTATAGTCGGCCGGTAGTCGGCAGGCGGGACAGGAGGAGCAGATGAGACGAAGGGTGATCGGAGCGGGGCTCGTGCTCGCGCTCCTCACCGTAGCGCTGGTCATGACGACAGCAGGCTCGGCGAAGCCCGAGCAGTCGCCGCTCAAGGTGGCGTTCATCTACCCAGGTCCGCACAACGACGGAGGCTGGTCGCAGGGCCACGATCGTGGCCGCCTGCTCGTCGAGAAGACCTTCGGCGACAAGGTCCAGACGACCTACAAGGAGAACGTCTTCTCGAATGCGCAGGTGCCGCAGATCGTCGCCGGGCTCGTACGCGAGGGCTACAC
The DNA here is from genome assembly GCA_963736935.1 of uncultured Gaiellaceae bacterium. GTDB lineage: Bacteria > Actinomycetota > Thermoleophilia > Gaiellales > Gaiellaceae > GMQP-bins7. Next base: position 133,004 of record CAVTQX010000029.1, on the reverse strand, counting down.
GATGATCTTCGGATGCTCGTTCGGCCAGTTCGAGAACGGCGTCAACGGCCAGCTCTACGCGAAGTATCCGGAGGTCCTCTTCGAGCAGGCGACCGGGCTGCAGATCAAGAAGAACCAGTCCGAGTACTTCGGCGCCGGCGAGGACACGATCTACCTCTCCGGCATGGCCGCAGGCGCTGCGAGCAAGAAGGGCCTCATCGGCTATGTCGTCCCGTTCGGCATCCCCGAGGTCGTCCGTCACATCAACGCGTTCACGCTCGGCGCACAGGCGACGCATCCCGGCGCGCGCGTGAAGCTGATCTGGACGAACGCTTGGTTCTCTCCGCCGAAGGAGACGGCAGCCGCGCAGAACCTCATCGCCGCGGGCGTCGACGTGATCGGGCAGAACGTCGACAGCCCGGCCGCCGGGCGTCGTGGCCGAGTCGAAGGGCGTGCCGTGGGTCGGGTACGACTCCGACGCGCGGAAGTCGGCGCCGACGCAGTGGCTGACGGCGGCGACGTACAACTGGGGCCCGTACTACGTGAAGCGCGTCCGGGCAGCCATGAACGGCACGTGGAAGTCGGGCTTCTACTACGGCACGATCAAGGACGGGTTCACCGGGATCGCTCCGTACGGCTCGAAGGTGTCTGCGAAGACGAGGGCGCAGATCGCGGCGAAGAAGAAGGCGATTGTCTCGGGCAAGTTCAGCGTCTTCCAGGGCCCGATCTACGACCAGTCGGGAAAGCTCAAGGTCAAGCCGGGCCAGAAGCTCAGGCTCATCCAGGACCTGTACACGATGCAGTGGCTCGTGAAGGGCGTCGTCGGCAAGGTCTCGTCGGTCCTTCCTCCAGGCTAGCGCGTGGGGGAGCCCGCCCCCGCCAGTGAAACGCAGAGAGGCGCCGGCTCACCCGGCGCCTCTCTCGCACCTGCGGTGCGGATGCGCGGGATCACGAAGCGCTTCCCCGGCGTGCTCGCGAACGACGACGTGACGTTCGAGGCGGCAGCGGGCGAGGTCCACGCCCTCCTCGGAGAGAACGGCGCCGGGAAGACGACGCTCTCCAACATTCTCACCGGGCTCTACCGGCAGGACGAGGGCGACGTCGAGCTGTACGGCGAAACGGTTCGCTTCCACTCTCCTCGCGACGCCCTCGACGCGGGCGTGTGCATGGTCCACCAGCATTTCCGGCTGGTCGCGCCGTTCACGGTCGCGGAGAACGTCGTGCTCGGCGACCATCGCAAGGAGGCCTCTTTCTTCCTTCACGGACGGAGCACCGAGCGCGCCGTCGCCGAGCTCGGAGAGCGCTACGGGCTCGACGTGCCTCCCCGGGCGAAGATCTGGCAGCTCTCGGTCGGCGAGCAGCAGCGGGTGGAGATCCTGAAGGCGCTGTATCGCGAGGCCCGGATCCTGATCATGGACGAGCCGACTGCCGTGCTCACTCCGCAGGAGGCGGTCGCGCTCTTCGCGACGCTGCGCTCGATGGCGGAGGAGGGCAAGACCGTCATCTTCATCTCGCACAAGCTCCACGAGGTGAAGGCGGTCGCCGACCGCGTGACGGTGCTGCGCGGGGGTCGAACCATCGAGACGGTCGACGCCGCGGACGCCACGCCGCAGTCGCTCGCGGCGCTCATGGTCGGCCGGGAGATCGAGGTGCTGCGGCCGCTCGAGGAGGCACGGCAGCTCACGGACGTGCTGGCGCTCGAGGTCGACGACCTCACCGTCCCGGGCGATCGTGGCGAGACCGCGGTGAGAAACCTCTCGTTCTCCGTTCGCGAGGGCGAGATCGTCGGGGTCGCCGGAGTCGCCGGGAACGGCCAGCGCGAGCTCGCCGAGGCGATCTCGGGGATACGTGACATCCGCGGGGGAACGATCCGCGTCGGTGCTCGGGCGTTGCGCGGAGGAGATCCGCGGGCGGCGATCCTCGCGGGCGTATCGCACGTTCCCGAGGACCGCTTGGGCACCGGGCTCGCTCCGAGCCTCAGCGTGACGAGCAACGTCGCCATCAAGACGTATCGGGGGCGCTCGTTGTCGCACGGGCCGCTGCTCGCGCTCCGGCGCATGCGCGACGCTGCGCTCGGGATCATCCGGCGCTACGACGTGAAGACTCCCACGCCCGAGACGCCTGTCCGCAACCTCTCGGGCGGGAATCTGCAGAAGCTCGTCCTCGGGCGCGAGTTCGAGGACCACCCGCTCGTGCTCGTCGTCGCCCAGCCGACGCGCGGGCTCGACGTCGGAGCGATCCAGACGGTCCACGCGTACCTCCGTGAGGCGGCGGCGAGCGGCGTCGCGATCCTGCTCCTGAGCGAGGACCTCGACGAGATCCGTGCACTCGCCGACCGCATCCTCGTCATGTACGAAGGCGAGGTCGCGGGCGAGCTGCGCGCCGGGCACGCCTCGATCGAGGAGATCGGGCTGCTCATGGCCGGGGGCCGGGGGGCGTGATCCGACTCGAGCGCCGTCTGCAGCAGCCGTGGTGGCTCTCGGTCGCCGTGCCCATCGGGTCGCTTGCCGTCGCCTTCGCGATCATGGCCGTCGTTCTCCTGGCGAGCGGGCACGAGGTCGTCGACACCTATCGGAAGATCGTCGAGGCGGGGTTCACGGGGAACGGGTCGCTGTCGGCCACGCTCGTCTCGGCGACGCCGATCCTCTTCACCGGGCTCGCCGCGGCAGCGGCGTTCCGGATGGAGCTCTTCAACATCGGGGCGGAGGGGCAGCTCTACCTCGGCGCCGTCGGCGCCTCCTGGATCGCGCTCCAGCTCGGCGATCACGGCGCCGGCTCGACGCCTCTGTTCGTCGTCTCGATGTGCATCGCCGCCGTCGTGCTCGGCGCCCTCTGGGCGCTCATCCCCGGTGTGCTCAAGGCGTTCGCGAACACCAACGAGATCATCACGTCGCTGATGCTCAACTACGTCGCCGGCCTCCTGCTGACGTACCTCATCTACGACAGCGCGTCGTACTGGCGTGACACCTCGACGCTCCAGGCGCGAGCGTTCCCGCAGGGCAAGCCGATGCCCCCGGCCGCCGAGTGGCCCAGCTTCGGCTCGAACGTCGTCGTCCCGCTCGGCTTCGTCGATCGGGATCGCCGTCGCCGTCGTGCTCTGGTTCCTGTACTCGCGCACGCGCTTCGGCTTCGAGGTGCGTGTCATCGCCGACTCGCCGCGCGCCGCGCGTTATGCCGGCATGCGCACGCGACGCAAGATCCTCGCGGTCATGGCCGTCTCCGGCGCGGTCGCGGGTATCGGCGGAGCGAGCCAGGTCGCCGAGTTCTCGCACACGCTCGACGGCAGCCCGCAGGGCCTGCAGGCGGCGGCGTTCGGCTACACGGGCATCGTCGTCGCAGCGCTCGCGCGCTACAACCCGCTCGCCGTCTGCCTCGTCGCCGTGCTCATCGGCGGCCTCCTGAACGCCGGCTTCACGCTGCAGGGGGCCGACTTCCCGTCCGGCCTCGTCGGCGTGATGCAGGGGATCATCCTCTTCTGCGCGCTCGGCGGTGAGCTCCTGATCCGGTACCGGCTGACCGTTCGCCGGCGCTCGAGGCCCCATGTCGAGGGCGCCGCGAATCCGGGGGCCGCGGCGTGATCGACAACGACGGCCTCCTCGTCATCGTGCTCGCGCAGGCGGTGCTATACGGAACTCCGCTGCTCTACGCATCGCTCGGAGAGCTCCTCGCCGAGCGCTCGGGAGTCCTGAACCTCGGGGTCGAGGGGATGATGCTGTTCGGGGCTGCGGTCGGCTTCTGGGCGACGCAGCGAGTGCACGGGAGCAACGAGGTCGTGCTGTCGGTCGCCTTCGTCGCTGCTGCGGTGTCGGGAGCGGCCATGGCGTTGATCCACGCGTTCCTCACCATCACGCTGCGAGCGAGCCAGATCGTCTCGGGGCTCGCGCTGACGATCTTCGCGGGCGGGCTCGGACTGGCTGCCTACTTCGGGAACGAGGTGCATCTTGCCGAGCTCCCGGCGACGCACCAGTTCGGCTCGCTCGACCTCTTCGGGCTCGGAGACGCCGCCGTCGTCGGCCCGATCCTGTTCGACCAGTCCGCGCTCGTGTACCTGTCGTGGCTGACGACTCTCCTCGTCGGTCTCTACCTTGCACGGACCCGGCTCGGACTCAACGTGCGCGCTGTCGGCGAGGCGCCGGCATCGGCCGACGCGATGGGGATCAACGTCGCGCTCTACCGGTACGTGCACGTCCTCGTGGGCGGGGCGTTCGCAGGCGTCGCCGGAGCGTGCTACAGCCTCGCCATCGCCCCGGGGTGGGTCGCGGGCGACGTCCTCGTCAACGGTGCGGGGTGGATCGCGATCGCGCTCGTCATCTTCGCCTTCTGGCGCCCGGAGCTGTGCCTCGTCGGTGCGTACCTCTTCGGCGGCCTGTCGGCGCTGCCGTTCGCGCTCCAGGCGCACGACGTCACCGTCACGCCGGAGGTTCTGCAGGCGATCCCGTACGTCATGACGATCGTCGTCCTGGTGCTCGTCTCGACAGCCTTCGCGCGGAGGCGGCTCGGCGCGCCTGCTGCGCTCGGCCGACCGTACGTGCGCGAGGAGCGGTAGAACGCCGGGTGTGGACGTCCTCACGCCACGATCTCTCGACGACGCGCTCCGGCTGAAATCCGACCATCCGGATGCCGTCCCGATCCAGGGCGGCACCGACCTCATGGTCGCCCTCAACTTCGATCGCACGCGGCCCGAGACGATCCTCAACCTCAACGAGGTTGCCGAGCTCCGCGGCTGGGCTCGTGACAACGGGACGCTGCGACTCGCTTCGGGGCTGACCTACACGGAGGCGATGGGGCTCGCCGACGAACTGCGGGCGCTCGCCGAGGCGTCGCGCACGGTGGGATCGCCGCAGATCCGAAACCGGGGCACCATCGGTGGGAACCTCGGCACGGCGTCGCCCGCCGGCGACGCGCTGCCACCCTTGCTGATCGAGGGCGCGGACATCGAGGTGGCGAGTGTCCGCGGCTCGCGCCACGTCCCGATCGCCGAATTTCTCGTCGGTGTGAAGCAAAACGCGCTCGAGCCGGACGAGCTGATCGTCGCCGCGCGTCTCTCACCGAGCCGCCAGCGGCAGACCTTCATGAAGGTCGGGCCCCGCAACGCGATGGTCATCGCTGTGTGCTCGCTCGCGCTCGTCGTCGACCGGGAGCGGGAGGAGCTGCGCGCGGCGTTCGGCTCCGCCGCGCCGGTCGCCCGTCTGGTCAGGGCCCCGCTCGACGAGGTCGAGACCTTCTCGGAACAGGTCGCCGAGGCGGCCAGCCCGATCGACGACGTGCGCGGAACGGCGAAGTACCGACGCCACGCGCTTCGCGTCCTCACGCAACGTGCGCTCGAGAGGTGCCTCGCTTGAGGATCGAGCTGACCGTCAACGGTGAGGGCCACGCCGCGGACGTCTGGGAGGGCGAGAGCCTCCTCGCAGCCCTACGCGACCGCCTCGGGCTCCCCGGCTCGAAGAACGCCTGCGAGCAGGGTGAATGCGGATCGTGCTCGGTGCTCCTCGACGGCGAGCTCGTATGCGCGTGCCTCGTGCTCGCGGCGCAGGCCGACGGCCATTCCGTCGTGACCGTGGAAGGCCTGGCGCGCGACGGCGAGCTGCACCCGGTGCAGGAGACGTTCGCCGACGCGGGCGCCGTCCAGTGCGGGTTCTGCACCCCGGGGTTCGTCGTCGCCGCTGCCGATCTCCTGCGCCGCGTTCCGGACCCGAGCGACGACGAGATCCGGGAGGCGCTCTCCGGGAACCTCTGCCGCTGCACCGGGTACGCGAAGATCCTCGCCGCCGTGCACGAGGCGGCGGGCGGATGAGCGCGACGCGGACGATCGAGCGCGGGCGGGCCGTGCCCGGTGCCCGCCGGGCGGATGCCGTCCCCAAGGTGACCGGGGAGTTCGCGTACTCGAGCGACCTCCACGCAGCCGGGATGCTCTGGGGACACACCGCCAGGAGCCCGCACGCGCATGCGCGGGTAGTCGCGGTCGACGTCACGGAGGCGGTCGGGTTGCCCGGCGTGCATGCCGTGCTGACCCACGAGGACGTGCCCGGGGCGAAGACCTATGGCCTGGAGTTCCCGGACCAGCCCGTTCTTGCCATCGATCGCGTGCGCTACTTCGGCGAGGCGGTCGCGGTGGTCGCGGCCGAGGAGCCCGAGCAGGCCCGCCGTGCGGCGGCGGCCGTACGCGTCGAGTACGAGCCGCTCGAGCCGGTGACGGATCCCGAACGCGCCACCGAGCTGGATCCGCTCCATCCCGAGCGACCCACGATGGGGCACGGGTACCGCGACGATCCACGTCCGAACGTCGTCCGCTCGCTCGTCATCAGGCGCGGCGACCCCGACGCGGAGGCGGATGTCACGGTCGAGGGTGTGTACGACGTCGGCCAGCAGGACCAGGCGTTCCTCGGCCCCGAGTCGGGCATCGCGATCCCGGACGGCGAGGGCGGGATCGACATCCACGTGGCCACCCAGTGGCTGCACGTCGACCGGGACCAGGTCGCGCCGTGCCTCGGCCTCGATCCCGACCAGGTGCGGATCCACCTCGCCGGCGTCGGCGGCGCCTTCGGGGGCCGCGAGGACCTCTCGATGCAGATCCACGCCGCGCTGCTCGCGCTGCGCACGAACCGGCCGGTGAAGATCGTCTACAACCGCGAGGAGTCGTTCGTCGGGCACATCCACCGCCATCCCGCACGAATCTGGGCCGAGCACCGCGCGACGCGCGAAGGGCGGCTCGTCGCCGTGCGCATGCGGATCCTCGTGGACGGCGGCGCGTACGCCTCGAGTTCGACAGCGGTCATCTCGAATGCGTGCTCCTTCGGGGTCGGTCCGTATGCGGTCGAGAACGTCGAGATCGACGGCCTCGCCGTCTACACGAACAACCCGCCCTGCGGTGCGATGCGCGGCTTCGGCGCCGTGCAAACGTGCTTCGCGGCCGAGGCCCAGATGGACAGGCTCGCGGCTGCCCTCGACATCGATCCGGTCGAGCTGCGCCTCCTGAACGCGCTCGAGCCGGGAGGCACGCTCGCGACCGGGCAGGTCGTTACCGGCTCGTTGCCGACCCGCGAGGTGATCCGACGTGCCGCCGCGATGCCGCTACCCGAGCCCGAGGCGCTTCCCCGCGACGCAGTCCGTCTCCCCGGCGGCGCCGGCAACACCACGCGCGGCGAGGGTGTCCGCCGCGGCGTCGGGTTCGCGGTCGGCTTCAAGAACATCTGCTACTCGGAGGGCTTCGACGACTACTGCACGGCCCGTGTGGTGCTCGAGGAGGATGGCTCGGCGGAGGTGCATTGCGCGGCCGCAGAGGTCGGCCAAGGCGTGAGCGATGTCGTCCTGGAGGTGGCGCGGCTCGAGCTCGGCACCGACGAGGTGACGCTGGCCGCTGGCTCCACCGCGCGCGTCGGATCGGCCGGGTCGTCCTCCGCCTCGCGCATGACGTGGATGGCGGCAGGCGCGGTCCAGACGGCGTGCCGTGCGGCGCTGGAGGAACGCGACCGGGTCGGCGGCGGCGCGGTGGACGTCGAGCGCGCCTACAGGCACCCGCGCACGTTCCCGCTCGATCCGGAGACGGGCCAGGTCACGGAGGGACAGGCCCACGTCGCGCTCGCGCTGGCCGCGATGCGCGTCGTCGTCGAGGTCGACGTCGACCTCGGGCTGACACGTGTCGTCTGGATCGGGACGGCGCAGGACGTCGGGAACGCGCTCAACCGCACCGCTGTCGAGGGGCAGATCGAGGGTGGTACGGCGCAGGGGTTGGGCCTCGCGTTGATGGAGGAGATCCAGACGCGCGACGGCGTCATCACGAACGCAAGCTTCACCGACTACCTCATCCCGACGTTCCTCGACATGCCCCCCGTCGTCTCGGAGCTCGTCGAGGTCCCCGAACCAGATGCGCCCTACGGGGTCAAGGGCGTCGGCGAGCCGCCGACGGTCGTGTCCACCGCCGCCATCGTCGCCGCCGTTCGCGACGCGACCGGTCGCGAGCTCACACGCGTCCCGGTCCGGCCGGACGACATCGTCGGTCTCTGATCGAGAAATGGAAGCGCCGCTGCGATCCGGGCGCAAGCGGGCCGCCTACAGGGTCTCGGCGCGATCGGAATCTGCTCCAGATTCCGAGCTTGCGCAGAGGAAAGGGGCCCCTTGCGGGCCCCCCTCCCCCTCGGATGGAGCAGCGAGAAGGCTCTAACGGATCTGCGCGCGGAGTATCGCCCACCGCTGTGCCTGCGCGATCTGCACGCTATGCCGCTGGACGGAGACGGCGGCTTGGACGCGCTGGGTCGTTACCTGCGCTCCGACGACCTGTGTCCTGAACTGCGGCTTGACCTGCACGACGTTCCCGGCGGACGCGACCGACGGTGCGATCGCGAATGCGGTAATCACGGCTCCGATGGTGGCGATGCGCTTCACGGTGGGCTCCCTTCTCGTCTGATCCGTCATGTGAGGAGCCTAGGAATCGCGCGCGGTCGTGTCGTTCGCGTGCGCGACGTTGCGAATGTCACCGCGGTTACAGACACTTCCACGCGTGGACTGGCCGCTGCTCGCCGATCTCCCACCAGAGGACGTTCGGCAGCTGCTCGCAATCGCTCGTCGGCGCACGTTCGCGCGGGGTGAGGTCGTCTTTCACCGCGAGGACCCGGCCGACTCGCTGCACCTCGTCGTTCGCGGCCGCTTCGGCGCGCGCGTCCTGACTCCGCTCGGGGACGGCGTCCTGATCGACGTCCTCGGGCCCGGCCAGAGCTTCGGCGAGCTTGCGCTGCTCGGGCTCGACACGCGCCGCTCCGCGACCGTGGAGGCGCTCGAGGACGGCGAGACGCGCTCGGTCTTCCGAGACGATTTCTCTCAGCTGCAGCGGGAGCACCCGGGCGTGAAGGACGTCCTCCTGCGCCTCCTCGCGGAAGGACTCCGGCGTTCGACCGACCGGCTCGTCGAGGCCCACTACGTCGATGCGGAGACGCGTGTCCGGCGCCGTCTCGTCGAGCTCGCCGGGATCTACGACGACGGGATCGTGCCCCTGACCCAGGAGGACATCGCCGCGATGGCCGGCACGTCACGGGCGACCGTGAACCGCGTGCTGCGTGAGGAGGAGAGGCTCGGCTCCGTCGCCCTTGCCCGTGGTCGGACCACGATCCTCGACGACGAGGCTCTCGGGCGGCGCTGCCGCCGCGGGAGCTAACTCGACAGGTCGTCGACGAGCGCGCCGAGCAGCCGGTAGCAGCGCTCGGTGCTCGAGATCCGCACCTTCTCCCCCGGAGCGTGCAGTCCGACGATCTCCGGTCCGATGGAGATCATCTCGACGCCCTCGAGCTTCTGGCCGAGCACGGCGCACTCGAGGCCGCCGTGCACGACGACGAGCTCGGGCTCGCTCCCGAACAGCCGGGTGAAGGCCGCCGCCGTTCTCCGCAGGAGCAGGGAGTCGAGCCTCGGCGCCCAGGGCGGGTACGAGCGACGGACGTCGATGACCGCTCCGCCGTGCCTCGCGAGTTCTTCCATCCGCGCGAGCAGATCGTCCAGGGCGGCGGCGTTCGAGCTCCGCGCCATCGAGGACAGCACCAGCTCCCCGGAGTCGGTTCGAGCGACGGTCAGGCAGATGCTCGTCTCGACGCTGCCGGACCCGTGCGGGCTCATCGCGATGGCGCCCGTCGGGATCGCAGAGAGGAGGTCGAGGATGCGGCGCGTCTCCTCGGGATCGGCGGCGTGTTGCGTCCCGGCCGGCTCGAGCTCGAGCACGAGTCCGTCGTCCGTACCCGCGTGCTGCCGGACGATCGCTGCGAGCTCGGAACGGGCCGCCCGCTCGAATGCGCTCTCGTCCGCGACTGCGACGACTGCCTGCGCGGCCCGCGGGATCGCGTTGCGGCTCGAGCCGCCGTCGAGGCTAACGAGCCCGAACGGCACCGCCTCGAACGCCGCCTCGAGGACCTGCCCGAGCGCCTTGATCGCGTTCACGCGGCCGGACGCGATGTCCTCGCCCGAGTGTCCGCCCCGTGCGCCGGAGAGCTGCCACGCGCACCGTCCGTCCCTCAGCGCCACCGCCGGTCGGCAGCGGGAGCCGGATCGACGTGTGGTCGCTGCCGGCGCAGCCCACGGTCACCGCGTCACTCGCGCCGTCGAGGTTGACGAGCAAGCGCCCCGACACCAGCGCGGCGTCGAGCGCCTTCGCGCCGTCGAGCCCTTGCTCCTCGGAGACGGTGAGAAGCAGTTCGAGCGAACCGTGCGCGACCCCCGGGTCGTCGACGAGCGCCAGCGCCAGGGCGACGCCGATGCCGTTGTCGGCGCCCAGTGTCGTGCCGTTGGCCTGCACCCAGTCGTCGTCGACCCGGACATCGATCCGGCCCTCTCGCGGGTCGAACCGACTCTCCGGATCGCGCTCGCAAACCATGTCGAGGTGCGCCTGGAGGACGACGATCGGCGCGGCCTCGCGCCCGGACGTGGCCGGGACGGAGACGACGACGTTCCCTTCGACGTCCGTGGTGGCTGCGACACCACGCTCCGCCGCCCACGCGAGGACGTGCTCCCGCACCTCCCCTTCAGCTTTCGACGGTCGGGCGATCCGGGTCAGCTCGAAGAAGCGCTCCCAGACGAGCGCGGGTTCGAGCCCGGCGAGCGGCGAGCTCACCGTCGCAGCGTGAGGACCGCGCCGATGCAGAGGAACGTGAGCCCGAGCACGCGCGTCCAGCCGATCGTGATCCGCTCGACACCGAACCAACCGAGCCGGTCGATGACGGTCGCGAGCGCGAACTGGGCGGCGATCAGGACGGACGTCGTCGCGACGATCCCGATCCGCGGGCCTGCGACGGTGATCGCGAGAATGATGAGGGCGCTCATGACGCCGCCGAGGAGCATCCACTTCGGCGAGCCGAACGCCTCGCCGATCCCTGCGAACGAGCGGCGAGCGAGAAGCAGCACGATGAGTGCGAGCAGCGCACCGATGAGCGACGCGGTGGCCATCGCCTCGATGGCACCGACCCGTTCGCCGAGCCGTCCCTGCACGGCAATCTGAACCGCTCCTCCGAGCCCTGCGGTGAAGGCCAGCAGGGCGGCGAAGGCGGTCGAGCTCACGGCGAGGACGCTATACGCTCCCCGGCGTCACCGACGAAGGAGCGACCCGTGATCCGAGCCATCATCCTGTACGAGTCCGAGCCGGACCCCGAGCGCTACCAGCAGCACCTCGACGAGTTCACCCGACCCGTCGAGTGCGCGGCCTTCCGGCACGGCAAGGTGTTCGGCTCGCCGTTCGGTGAACCCGCGTACCGGTACTACGCCGAGTTCGAGTGGGACGACATGGACTCGTTCAAGACCGCCGTCAACTCGGAAGCATTTGCAGCCTCGGGCAAGGACGCGATGGCGATGGGCATCCCGTTCACCGTTCACTTCGCGTCGCTCGAGTGACCGAGCCGACGCATCCGCGCCCGGTCGACCCGGCCGAGCTCGGCTTCGAGCAGATCGTCTACGAGAAGGCGCCGCCGCGCGCGACGATCCGCCTGAACCGCCCGGACGTCCTCAACGCCTTCGACTTCCGGACGCTGCGGGAGATCGCACGCGCGTGCGAGGACGCCTCGTGGGACGACGACGTCCGGGTCGTCGTGGTCACGGGCTCCGGACGCGCGTTCTGCGTCGGCGCCGACCTGCGCTCGTGGGACGAGGACCTCCTCGGGAATTCGAGCGAGTACTGGAAGTGGTTCGGGGCGTTCAAAGACATGCACGATCGACTGCGCGAGATCGGGAAGCCGACGATCGCGCGCGTCAACGGGATCGCGGTCGGCGGCGGGAACGAGCTGCAGATGGCGTGCGACCTCTCGGTGATGGTCGACAGCGCGTTCATCCGGCACGTCGGGCTGCAGCACGGCTCCGTGCCCGCCGGAGGCGCGACGCAGTGGCTCCAGCTCATGGTCGGCGACCGCAGAGCGCGCGAGATCGTCTTCCTCTGCGACGAGATCCCGGCGGCGCAGGCGGCGGAGTGGGGGCTCGTGAACCGCGCCGTTCCCGAGGCCGAGCTCGACGTGGTCGTCGACGAGTGGGTCGAGAAGCTCGCGGCGCGGCTGCCGCAGACGACGCGCTACGCGAAGCAGCAGCTGAACGTCTGGCGCGATCTCGCATGGCACCAGACCGTCGGGCACGCGCGCGACTGGCTCGCGATGTCGATGCTCGGGAACGAGGCGCAGGACGCCGTGCGCGCGTTCCTCGAGCGTGGCAAGGAGGCTCGCTGATGGCGGACGAGGTGCTCACTGCGCGAGACGGCGCGGTCCTCACGATCACGCTCAACCGGCCGGACGTCTACAACGCGATCAACCGGGCGATGCACGACGGGCTCGCTGCAGCGCTGCGCGAGGCCAACGATCCTGCGGTTCGCGCCGTCGTGCTCACCGGAGCAGGGCGCGGGTTCTGCTCGGGGCAGGACCTGAGGGAGTTCGAGTCGCTCCCCGGTGGTGTGCGCGAGGCTCTCGAGCAGACCTACCACCCGAACGTGCGCGGGATCCGCAGCCTCGAGAAGCCGGTCGTCGCCGCGGTGAACGGCCCTGTCGCGGGCGCCGGGCTCTCGCTCGCCTGCGCGTGCGACGTGCGCATCGCGTCGGCGGATGCGAGCTTCGTGCCCGGGTTCATCGGGATCGGGCTCGTGCCGGACGCCGGAAGCACGTGGTTCGTCCACCGCCTCCTCGGCTTCGCCCGTGCGTTCGAGTGGATGGTGTCGAACCGGCGCCTGAGCGCGGACGAGGCGCTCGACTGGGGCCTCGTCTCGGAAGTCGTCGCCGCTGACGACTTCGCCGGCCGGGTCGCCGAACTGGCGGCGTGGTACGCGGCGTTGCCCACGCGCGCCGTTGCCATGACGAAGCGTCTCTTCGAGCACGCGTACTCGGCGTCGCTCGACCAGCAGCTCGGGCTCGAGGCCGAGCTCCAGCAGGCTGCGACCGAGACGCAGGACTTCGCCGAGGGCGTCGCCGCGTTCCTCGAGAAGCGTCCGCCCGACTTCAAGGGGGCGTAGTAGGAGCCGGCGCCCGCGCGCCGAAACGAGAGGCCCTCAACCACCGTTGCGGCAACTCCCTGTCGGGCGGTACTCGACCCACGGGGCGCTGGGCGTCCACGCTCGACGACGGATCCTCGGCGCTCCGGCTTGTCTAGGGTCACCGCTGTGGAGATTCGCGCGGTCGACTATCACACTGCCGGCGAGCCGTTCAGGATCGTCACGGGCGGCGTCGAACCGCCGCGGGGCGCGACCATCCTCGACAAGCGGCGCGATGCGCTCGAGCGGCTCGACCAGGTGCGCCGCCTGCTCGTCCACGAGCCGCGCGGCCACGCGGACATGTACGGCTGCTTCGTCGTCGAGCCGACCGACGCCGGCGGCCGATCTCGGCGTCGTCTTCTTCCACAACGCCGGCTACTCGACCGCGTGCGGCCACGGGACGATCGCGCTCGTGACGTGGGCGCTCGACGAGGGGCTCGTCGAGCGGCGAGAGGGCGAGAACCACGTCGTCGTCGACGTGCCGTCGGGCCGTCTCGACACGTGGGCGACGGTCGAAGCCGGCCGCGTTCGCTCCGTGCGCTTTCGGAACGTTCCCTCCTTCGTGTGGGCGGAAGGCGTGGAGCTCGGCGAGCGGACGGTCGACGTCGCGTTCGGCGGCGCGTTCTACGCGTCGCTCGAGGAGCGCGTCGAGTCCGCTGAGCTTCCACGCCTGATCGAGCTCGGGCGGGAGCTCAAGCGCGAGCTCGAGGCGTGGCAGGACGTCGTCCATCCGCTCGAGCCGGAGCTGCGCGACATCTACGGCGTCGTCTTCTGGCAGCACGAGGACGACGATCCGCTCACGCAGCGCAACGTGACGGTGTTCGCCGACGGCGAGGTCGACCGCTCGCCGTGCGGCAGCGGCACGTCGGCCCGCCTCGCCCTCCTCGACCGCTCGGGCCGTCTTCCGCGTGGCCAGGACCTGCTGCACCGCAGCATCGTGGACACGGCCTTCACAGCTCGCGTGGTAGGCGAGGCAGAGGTTGCGGGCATCCCGGCCGTCCTCACCGAGGTCGAGGGAAGCGCGTACCGCACGGGCGAGCACGTCTTTTCGCTCGACCCCGACGATCCGCTCGGCGACGGCTTCCTCCTCCGTTGAGGGGGTGTAGCGGCCGCGCGCGACGGGTACTACTTCGGGATCGCTTCAGACGTGCTTCCGAAGAGGTATGCCTCTCCTGACCTCGTCGCTCGCGGAGGGATGGGTGAGGTCTACCGCGCGACCGACACCGCGCTCGAGCGGACGGTCGCGATCAAGGTGTTGTCCGACCGGTATGCCCGGCAGGACGACGCCCGCGCGCGCTTCCGCAGGGAGGCTCTCGCGGCCGCGCGCGTCTCGGCTGCCCCGAACGTCGTGACCGTCTTCGACGTCGCCGAGCACGACGGTCGCCCGCTCATCGTCATGGAGTACCTCGAGGGCGGCTCCGTCTACGAGCGCGTGCGCAGCGGGCGTGTTCCGCGCACTCGGGCGCTCACGTGGCTCGAGCAAGCGGCGGACGCGCTCGACCGCGCGCATGCGAGCGGCATCGTCCACCGTGACGTCAAGCCCGCGAACCTCCTCCTCGATCGCGACGGCAACGTCCACGTCTCGGACTTCGGGATCGCGTCAGCGACCGGAGCGGACATGCTCACCGAGCCGGGGACCGTGCTCGGCACCGCGGGATACATCTCCCCGGAGCAGGCTCGGGGCGAGCCGGCGACGGCGGCGAGCGACCGCTACGCGCTGGCGGTCGTGGCATTCGAGCTCTTGACCGGTCGGCGGCCGTTCGGCGGCGACACGCCGACCACCGAGGCGTTCGCGCACCTGCACGCGGCCGTCCCGCGCGTCGGCGACGTCGATCCGACTCTGCCGTTGGCGCTCGACTCGGTGTTCGATTCGGCGCTCGCGAAGGATCCGGGCGCACGGCCAGGAACTGCGCGCGAGCTCGTGCGACGGCTGCGCGAGGCGCTCGACGACTCGCCCGCGACGGTTGTCGCCCCGACGAGGGTCCTGCGCCCGCAGCCGCGCGAGCCGCGGACGCGCGGACTCGTTCGCCACGATCACCGTGCGCGGCGACGGCGCGGTCTGGTCGCCGCCCTCGCGGCGCTCGTACTGGTCGGTCTCGGTCTCGGTGTCGCGGCGCTCGTCACCGCGGGCGACGGCTTCTCGCCACGGCAGGCGGCCACCGCGCAGGACGCGCGTCGCTCGGAGGCAGCGTCGACCTCGACGTCCCGGGAAACGACGGCGTCCGAGCCGGAGACACCGGACGGCGCAGCGCTGAATCGCGACGGCTTCGCACGCATGCAGGCGGGCGACTTCGCGGGCGCGCTCCCGCTGCTCCGGCAGGCGGTGCTCGCGCTGAAGGGCTCGAACACCCTCGACGAGGCGTACGCCAGCTACAACCTCGCGTTCTCGAGGTTCGCCCTGGGTCGCTGCGACGGCGTCCGAGGACTGCTCGACCGCTCGGAGCGCATCCAGGGCCACCGCTCCGAGATCGACGAGCTCCGGCGCGCAGTGGCACGGCGCGCTGTGCGCCGGGCGAGGACGGCGAGGTGGCGCCGCCCGGAGAATCCCGGGGCAAGGCGAAGGGTCGCCACAAGGGCGAGGGAGACGAGGGCTAGCTAGAACAGGTCGAAGTCGCCGCCGAGAACGAGGTCGAGCCTCCCGGTCCGATAACCACGGACGCTGTCGCGGACGAGTGGGGACTTCCCTGGTCGATACCTGCGCACGACGACGTTCGAAGCGTCCGTCGCCTCCGCTGATTCCGGAGCCCCGGGCCGATGGCCGCTGACGACCACCTGCACCTGATCTCTGTCCACGACCTGGCCGCCGTTCGCCGCTTCACCCACGTGCTCGAGCACGTGCAGACCGCCTTCGAGGCCGAGGATCTCACCGCAGCCGAGGCCCGAGATCGCCAGTCGTCGGTGTCCGTCGACCGCGTCGAGCAACTCGGCGCTCATTCCGCGCCGATCCGCCCAGGCCACGTACATCTCGGTGAGAACGGCGGCGAACTCCTCGCTGATCCCGTCGTCTCCGCGAGCCACGCCTGACGGCCTCAGCGAGACGACGACCTCGGTGGAGGAGCCGTTCGCTACCCCTGCGAGCGCCCGGTCCAGGACGTAGAGGCGTCCTGCGAGCAGGCCCACGAGACGCGGATTCGCGCGGCCGTCGCCCTTCACGCTGCGCTGCAACCTCGTGCCGAGACGCTCGGCCGTATGGGTCGCCACTTGCATGCGCTCGAGGTACTCCGCCTCGGCGAGCAGCTCGAAGCGGTCGGCGCGCTCCCAGAACCCCGGCTCGGACACCGTCGAGAGCACATGACCCTTCCGCGTCTGCGCGTCCGCGACGGCCGCCGAGATACGGGCGAGCTCGGCGAGAGCGGCCCGGACAGAGTCGCCGTCGCCTCGCGGCGCCCGAGCGAGATGCTTGAGGTCCAGTGCCGACGGCTCGGTATCCGCTTCGATCTCCGGCTCGTCGTCGGGGTCGACGAAGGCGACGTGAATCCGCTCGCCCGCCGGCGCCGTCACGAAGAGGAACTGGTCGCCGTCGGGCACCGACTGCTCGACGATCGCCCGTGCCAGGGGGGCCAGAAGGTACTGCTCGACCGCACGCTTGAGCGGGCGCGCGCCGAGTTCCGGGCTGAACCCCTTGTCGATGAGGAACGCGTACGCGGACTCGTCCACCTCGACCGCCCATGGTCTTCCGCGTAGGCCACGGCGGGCGAGCGCGTCCGCGAGCTCCTTGTCGAGGAGCGCTCGCATCGCCGACCGCTCGAACGGTCGGAACACGACCACCCGGTCGAAGCGGTTCACGAGCTCCGGCCGGAACGACGCGCGTACGGCGCGCTCGATCCCGGCCGAGGAGAACGTCGCGGCGCCCGGGTCGAAGCCGACGCGTGGCGCCTCCGCGAGGGGTGACCCGATGTTGGACGTCAGCACGATGACGCAGCGCCGGAAGTCGACCTCGCGTCCCTGGAGGTCCGTGAGGCGGCCGTCGTCGAAGACCTGCAGGAAGATGTCGCGGACCGGCTGCGCGGCCTTCTCGAACTCGTCGAGCAGGATCACCGCGAAGGGGTCCTTGCGGACCGACGAGATCAGCGTCGCACCGTGCCCGTCGACGACGGTGTCGCTCAGGAGCCGGTCGAACGACTCCTGCGTCTGGTACTCGCTCATGTCGAGCCGGATCAGTCGTTCGGGCGAGCCGAAGAGGAATTCGGCGAGCGCTTTCGCGATCTCGGTCTTCCCGGTGCCCGTCGGCCCCACGAAGAGGAAGACGCCGAATGGCCGGGTCGGGTCGGTGACGCCCGCCTTGATCATCGCGATCCGCTCGACGATGCAGTCGACCGCTTCGCGCTGCTCCAGAACGCGCCGCGCGAAGAACGTGCGCACCTCGTCGAGTGGCAGCGGCGCGGCTGCATCGAGCAGGGCCAGCGGCAGCCCGGAGCTCGCGGCGATCGTCGTGAGCGCGTCCCGCGCGTCGAAGTGGTCGTGCTCGTCCTCGGCGGCCTCCGCAGCCGTGGCGTGGACGAGGCGGAGCAGGTTCCCGGGCTGCGCGACACCGGGGAGAAACTGCTGAGCGAGCTCCAGGGCCTCGACGAGCGTCTCGTCGTCGGCCTCGACCTCCAGAGCGTCGTGCTCGAGCGCGTGTCGCGCGACTGCGATCGCCGCCGCGTCGTCGAGGGGCCGGACACGCACGATCTCGAACGCGCTCTTGACCCTCGGCCTGGCGGCGAGCACCAGCTCTGCGGCGGATGGGGTGATCTCGGCAAGGAGGGTTACGGCCCCGGACTCGACGTGCGGTAGGAGAGCGTCGAGCAGGCCCTGTGGGCTTCGGGAGTGCTGCCCGGCGAAGAGCGTCTCCTGGAGCTCGGGGACGATCCACACGACGCGTTGTCCCGCGACGGCGTCGACCAGCGTCTTGACGCGTCCCTCGAGCTCCCCGATGTGGATCGCGCCGGCGTTGAGTTGTGCGGCCGTCGTCTCGAACACGACGATCTCCGGATCCATGCGCTCGAGGGCGGAGCGGGCGAGCGCCGTCTTGCCGACGCCGTGCTCGCCGACGAGGAGCACCGATCGCGGCGGGTTCTGCTCGAGGGCAGCGACGGCGATCTCGACGAGCTCGCGTCTACGACCGACGAGCAGGGCCGGTGGATCGTCGAACGGCCGATTCCAGATCCGGCCGGCGCTGCGCAGCGTCCGCAGCGCACGCCAGTGCTCGAAGCTCGGCCGGACGTCCGGCCCGAGGTCGGGCTCGAAGCGATCGAGGAACGCCTCGAGCTCGTCGGCCCTGTCGAGTGACACGAGGTCGAACGTCGTGTCGTCGACGACCTCGCCGCCGCCGATCCTGGCCTCGACGAACTCCGCGACGACGTCGTCGCGAAGCGTCCCGAGCGTCGCGGGCAGTACGGCCGCGATCACGGGGTGCTCGGCGTGGGTCGCGAGCGCACGCAGCAGGAGGCGGTCCTCGCACACGGACGGACGGACGGGGTTTCGCTGCGCCCATGCGATCCAGTCGGCGGGGACGTCGTCGCGCTCCACGAGGGCCGCGAGCGCCATCGCCGCGACCCAGCCGTTCGCGTCGCGGCTCAAGGCCGCGACCTCGTCGGCGTCGGTCTCCTCGTCGACGAGCGTCGCGACGGCTTCCGCGAACGCGGGCAGCGCCTCGAGCGCCTCGACGGTCATGTTCCACCAGTCGTGCTCCAGCTCGAGGTGCGTGGCGATCGAGCGGACGTCGCCGGCGTCGTCGAGATCGTCGAGGTCGACGTCCTCGTCGTCCCTGTCGAACAGCAGGAAGACGAAGCCGATCAGCACGAACAGCCCGAACAGCGCAAGGCCGACGACCACGGCGATACCGATCCACTTGAGGACCTCCACGTGCGTACCGTGGCACTGCGGCCCGGCCGAGTCAAAGCTGCTCCCGGAGGTCGCTCTACGTCAGCAGGCGGGCGATCTCACCATCCTCGGGAAAGCGTCCGTGCTCGTGCTTCGAGAACACGCGCCGACCGTCGGCGAACACGTCGTACTGGCCGCGCCCGCCCGGAGTGACCTTCGCGTCGATCCCGACCCTCTCCTTGAGCTCGGCCGCGAGACTCGTGGCCCGTTCGTCGTACCCGCTTCAGGTCGGGCAGAAGAAGATCTCGACGGCCATGTCAGGACTCTAGTCGCGGCCCGAGACCCGGCGACGCCGTGTGTTGCGAGCGACTGGCTAGATCGTCTTGAACTGTTCGAACGGCTGGCGGCAGTCCTCGCAGTAGCGGATCGACCGGCACGGGGTGGGGCCGAAGAGGTTCTCGAGCTTCGTGCTCGTCGATCCGCAGTACGGGCAGCGGAACCCACGCTGGAGCTGGACTAGTTCGATCTTCCCGACGCCCCGCGGAGCCGGCGGAGCGAACCCTGCCGCGCGGAGCTTCTCGCGTCCCTCCGGTGTGATGTCGTCGGTCGACCACGAGTCGTCGAGGTGTACGCGGACGTCGGGCGTCGCGCCGAGCTCGGCGATCCTCGCTTCCATCGCGAGCCGCATCGTGTCGAGGGCGGGGCAGCCCATGAACGTCGGCGTGAAGTCGATGCTCACGGTGTCCGTCGGCAACGGCAACGTTCTTCACGACACCGAGGTCGACGATCGAGATGACCGGGATCTCCGGATCCGGGATCTCGGCCAGCGCATCCCAGACCTCGCCCGTCGTCACCACTGCGCGCCGGCGGGCGCCGAGCGCCGCACCGAGGTCATCTCCTCCCACAGCTCTGTCAGCTCGTCCTCGTGGACGCCGCGAGCTATCGGCTCGACATCAGGCAACGCCCGTCCGAGCTTCTCCTGCGCGCGAGCGACGAGCTCCGGGCGGTGCGCGTCGTCGAGAACCCCGAGCGCGTACGGCCACAGCTCGTCGAAGGCCTCGCCGAGGCGCTCATGGCCCTCGTCGGTCGCGAGCAGGCGGTCGACCCACATCTCGGCGTGGATCCGGTGGTACGCCTCCTCGCGGTCCATCTTCGCCGCGAGGCCCGCTATCTCGAGGTCGTCCGAGCCTTTCAGCGCGGCCAGCCGGATCTCGTCTGCGCTCTCGTAGAGCCAATGCCTGGCAATCGTGCGCGCCCATTCGAGGCGCCGGAGCTGGACGAGGGGGGCCGCGCGGTATTCCTCCGGCGAGCGGTCGAACGCCAGCTCGTCGGCCGTCGTGCCGAGCTCGGCGGCCGCCAGCTCGTACAGGGCCCGGGCGTGACCTATCTCGTTCTGGGCGATCGACGAAAACGCGACGTCCTCCTCGAGGAACGGCGCGATGCCCGTCCACTCGGAGTTCCGCCAGCCGAGGATCAGCTCGTCGTCGGCGATCGCGAGCAGAAGGTCGGTGCGCTCACTCACTCGTCGCTCCCGGCGCCATGTCCAGGGTCCCGGCGCGTTCGCGCGCCTCCCGGAGGCGTGCCTTGATCGAGTACCCGTCGACCCGTCGGTACTTCATCTCGAACTCGTCGGGGAACTCGTCGATCTCGTGCAGGGCAGCGCGAGGCACGAGCCAGAGCGCCACCGACTCCTGCCGACGTCCGTACTGCTCGCGGGCGTAGATCTCGGCGAACTCCTCGTTCGGCGCCGTCACCGAGCCGGCGTGCTGGAAGGGCTGGCCCTTCCGCTCCTGCCTGAAGACCTCGTAGATCACTACGCCGCCTCTGCGAGCACCACCCGCTCGACCCACGCCACGTCCTCGCGGGAGAGCCGACGGAACGCGAGTCGCTCCGCGGACGCGGGGCCGTGGCCCGTCACGACCGCGCGGAGCTTCTCCCAGTCGGGCTCCGTGTAGAGCCACGTCCCGGTCACCTCGTCCCTGCGCAGAGCGGGGTCGGGGATGGTCAATCCGAGCTCACGGATCTGCGGGACGTAGCCGTCGAGGAACTGTTGGCGCGCCTCCTCGTTGGCCTGGCTCTTGATCCGCCAGATCACCATCGGGTCCTCCTCCGCGGGAATCGGGTTCCCGTGGAAGTGCATGAGCGGCTCCCACCAGCGGTCGAGCGCCTCCTGGACGAGCTCGAACTGCTCGGGGGTGCCCGTGACCAGCGCGAGGATCACGTCGCGTCCGTGGAGGATGTGGAACGACTCCTCCCAGCAGATCTTCTTCATGATCCTGGCGTACGGCGCATACGAGCACTTCAGGAGCGCCTTCTGCGAGACGATGGCCGCGGCGTCGACGAGCCACGCGATGACGCCGACGTCCCCCCAGGTGCGAGTCGGGTAGTGGAAGACGTTGTGGAACTTCGCCTTGCCCGACACGAGGTCGTCCAGACACGCGCTCCGCGGCTTGCCGAGATCCTCGACGATGCGGTAGATCAGCTGCGCGTGTCCGACCTCGTCCTGGATCTTCGCGGTGAGCGCGAGCTTCCTCTGCAGCGTCGGCGCGCGGAGGATCCAGTCGCGCTCCGGAAGCACGCCCATCAGCTCCGAGTTGCCGTGCATCTCGATGAACTTCACGAGCCGCGAGCGGTACTCGTCGGGCATCCAGTCGGTCGTCTCGACCTGTCCGCCGGACTGGACGTAGTCGAGGAACTCCTGCGTACGCGTGTCCACGTGGTCGCCTCCCTACCGAACGGTCGTTAGCATCGAGTGTAATGGCTACGCGACGGGAAGAGCTGACGCGCGAGGCCGCCCGGCTCTTCGCCGAGCGTGGGTTCCACGGCACCTCGATGGACGCTCTCGCGCAGGCGCTCGGCGTCCAGAAGGGATCGCTCTACTCGCTCACGGGCTCCAAGCAGCAGCTTCTCTACGAGACGATGCGCGAGGGCGCGCGGGCGTTCCACTCCGCGCTCGATGCGGTACCGGAGGATGCGCCGGCGGCCGAGCGGGTCCGGGTCGCGCTGCGTGGGCATCTCCGCGTCGTCGCGGAGCAGCTCGACGTCGCGACCGTTTTCACGCGCGAGTGGCGCTACCTCGACGGTGAGTACCGCGAGGAGATCGTGGTCGAGCGGCGCCGCTACGAGGAGCGGTGGCGCGCGCTCTTCCGCGAGGGCATCGAGACCGGAGACCTCCGCACCGATCTCGACTCCGGCGCGGTGACCCTGCTTCTCCTCTCGGCGGCGAACTGGGCGTACACGTGGCTGGAGCCCGGACGCGACACGGACGAGCTCGCCGACCGGTTCCTGGCGATCCTCGTCGACGGCATTCGCGGGTACGCGACGCCCACATGAGCGGGATCCTCATCGTCAACCCGTTCGCGACGCGTGTCGACGAGCACGGGCTCGCGGCCGTGCGGGCCGCGCTGCCCTCGGCGACGGAGACGATGCTCACCACGGTGCCCGGCGAGGCCACGGAGATCGCGCGGTCGGCAGGCGCTGCGGACGCGATCTACGTCTACGGCGGCGACGGCACTTTCAACGAGGTCCTGAACGGCATCGCGCGCGACGTCCCCCTCGGGTTCCTTCCCGGGGGCGGGACGAGTGTCCTTCCGCGCGCGCTCGGCCTTCCGCGCAATCCCGCGAAGGCCGCCCAGCGGATGTCCGAGGGACGGACGCGGCGCATCGGGCTCGGGCGTGTCAACGGACGGCGGTTCGGGTTCAACGCGGGCCTCGGGTTCGACGCGGAGCTCGTGCGGAAGGTCGACGAGCTCGGCCGCAGGCCCGACGGCAGGAGGCCCGGCGACGTGGCGTTCGTGAAGGTCGCGTCCGGGACGCTCTGGGCGACGCACGGCCGCCTCGACGAGAAGCTCGAGATCGCGGGGGTGGGCAGAGCGGCGTTCGTGCTGGTCGCCAACTGCTCGCCGTACACCTATGCAGGCGCGATGGCGCTCGATCTCGTTCCCGGCGCGTCCTTCGACGCGGGACTCGCCTACCTCGCCCCCGTGACGCTACGCGCGCGAGACCTCCCGCGGCTGCTCATGCGCGGCCCGCGGGGGTCCGGTCTCAAGGCACGGCAAGGCGCTCACGGCGCGCGACGTCGATCGGGTCGTGGTCCACTGCGACGAGCCGCTCCCGCTGCAGGTCGACGGCGAGGACACGGGAGACGTCGTCGAGGTCGTGTACGAGGCCGAGCGCGACGCGGTCACCGTCTTCGTCTGACCTAGACTGCGCTCGCGATGAGCCGCGTGCTCCCGGCCGAAGGAGACCTGCGCCGCGTCATCGGCGACGGCGAGGACGTCCTCGACGGCGAGGTCGAAGGCCTCACCTCGGATGATCTCCTCGCGCTGTACGGCGACCTCGTCCTCCTGCGGACGTACGACGAGCGGTCGGTCGTCTACCACCGACAGGGCCGCATCGGCACCTACGCGATCTTCTGGAATCACGAGGCCATGCAGGCGGGGTCCGTCTTCGCGCTCGAGGACCGCGACTGGATCTTCCCGGCGTATCGAGAGTCGGCGATCGGGCTCCTGCGCGGGATGCCCGTCTCGACCGTGCTGTCGTGGTGGCGCGGCCATCCGACGGGCTGGTGGAACCCGCGCGACTACAACGTCGCGTCGATCTGCGTGCCGATCGCGACACAGGTGCCGCACGCGGTCGGGTTCGCCTGGGGCTCGCGTCTCAAGGGCGAGGACTCGGTGACGCTGACGCTGTTCGGTGACGGTGCGACCTCCGAGGGCGCGTTCCACGAGGGAGCGACGTTCGCCGGCGTGATGAAGGCGCCCGTCGTCCTCCTCTGCAACAACAACCAGTGGGCGATCTCGACGCCGCTCGCGAAGCAGACGGCCGCGCCGACGCTCGCGGACAAGGCGATCGGCTACGGGATTCCCGCCGTGCGGGTCGACGGCGGCGACGTCCTGGCCGTGTACGAGGCGACGCGCGACGGCGTCGGGCGGGCGCGCGCGGGCGACGGTCCGACATTCATCGAGGCCGTCTCGTACCGCGCCGCGCCCCACGCGACGGCGGACGACCCATCCGCCTACCTCGACCCCGAGCGTGTCGAGGTAGAGCGCGAGAACGAGTGCGTGGGACGCTACGAGCGGTACCTGAAGCGTCTCGGCGTCCTTACGGACGAGCGGGCAGAGTCCGTCAGGAGCGAGGCGCTCGAGCTCATGCGGGCCGGCATCGCCGCCGCCGAGGCCGAGCCGCCAGCGGATCCGATGCTCGTGTTCGACCATGCGTACGCCGACCCGCCTCCCTCACTCCTCGACGAGCGGGAGGAGCTGCGGAGGATCCTCGGTGGCTGAGCTCCTCCTCGTCGAAGCGGTGAACGACGCGCTCCACGTCGAGATGGAGCGCGACGAGTCGGTCATGGTGATGGGCGAGGACGTCGGCACCCTCGGAGGCGTGTTCCGTGCCACCGTGGGCCTCCAGGAGCGTTTCGGCCAGGACCGGTGCGTCGACACGCCGCTCGCCGAGGCCGGAATCCTCGGGACGGCAGTCGGTCTCTGCATGGCCGGCTGGCGCCCCGTGGTCGAGATGCAGTACGACGCGTTCAGCTACCCGGCGCTCGATCAGCTCATCAATCACGTGGGGCGGTACCGCTGGCGCACGCGCGGGACGATGGCGTTCCCGCTCACGATCCGGATGCCGTACGGCGGTGGCGTCCGCGCCCCGGAGCTCCACGACGACTCGCCGGAGACGTACTACGTCCACACGCCCGGTGTGAAGGTCGCGATCCCGGCGACGCCCGCCGACGCCAAGGGTCTCCTCGCGGCCGCGATCCGTGACCCGGATCCTGTCGTCGTGCTCGAGCCGAAGCTCCACTACCGCAAGGCGAAGGAGGACGTTCCGGGCGGCGAGCACGTCGTGCCGCTGGGCCAGTCGCGCGTAGCGCGCGAGGGGAGCGGACCTCACGCTCGTCGCGTACGGCGCGATGGTGCACGTCGCCCTCGCCTCCGCGGATGCGCTCGCCGGCGACGCGTCGTGCGAGGTGCTCGATCTGCGGTCGTTGAAGCCGCTCGACGAGGACGGCCTGCTCGCGTCGGTCGCGCGGACCGGGCGGGTCGTCGTCGTACAGGAGGCGCCACGCGTGTGTGGGTTCGCCGCGGAGGTGTCGGCCGTGCTCGCCGAGAAGGCGATCTTCGACCTGCGAGGGCCGGTCATCCGCGTGACGGGATACGACGTGCCGTATCCGTACTGGCAGATCGAAGACGCGTACATGCCGTCGGTCGAGCGGGTCGTCGACGCGGCGCGGCGCGTGCTCGCGGCGTAGTGGCGCTCCACGAGATCCCGCTCGAGCGACGCACGGTCCACGGGCACTTCTCGCGCGACCTCGAGCCGATCCTGACCGTCGACCCGGGCGACTCCGTCGAGTTCGCGTGCCTCAACGCGGGGTGGCGCGACGCCGCGGGCGATCGAGTCGACTTCCGTCTCGATGGTGACGAGCGCGACGCCGGCCATGCGCTCGTCGGCCCGATCGAGATCCGAGGCGCGCACGCCGGCGAGACCCTGGCGGTCCGGATCGACGACGTGAGGGTCGGAGGGTGGGGCGTCACGGACGCAGGGGGTTTCCAAACCCCGCTGAACGAGCGTCTCGGGCTCATGGACGGCGAGACCGTCGTCCTCGACTGGGAGCTCGACGCCGACGCGGGCACGGGTCGCGACCAGCGCGGTCGCGAGGTCGCCTTGAGGCCGTTCCTCGGCGTGATCGGCATGCCCCCCGACGAATCGGGCCTCCATTCGACAGCGCCGCCTCGTCCGTGCGGCGGGAACATCGACTGCAAGGAGCTCGTCGAGGGCACGACGCTGTTCCTCCCGATCTCCCTCGACGGCGCGCTCCTCTCGGCCGGCGACGGACACGCTGCACAGGGCGACGGCGAGGTGTCGCAGCTCGCGATCGAAGCACCGGTCGAGCGGGCGTGTCTGACACTGTCGGTGCGCGACGATCTGGCGCTGGCCTGGCCGATCGCATGGACACCGGAGGCGTGGCTGGCGTTCGGCTTCGACGAGGACCTCGACGAGGCGGCCGCGCTGGCGATCGAGGGGATGCTCGATCTCATGGAGCGCGAGCACGCGCTCGCGAGACGCGAGGCCCTCGCTCTCGCGAGTGTCGTCGTCGACCTGCGGGTGACACAACTCGTGAACGGCGCGCGCGGAATTCACGCGCGACTCGCACACGACGCCCTTCGCTAGACGACAATTCGGTCGATGTCGACTTGGGTCGTGCAGGTCACTGTCGTCGCGCTCTTCGCGTTGACATCCGGCGCTCTCGCCGTCGCGTGGATGCGCGGGCGTCTCGGCGTCGCATCGCTCGTCCTGTTCGGTCTCGCCCTCGCCGTCTGGATCGCGGCCTTCCTCGCCATCGCGAAGGGGTTCCACGGCGCGAACGACTTCGCGACGTGTGGCGACGAGTGCGGCGCGATCCACTATCTGTCGGCGATCGCGTTCATCGCGCCGCCGCTCCTCATCTCGCTCGCGGCTCTCGCGATGCTCGTGTCCCGAGGCCTTCGCTGGCGCGCGCGGCGGCCCGCACACGAGAATCACGGGTAGTGGCGAGCTCGTTCAAGCTCCCGGACCTCGGCGAGGGCCTCACCGAGGGCGAGGTCGCTCGCTGGCTGGTGGCGGAGGGGCAGGAGGTCGCCGAGGACGACCCGCTCGTCGAGATCCAGACCGACAAGGCGACCGTCGAGATCCCGTCGCCCTATGGCGGCACCGTGCTGCAAGTCCTCGTCGCCGAGGGCGACGTGGTGCCGGTCGGGACCGAGCTCGTCGTTATCGGCGCTCCGGGCGAGACGGTTGCGCCTCCCACTCCGACGCCGGCACCCGTCACGCACACGACCCGCGTGCAGGCGACCCCGGTCGTCCGGCGCATCGCGCAGGAGCTCGGTGTCGACCTGGCGGGTGTCTCGGGGAGCGGGCCCGGCGGCAGGATCACGGAGGACGACGTGCGCAACGCCGCCGTTGCGGCGGGCGAAGGGCGGCGCGAGCCGCTGCGCGGTGTCCGCCGCGTGATCGCCGAGCACATGGCGCGCGCTCACCGCGAGGTCCCGCCCGTGACCTGGGTCGAGGAGTGCGACTTCGACAGCGTTCCCTTCGACCGCCTCCTGCCGACCGTCGTCAGGGCCTGTGCCGACTCCCTCGCCGAGTACCCGGAGCTGAATGCGCGCCTCGACGGGGACGCGATCCTGTACCTCGACCGGTACGACATCGGCGTCGCGGTCCAGACCGACGACGGGCTCGTCGTCCCGGTCGTCCGCGGCGTGGACGGGAAGACCGTCGACGAGCTCGCCACCGAGATCGCCGACCTCGCCGAGCGCGCCCGGTCGGGCTCGCTCGCGGCCGACGAGCTGCGCGGGTCGACGTTCACGGTGACGAGCGCGGGCAAGCTCGCCGGGCTCTTCCAGACGCCGATCGTCAACTACCCAGAGGTTGCGATCCTGAGCGTTGGTCGGGTGGCGCCGAGGCCGGTCGTCCAGGGCGACGCGATCGTCGTCCGACGAGTGGGAACCGTCGCGCTCACCTTCGACCACCGTGTCGTGGACGGTGCGCGCGCAGCTGCCTTCGGACTGGCGGTCATCGCCCGCATCCAGGGGTCGGTCTAGCTCTCTCTACACTCCTCCGCGTGGGGAGCTGGTACACGATCGGCCTCTGCCTGGGCCTCGGGCTCGGGCTCTCGATCGCGATCACGGGGATCCTGGGCACGAATGTCCTCGGGATCGGCGCCGCCGCGGTGGTGGGCGCCGTCCTGGGTGGCGCGATAGGACTGCTGATCGGCGACTCCGCGGAGACCGTGGCCGGAGCAGTCGGCGGCGTTCTCGGAGCTCTCGCCGCGGCGGCCGTCGTCGTCGGCGCGTTACGACGCGGCGCGACCCGGTTCGGCGTCGGCGCATACATGGGGGCGCTCGGCGTACTGGTCTGTCTCGTGGCGCTCGTCCCGATCGCCGGGTACGTCCTGGCGGTCGCGCTCCCGGTCCTCGCCGCCCGGATGCGAGGGCGTCAGGCCGCGCGTTTCGCAGGGCTGCGTACGCTCGCCAAGTGACCCCGTCCGTCGACGCCGCCGTCGCGCGTGCGGAGATGGTCGAGCGGCAGCTCCGCCGCCGCGGAATCACCGACGAGCGCGTGCTCGACGCGATGGGGCGCGTGCCGCGGGAACTCTTCGTGCCGGAGGGCCTCCGCCGTTACGCCTACGACGACGGCGCGCTTCCGATAGGCCAGCGCCAGACCATCTCGCAGCCGTTCGTCGTGGCGACGATCTGCTCTCTCCTCGGCCTCGACGGGACTGAGCGCGTACTCGACGTCGGCACGGGCTCCGGGTACCAAGCCGCCGTGCTCGCGGAGCTCGCGGCCGACGTGGTGACCATCGAGCGCGTTCCGGCGCTGGCCGAGGAGGCTCGAGCCCGCCTTCGCGACGCGGGCGCCTCGAACGTGGAGGTGCAGGTCGGCGACGGATCACTCGGCGTCCCCGAGCACGCGCCCTTCGGCGGCATCGCGGTCGCGGCGGCCGCGCCGCGCGTCCCGCGCGCCCTCTACGACCAGCTCGTCGAAGGCGGCAGGCTCGTCATCCCGCGCGGCTCGCGGCGCGGCCAGGACCTCGTGGTCGTCGTGCGTACTCCGACGGGCCCGGTGGAGCGCACCTCGATCTCGTGTCGCTTCGTTCCACTCGTCGGCGACGAAGGGTTTGGCGATGACTGATCGTATGGGGGGCGGTGACGAGTTACCGCCCGACTACCCTGCGATGACCGTGGAGTCCTCGCAAGCACCCATCGACGCCGGATTCTCCCCCGCACGGGTGCGGGCCGGCATGCGCAAGGGCAAGAACTGGAAGCAGCTCGGACAGTTCTGCGCCGTCGGCGCCACCGGATACTTCGTCAACCTCGCGGTCTACGCGGTCCTCCTCGACGCCGCCGGGCTGCACTACATCTCCGCCGCCGTTGGCTCCTTCCTCGTGGCGGTGACGAACAACTACGCGTGGAACCGCATGTGGACGTTCCGCG
This sequence comes from uncultured Gaiellaceae bacterium, assembly GCA_963736935.1. Taxonomy (GTDB): domain Bacteria; phylum Actinomycetota; class Thermoleophilia; order Gaiellales; family Gaiellaceae; genus GMQP-bins7. Next base: position 104,276 of record CAVTQX010000029.1, on the reverse strand, counting down.
CCCAGCGCGGCCACGTCGGGCACCAGGGGATGCGGTTCTTCCTCGTCTCGACGATGGCGCTGGTCGCGAACCTGGGCGTCCTCCACACGCTCGTCACGCTCGGGCTCGGTGAGTTCGTGGCGCAGGCGATCGCGATCGTGCTCGTCACGCCGGTGAATTTCGTCGGCAATAAGCTCTGGTCGTTCGGACCTCGAAGCTAATCGCGCTCGCCGCGCTCGCGGCCGTCTTCTTCGTCGTGCCTCAGACGGGCGCCGCTCAGGCGATCCCGGGCGACCCGGCGCGACTGAGCGAGGACGAGGCGACGGAGCTCGCGCTCGACGACCCGAAGATCGCGGGCTGGCTCGAGCGCTACCCGCCGGCCACGACGACTGGTGCGGACTTCGACGACCAGACGCGCACGTGGACGATCAAGGTCTGGTGGGGGGTGGCGGGTCAGGTCGCGCAGGCTGTCGTGCAGGACACGACGGGCCAGGTGTCCGAGGCGTGGACGGGCCCGCAGGTCGCCTGGAAGATGGCCCGCGGGGGTGAGGGATCGTTCGGCGGCAAGACGCTCCTGAAGCCGTACGTCTGGCTCGCCTTCTGCCTCGTCTTCCTCCTCGGGCTCGCCGACCTGCGCAGGCCTCTGTCCGTGCGCAACCTCGACCTGTTGCTGCTGCTCGGCTTCACCGTGTCGCTCGCGTTCTTCGACCGGGGCGAGATCTTTCGGAGCGTCCCGGCCGCCTATCCCGTGCTCGCGTATCTGCTCGCCCGCGGGCTCTGGGTCGGCTTCCGCGGACGGTCGGCGGCGCTGTCCTCCGTCTGGCCCACCTGGGTGCTCGCTGCCGCAGTCGTCTTCCTGCTCGGCTTCCGAGTGGGCCTCAACCTCGAGAGCCCACGAGGGGTCATCGACGTCGGGCTCGCGGGAGTCGTCGGCGCCGACAGGATCCTCGATGGCGAGGCACCGTACGGGAACATGCCGCAGCGCGGCGACCTGAAGCCGTGCGGCCCGGAGGACGCCGAGGGCCAGGTGCGGGAGCGCATCCAGACGAACGGCCGCTGCGAGGCCGCGATCGAGCGCGGCGACACCTACGGCCCCGCCTCCTACCTCGCCTACCTCCCGGCGGTCGCGGTGTTCGACTGGAGCGGGAAGTGGGACTCACTCCCCGCGGCGCATGCCACGTCGATCGCCTTCGACCTGCTGGCCGTCCTTGCGCTCCTCCTCATCGGTGTGCGGTTCGCAGGGCCACGACTCGGCGTCCTGCTCGCGTTCGGCTGGGTCGCGTACCCGTTCACGGCATACACGCTGAACGCGAACACGAACGACGCGATCATGCCGGTCTTCCTCCTTGCGGGCTTCTGGCTCCTCACCTCGGATTCGGCGCGGGGCGTGTCCGTTGCGATCGCGGGCTGGACGAAGTTCGGCGCGCTCCTCGTCGCGCCGCTCTGGGCGACGTACCCCGGCTACGACCTTCGACGGCTGCTTCGCTTCGCGCTCGGGTTCGCAGTCGCGACGGTGCTCGCCTTCTCGATCCTCCTTCTCGAGCCATCGCTCTGGGACGCGGTCCGCACGTTCTGGCACCGCACGATCGGCTTCCAGTCGGGCCGCGACTCGCCGTTCTCGATCTGGGGGTGGGGTCAGTACCACGCGCGGGGAATCCCCGACCTCGGCTTCCTGCAGCCTCTCGTCGAGGTCGCCGCCGTCGCGCTCGCAGCCGTGCTCGCGTTCGTCCCGCGGCGGAAGGGGCCCGTTCAGCTGGCGGCGCTGACCGCGGCCGTGCTCGTCGCGTTCCAGGTGACGCTGACCCACTGGTTCTACCTCTACCTCCCGTGGGTCGTCCCGTTCGTGCTGCTCTGGCTGCTCCTCCCGGAGGCCGCCGATCAGGACACGGCCACGCGGACGGATTCGATCGAGGACGCCTTCCCCGTCTCGGAGTCGCACTCGACGAGCGCGCCTTCGATCCTCACGCCCCCCTGAGCCGTCTCGAAGCGGACCGGGAGCCCGGTACGCATCCGCCGGATTGCGAGGTCGGCCTCGACCCCGATCACCGAGTCGTGCGGCCCGGTCATTCCGGCGTCCGTGATGAACGCCGTCCCCTTCGGGAGGACCGTCGCGTCGGACGTCTGCACGTGCGTGTGCGTTCCGACGACCGCGGTCACCCGGCCGTCGAGCCAGCGCGCGAGCGCCGCCTTCTCGCTCGTCGCCTCCGCGTGGACGTCCACGAGCACGACCGGCGTCTCGCTCTTCGCCTGCTCCACGAGCTCGTCGATCACCTCGAACATCGACGTCGCCGGGTGGAGGAACAGCGACCCGAGGACGTTCACGACGCCGAGCCGCGCGCCGCCGGTCGTCGTTACGACAGTGACGCCGCGCCCCGGCGTGTTCCGCGAGGTGTTGGCAGGGCGTACCACGCGGTCCGACGAGTCGAGGTACTCGCCGATCTCGGAGCGCCGGAACGCGTGGTTCCCGAGGGTGATCGCGTCGACGCCCATGGCCAATATCTGGTCCGCGAGCCTCGGCGTGATGCCGATCCCGTCGGCGGCGTTCTCGCCGTTCACGACGCATGCGTCCACCACGAGCTCCGAGCGCAGCGCGGTCAGGCGCTCCTGCAGCGCCCGCCGTCCCGGGGCGCCGACGACGTCGGCGATGAACAGGATGCGCAAGGTCGAGGACTCTACGGAACGCCCAGGGTGGCGGACGGGAACACCTGGATGGCGACGTTGTTCCCGCCGTCGGTGGCATAGCGCTCGAGCGCCTGCTGTTCGAAGCGGCTGATATCGGTGACCGTCCCGAGCTTCGACGAGCCGGCAGCGACGTTCGCTCCGACCGTGAGCACGGGGTCGGGCCGGACGTTCTGGATCGAGACGACGAGCGACGGCGCGGAGGAGGGGCGCAGCTCGATCTCGGCTCCGACCGTGCGGCCGGAAACGATCTGGTCGCGAATCGCCACGACCGTTCCGTCCACGGGCGAGTAGACGTCCGTTCCGGCGACCGCTCCGACGTCGAGCGTGCGGAGCGGGCCACCAGAGAGCTGGTACCAGGCGAGACCGCTCCGGGAAGCCCCGGTGATGCGGCGCCACAGACGTGCGAGCAGCCCCTCGTTGACCTGCGGGCCGACCGGCTTGAGGACGAGGGCTCCGTCCTCGCTCGCGTGGAAGCCGATCGCGGTGACGCCGCCCTGCGCGACCGGCGACTGTACGCGGAGGTTTCCGACCGTGGACAGGATGTGGGGGTCGGGCGGCGCGGACGTCACGGGGAGCGGCGCCGGTCGGCTGACGGCGGGAGCGCTGCTCTGATTGTCGAACGCCGTGAGCGCGAGGGTCACGACCGCGAGGACCGCGAGGACGGCGATGATCGCAAAGCGCCGCGCTCGCGCCTGCGCCCGTCGTCGATCGGCCCGCAGACGGGCTGCGTGGCGGGAGCGCGGGGTCGTCGTCGCCATTTGCACGGACCGTAGCAAGGTCTCCGACGGGCGCTCTCCAGGCCCGACGGTACGATCCGCGCATGGCCGGCCCCGGCCCGACGATCCAGATCCCGCGATGGATCCAGCTGGTCGTCCTCCCCGTCGCGCTCGTCTTCGCATTCCTGCTCGCGAAGACGCTCGGTCACGTCCTGTTCCTGTTCCTCACGGCCGGCGTGATCGCGTTCACGCTCAATCCGCTCGTCCGCGACCTCACGCGGCTGAAAGTTCCCCGCGGGCCGGCCGTCATCCTCGTCTACACGATCTTCCTCGCCGTGGTCGTGGCTCTCCTCGTCGCGATCGGCGCCGTCGCGGTCGACCAGGCGCGCGAGGCTGCGGACCGGGTCGACGAGTACGTCACCGACGAGTCGACGGGCGGTCAGACCGCCGCGGAGCTCGACATCGACCGGCTCCAGGCGTGGCTCGACGACCACGGCCTCGAGCAGGTTCGGATCCGCGAGCAGGTCAACCAGTGGCTGGACGGGCTCAGCGCCGGTGAGATCTCCGGCTACGCGCAGGATGCGATCTCGTTCGCCCAGGGAGCTGCCTTCTCGTTCGTGCTCCTCATGTTCTCGCTCGTCCTGATCATCGTCATCTCGATCTACATGCTCCTCGACATGCAGCGACTGGAGCGCACGATCGACGCGCGCTTCCCACCGCACGGGGGCGCTCCGCTGACGCAGCGGATCGAGGGGGCGCTCTGGGGTTATCTGAAGGGACAGGCGATCCTCTCGACCGTCATCGGGACGAGCGCGGGTGTCGGCATGTACATCCTCGGCGTGACGGGTCTCGTCGAGGGTGCCGAGCAATATGCGCTCCTGTTCGGCCTGTGGACCGCCTTCATCGAGGTGGTCCCGTACATCGGGCCGTGGCTCTCCGCCGTGCCGCCGTTGATCTATGCGCTCTTCGCGGACCCGCCCTGGGGCGTCCTCTGGGTCGGGATCCTCTTCCTCTTCATCTATCAGGTGGAGGGGCACATCGTCGTTCCGAACGTCATGGCCAACGCGCTGCGGCTCCATCCGCTTCTCGTCATCTTCGGGCTGCTCGCCGGCGGCGAGCTCTACGGGATCGCTGGTGTGCTCGTCGCGCTGCCGACGATGGCCGGTGGCCGGGCGATCTGGGAGTTCTTCCGCGAGCGGGTCCAGCTCGAGAGCTGGGACGAGGGCGGCTCGGAGGTGCCGGTCGAGGTCGAGCTCGAACCTCCGAAAGCGGCGAGCGGGTCGCGATAGCGTCTCCGTTCGTGTGGGAGACGATCACGGCGGAAGCGTCGGCAGAGAGCGCGCTCTGGGCCGAGGCGGTCAGGTCCGCAGGTGAGCAGGAGCGTGAGCCCGTGTTCTCGCCGCTCGGCCCTCCTGGTCAGGCGCTCGGGCTGGAGACGATCTACGAGGGATACCTCGTGCACTACGGCCGGTCCCGGCTCTTCTCGCCCGCCGATCGCGACGCCGCGCTCCTCCTCGGCGACTACCTCTACGCGCACGGTCTCGTCCGTGTCGCGGAGACCGGGGACGTTGCGGCGGTGTCGGACCTCGCCGAGCTCATCTCTCTGTGCGCGCAGTCGCGCGCCGACGGACGCGACGGCGACGGCCCCGCCTGGGCGGCCACGGCGGCGGTGCTGGGCCGGGGAGGGCTCGAGTTTCCCCGCAGCGCGCTGCGCGAGCGGGGCGATGCGAGCCTTCTGGATGCCGCCGCCCGCCGCGCTGCGGGCGACGACGCCGTCGACCGCGCCCTGGGCACACATGCCCGGCTCGTTGGATAGAGTCACCGCGATGCTCGCCGCCTTCGTCCAGCTCCTCGCCGCGGCCGAGAAGTCGGCGTCCGAGGAGGGCCGCGACATCGTCCTCTCGATGCTCGTCGTCGGCCTGATCTTCGTGGGCTTCGCGGTCGGCGGCGACCTGCTCGCGAAGCTGCGCAAGAAGCACTAGCGGCTTCCTAGACTGGCGCTCGTGCCGACGCCGCCGCGAGATCTCCGCGAGTGGATCGCCCTCCTCGAGCGTGAGGGCGAGTTGCGGCGCATCTCCGTCGAGGCCGAGCCCGACCTCGAGATCACGGAGATCACCGACCGCGTCGTGAAGTCGGGCGGTCCGGCGCTCCTCTTCGAGCACCCGACGGACTCGCTGCATCCGCTCCTCATCAACCAGTTCGGCACCGAGAGGCGCATGTGCATGGCGTTCGGCGTCGAGTCGCTCGACGACGCGGCCGCGAAGCTCGGCGACATCCTGGACATGCAGCCGCCCGAGGGCATCCGCGAGAAGGTGAAGGGCCTCCTCAAGCTCAAGTCGGTCGCCGACGCGCGGCCGAAGACGGTGTCGAAGGGCGCGTGCCAGGAGGTCGTCCTCGAAGGAGCCGAGGTCGACCTCACGAGGCTCCCGGTCCAGCGGTGCTGGCCGGGCGACCCGGCACCGTTCATCACGCTGCCCGCCGTGATCACGGAGGATCCGAAGACGGGTACGCGGAACGTCGGGATGTACCGCATGCAGGTCATCGATCGCAGCTCGACCTACATGCACTGGCAGATGCACAAGGACGGCCGGGCCGACCTCCTCGCCGCGGAGGACGGGCGGATCCCCGTGGCGGTCGCGATCGGGCTCGATCCGGTCACGGCCTACTCGGCGAGCGCGCCGCTGCCGAAGCACCTCGACGAGCTCATGCTTGCCGGCTTCCTGCGCGGCGAGCCCGTGGAGCTCGTCGCTTGCAAGACGGTGCCACTCGAGGTGCCGGCGAACGCCGAGATCGTCCTCGAGGGCTGGGTCGCGAAGGACGACGTCGGGATCGAGGGGCCGTTCGGCGATCACACGGGGTACTACTCGCACGCGGAGCCTTTCCCGATCTTCCGGATCTCGGCGATGACCATGCGTCGCGACGCCATCTATTCGTCGATCGTCGTCGGCAAGCCTCCGGCCGAGGACGCCTGGCTCGGCAAGGCGACCGAGCGCATCTTCCTCCCGGCCGTACGCATGACGCTTCCGGAGATCGTCGACTACGACCTCCCGGTCGCCGGCGCGTTCCACAACTGCGTCATCGTCTCGATCCGGAAGGCTTTTCCCGGCCACGCGCAGAAGGTGATGCACGCGCTCTGGGGACTCGGGATGCTGTCGCTCTCGAAGTCGATCGTGGTCGTCGACGAGCACGTCGACGTCCACGACTACGAGGACGTCTTCTTCCGGGTCACGGCGAACGTCGACCCGAAGCGGGACGTCCTGATCACCGAGGGCCCGCTCGATCACCTCGACCACGCTCCGGGCAGGCAGTTCTACGGTGGCAAGCTCGGTATCGACGCGACGCACAAGCTGCCCGAGGAGGACGCGCGGCCCTGGCCCGAGGAGATCGCCATGTCCCAGGAGATCCGTGAGCGCGTGACCCAGCGGTGGGCCGAGTACGGGCTCGACGCCTTGTCGTGACACGCGTCCTCCGCAAAGTGCAGAATCCCCGCGTCGCGACATACGGCACGTCGTTGACATGCGGGACCGCAGAGCGATTGAATCCACCGCAGGGCGCGATTTGAGCGACACGAGTCACGACACCCCGCACGGATCAGGACCGAGCCTCTGGCCGATCGCGTTCGCGATCGGGGTTGCATGCCTCCTCGTCGGGCTGGTGATCAGCTGGATCCTCGTGGTGATCGGCGCTGTGATCGCCGTCGCGTTCGGTGTCCTCTGGACTCGCGACGTGACGCGCGACGTCCGCGCAGAAGTCCCGCACGTCGAGCCGGAGACACGCGCCGTGGCCGACGAGCCGAGCGCCTCGACGATCACGGCGACCCCGGCGGAGCCGCTCGGCACGGCCTACACGCGCTCGCGCTTCCTCGAGGCGTCCACGATCGGCCTCGGCGCCGCGATCGGTGCCGTCGTCACGCTCCCGGTGCTCGGGTTCACCGTTCTGCCGCCGTTCACGAACGTCGAGGAGAGCGAGGCGGACCTCGGGCCGCTCGAGAACTTCCCCCAAGGGAAGTACGTCATCGCGAGCTTCCTCGCGAACCCCGCGGCCGGCGAGGTGAGCCGGCGGACGACCTTCGTCCGCAACAACGGCCCGACCGACGCCGGCGAGCCGAGCTTCACGATCCTCTACAGCCGCTGCGTCCATCTCGGCTGCCCGGTTCAGCCGAACGGGCCGATCGACGAGGAGGCGGCGAAGAAGGTCAAGGGCGTCGAGCTGCGCCCGGTGCTCGCACAGTCGTTCGGCTGCCCGTGCCACGGCGGCCTGTACGACGCGGAGGGCAACCGCCGCGCCGGCCCGCCCGTCCGCTCGATGGATCGCTACACGTACTCGATCAAGAACGGGAACCTGGTGCTCGGCGAGCTGTACGCGGTCGGAAACGTGTCGGGCACCGGCGCCACGGCGCAGATCGCGCGCTATCCGTGGTCGGTCCCGGGAACGCACGTCGATGGGGTCGAGGCGTGGCTCTATCCGATCGTCCCGAGCCAGGTGACCGGCTAGGCCATGGCAGCGAAGTCGAAGCGCCAGCAGATGGTCGACATGGCGGTGCTCGCTCCCCTCGACTGGATCGACGAGCGCACCGGCGCGGTCCGCGGGACGAAGTGGTTCCTCTTCCGAAACGTGCCGCGCGACGTCAGCTGGATGCAGACGCTCGGCTCGGCCGCTCTGACGGCGTTCATCGTGCAGGCGCTGACCGGCGCGATCCTCGCCATGTACTACGAGCCGTCGGCGACGATCAACCCCGTCACGGGCAAGCCGGTCGCGTACTCGACCATCCAGGCGATCACGGACGACCTCACGCTCGGCTGGCTCGTCCGCGGCATGCACCGCTGGGGCGCGAGCGTCTTCATCATCCTGCTCTTCCTGCACATGGGCCGGGTGTTCCTGTTCGGCGCGTACAAGTACCCGCGCGAGCTGACCTGGATCACCGGCGTGCTGATCCTCGCGACCGGGATGCTGATGGGCTTCACGGGCTATCTGCTGCCGTGGGACCAGACCGCGTACTGGGCGTCGGCGGTCGGGATCAACCTGAACGGGACCGCGCCGTTCGCCGGTCCGTGGCTCGCGCAGTTCCTCGCCGGAGGCCCGGAGATAGGCACGGAGACGCTGCCGAAGTTCTACGCCATGCACATGCTGCTGATACCCGGCCTCTTGATCCCGCTGATCGGGATCCACATCTATCTCGTCACCCGGCTCGGCGTCACGTCGCCGCCGTGGTCGTCCGAGGAGGCGGGTCGTCAGCGGCCGCCCGCGCAGCCGACCGGCGCGCGCGCAGGGCTCGTCCGCGGGAGCGGCGACTGATGGCCCGCGACCTCGGTGAGCTGAACCGCGAGGACTTCGCCCGCTACAAGGACGACGTCAAGAAGGAAGGGAAGCCGTTCTTCCCGCCCGCGATCCTCCACGACACCGTCATGTCGCTCGTCGTCGTGTGCGTGATCGTGGCGCTCGCGGCGATCTGGTACTACACCGCGGACGGCGTGGAGTCCGGGCTTCTCGGCCCGTGGTACACGGAACCGGCCGACCCTGGGACGACCAACTTCATCCCGCGCCCCGACTGGTACTTCTACTTCCTCTTCTACCTGCTCCGGATCTTCAAGTGGCCGGAGACGGTGTTCATCGCCACGGTCGGCATCCCGACCATCTGCCTCGTCCTGCTCATCGGGCTGCCGTTCTACGATCGGCGCCGCGAGCGGCGGCCGACGCACCGTCCGGTCGCCATGGTCGCCGCCGTCCTCACGATCCTGTCGATGGCGGTCCTGACCTGGAAGGGCGCGACTGCGAAGGAAGCGCTCGGGTCGGAGCTCGTGCTGCTCGTCCCCACGTGGGCGGAGGAACAGGGCTTCGCCGGGGACCAGGAGGCCGAGAAGGGGGCGACGCTCTTCGCGCAATCGGGGTGCCTCAACTGCCACACCTACCTCGGCCAGGGGGGTGGCCAGCTCGGTGCGCCCGACCTCTCGTCGATAGGCGAGTCCAACGATGCCGCCTTCTTCGTCCAGTACCTCACGAACCCGGCCGCGTTCGGGAACACGGTGATGGGCTCCTACTCGTACCTCGGGCAGGACAACCTCGAGGCGCTCGGCGCCTTCCTCGCCGCCTCCAAGGGTACGAAGTAGTCCACAGGCCAGAATCCCGCTAGCGCGGGAGTTCTGACCGCGAGAGTTAAAGACGCTCGCTGCGTCGGTCCCGTCGCTCGCAAGGTCCTAGGGCGCATAGCCTTACGACGTGAGGGTCTTCCTCGGCGTGACGGGTGCATCTGGCGCCCCGTATGCGGAGCGGCTGCTGCGCGCGCTCGCAGCCGTGGACTGCGAGGTCGGGCTCTGTGCGTCCCGGTCCGGCATCGAGGTACTGGCGACCGAGCTCTACCGCGACCCCTCACTCGCCCGCGAGGAGGTGCTCGAGCGCTTCGTCGGAGGGGCTGCGGCGCAGGTGACCGTGTACGGCGAGAACGACTTCCGCAGCCCGTATGCGAGCGGCTCTGCCCGCGTGGATGCCTACGTGATCTGCCCGTGCTCGATGGCCACGGTGGGGACGCTCGCGTCCGGAGCGATGCAGAACCTCATCCACCGTGCCGCGTCGGTGGCGTTGAAGGAGCGCCGCAAGCTCGTGCTCGTGCCCCGGGAGACACCGCTCTCCTCGATCCACCTGCGGGGGCTCGCGACCCTCAACGAGGCCGGCGCCGTCGTCCTCTTCGCCGCGCCGGGCTTCTACCACGGCGCCGAATCGATCGACGACCTCGTCGACTTCGTCGTCGCGCGCTGCCTCGACCAGATCGGGATCGACAACGCGCTCGTCGCCCGCTGGGGCGACACATGACCTACGAGTCCGGCACGCTCGCTCCCGACTCGGTTCGGGGCATGTTCGACCGCATCGCGCCGGTGTACGACGTCATGAACCGCGTCATGACCGTCGGGCTCGATCAACGCTGGCGGAAGCTCGCCGTCACGGAGGTCGTCTGGCCCGGGGATCGTGTACTCGATGCCTGCTGTGGAACCGGCGACCTCGCGGTCGAGGCGGAGCGCCGAGGCGGGCGCGTGGTCGGGCTCGACTTCTCGGAGAAAATGCTCGAGCGAGCGCGCCGGAAGTCCGGCGCCATCGAATGGGTCCAGGGTGACGCGCTGACGCTGCCGTTCCCGGACGGCGAGTTCGACGCCGCCACGGTCGGCTTCGGTGTGCGCAACCTCGCCGACCTCGACGGCGGTCTGCGGGAGCTCGCCCGTGTCCTGCGGCCGGGAGGCAAGCTCGCAGTCCTGGAGATCACGCGGCCGCGCGGGATCCTGAAGCCGTTCTTCCGGCTCTGGTTCGACGTCGTCGTTCCACTCCTCGGTCGGGTTCTCCCGGGCGGCGAGGCGTACACATATCTTCCGGCGAGCGTCCGCCGTTTCCCGGGCCCGGACGACCTCTCGGCACTCCTCGAGGGCGCGGGCTTCGACAGTGTCCGCTACCGGCTCCTCGGCGGTGGCATCGTCGCGCTCCATGTCGGAGTTAGGCCGTGACCGCCCTCGAGGTCGTCCGCGCGGCCCCTGGTCTCGACGACTACCTCGCCGAGGTCGAGGCGGAGCTCCTGCGCACGGTCGAGCGCTACCCGGGTCTCGTTGCCGAGGTCGGGGCCAGCGCGCTGTCCGCCGGGGGGAAGCGCCTGCGCCCCGCCCTCACGCTCCTCTCGTCCTCCCCTGACGATCCCCCGCCGGTTGCGGCAGGGGTCGCCGTCGAGCTCGTGCACATGGCGACGCTCGTCCACGACGACCTCATCGACGGAGCCGCCGTGCGGCGGGGCCGCGTGGCCGCGTGGAGCGAGCACGGCGAGCATGCTGCGAAGGCGGCCGGCGACTACCTCTTCGCCCGGGCGTTCTCCGTGCTCGCTGACACCGGCGACGGTCAGGGGGTCGCCGTCCTCGCCGAGGCATCGCTGGCGCTCGCCCGCGGCGAGGCGATGCAGCGGCGCCAGCGCCACGATGCCTCGACGACGATCGAGGACTACCTCGAGCGCTGCTCCCTCAAGACCGGAAAGTTGTTCGAGGCTTCGTGCGTGCTCGCGGGAGGGAACGGCGAGTACGGCCGGCTTCTCGGGATCGCGTTCCAGATCGCCGACGACGTCCTCGACTGCAGCGGCGAGACGATCGAGACGGGGAAGGTTCCCGGGACCGACCTGCGCGACGGCACCCCGACGCTGCCGCTGCTCCTCGCGGCGCAGGAGGACGAGGTCGTGCGCGACGCGCTCGCGGGCGGGGCGCAGGAGGGAGCGCTCGTGCGGGTCGCGGCGAGCGGTGCGCTCGAGCGATCCCGCGAGCTGGCGCTCCACTACGCTTCGGAGGCCAGGTCCTGCCTCGACGGCGCGCCGCGCCGGGACGAGCTCGAGGCGCTCACGCGGGCCGTCGTGGAGAGGAGAAGCTGATCGCCGTTCTGGAGCTCAAGACCCTGGAGCCGATCCGGGAGAAGATCGAGGCCGGCGAGCGCCTCGGCTTCGACGACGGCGTCGCGATCCTCGAGTCGGACGACGTACTCGAGCTCGGTGCTCTCGCCGACCTCGCGCGACGCGTCCGTGGAGGCACGGACGAGGTCTACTTCGTCCAGAACCTCTACGTGAGCCAGACCAACGTCTGCCGCGTGAAGTGCAAGTTCTGCGCCTTCGCGGCGACGCGGAAGCAGGAGCACGCGTACACGCTCACGACCGAGGATCTCGTCGGTGACGTCCTCGCCCAGCGCGAGATCACGGGGTTCACCGAGCTGCACATGGTCAACGGCGAGAGCCCGCACGTCGACTTCGACTTCTACCGCGACACGATCGCCGCGCTCCACGAGGCGCTTCCCGACGTGCATCTGAAGTGCTACACGGCGTCGGAGATCCACCACATGACCACGCTCTCGGGGCTCACGCACGAGGAGGTCCTGCGCGAGCTGCAGTCGGCGGGCCTCGGCTCGCTCCCCGGTGGCGGGGCCGAGGTGTTCGCGGACCGCGTTCGGCGGCTCGTCGCTCCGGGGAAGGAGTCCCCCGAGATCTGGTTCCACGTCCACGACACGGCGCACCGGATGGGGATGCCGACGCATTGCACGATGCTCTACGGGCACGTCGAGACCTACGAGGAGCGCGTCGACCACATCCTCCGCCTCCGCGACCAGCAGGACCTCACCGGCGGGTTCCTCGCCTTCATCCCGCTTGCCTTCCACCCCGAGAACACCGTCTTCGAGCGCCGCGGATGGCGCCACACGACCGGCGCCGACGACCTGAAGATGCTCGCGTTCTCGCGGCTGATGCTCGACAACGTCGAGAACATCAAGGCCTACTGGATCATGATGGGCATGCCCCTCGCGGCCGTGGCGCTCCATTTCGGGGCCAACGACGTCCAGGGCACGGTCGTCCGCGAGCAGATCTTCCACGCCGCGGGCGCGCGCACCGAGACCGAGCAGAAGATCGACGAGCTCGTCCGCTTCGTTCGCGACGCGGGCCGCATTCCCGTCCAGCGCGACACGCTCTACAACGAGCTGCGGCGGTGGTGAGTGAGTCGTGAGGGAGCACCGAGCAAGAAGTCGGAGATGCCGCCTGCAGCCGGTACGCCGATCTGGGTCTGGCTGGTCTACGGGCTCGGGCTCCTCGCCGGAACGGTCATCGTCTTCTCGCTGCTGTTCACGTTCGGTGCGCTCGCGCTGTCGAACGACGTCCCGGTGGGCTACGACTTCTCGTGGCCCGCAGCCATTCTCTGGGGCGGGCTCGCGCTCGCCGCGGTCGTGACCTGGATCGTGCGGCGGCGGCAGCGATGAGGCTCGGACGCATCTCGTACGTCAACATGGCGCCGGTCTTCTACCGGCTCGAAGCCGATGTCGAGGAGGTCCCGGGTGTCCCGACCGACCTGAGCCGCATGCTGCTCGACGGCGAGATCGACATCGCGCCGATCCCGTCGATCGAGTACGCGCGCAACGCGGATCGGCTCCGGATCCTGCCGCGCGTGTGCGTCTCGTCCGAGGGCGCGGTCGATTCGATCCAGCTCGTCACGCGGCTGCAGTTCGGGCAGGTCCGGTCGGTCGCCGTGACGCCCGAGAGCGCGACGTCGGTCGTCCTGACCCGCATCCTGCTCCCGAAGGCGGAGATCCTGCCGCTCGGGATGGAGGCGGACGCGACGCTCCTCATCGGCGACGCGGCGCTGCACAGCGCGTACGAGGACCCGACGCCGCATTTCGACCTCGGCCGGCTCTGGCTCGAGAAGACAGGGCTGCCGATGGTCTTCGCCGTCTGGGCAGCGCGCGAGCCTCTCGTCGAAGGCCTGGTCGAGCTCGAGCACGCACTCGTCGCGTCGGTCCGCCTCGCGCGCTCGGAGCCGGAGCTCCTCGCGCGCAGAGCGAGCGAGACGTACGGCTATCCCGCCGGCTTCCTCGCGCGTTACTTCGAGAAGCTCCGGTACAGCTTCGGTCCGCGGGAGCGCGCGGGCTTCTACACCTTCCTCGAGATGGCCCGCGACGTCGGGGCGCTCGACCACGTGCCCGAGCTCCGGTTCGTCCGCGAGGAGGTGCCCGCGTGACGATCACGGCTGAGCCGACTCCGGCGGTCGACGACGTCCTCGTCAAGGCGCTCGGGGGCGAGCGGATCTCGGACGACGATGCGATCGCGCTCCTGCGTTCGCGCGACCTCGTCGAGATCGGCCGCGTCGCCAACGAGGTGCGGAACCGTCTCAACGATCCGTCGCGGGTGACGTTCATCGTCGATCGGAACCTCAACTACACGAACGTCTGCGTCACCGACTGCGACTTTTGCGCGTTCTACCGCCGACCCGGCGATGTGCGCGAGGGCTACCTCCTCCCGAAGCCCGTCATCTACAAGAAGATCGAGGAGACCATCGCAATCGGCGGCACGGGGCTTCTGATGCAGGGCGGTCATCACCCTGACCTCGGGATCGACTACTACGAGGATCTCTTCAGCTCGATCAAGGCCCGTTACAAGATCCACCTGCACGCCCTCTCGCCCCCCGAGATCCAGCACATCGCACGGCGCTCGAAGCTGACGGTGCCCGAGACGCTGTCCCGGCTCCGCGACGCCGGCCTCGACTCCGTTCCCGGCGGCGGCGCCGAGATCCTCGTCGACCGCGTCCGGGCGATCATCGCGCCGAAGAAGACGAAGTCCGAGGAGTGGCTCGACGTCATGCGTCAGGCCCATCGGCTCGGCATGTCGACGACGGCGACGATGATGTACGGCCACGTCGAGACGCTCGAGGAGCGGGTCGAGCACATGCGGAAGGTTCGGGAGCTCCAGGACGAGCTGTACGGCTTCCGCGCCTTCATTTCGTGGACCTTCCAGCGCGACGGCAACCGAATGGACGACATGGTCTCGGACGCCGCGATGCCGACCTCCTTCGACTACCTGCTCACGCAGGCGGTCTCACGGATCTACCTGGATAACGTTCCGCACATCCAGTCGTCCTGGGTGACGCAGGGGATGAAGATCGGCCAGGTCGCCCTCGGGTTCGGCGCCGACGACATGGGCTCGGTCATGATCGAGGAGAACGTGGTCTCGGCGGCGGGAACGACGCACCGGACGACCACGGACGAGCTCGTCCACCTCATCAAGGCGCTGGGCAAGACCCCGGTGCAGCGCGACACGCTGTACCGCGACGTCCGCGTGTTCGAGTAGCGCACGCCCCAGACGGGCTGTACGAATCCTGTAAGACGCTGCAAAACCGCCGATTCGGTTCGGCTACCCTCGGCGAGCCGTGCCCCGCCTCGCCCTCGCCAGCATCCTCGCCGTCGTCCTTGCGACGGGTGTGTGGACGGGTCCCGCCGGCGCCCAGGCGACGCAGCTCTTCCCGGGAGCGACGTACGAGCAGAGCGTCGAGTTCACGCCGCACGGGCCGGTCGCGATCCACGTCGTCCGCGGCCCGCGGCCGGTCGGCCTCTATCGGCTGAGGCCGGTGCTGTCGAACGAGTCGATCGTTCAGCGCGAGACCCTGTCCGCCATGGAGAGGCGCGTGTCCACGCAGGCGACCTCGGTCGGCGTCAACGGCGACTACTTCTCGCCGTCCGACGGTCGACCCAGCGGGATTCTCCTGCGTGACGGCGTCCTGGCCACGCCACCCAACGCGTCGCGCTCGAGCACAGGCGTCACCCTCGACGGCCTGCTCGACGTGCGGCGAGTGAGCTTTCGGGGAACCTGGCGAGGCTCGGGCCAGCGTCGCGCCCTGAACTTCCTCAACAAGACGCCCGGCACGAACGGCATCTCGCTCTTCACCTCCGATTGGGGTTCGACGACCCCGCGCGTCGCCGGTGCGTTCGCCGTGGTGCTCGGCTCCTTTCCACCTGCCACTCCCAACACCGACCTCGCGGTGCCCGTGGCTTCGGCCGGGCCGGCGACCTCCGTCCGCATCCAGCCGGGCAGCGCAGTCCTCGTCGCGCGTGGCAACGCGGCAACGAAGCTCCAGGCGGAGGCGCAGCCCGGATCGGTGGTGACACTTCGGCTCGTCCTGACGCCCGACTGGGCGGTCGTGTCCGACGCGATCGGAGGAGGACCCGTCCTCGTGCGTGACGGTGTGCCGGTGTACAGGTCGAACGAGGCGTTCACGATCTCGCAACTCGCGCCGCGCGGACCTCGGACCGCGGTGGGCCAGCGCGCCGACGGCGGAATCGTGTTCGTCACGACGGACGGGCGACAGCCCGGGCTTTCCGTCGGCATGACGAACTTCGAGCTCGCGCAGACTCTCGTGCGCTACGGCGTCGTCCGGGGCATGGCACTCGACGGCGGAGGGTCGTCGACGATGGCGTTCGAGGGGACGGTCCTGAACTCGCCCTCGGACGGCAGGGAGCGGGCGGTCTCGACCGCGCTCATGTTGCAGTACTACGGCGTCTACGCGCCGCCGCCGCTCGAGGCGGTGGTCTCGCCGAATGGCGACGGGGTGGCCGAGGAGCAGCGGCTCTCGTACAAGGTCGTGCGCCCCTCGACGGTGACGGCGAGCCTCACTGCGCCCGACGGCACGATCGCGTGGCAACAGCTGGTCGCCCGCGAGCCCGGGACGTACGACGTCGCTTTCCCGCCGCCCGCGCCGGCTCCGGCGCCTCCGACCGAAGGCGTGCCGGCGCCTCCGACGGAGCCGATCGTCCCGAGCGAGGGTCGCTGGACCCTCACCGTGTCGGGGACGGACGATCAGGGGCTCTCGTCGGCGACGACGCGTCGCTTCGCGGTCAACTCGACGCTCGCGTCGTTCCGCGTGTCGCCTGCACGCGTGGTCGTCAGGAAGGCCGGGGGGCGGGCCGACCTGCGCTGGGCCCAGTCCCGCGCAGCCCGCGTGAAGGTCACGATCGAGACGCCCGAGGGCATCGTCGTCCGGACCGTGTCGAACGCCGCCACACCGCCGGGCGAGCAGACGGTCCTCTGGGACGGCCGCGGCGCCAACCGCAAGCCGGTCGCGGGCGGCCGCTACACCGCGCGCGTGTCGGCGACGAACGAGCTCGGCGTCGTCTCACTCACGCAGCCGCTGTCCGTACGTCGCGTCAGGGGCTAGCACCCGGCATCAGTACAGTCCGGCCTCGTGCTGGTCGCCTCCGTCCTCGGTGAGCTGACCGACGCCGTGACGTCGGCGATCGGCGACTACGGCCTGTACGCGGTCTTCCTCCTGATGCTCGTCGACGCCGTCTTCCCGGCCGCGAGCGAGGTGGTCATGGTGTACGCGGGCGCCGTGGCATCGGGCGCGTTCGCCGGCCAGGACGTCGTGCTCTTCGGAGTGGAGATCGACCAGGGGCTCCCCGCATACGTCGCGATGGCGCTGGCCGGAACGATCGGCTACACGGTCGGTGCGGTCATCGGCTGGGCGATCGGCCTGTACGGCGGCCGCCCCTACCTCGAGCGCCACGGTCGCTGGCTGCACCTGGACGAGACGAAGCTCGACCGCGCTGAGGCCTGGTTCGAACGCTGGGAGAACTGGGCGGTCTTCCTCGGGCGGTTGACGCCGGTCGTGCGCTCCTTCGTCTCGATCCCCGCAGGGGTGATGGAGGTACCGCTCGTCCGGTACACGGTGCTGACCCTGGCGGGCTCCGCGATCTGGTGCTTCGCCTTCGCAGGAGCGGGCTATCTCGCGGGCTCCAACTGGGAGGACTTCCACCACGCGTTCCGCTTCGCCGACTACCTCATCGCGGTCGCGATCGTCGGCGGCGTCTGCTGGCTTGGCCGGCGCTATCTGAAGAAGCGGCGTCGAAAAACGCTCTCCGAGGAGTCGTCGGGCGGCTGACGAATCGGGGCTACACTCGCCCGCGTGACAGACCAGATCCCACTCGTCGACGTGAAGGCGCAGTACGCGCCGCTCATCCCCGAGCTCGAGGAGCGGTTCTCGGCCGTGCTCGAATCCGGCCGGTTCATCTTCGGGCCGGAGGTCGAGGCGTTCGAGCGCGAGGCTGCTGCCTACCTCGGCGTCCCGCACGCGATCGGCGTCGCCAACGGCACCGACGCGCTCGTGCTGGCACTCGACGCACTCGGCATCGGCCGTGGCGACGAGGTGATCTGCCCCTCGTTCACGTTCTACGCCACCGCGGAGGCGATCGCCCGCGTCGGTGCGACTCCGGTCTTCGCCGACATCGACCCCGTGACGCTCAACCTCGACGGCGAGGACGTCGCCACCCGGATCACGGAGCGAACGAAGGCGATCATGCCGGTTCACCTCTTCGGCCGGCCCGCTGAGCTCGACGGGCTCGTCGCGCTGGGTCTCCCGTTGATCGAG
Source organism: uncultured Gaiellaceae bacterium (assembly GCA_963736935.1). Taxonomy (GTDB): domain Bacteria; phylum Actinomycetota; class Thermoleophilia; order Gaiellales; family Gaiellaceae; genus GMQP-bins7. Next base: position 86,218 of record CAVTQX010000029.1, on the reverse strand, counting down.
GACGCCGCGCAGGCATTCGGCGCCGACGGCGTAGCGCAGACCGGTATCTGCTCCACCTTCAGCTTCTTCCCGACGAAGAACCTCTTCGCGCTCGGGGACGGCGGCCTGGTCACGTGTCTCGACGACGAGGTGGCCGAACGGGTCCGCATGCTCCACTTCCACGGCTCGCGCGACAAGAGGACCTTCGAGCTCGTCGGGGTGAACTCCCGGCTCGACGCGATTCAGGCGGCGATGCTCCGCGTCTTTCTCCCGCGACTCGCCGGCTGGAACGCGGGGCGACGCGAGGCGGCTGCGCGCTACGCGGAGCTCGGGCTCGGCGAGCTCGTCGAGCTGCCCGGTGGACGAGCCGGGGCACGTGTACCACATGTACGTCGTCCGCTCGTCGCGCCGGAGGGAGATCGCCGAGGCGCTTGCGGCGGAGGGCATCGCCTCCGCGTCGTACTACGTGAGGCCTACCCATCTGCAACCGGCGTTGGCGTACCTCGGCGTGCCGGAAGGATCGCTCCCGGAGACGGAGCGTGCTGCTGCGGAGAACCTCGCCCTTCCGATGTGGGGCGGCATCGAGCGGGAGCAGCAGGAGCGCGTGGTCGACGCGGTTCGCTCGATCGCCGGCGTCCCGGCATAGCGATGCACTCCCCGGTCAACCGTCACCGCCTGTGGCAGGTCGCGGTCGACGCGGTGCTGATCGCCGCCGCCTGGATCCTCTCCTGGTACGTCCGCTTCGACGCGGACTGGCCGAGGTACTACGACCGCTACCTCGAGTGGGACGTCGTCGCGCTCGTGGTGGGGGTCATGCTCCCCGTCTTCATCGCCTTCGGCTTCTACAACCGCTGGTGGCGCTACGTCTCGACGCAGGACATGTGGGGCGTCCTCCGTGGGGTCGCCGTGGCTCTCGTGGCGGCGTTCCTCGTCTTCGCCGTGCTCGACTTCCATCCGGCGAAGGTGCCGCGCGGGATCTGGGTCATCGACCTGCTTCTCCTGCTCGCGTTCGTGATGGGCGTTCGCCTTCTCGCACGCTCGCTGATCGAGCGGCCGTCTCCACGGTCGCTCGTCGCCCGCGGCCGGGAGGTGCTCATCGTCGGCGCCGGCGACGCGGCGCAGCTGATCCTCCGCGAGATGCTACGCAACCCGTCTCTCGGCTACACACCGATCGGGCTCGTCGACGACGACCCGCGCAAGAAGAATCTCCGGTTGCACGGGATCCGTGTGCTGGGGACGACCGCGGAGCTGCCCGCCCTCCTGCGCGAGCGTCGCCCGGACGAATTGCTGATCGCGATTCCCTCCGCTTCGGGTGACGTGCGCGAGCGGATCGTCGCGGTCGCACGCTCGGCGGGCATCCCCGTGAAGACGCTGCCGGCGCTCTACGAGCTCATCGCAGGCGACTTCAATCTCGCGGGGCAGATCAGGCCCGTCGAGGTCGAGGACCTCCTCGGACGCGAGCCCGTCGAGGCGGACCTGCAGTCGATCGCGGGCTACCTCACGGACGAGGTGGTTCTCGTCACGGGCGCGGGCGGCTCGATCGGATCCGAGCTGTGCCGGCAGATCGCCCGCATGGGACCGACGCGGCTCGTGCTCGTCGACAACGGCGAGCCCGGGCTCTTCGAGATCGAGCGGGAGCTCGTGGACGAGCGCGAGTTCCTCGCGACCGCCGCCGTGCTCGCGGACGCGGGAAACGCGACGAAGATGCGGCAGGTCTTCGAGAAGTACCGCCCTGCCGTCGTCTTCCATGCGGCCGCGTACAAGCACGTGCCGCTCATGGAGGCGAACCCGCTCGAGGCCGTCCGCAACAACACGCTCGTCACCCGCACGGTCGCCGACATCGCGGTCGAGTTCGGCGCGAAGCGCTTCGTGCTCGTCTCCACGGACAAGGCCGTCAACGCGAAGACCGTGATGGGCCAGTCGAAGGCCATCTGCGAGTGGATCGTCGAGTCGTGGGGGCACCGGGAGGACACCACGACGAGGTTCTGCGGCGTTCGCTTCGGGAACGTCCTCGGCTCCTCGGGGAGCGTCATCCCGATCTTCCGCAAGCAGATCGCTCGCGGCGGGCCTGTGACCGTGACGCATGCCGAGATGACACGCTTCTTCATGACGATCCCGGAGGCGGTGCAGCTGATCATCCAGGCGGGGTCGATCGGCGGCCGTGGCCAGGTCTACGTGCTCGACATGGGCGAGCCCGTGAAGATCACCGACCTCGCCGACACGATGATCCGCCTCTCCGGCAAGGAGCCCGGCGTCGACGTCGCCGTCGAGTTCGTCGGTGCGCGACCTGGTGAGAAGCTGCACGAGGAGCTGTGGTCCGAGACCGAGCACGTCTCACCCTCGTCGCACGAGGCGATCATGCTCGTGACGCGGGCGCCGATCGACCAGAGCTGGCTCGAGGACGAGCTCGACGAGCTCGCGGGCCTCGTCGAGTCCGGCGAGACGCTCGAGCTGATCGGACGGCTGACCACGATCTGCGCGGCGCCGCACCGGGTCGGTGCTCCGGACGGCGACGGCGCGGGTATCGCCGAAGCGCCGTCCGCGTCCGAGGCGTAGGGCGCCCGTCGCGCGTCGAGCGCGTCCGGGCTACCCCAGCTGGGATACTTCCGCCCTGTTAGGGGAGTAGGAGTCCGACCAAGGAGGTTCTCATGAGGGGACGCGTCTTGCGACGCTCGCCGCGTCTTGTAATCGCTCTCGCCGTCGTCGCGATCTCGATGGGTGCGGCCGCGGTCGCCATCGCAGGTCTGCAACCCGCCGATCTCTCGTACACGCCCAACTCAGAGGGGCAGATGACGAACGTCGACGTCGCGCGCGCGTACGCAAAGAACTACTACGGCGCTCCGGGGGCCGTCGCCGGGACCGGCGCGACTGCAACCTGGAACACGCCGTTGAACCTGGACAGCAACTACGCGAAGGAAGCCCACTCGGTTGCGAAGGCCGGCGAGGACTGGCTCGCGGCGCGCTCGAAGGTCGCGAAGAGGGCGATCGTTCTCGACGTCGACGACACGACGCTCACCACGTGGAACTACGAGCTCTACAGCAACTGGGACTTCAATGCGGGCACGAATGCGAACTTCGTGGGCCTGACGACCACCGGCACCCCGCCCAATACGGTGACGAACTTCACCGGCAACATGTTCCCCGCCACGCCCGGCATGGTCGACCTGGTCAACCGTGCGCATGACCTCGGGTACGCCATCTTCTTCATCACGGGGCGGGGCGACTCTCAGCATGCCGCCACGATCGCCAACCTGCTCAATGACACGGCGGCCGGGTTCTCGAACATCGACACCGTGACCCTCTCCGGAAAGACCGTCCCGGAGATCGATGCCGGCTACGCGGCGCCGACGCCGATCAACACCGGTCATCCACTAGCTGCGCCCTTCACCGACGGTCTGTTCACGAAGCCGGCGACGGGTACGGCTACGACGCCGAATCAGTACCCGGCGTACCTGAACAAGCCCGAGTTCTGCGCGGCCGCGATTGCGAACGAACGCGTCCTGTCCGACCATCCAGTACAAGTCGGGCACGCGCGCCTACATCGAGTCGCAGGGCTACGACATCGTCGCCAACTTCGGCGACCAGTTCAGCGATCTCGAGAACGGCTTCGCGGACAAGACGTTCAAGATGCCGAACCCGAACTACTACCTGCCGTAACCGCGCGCTCCCGACCTCGAGCCCTCCCGGCGTACCGCGGAGGGCTCGTGGTCGAACGACGAGCGATCAGGACTCGAGCGCGGAGAGCATGAGGTCGAGCAGAAGCGCCGGGTCGCGGGTGGTTGGCTCGGCCGCGCTCGCTCGCTTCTTCGGCTCGAGGTCGTCGGCCGACGCGAGCACGCGAAGCCGGCCTTCACCGCACGAGCATCCGGTCGACCGCGCCGAGTCTTCCCCGCAAACGTCGTGTAGGCAGGTACCCCGAGAGCGACCGCCTCGCGGTTCATCGTGCCGCCGGCGGACACGACGAGGTCGGAGAGCGCCACGAGGCTCTGTGCGTCGACGGCCCGCTCGGGCACGTGGATCGAGGGCAGCGCCCGCGCGGCGATCTCGGCGCGCTGATCGGTCGTCCGTGGGAGGACGACGGCGTGGACCGCAGGGTCGCGTCCGAGTCGCTCGAGGACGTCCCCGAAGAGCGGGTTCGCCTCGCGGTGGTACAGCGAGACGTCCGGAGGAGTGCGCACGACGACGATGGTGCGCTTGCGATCCAGCCCGAGCTCATCGAGGACAGCCGCGTCGGGCGTGAATCCGTGGAGGTAGTACTCCTCCTTCAGGCCCGGGTAGCGGCGAACCTTCGTGGCGCTTGCACCGAGGCCGTCGAGGCGGTCCTGGGGGATCGCCTCCGGGACGACGACACGCCGTGCCGCCCGGCTGCCGAAGCCGTGCTGGACGCGCGCGAACTCGTAGTCGAAGGCGTACGAGGCAGGGATCCCGAGCGAACGAGCGACCATCGGCAGCTCGTGCGAGGCGTGCGAGAGCGCGAGGTCGAACTCGCGGCGCCCTGCGTAGCCGCGGAGCGCGTGCAGCCGACCGGCCATCGCACGCGTCTTTCCGAGTGCTCCGGCGCCTCCGTGCCGTGGTCCAACGACGTCGTGCTCGATGCCGTACAGCGACAGAAGCTCCGTCGTCTGCGCGTATTCCCTCGTCGAGAGGGATACATCGTGCCCGCGCTCGCGCAGCAGCGCGATCAGCGGCCGGAAGAACGGCACCTGCGGCGAGTTCGAGACGTCGATCCACACGCGCACGCGGCGACCGTAGCAGACGAGTCTACCGTAGGCAGACAGATCCGTATGCAATAGGTAGACAGATCTGTTCCACTCAGGCAGACTATGACTCGTGGCGACGTCGAACCCTTTCCGTATCGCCGGGGAGCTCGTCCCCGCGGAGATGATCGACCGCGAAGCCGAGGCGGCGCGTCTGCGTGCGCTCGCCGAGGGCGGTCACGCGTCACGCCTCGTGGCGCCGCGTCGCTACGGCAAGACGAGCCTCCTCCGTCGCGTCCTGCTGGAGGCGGCGGACACGGGCTGGGCGACCGCGCTCGTCGATCTCGAGGGCGTGCTCTCGCTGTCGAGCATGGTCGTTCGCATGGAGCGGGCCTACGACCGCTCGCTGAAAGGGCCGGTGCGGCGAACCGTCGACGCGCTCTTCCGGTCATGGAAGGTCGGCCTCTCGCTCGGAGCGGGAGGGTTCACCGCGTCGATCCAGTCGAATCCACGGATCGACGTCGAGAGCGTTCTTCTTCGGCTGCTCGACCTGCCGGCGAAGGTGCACGAGCGAACTGGCTCGCGGAGCCTCGTCGCGTTCGACGAGTTCCAGGACCTGCTCCGCGTCGACGGCGCCGACGGCATGCTCAGGAGCGTCATCCAGCATCAGGCCGGCGTCGCCTCGTACGCCTTCGCGGGATCCGCTCCGACGCTGATGGAACGACTCTTCGAGGATCCGTCCCGACCGCTGCTCGAGCACGCCGTGCCCGTGGAGCTCGGCCCCCTTCCCGACGACGTGAGCGCGACCGTCCTCGAGCAGCGGTTCCGCGCGACCGGCCGCGAGGTGGGGAACGCGCTCGACCCGTTGATCGTCTTCGCGCGCGGACATCCGCAGCGGCTGATGCTGATCGCGCACCATCTGTGGGAGCTCGTCCCTCCCGGCTCGACCGCCGACGAGGCTGCGTTCGTCGACGCGCGAGAGCAGGCGCTCGCGCTCGCCGAGCCGGCGCTGCGCGCGCGCTGGGAGTCGCTCTCGGTCAACGAGCAGCGCGTGAGCGTCGCCCTCGCGGCGTCTGCCCGCACGCTGTACGCGGACGAGACGCTCCGCTTCCTCGGCCTTCGCCGCGGAAGCGTCGGTCGTGCGCTGTCGGGGCTGATCGGCAAGGCCGAGGTCCGGATGACCGAGGCGGGCCCGGAGCTCACCGATCCGCTGCTCGAGCACTGGCTGGCCGAGCGCGGCGTCTTCTGACACGCGGATAAGATTCGCTTATGGACACGCGTCAGCTCGCCGCGTTCTGTGCAGTCGTCGAGCGCCGGAGCTTCTCGCAGGCCGCCGACCGCCTCGGCGTCACCCAGCCCGCAGTCTCGCTGCAGGTGCGCGCTCTCGAGAAGCGGCTCGGGACGCAGCTCCTGGACCGCTCGGGCCGCCGCGTGGAGCCCACCGAGGCCGGGTGGCGCCTCTATCGCGGAGCGCAGCGCATGCTCGCCCTCGAGGATCAGCTCGTCGCCGACGTCGCTGCGTCGGGCGAGGGAGCGCTCGCGGGCGACCTCGTGCTCGGCGCCTCGACAGGGCCGGCAGCCGTCGCGATTCCCGTCGCGCTCGCGGAGTTCCAGCGACAGAACCCGGATGTGCGCGTGTTCCTCACGGTGTCGGACACCCACTCCGTCGTCGAACGCGTCGCCGGCGCGTGAGCTCGAGCTGGGCATCGTCGGCGCTGCGCGTCGCCATCGTGGAGTTCGCTTCGAGCCGTTCTTCTCGGACCAGGTGATCCTCGCGTGCCCGCCGGGGCACCCGTTCGCCGGGCGGTCGGTCACACTCGACGAGCTCCGCGACGACACGCTGATCCTCATGCAGGATGGCGCGGGCGTGCGGCAGGTCGTCGAGGATGCGCTTCGGCGACAGGGCCTCAAGCTCCGAGACCTCGACGTCAGGCTCGAGCTCGGCCTGCAGGAATCGGTCCGGCGGGCGGTCGAGGCCGGATACGGCGTGACGTTCATCTCGCGGACCGCGGTCGAGATCGACCTCGCGGCAGGCCGGCTCGCGGAGGCGCGCGTCGAGGGCCTGGACGTGACGCGCGAGATCTCGCTGGCGTCCGCCACCGGCCGCGCGCGAACCCGGGTCGCCGACGCGTTCGTCGCGTTCGCGCGAGAGCAGCTCGCGTCGTGATCGTCCGCTGGGGGCTCGAGGAGCTGGATCCGCTGCTCGACGAGCTCGGCCTCGAGCAACCGCTCCTCGTCACGAGCCCGCGGCTCGCCGACCTCGAGGTTCCTCGAGCCCAGCGCTTCGCCGGGGTCCGGCGGCACGCGCCCGTCGACGTCGTCGCGGCCGCGACCGACGGCTGCCGGGCGAGCCGACGGTCTCGTCGCGGCCGGGGGCGGCAGCGCGATCGACACGGGAAAGGCGGTCTCCGCGGCGACCGGACTGCCGCTCGTCGCCGTCCCGACGACGTACTCCGGCTCCGAGTGGACGCCGTACTTCGGCATGCGCGACGAGGCGCGACGTGCGAAGACGGGCGGGTCGGGCGCCAACACCGTCGCGGTCGTCTACGACCCGGCGCTCACGCTGGACCTTCCACGTGCGGAGACGGTGGGGACCGCGATGAACGCGCTCGCGCACTCCGCAGAGGCGCTGTACGCCGGCCCGCACGACGACGCGACGACCGGCGCCGAGCGCATCGCGCGCTGGCTTCCCGTCGTCGTCGAGGACGGCCGAGAGCTCGATCCGCGAACCGCGCTCCTCGAGGGTGCGATGCACGCGGGGACGGCGCTCGCCGACCGCGGGATGTTCCTCGCGCACGCCATGGCCCAGGCACTCGGGGGACGCTACGGCGCGTCGCACGGCGCCCTCAACGCGCTCTGCCTCGCTCCCGCCCTCCGCTTCAACGCGGAGGTCGTGCCGGACGCCGTCGAGCGAGCTCGCGAAGGCCATGGGGACGGACGATGCTCCGAGCCGCGTCGAGGAGCTCGCCCGGCTCGGAGGATTCGAGCGGCTGCGCGATCTCGGCATCCCCGACGACGAGCTCCACGACGTCGCGGTGCAGGTGTCGGAGCGTCCGCCCGCACGCTCGAACCCGCGGCCCGCGTCCATCGCGGACATCGAGGCGCTTCTGCGCTCGATCTGGTGATCCGTTGACGAAACGCCGCTGCGGACGGAGCATGTGGGTATGGCAGTCGAATACGCCGGGATCCTCGCCGCCGTCTCGCTCATGGCGATCACGCTGACGGGTGCGTACGGGAAGAACGTGACGGCCGTGTTCAACTCGAGCAGCGTGGGCGTCGCCGCGGTCGCGAGAGCAGCAAAAGCGCAGAAGATCTCGCCTGCGGGTGCCAAGACCGCGTACACGCGTGCGCCGTACGCGAAGCCGGCGCTGAAGTACCTCTACGCGCTCGGCTGGATCGGCGGCACGAAGAACCCAGGACAGTGCGGGCTCACGCTTCTGGGCGAAGGCGCGGCGAAGGAGGCGGCCGTCCGCGAAATGCGCGGGAACGCGAAGCTCGTCGGCCAGCTCAAGAGGCGGGGCATCTCCGTCTCGGCGGCCGCGAACGCGGTCACCAAGGGCGTCGTCTCGGCCTGCGCCTGAGCCGGGGCGGCGCTCAGGATCCGGCGGGTCGCCGGCCGCCCATGATGCGGCGGAGGCTGACGATCCCGAGGATGGTCTCGCCGTCCACGACGGGAAGGTGTCGGAAGCCCTTGTCGAGCATGATCCGCTGCGCCTCGTCGAAGCCCATGTCGGGCGGCGCCGTGATCGGATCCTCGGTCATCCACTGACGGACGCGTGCGTCGCTCGTGTGCACACGAGCGGCCATCGCGCGCAGCATGTCGCGCTCCGTGAGGACGCCGATGAGTCGGCCGAAGTCCTTGACGACGACCGCGCCGACGTTCTGCGCGCTCATGCGCTCCGCGACCTCGCCGAGGGTGTCCTCGGGGGCGACGGCGATGAAGCTCGGCTTGACGATCTCGCCCAGGGTTCCCATGAACGCGGGAGTGTAACGCTTTCCCGCACGAGGACTCGTGTCGATCCGGTGTCCGTCGAATAATCGGATCTAATGACAGGAATAAGGATCTGCGCTACGATCCGCCTCGTGCGCCGCAGCGCCTCCTTCGACGTGCTCGTGGTCGGCAGCGGCGCTGCCGGTCTCGCCGCGGCCGTCTCGGCGGAGCTGTCGGGTGCGCGCGTAGGGCTTGCGACGAAGACGACCCTGCAGGCGTGCAACTCGGCGAAGGCGCAGGGAGGCATCCAGGCGGCGTTCGGCGAGGACGACTCGCCCGCGTATCCATGCCGAGGACGTCATGCGCTCGTCGCACGAGACGGCCGACCCGGGGCTCGTCGAGGTGCTGACGAGCGAGGCGCCGTCCGCGATCCACTGGCTCGAGGAACTCGGAGTCGAGTTCACGCGTTCGAACGGGGGGTACCGACTTGCACGCTGCGGCGGCGCGACGCGTCACCGGCTCCTTCAGGTCGGGGACCGAACCGGACACGCGATCACGAAGTCGCTCCGCGAGACGTACGAGGCGGGCGGTGGCGCCGAGCTGCCGCATCACGCCCTTCGCTCCGTCGCGCCCACGGACTCGGGCTGGGCGGCCTCGTTCGAGACGAAGGAGGGTCCCGCGACAGTCGATGCGGGCGCGCTCGTGCTCGCGGCGGGCGGACGCTGCTTCGCCGAGGCGGAGACGCGGAGAGAGCTGTCGACGAACCACCCGAACGCCACCGGCGAGGCGACGCGCATCGCCATGGACGCCGGCGCTGAGGCACGCGACCTCGACGCGCTCCAGTACCACCCGAACGGCGGCGCGTGGCCGTCGACGATGCAGGGCTACTCGATCCCGGAGACGACCCGCGCGTACGGCGCGGTCCTCCTGAACGCGAACGGCGAGGAGTTCACCGACTCCCTCGGCCCTCGCGACGCCGTCTCGCAGGCGATCTTCGACGAGGTGGAGGCCGGCCGCGGAGTCCTCACCGAGGACGGACGGCCCGCCGTCTGGCTCGACACGACCCGCATCCAGCAGGAGGACGCCGAGATCTCGCTTCCGTACATGTTGCGCCGCTACCGGGGCGCCGGGATCGATCCACTCTCCGAGCCGATCTACACGTACCCCGTCCTCCATTACCAGAACGGTGGGCTCGTGATCGACGAGCACGCCGAGACGACACTCGAAGGAGTCTTCGCCTGCGGCGAGATCGCGGGCGGCACCCACGGAAGGAACCGCATGATGGGCAACTCGCTGCTCGAGTGCGTCGTCTTCGGACGGCGCGCCGGCATGGCGGCGACCGAGAGGTCGCGCGCATGACCGTCGTGACGACCGACCTCGACGCTGCCGTCGCCGACGCCGCGGCGCATCTCTACGTCTGGGCGCTGAAGGACATCCCGCAGGACCTGCGCGACGCGCTCGCGGAAGCCGCCGGTCGCGAGACCTCCGTCACCGGCCAGCGCGTCCTGCAGACGATCCTCAAGAACGTCACGGTCGCCGAGGACGAGAAGAACCTCGTCTGCCAGGACACGGGAATCGCCGTCTACTACTGCAAGGTGGGCGAGCACTTCCCGCTGCACCCTGCGCGGATCTACGCGGCCCTCAAGGAGGGCACGGAGCGCGCGACGGTCGAGCATCCGCTGCGCTCGAACACGGTGCACACGCTCACACGTGAGAACACCGGGCCCGAACGTCGGCTACCGCGTTCCGATCGTGCACTGGGACTTCGTCCCCGACTGGGACGGGCTCGACGTCAAGTGCGTGCCCGAAGGGGTCGGGCTCCGAGAACATGAGCTTCCTCAAGATGTGCGTCCCCGCGGACGGGGTCACGGGGATCAAGAAGTTCGTGCTCGAGTCGATCGTCGGCGCCGGTGGAAAGCCGTGCCCGCCGGGGATCGTCGGCGTCGGGATCGGCGGCTCCGCCGACTACGCGATGCATCTCGCCAAGGAGGCGATCGCGCGGCCCGTCGGCACGCACAACCCGGACCCGCTCGTGGCGGAGCTCGAGCAGGACCTCTTCGACCTCCTGAACGAGACGGGCGTCGGACCGATGGGTCTCGGCGGAGACGTCACCGTTCTCTCCGTCCACGTCGAGCACGCCGACACGCACATGACCCTCAATCCGGTCGCCGTGAACTACCAGTGCTGGGCCGCCCGCCGTGCGTCGGCGCACGTCGCGGCCGACGGCTCGACAACATTCGAGAGGGACGCCTGATGGCCACGCACGAGGTCACGTTCCCCGTCACCGACCCGGCGGAGATCCTGAAGCTGCGGGCCGGCGACGAGGTGATCGTCCAGGGCCACATCATCGGGATCCGCGACCGCACGCAGATCCGGATCTTCGACCAGGGCATCGAGCCGCCGATGGACCTCTCCGGCGCATTTCTCCTGCACACGGCGCCCAACGTCCGCAAGATCGGCCCGGGCCAGTACGAGAAGCTCTGCATCGGGACGACGACTTCGGCGCGCATGGTGCGCTTCACGGAGGGCCTCGGCTCGCAGTACGGCGTCCGTGCGATCTGCGGCAAGGGCGGGTTCCCGGACGAGGCGATCGAGCCGATGCACCGGCTCGGGATGGTCTACTTCGCGATCGTCGGCGGGGCCGCCGCGCTCGAGACGACGCAGATCGAGGAGATCGAGGAGGTCGCCTGGGAGGAGCTCATGCCCGAGTGCCTCTGGAAGTTCCGGGTGAAGGACTTCGGCCCGCTGACAGTGGGCATCGACGCGCACGGCGACTCGCTCTACCGCGAGGTGCAGAACCGCGCCAAGCAGAAGCTGGAGGAGATCTATGCACGATTCTGACGGGCACACCTTCCTCGACGTGCCGACCCGTGAAGGCAAGCCGCGCGACCGCGGGCTCACGCACGTCATGGACAAGGGCCTGAACCTCCGCGAGATCGAGGGGCTGTTCGATACCGCGGGCGAGTACGTCGACATCGTGAAGCTCGGCTGGGGGACCAGCTACGTCACGAACAACCTCGAGAAGAAGATCGCGCTCTACCGCTCCTTCTCGACCCCCGTCGTCTGCGGCGGCACGCTCTTCGAGGCCGTGTACGGCCAGTCGAAGATGGACGAGTTCAAGGGCTGGCTCGAGCACTACCGCTTCTCGCACGTCGAGATCTCGGACGGCACGCTCGACATCCCACGCGACCAGAAGCTCGAGCTCATCGCCGACTTCGCCCGCGACTTCGTCGTCCTCTCCGAGGTCGGCTCCAAGGACTCCGAGGTCAACATCGCGCCGTACCTGTGGGTGCAGTGGATCAAGGAGGAGCTCGATGCGGGCTCCTGGAAGGTCATCGCGGAGGGTCGCGAGGGCGGCACCGCGGGCATCTACCGCCCGACGGGCGAGCTGCGCACGGGTCTCGTCGACGAGATCGAGCACTCCATCTCGTTCCACGACCTGATCTGGGAAGCGCCGACAAAGTCGTCGCAGGCGTGGTTCGTGCGGCACTTCGGCCCCGAGGTCAACCTCGGGAACATTCCACCCGACGAGGTCATCGCGCTCGAGACGCTCCGCCTCGGCTTGCGTGCCGACACGCTGAAGGAGGTCCTGCTTGGCGATTCAAGCGTCGAGCCCGCCGCGGCTCCCTGACCTCGACTTCGAGGCCATGACGGCCGAGGAGCTCATCTCCTGGACGCACCAGTTCTTCTGGCCGCGCGTCTGCCTGACCTGCTCGTGGCAGAAGCAGTCCTCGGTGCTCGTGCACATGGTCGCCGAGCTCGGCCTGCGCATGGACACGGTGGAGCTCGACACGCACCTCTTCTTCCGCGAGTCGTACGACACGCGCGACGCGCTCGTCGAGAAGTATCAGCTCAAGCTGATCCAGCCCTCGATCCCGACGATCGCCGAGCAGCACCGCGCGGAGGGCCCGAACCTGTGGGAGCGCGACCCCGACCGCTGCTGCCACATCCGCAAGGTCGAGCCGCTCGTCAACGCGCTCCAGCCGTACGACGCCTGGATCTCCGGCATCCGCCGTGACCAGTCCCCGAGCCGCGCCGAGACGCCGAAGATCGAGTGGTCGGAGCGCTACCAGGTCTTCAAGATCCACCCGCTGGCGGACTGGGACGAGAAGCGCGTGTGGAGCTACATCAACGTCAACGAGATACCCTCCAATCCGCTGCACGACGCCGGGTACCGCTCGATCGGGTGTATTCCGTGCACCCGCCCGACGTCTCCGGACGAGGAGGAGCGCGCCGGTCGCTGGGCCGGCTCCGACAAGCTCGAGTGCGGCATTCACGAGAACACGAACCTCGAAAGGACGGCATGAGTCAGCACATCCACGCGCATGAGCATCCCGAGTCCGAGACCGACCGCGGCGGAGGGTTCACCCTCTGGTTCACGGGCCTCTCCGGATCGGGCAAGACCACGATCGCGCACCACGTCGGCCCTGAGATGGATCGGAGGGGCCTCGTCGTCGAGTACCTGGACGGCGACACGGTCCGCACGCACCTCTCGAAGGGTCTCGGCTTCTCGAAAGAGGACCGTGACGCGCACGTCGAGAGGCTCGGCTGGGTCGCGTCGCGCATCACGCGGCACGGCGGAGCAGTCATCGTCGCGGCGATCTCCCCGTACCAGCAGGCACGCGCCAACGCACGCGCCCTGGTCGAGGAGCACGGTCCCTTCATCGAAATCCACGTCCGCACGTCGCTCGACGAGTGCGCGCGCCGCGACGTGAACGGTCTCTACGCGAAGGCGTTCGCCGGCGAGATCAAGGGCTTCACCGGCGTCGACGACCCGTACGAGGCACCGGAGCGCGCGGAGATCGTCGTCGACACCGAGGGCATCTCCGCGGAGGAGTCGGCTGCGCAGGTCATCGGCAGGCTCGAGGAGCTCGGCCTGGTTCCGGCCAAGGTGACGGCGTGACCGCCGTCACGACCGATCGCCTCATCGCGCCGCACGGCGGGACGCTCGTCGACCGTACGGGCGTCGCGCCGCCCGACCTCGACTTGCTCGAAGTCGTCGCCCTCACGTCACGTGAGCTCTCCGACCTGGACATGATCGCCTCGGGCGCTCTCTCGCCGCTCGAGGGCTTCATGGGGAAGGCGGACTACGAGCGCGTCGTCGAGGAGATGCACCTCGCGAGCGGCCTGCCATGGGCGCTTCCCGTCTGCCTGGCGGTCGACACTGCTCCCACGGGCGACCGTGTCGCTCTCACGGACGAGGCCGGCAGGTCTGTCGCCGTGCTCGAGGTCGAGGAGACGTTCGAGTACGACAGGGAGCGCGAGGCGGAGCAGTGCTTCCGCACGACCGACGACGCACATCCCGGTGTCGCTCGGCTGTACGCACAGAAGCCGCTGTACCTCGCGGGGCGTGTGACCGTGTTCGACCGTGCCGGTGCGGAGTTCCCGGAGCTCGCGCGCGACCCTGCCGAGACGCGGCGAATCTTCGCGGAGCGCGGCTGGAAACGCGTCGTCGGGTTCCAGACCCGCAACCCGATCCATCGCGCGCACGAGTACCTCACGAAGGTCGCGCTGGAGACCGTCGACGGGCTGCTCGTCCATCCGCTCGTCGGCGACACGAAGTCCGACGACGTCCCGGTCGACGTTCGCGTCGACTGTTACCGGACGCTTCTTCTCGGCTACTACCCCGAGGATCGCGTTCTCCTGTCCGCGTTCCCGGCGGCGATGCGCTACGCCGGGCCCCGCGAGGCGGTGTGGCACGCGATCTGTCGCAAGAACTACGGTTGCTCGCACTTCATCGTCGGCCGAGATCACGCCGGCGTTGGCGACTACTACGGGACGTACGACGCGCAGCTCATCTTCGACGAGTTCGAGCCGCACGAGCTCGACATCGAGCCGATGTTCTTCGAGCACACGTTCTGGTGCAACGTCTGCGGATCGATGGCGAGCACGAAGTCGTGCCCCCACGCGCCGGAGGATCGGGTCTTCCTCTCCGGAACGAAGGTCCGTGAGATGCTCGGCAACGGTGAGGTCCCTCCGGTCGAGTTCACGCGGCCCGAGGTCGCCACGGTCCTCATCGACGCGTATCGGCAGCAGTAGAGGTAGCGCCACGTGACGTGGCAGCTGACCCTCGCGGGGCTCCTCACGGGGCTTCTGGTCGGGATGACGGGGATGGGTGGCGGCTCGTTGATGACGCCCATCCTCGTCTTCATCTTCGGCATCCCGCCGTCGACGGCGATCGGCACCGACATCGCGCACGGCGCCGTCTTCAAGACGGTCGGCGCCGCCCAGCACCGGCGCATGGGAAACGTCCGGGCACGGCTCGCGGGCTGGATGCTGGTCGGCTCGATCCCAGCGTCGCTCGTCGGTGTCTGGCTCAACGAGTACCTCACGGACCGCTACGGCGACGAGGCGAAGTCGGTGCTCGGCCAAGTGCTGGGAGCGGCGCTTCTGTTCGGTGCGGTGGGACTGATTGCGAAGAGCCTCGTCCAGCCGAGCGGCCCGGAGGCGGATCCGGACTGGACGTTGACGACACGCGACAAGGTCGCGGCCATCCTCATCGGGCTCCTCGGCGGCTTCATCGTCGGGCTGACGTCCGTCGGGAGCGGCGTGTTCTTCGGACTCACGCTCCTCGTCGTGTTCCCGCTCCGGGCGCACAAGGTCGTCGGGACGGACATCTTCCACGCGGCGATCCTTCTGTACGTCGCCGGCGCCGCCCACTGGGCCGCAGGGAACATCGACTTCGGGATCCTCTTCTGGCTCCTGCTCGGCTCTATCCCCGGGGTGCTCATCGGTGGCCGCCTGACGCTCTCGATCCCCGAGCAGCGGCTGCGGCTCCTCCTCGCCGGCGTCCTCGGGCTGGCCGGGATCAAGCTCCTGAACGTGCCCGGAGCAGGGACGATCGTGGTCGTCGCACTCTCGGCCGGCGCCGTCGCGCTGCTCGTCCTGCTCGCGCGGCACAGCTGGATCCGCTTCGTCCGCGGCCGCGGTGCGGCGGCGTCCGTCGCGGAGTAGCCCGGTAGCATCGCGCGGCGATGCGCACGGTCTGGGTGAGCTTCGACACGATCGGCCGCGACTGCCTGGAGGCGGCGGCGGACGCGGGCGCGGAGATCGTCGGGGTCGTCACGCTGCCCGGCCCGATCGACCCGAGCCGCTCGGGCCAGTGCGCGTTCGACGGAATCGCCGAGCGATTCGATGCCGCGCTCGTCGAGACGCGGGACATCAACGCGCCGGACACGCTGAACGCGATCCGCAAGCTCGAGCCGGAGCTGATCTTCGTCGTCGGCTGGTCGCAGCTCGTCCACGACCCCTTCATCGCAATCGCCCGCGAAGGGGTGTTCGGAATGCATCCGACCCTGCTTCCGCGCCATCGGGGACGCGCACCGATCCCGTGGGCGATCCTGACCGGTCTCGCGCGCACCGGCGTGACGCTGTTCGAGATCGTCGACGCGACCGCGGACTCGGGCACGATCGTCGGCCAGGTCGTCGTCGACATCGCCCCGGACGAGACCGCGACCACGCTGTTCGCCAGGCTCGCCGATGCCCATGTCGCCCTTGCCCGTGAGTTCGTGCCGCAGCTCGTCACCGGTACCGCACCCCGCATCGCGCAGGATCCGACGCGGGCGAGCGCATGGCCGAAGCGCGTTCCCGCCGACGGGATCATCGACTGGGAGACACGTGCGCCGTACCTCTACGACTGGGTTCGGGCTCAGACGAGGCCGTACCCGGGGGCGTTCACGTATCTCGGCGAGGACAAGGTGATCGTCTGGGGCGCACGACCGGTCGAGCTGAAGGATGCAGCACCCGCAGGGACGATCGTGGACCTGAGCGCCGAGGGCCCGGTCGTCGCGTGCGGCGAGGGCGGCCTGCTGCTCGAGGAGATCCAGACCGAGGCGGTCGAGCTGACCCTGGGAGCGCGGCTCGGATGACGCGCGTGCTCGTCTTCGCAGCGCACCCCGACGACGAGGTGCTCGGGATGGGCGGCACGATCGCCGTCCACGCGGACGCGGGCGACGACGTGCGCATCGTCGTCGTGACGGACGGCTCCTCGACCCAGTACCCCGGCGACGCCGACATCCGGGCCCGCAAGGAGGACGAGGCCGTCCGCGCTGCGGCGGAGCTCGGGGTGAGCGACTACGTCCACCTCGATCTCCCCGACATGCGGCTCGACACGCTCCCGCACGTCGAGGTCAATCGCATCGTCGAGAAGCACGTGACCGATTTCGGACCCCAGGTCGTGTACACGCCGCACCCGGACGTCAACCGCGACCACAGCGCGCTGTTCGACTCGGTCGCCGTTGCGACGCGTCCGACGCCCGGCCAGGTCGTGCGGCGCGTCCTCACGTACGCGCCGACGTCGAGCACCGAGTGGACTCCGGCGCCGCTGAACTGGTTCGTCCCGAACTGGTTCGTCGACATCACGGGGAGACTCGAGCGCAAGATCGCCGCGTTCGCGCACTACGAGACCGAGCGACGCGAGTACCCGCATCCGAGGAGCGAACGCGCGATCCGCGCGGGCGCGGAGTTCTACGGCGCGAGCTGCGGCTGCGAGCACGCGGAGCCGTTCGTCCTCGTTCGAAACCTAGACCCGCTGTAACTTCCGCGCGTTGGCGCGGTGGCCCCAGCTCCTGATCGTCCTCGCCCTGCTCGGCGCGACCGCGGCCGCCTTCGCGGTGACGGAGCGACTGAAGCTGGAGCGAAGCCCGATCACCGGCACGAAGGTCGATCGCGTCTTTTCTCCCGTGTGTGAGTGCGCCCGGGACCTCTCGGTGATCTCGTTCGTCCTGCGGCGTCGCGAGACCCTGACGCTCGACATCCTCGACCGCAACGGGCGCTCGATCCGAACCGTCGTCCGCAACCGACGTGAGTCGGCCGGGCGGGTCTCGTACACGTGGGACGGCCGCGACAACGCCGATCGGGTCGTCGCAGAGGGCGTCTACCGGCCGCGCGTAAGACTCCGGCGCAACGGTCGGACGATCGTGCTTCCCAACCCCATTCGGGTCGACACGACCGCACCGGTGATCACGCTCGTGCGCGTGATCCCGCGCGTCTTCTCGCCGGACGGCGACGGCCGACGGGATCGCGTGACCGCGACCTACCGGATCGACGAGCGCGCACGGGCGGTGATGCTCGTGGACGGCCGCCAGCGGGTACAGAGCAAGTTCCGGCGCCAGCAGGGGAATCTCGTGTGGTTCGGCCGTGTCAACGGCCGCACGGTGGGGCCAGGGGTCTACGAGATCCGGCTGCGTGCCGCCGACCGTGCAGGCAACCGCTCCATGCGCACGCGCGCGGTGTCCGTCCGCGTCCGGTTCGTCGAGCTCTCCCGCGAGCGCATCGAAGCGGTCGCCGGCAAGCGCTTCTCCGTGCGTGTGCTCACCGACGCGAGCTCGTACGGCTGGCTCTTCGCGGGAAAGCGCGGTGTCGGCCGGCGCGCGGTCCTCGTCCTGCGGGCGCCGGAGACGCCGGGCTCGTACTCGCTCTACGTCACGGTCGGCGGGCGGGCGGCGCGCGCGGCCGTCGACGTCGTCGCGCCGCCGACCCAGTGAGCCGGCCGTTCGTCGTCCTCGGCGTCAGCCGCTCGGGGACGACGCTTCTGCGCGTGATCCTCGACCGCTCGCCGGGGATCGCGATCCCGGACGAGTCGTTCTTCGTGCCTCTGCTCGCACGGCGCCACGGTCGCACGGTCTCTGCCGGGCGCTTCCTCGACGACGTCGCGCGCATCCCGACGATCCGGGCGTGGGGGCTGCAACAGGCGGACATCGAGCCGCGGATCCGCACGGGGATGCCGACGGGCGCTGCGATTGCGGCGATCTTCGAGGCATACGCCGAGCGGGCGGGCAAGCCGCGCTGGGGCGACAAGACCCCGATGTACATGCGCCACCTCGGGCTCCTGGAGAGCCTCTTCCCGGACGCCCAGTACGTCCACCTGGTCCGGGACGGCCGCGATGCCGCTCTCTCGTTCCTCGAGATGCCGGAGGGGACGTTCACGCGAACATGGGCGCACCCGGCGACACCGGCGCAGTTCGCGTGCCTCTGGGGCAAGGAGGTGTCCGACGCCCGGGCGCTCGGACGGCGCGTCGGCTCCGGCCGGTACAGCGAGATCCGGTACGAGGAGCTCGTCACCGACTCCGAGGGCGTCGTCGCCGGGATCTGCGAGTTCGCGGAGATCCCCTTCGAGCCGGACATGCTCGCGTACGCAGATGCCGTCGACGTGTCCGAGAAACCGCACCAGCAGAGGCTCCTACGGCCGCCGACCGTGGGCGTTCGGAGCTGGCGCGACGACATGTCCTCCGAGGACGTCGTCGCCTTCGAGCAGCGTCGCCGGGGACGTCCTCCGCGAGCTCGGCTACGACGTCACGTCGTCGGGGTCGAGCGCGCGTGCGGCGGCGTCTCGGTTGGCGTACGACGCCCGCCTCGCCGCGTGGAACGCGTCGGCGTCGCTGCTCCAACGCTCGCCGCTGTGGCGGCGGCGCCATCCGCGGCTGTCAGCGTAGGGAGCGCGGCACGTCGCGGCCGGGGGTCGCGATCAGGCGCCCGTTGAGGGAGAGGAAGTACGTCCGCTCCGTCGCGATTCCCGGTGCGTACTTGCCGAGGGGAATCCGCCACGCGAGCGACCCGTCCTCCACGCGAAGCGCGACCGTTCGCTTCTCGAGCGTCGAGACGAAGACGTAGGGGCCGATGACGACGGGCGCGCCGAGCAGCCGCCCGCCCGTCTCGGTGCTCCAGAGCTCCTCGCCGTTCGTGGCGCGGAATGCCCGGAGGCGCCCGTCGAAGCCACCGGCGAACACGCGTCCCTCCGAGACCGCCGGCGTCGTGTATCCGAGCCCACCGACCCCTGCACTCCAGACGACGTGGCCGCTCGAGGCGTCGAGCGCGTACACGCGTCCCGAACGGGACACCGAATAGAGACGTGTCCCGTCCGAGGACGGGCTCGCATAGAAGCTCTCGTAGCGAAACGCGTCGCGCTTGAGGTACGTCGTCCACCGCTCCTCTCCCGTGCGGCGGTCGAGACAGACGAACGAGCCGGCATAGGTCGTGACGCACGCCTGGCCGCCGAAGACCGAAGCGCTCGCGTTGATGCGACCCGGCGTCTGGTACGCCCAGCGGACGCGCCCGGTCGCCGAGTCGACGGCGAAGACGCGCCCATCGTGCGAGCCGAAGTACGCCGTGCCGTCGACGACCACGGGCGACGACTCGACCTTCCCGCTGTTCGCACCTGCCAGAGCTGTCGACCCGAGCTCCTCGCGAGGGCCGTGACGGTGCCGTCCTGCGAGGCGACGAGGATCCGTGGGCCGTCGATGGCGGGGCTCGAAGGCAGCTTTCCGCCGACCCGTCGCGTCCACCGGATCTTTCCGGTCTCGGCGTCGAACGCGAAGGTCGTCCCGGAGAAGCCGTTGACGTAGAGCTCGCCGTCGCAGTACACGGGCGGGAACTCGATGTACGTACCGAGACCATGCGACCAGTAAGAGCGCTTCGCGGGGAGCCCGAGCGCCGCGTCCGGTCGGGCGAGCGATCGACGCGGATCACCCCCGAACGTCTTCCAGCACCGCCTGTCGCCCACCGGCTCGGGCTCGGGCTCGGGTTCGGGCTCGGGCGCAGTCGTGGGCGGCGACACCGTGACGCCCTCGAGATCGGTGTCCAGGGCACCCGAGTCGGGCTCGCGGGTCACGACGGCGATCCCGATCGCAAGACCGAAGAGCGCGAGCACGGCGACCGTGGCCGCGACGAGGATCCAGACGAAGGCTTTCGGCATGAAGCAAACGGCCGGACGCCCGACCGTGGGTCAGTGTGCCAGCAGCTCCGGAGCCGCCGGCGCGGCGTCCTTCGACTCGTCCGCAGCCTCGCTCGGACTCGATGCGCGGGCGAGCGCCGCGCATGCGAGCCCGATGACACCCCACGTGAGCGGGTCCTCGAAGAACCCGGCGTAGAGCAGTGAATGCACGCCGAGGACGAGGAAGACCGCCGCGAGACCGACGCCGAACATCGCGATCCGTGCGGGCGACGAGGACGAGCGCCCACGCGACCGCGCCGAGCAGCCAGGCATAGAGTGTGAAACCGATCACGCCGAGCTCGGCGAGCACCGTGAGCGGCGTCGTGTGAGAGGCGTTGCGACTCGGTGAGCCCTTTCTCACGATCTCCGAGCTCGCCTTCGGCTGGCCGCCGATACCCACGCCGGCGATCGGCCGCTCCTCGAACGCCTCCACCGTGACGTCGACGAGTCGCGAGCGACCGCTCGTGACGTCCTTTGCAGACCGTCCCCCGATCGAGGCACCCGCGACACCGGCGGCTGCGAGGGTCGCCACGACCGCGCACGCGAGCAGGACGACCCGCGTTCGTCCGTCGGCGCCGACGACCGCGACGGCGAACGTGACGACGAACAGCGCGACGAAGCTCGACTGCGAGTACGAGTAGAAGAGCCCGAGAAAGAGAAACGCGACGAACCCGGTCGCGACGACCCAGTCGATCGTGCGGCCGCGGCGCACGAGAATCGCGACCAGCAGCACGGCGATCGGCACGACGAGGTACCTCCCGTAGAGGCTCGGGTCCTTGAAGAGCGACGTGACGCGGAAGAAGGACGTGTAGGCGTTCGCCACCTCCACGTCTCGTCCGAAGAAGAGCGTCCGTGTGTGCGCCTGCCAGATGCCGACGGCGGCGAAGAGCGTCCCGAGCGCGACCAGCGTGCCGAGCAGCGCGCGCGGAAGCCACTCCGCGATCGGGCTGCGCGCGACGGTCGCCAGCCCGGCCGTGAAGGGGAACACGAAGAACGCGAGCGCGATGCCGCCGGCGCGTTCGTCCCACGTCCACAGGAACGACGTGGACGCCAGCGTCACGAACGCCGCCAGCGGGAGCGCGAGCAGGAACGGCGGCGGCGGAGGTCGTTCGCCTGTGAGGATGCGGTATGCGAGCGCGAGCGCGGCTGCCGCGATCACGAGGTACAGCGGCAGGAGCAGAAATGCCTCCTCGGCGCCCAGCTGGACGGGGACACGGAACGGGGCGGCCGCGAGCATGGCGACCGGGACGACCGCGGGGTAGCGCGCGAACGGGACGGCGAGCACGATCGCCGCTGCGGCGCCGATGGCGACGAGTGCTATTCCAGCCGGGTCGTGGAGGAGGAGTTCGACGTCCTCGTCACCGACAAGCGACCATGCGAGACCGCCCGTCGCCGCGCCGAGCAGCCCGAGACCGATGAGCGGAAAGATCCCGCCGCGCGTGACCAGCGCGCCGACTGCGCCCAGCGCGCCCAGGAGCGCGGCGATCTCCGCGAGCTGCGCGTGCTCCATGACCGATGGACGTTACGTCACGAGTGATTGAATGGCGCGGTGATCGACGCCTGGAAGCGTGCGCTCGTGCTGGCTCCGCACACGGACGACGGCGAGCTCGGCTGCGGCGGGACGATGGCGCGGCTCGTCGAGGGCGGCTGTGAGGTGCGCTACGTCGCTTTCTCGATCGCGACGCGATCGCTTCCGCCCGGCTTCGAGCCCGACACCCTGGCCCGCGAGGTGCGCGAGGCGACGGCCGAGCTCGGCATCCACGCGGACTGGCTCACCGTCCACGACTTCGACGTCCGGACGTTCCCGGAGCGGCGGCAGGACATCCTCGAGCTCCTCGTCGCGCTGTGGGAGGAGTGGAAGCCCGACGTCGTGTTCCAGCCGTCGCACCACGACGTCCACCAGGACCACCAGACGATCGCGCAGGAAGGGCTACGCGCCTTCAAGCGGACGACGATTCTCGGCTACGAGGTGCCGTGGAACAACTTCGACTTCTCGTACGGTGCGTACATCGCCCTCGAGAAGCGGCACATCGAGATGAAGGTCGCGGCCCTCTCGCGCTACGCCTCGCAGCAGCACCGGCGCTACGCCGACCCCGAGTACATCTGGAACCTCTCGCGCGTGCACGGCGTCAACGTCAACCGCGACTACGCCGAGTGCTTCCAGGTCTACCGCATCGTCGTCTGAGCTTCAGCGCGCGAGACGCAGGCGCGCCCCGATCGCTCTCCGCTCCGACGGCAGGTAGAAGCCGAGCGGGAGCAGGGCGAGCGGGTAGGCGAGCGCGAGCAAGACGGCGACGGGCAGCCCGCCGCCCGCAAGCTTGCCGACCACGACCAGTGCGACTCCCGCGGCGGCTGCGGTCGCGACGCGCCGCCACTGGTACGCAACGGGGTAGATGCGCTGCGACCACCACGCCATGCCCACGAACATCGTCGTGTATGCAGCGATCGTCGCGACGGCGGCCCCGACCATCCCGTAGGGCGGGATCAGGATCAGGTTGAGGCATATGTTGACGACCGCGGCGGCTCCGGTGACGACCCAGTTGAACTGCGTCCGCCGGGCGCGTCCGACCCCGATCGCGACGACGAGATAGCCGGCGAACGCGACCGTCGAGAAGGCGAGTGGGCCGACGACGCGCGACGACTCCTCGAAGGCGGGCGCCGCGATCCACTGCACGATCCACGGCGAGAGCAGCGCCAAACCCGTGGCGACCCACGTCGTGACGACCACGAGGTAGGTCAGGACGTACGCGTACGTCCTGCGGGCCGCGGCGTCGTCGTCGATCGAGTAGGCAAAGGCGGGCCAGGCCAGCCTGAACGCGGTCAGGAGGAGCACGAGAGCCGAGGCGATCCGAACGCCGACCGAGTAGAGGCCGACCTCGGTCGTGTCCGCGAGGTGCACGAGGAAGAGGCGGTCCGAGAAGTTCGTGATCCAGAGGAAGAGTGCGGTCGGCACGAGCGGAACCCCGAAGCGGTTCATCTCTCGCAGGAGGCCCCGGTCGAACTGGAGGCCGAGCTGCTCGCGCCGGTACCCGATCAGGATCGCGTAGACGAGCAGCGTTCCGGTGAAGTTGCCGACGATCACGCCGACCGGTCCCTTGTCCAGCGCGACGACGAGCAGGAGCGTCGCGCCCACCGTGACGAGGATGTTCGTGAGGCTTGCCGACACGAATGCCACCGAGCGCTCCTCGACACGGAAGAGCGACGTGAGCTGCTCGTAGTTCATCCCCGCCCACAGGCCGACGAACGCCGCCATGACGAGCTCCTGGTCGTCGCTCGACCCGAACAGGCGATGCGAGATCTCGCCCGACAGCGCGAGTCCGAGGAGGAGCCCGACGGTGGCCGTGCCCATCGTGAACCAGAACGACGTGCGGAGAACGAGGCGTCGGGCGGCCGGTTCCGGGGAGTCGAAGTAGAAGCGGAAGAACGCGCTCGAGATCCCCATGCGCAGGACGATCCCGATCACCGTCGTGAGCGCGATCAGCGTCTCGACCTTCCCGTAGTCGGACGGCGAGAGGTACCGCGTGTACAGCGGGAGGAGAAGGACGGCGAGGATGCGCGAGACGAGACCGCCGAGCCCGTAGATGACGGAGTGCTTGCCGAGCCGCTTGAGCTGGCCTCCGAGCGAGGACATCAGAGGCGAGCGTAGAGCGCGAGCAGGCGGTCGGCGACACGCTCGAGGTCGTGGACCTGCTCGACGTAGGCCCGCGACTCGGCGCCGATGCGCCGCCGCTCCGCCGCCGAGGCGACGAGCGGTTCCAGCTGGGCCCGCAGTGTCTCCTTCGCCGCGCGCACGATGGGGACCCGGGTGCCCAGCTCGCGCTCTGTCCGCTCGACGGCCTCGTCGTGCAGGAACGTGACCACCGGCTTGCCGAGGGCCATGCACTCGATGGCGAACAGGCCGTACCAGCCGGCGTTCAGCTGGTCGACGACGATGTCGGCCTCGCGATAGCGCTCGAACGCCTCGTCGTGGTGGAGACCCTCGACGAGGACGAGGTCCGCGTCGAGGCCCTCGCACGCGGCGATGACGTGCTCCGTCCCCTTCCGGCGCCGGGAGGAGGGCGCGTGGAGGATCACCGGCCGCGCCCGGTCCGAGGGTGGCGCGGGCTCGATCGCGGCCACGTCGATGCCGGGCGGGATCATCTCCGCCGCGGGCACCCAGCGGATCGCGTCGTAGGAGCCGACGACCTGCGCGCCCGCTTTCTTCCCGTACGCGAGCTCGGCCGGGGACTTCCCGCGGATGTCGGAGCCGAGGTAGTGCATGACGGACTTCTTCCGCAGCGCGCGGAGCAGCGGGAACTGCACGGACTGCGGAACGAGCGTCAGCCCGAAGTAGAAGTGGAAGACGTCTGTACGGGGAAGGAGACGCGCCAGCGCCGACCACTGCATCGCCTGCCGCCGGACGAAGCCCCCACGCCGTTCGAGTGACCAGTCGGCCTCGGAGTGGAGCTTGTAGCGGTTGAAGACGACGAGCTGCGCATCGACACCGCGCCGGCGGAGCGCCTGGACGTTCGCCCACGGCACCCCTGCCGTGTTCACCGGGCAATGGACGACGCGCACGGGCTAGTCGAGATCGATGCGGTCGGCTCGGAGCTGCTCGAGGCGCCGCTCCTTCTCCGCGTTCAGCATCGTCCGCATCGTCAGGCCCATGGTCGCGCCTTCGTAGACCCAGATCTCCGGGTGCACGAGGATCTGCAGCCAGGGGAAGCCGCCGCCGCGGAGCTCCTCGTGCGGGCATCCCGAGCGCCAGTGCTGGTTCGAGTCGGAGCGGTACGCCGGGCGGTCGAAGTACGGCTCGGCGTACACGTTGATCGCTCCGGAGATCGCCTTCGACATCTTCTCGGGATCGGGGTTGTGCCAGGAGACGACCCGGTCGAAGCGGTCGTCGAGCTCGGCGTTCGGGTACACGGCGTGCAGGCCGACCGCGTGGCCGAGGTCGCGCAGCCGCGCGACCGCCTCGACCCCTTCGCTCGAGGCGAGGTTGTAGAAGACGGACTCGGTCATGAGGAGATAGGTCGCGCGGACGCCGTGCTCCGCCTCGACCGCGGCCATCCGGAGTGCTGCATCGAGCGAGAGGTCGATGTCGTGGCGAAGGTAGATCTCACCGCGCTCCGGCCCGTTCCCGAACGAGGCGAAGCGGTAGCCACCGGCCTTTCCCGCTTCGAGGATCTCGGCGTAGTGCCGCAGGTCGAAGGAGCAGCTCACGCGGCGGTCTCGACGTCCACCACGAGCTTCGAGGCCGCGTTCTCTGCCCGCCGCACCGCCTCCTCGGGCGTGTCCGCGATCGCGATCGCGTAGCCGCGGCGATCGCCGTCCCGTCGCACCGGTCGGATTGTCTCTCCGAGCTGGAGGTACGTGTCCGCCTGCACGACGCCCTGGGATGCGAGCACCGGATCGAGCTCGCCGATCCTCGTGACGCGCCCGGTCGGCAGCGGCCCCGGCTCCGCGGTGAAGAACTTGATCGCGAGCGGCTGCGTGAAGCGGGGGAGCGCGACGTCGTCGGGGACGAGCTCCCCGAGCGCCTGTAGGAGGGCCACCTCGACCAGGTCGACGCCGACCGCGTGCCGTACGAGGTCGGCCATCTGACCGCCGGGAATGCGCGCGGCGACCTCGACGACCGCGACGCCCCCGTCGGAAGACGCGATCAGCTGCGGAAACGCGATCGCGTCCTGCAGACCGAGTGCGCGCACGGACTCGACCGCCACCTGGCCCGCGAGCCGAAGCTGGTCGTGCGGGATCGACGGTGGGTAGACGTGCATCCAGCCGACGCCGAAGCCGATCCCGGGCGGACGCAGGCGGTCGGAGAGCGTGATCAGCGCAGGCTCGCCAATACGGGCGATGACGATGCCGTTCAGCTCGACACCGTCGACGAACTCCTCGAGGAGCGCCTCGTTCGTCGCCGACTCGGCGACCGCCTCGGCGAGATCTCGCTCGAGCTCCTCGCGCGTTTCGATGCGGAAGACGGCGCGCTGGCCGCCGGAGTCGACCGGCTTCAGGACGGCCGGGAAGCTGACGGCCTCGAGAGCGGCATCAATGTCGTCGGCGGAGCGGAGCAACGCATACGGCGGCTGTGGGAGCGCGGCGGCTCCGAGCACGTCTCGCATCGCGCGCTTATGCGTGAGCAGGTGGGCCGTCTCGGTGCCGATCCCCGGAAGTCCGAGCTCCTCCGCCACGGCGGCGACGACCGGCACGGCGCGGTCGGCAGAGACCGTGAGCGCACCGTCGACGCCGACGCGTCGGGCGACCTCGACCACTTCGTCGACGTCGGTGAAGTCGACGACCTCGGCGACGTCGGCCGCCGCGAGTCCCGGTGCGTCGGCATTTCGGTCGACTGCCGCCACCCGCAGTCCTCGGGCGCGCGCCTGCTCGATCGCGCGACGCTGGTGGCGCCCGGCGCCGACGAAGAGCACGGTCTTCACGGCCGCCGATGGTAACGGCGCTAGCGCACGCCGCCGGCGGGGACGAGCCACGGCGAGATCCGCTGCCACCGTGAGATCTCGCAGCCGTCGGTCCGGGTGAACGTCGCCCGGACTCGTCGTCCGTTCACGGTCCCGACGACTCGCGCCTTCTGCGGCCCGCCGTAGATCTCGGTGCAGACGGCGTTCTGCGGGAGCGGCGCGAAGAGCTTCGCACCGCCCGACGTCAGCCGCGCACATGCGCGTACGGGGCGTCGCAGTGTCCCGCCGGCAGGATTGCAGCGCACAGTCCAGTTCCAGCTGTCGGTCGGCGTGGCCGAGTTCTCCCAGTACGTGATGCGCAGCGTCGTGCCCGACGCAGCTGTCGAGACCGATGCCAGCGCCAAGCAGGCCGTCATTAGCGCCACGACCAATGCGCGCATGCGCCCAGGGTACTGTCACCGCCTGTGACGAGTGCGCGAAGGCGTCGGATCCTGCTGGTGGTCGCATGCGCGCTCGCGGCGACGATCGTGCTTCCCCTCGGCGCGAGGGCAACGGCGAACCGATGGCACGACGACACGGTCTGGGCGAACTCACTCCGCTCGCTCGGTGGCCTCCAGCTCCCGTTCGACTTTGCCATCTATCTCAGCGCAGCCGATCGTGTGCGCGCCGGCGACAACCCGTACGTCGACCCCGATCAGGTCACCGAGCAAAGCGCCGCTCCGTACGTCTACCCGCCGCTGCTCGCGCTCGTTCTCGTTCCCGCGACCGCCCTGCCCGATGAGGTGCGCGGATCTTCTCCGGCAGCAGTCCTCGTCTCGCTGCTCGCGATCGCGAGCATCGTCGGGGCGCTCCTCGCGCTCGACGTGCGGGACTGGCGTTGCTACCCGGTCGCCCTCCTCTATCCGCCGACGCTGGAGAACGTCGAGTACGGCGCCGTCGGTCCGATCCTTGTGCTCTTGGTCGCCCTCGGCTGGCGCTATCGAGAGCGGATCGCGGCGGCATCGCTCACGATCGGAGCTGCCATCGTGCTCAAGGTCTTTCTCTGGCCGCTCGTGGTCTGGCTGGCAGCGACGCGTCGCTGGAAGACGTCTGCCGGCGCCGTTGGTGTCGCCGCCGGGCTGGCGCTCATGTCGTGGGCTGCGATCGGGTTCCGCGGTCTGACGGATTATCCGGAGCTCGGCCGCCGGCTCACGGACTTCGAGGCCGAGAACTCGTACTCGGCCCTTGCGATCTTCGTCACTCTCGGCATTCCGGCGGGAGCTGCGCGCGCACTCGTGGGACTGCTCGCGATCGTCCTCCTCGTGCTGGCTTGGCGTGCCGCACGAGGCGACGCCGGCAGCGGCGACAGGCGGTCGCTGACGCTGGCCCTTGCGGCCGGACTGGTCGCGACGCCAATCCTTTGGCTTCACTACCTCGTTCTCCTCGTCGTACCCATCGCCCTGGCGCGGCCCAGGCTGTCAGCGCTGTGGTTCGCACCTTTGGCTCTCACCGTTTTCGAGCTGCTCGACTGGTACCGGGGCTGGCCGCGAGGCGACGGCCCGGCGCTTGCGAGCGTTGCGCTCGTCACCTCGGTCGTCTTCGTCGTGTGCTCGCTACCCGAGCGGCTTGCAGGAAGCGGCTTCGCGCTGAGGGCTGCCGGCGCGAGTGGCGACACGCCGGGGCGGTAACCTCCGTCACCGCTCTGGGCAGCGACGTCGACACCGCGGAGCGCGGCCGCGCCACACCGAGTGGAGTGCGCAGCGGCGTCCTGATCGCAATCGCGTCGCTCCTCGCGACGCTTCTCAACTACGTCTTCCTTCTCGCCGCGGGTCGGGCACTCGGCGCCGACGACTACGGGGCTCTCGCGGCACTGCTCGGGTTGTTGACCGTCGTCCTGCTTCCGATCGGTGCGCTGCAGCTTGCAGTGTCCCGCGAGGTCTCCCGGCGTCGAGCGCAGGACGACGTCGAGGGGGCCGAGTCGTTCGCGCGTACGACGCTCGTCTACGGGCTCATCGTGACGGTGCCGATCGTCGCGGTGGGACTCGCGCTTGTCGTTCCGCTGCGCGAGCTCCTGAGCATCGACTCGACCGCGGCGATGACGTTCGCCGTGCTGGGGCTGACAATCGCGATCGCACTCCCGATCGCCACCGGTGTCCTCCAGGGCTACGACCGCTTTCGCGCCGTCGCCGTCCTGTACGTCTTCCCGTTTGCTCTGAGGCTTGCCCTGCTGTTCCTCGTGACGGCGGCCGGCTTCCGCCTCGGCGGAGCGGCGTTCGCCGCGGTCGCCGCGGGCATCGTGACGGCGCTGCTCGCCGTCGTCCTCATCCGGGAGCCCGTGCGACGCGGCACCCGTGTGGCCTGGCCCGAGCTTCGGCCGTTCCTCCGCTACCTGTGGCCGGTCGTCGTCGGCCTGACGGGGATCGCGCTGCTCACCAACGTCGATCTCCTCGTGGTACGCGCGCGCTTCACAGGGGACGCCGGTTCGTACGCGGCCGCATCGGCGTTCGCACGCATCGCGTTCTTCCTTCCGGCCACGATTCTCACCGTCCTCTTCCCTCGAACCGCAGCCCGCCAAGCGCGGGGGGAGGACACGGCCGACATCCTCGGTCGCTCTCTCCTCGTCACCGCGGTCTTCGGCGGGGCGCTCACGGTCTTCTACTGGATGACCGGGCGCGGCCTGATCCACACGAGCTTCGGCGGCGAGTTCGCGTCCGGCGGCGACCTAGTCGTGGCGCTGACGATCTCGATGACGCTCTTCGCGCTCGCGAACGTCCTCGTCGGATTCCACCTGTCGCGGGGCGAGACGCGCTACGCGTGGATCGTTGCCGCGGCCATTCCCGTGCAGATCGCCATCCTTGCTCTCGTTCCCGAGAGCGCCTCCGCCGTGATCGTCGCCGACATCCTCGTAGGCGTTGCGCTGCTCGTCGCGCACGAGGTGCTCGTCGGAACCAGCGCCGGCGCGATCCGAACCGGTGTGCGCCTGCTGTCGAGCGACATCCGGATCCCCAAGTCGATTCTCGGTGAAGCGGCCTGTGTCTTCGTTGGCCTCGCCGTCTTCGTCGGCGTCCTGTTCTGGCCGATAACGGTCGATCTCGGCTCGGCGATCGTCGCCGATGGCTCGGATGCGGTCGGCGGAGTCTGGTGGCTGTGGCGCATGCAGCACGAGGGCGGCTATCACCTCTTCGGCGCGACGCATCACGTGCTGACCGGAGCGCCATTTGGCTGGGACGAGGCGAACGGTCTCAATCTGCAGTGGCTCCTGCCCTACTACCCGGCCTATCTGGCGACGAAGGTCGTCGGCGAGGTCGCAGCCTTCAATCTCGTGCTCCTGTCGGGGTACGTGCTCTCCGGGGCCGCGATGTACGCGCTCGCCCGATACCTCGACTGCGGTCGCCTCGTGTCGTCCTGGGCCGCGATGGTCTACATCGTCTTCCCGTGGCACCTCGCTCGGACGCCGCATCCCTCACTCGTCCATCTCGAGTTGCTCCCGCTCCTCCTCATCGCGTTGGTGGCGGCGGCTCGATCGCCGACCCTCGTGCGCTACGGGCTGGTGGGCGCGGCAACTCTGGGATGTTGGCTGACCTCCGGCTACTTCGGAACGATGGCCGTCGTCGTGTCGCTCGTCTTCGGCCTCGCCGTCGGGGTCGTGATCGGCTGGCGGCAGGGCTTGAAGGTGACCGGCGGTGTGACGGCTGCCGCTGTCGTCGCGAGCCTGCTCGTGGCGACACTCGCCGTGATCGCCGGGACCGGCAAGAACGTCGGTCTCGACCGTGTCTCGGCCGACCTCTCTCAGTACGGGCTGCGCGCGATCGAGCTCGTCGTCCCGTCGCGGGGCAACCGGGTCGTCGGCGGTTCGCTCGAGTCGTTCTGGGCCGACCACCAACACGGATCGAACCCGACGGAGACGCGGAACTACCTCGGTCTTCTCACGCTCGCGCTCGCGCTCGTGTGGCTCATCGTTGCGTGGCGTCGCCGCACCACGCTGTCCCTGCAGCTGCGGTCCGCAACCGTCGGATTCGCGGCAGTCGTCGTTGCGGGGCTCGTGCTCGCAGCGCCTAGTCCGATTCCGATCCTCGGGACCGAGGTCTGGGCACCCTCGCGTGTCCTCTGGGAGCTCACGCCCGCGTTCCGCGTCCCGACGCGGTGGATCCCGGTCGTCATGGCCGCCCTCGTGCCGCTCGCTGCGCTCGGCCTCCAGGTCATCGCTCGGCGAGCTTCCGCCGTGCGACCGGGCGTCGTCGTCCCGGCGGTCGTCGTCATCGGAGCGATGTGCTTCTCGTTCCTCGAGCTGTCCGTTCATGCCGCGACCCCTCTGCTTCGCACCGACGTCCCGGCGGAGTACGAGGCGCTCGACCGCACGCCTGAGGGCATCGTGGCCGAGTATCCGCTCGTTCAGGACGTCGATCGCCTCTTCTGGCAGCGGAGTCACGGCCGGCCGCTCCTCAACTCGGACGCGATCGGAACGACGGCCTTCGATGCCGCTCGGATGCTCGTCGACCCACGTTCTCCCGGGGCGGCCGAGGCTCTCACGTTCCTCGGCGTGACCGCGATCGTGACGCACCCCGACGCGCTCGATTTCGCCGGCGACCCAGCAGACGTTCCGAACGCGGACTGGGGACCGGGCTATGACCTCGTGGCGCGCACTCCCGATGGATCGTCCGTCTGGCGCGTCGTCGCGCCGGCGGCACCGGCGCTCGTCCTTCTCGAGGGCGGCTTCGGCGGGCCGGTATTGCTCGATGGCGGTGTCGGCTACCCGCTCATCTCTCCGTCTGGCGTTGGGACGATGGAGTTCATCGCGAAGGCGCCGAGTGTCGCGCGGATCTCGCTCGTCGCGACGCCGCCGAAGGGCCAAGAGCGCGTCCTACGGATCGGGGACGTCAGCATCGGAGCGATCGTTCGCGCTCGACGGGAAGACGCCGGTCTCAGTAACGGTGGACATTCCCAGAGGGCGCTCGTACCTGGTCGTCAAGACCGATCCGGCGGCCACGTCCGTCGAAGACGCAATCGTGCTGTCGGCGCCACGCGCGACGACGTCCGCCGGCGAGCCCGAGCTCCGGGCAGAGCCCATCGCGGCCGAGCCGGGACTGTGAGCGAGCCATCGAGACAGGTCGCCGGCTCGTCCTTCGCGATCGTCGCCAACGGCCATGCGGACGGGCCTGCTCAGGCGCTGCGCGACCACCTCGTAGAACGCGGGCCCGCATCGTGATGGTGACGCACCCGCTCCTCCCCGAGCAAGGGAAGCGACACGTCGTGACGACGTTCGAGAACCGAGCCGCGAGGTGAAGGTGCGCACGAGGTGGACTCCGTTTCGGCCGCCGCTTCGTACGCGGTCGACCCGCTCGTCCCTCTGGTCCATCGCTCCGTCGACGCGTGGTTCGGGTTCAACCCTCTTGCCGCCGCCCGCGGGCTCCTGCAACGACGACTGAGACGAGCGACCGCGGTCGTCTTGTGGTCGGTCGACTTCACGCCCGATCGGTTCGGAGAGGATGCGCTCCTCACGCGATCTACGACGGCTCGATCGCCTCGCCTGCCGGCACGCCGATGCGCGCGTTGAGCTCTCCGCACGCGCCCGCGACGCGCGCGACGCGCGTCTCGGCCTCGGCGCCGCGACTCCGGTCCACGTCGTGCCGATGGGTGCCTGGCTCGCCCGGACGCCGGTCGTACCCGCGGACGGGTTCGAGGCGCGCAGGATCGTCTTCCTCGGACATCTGACGGAGGGGCGTGGCACGGCCGCGCTACTCGATGCACTGGCTCTTCTACGATCGCGTGGATCTCGCTCGACCTCGACGTGATCGGCGACGGGGACCAGCTGCCTGCTATTGAGGCGACAGGCAGCGCGGCTCGGACTTGCCGAGGCTGTCCGTTTCCATGGCTACGTGGCCGACCACCGCGAGGTGGAGCGGCTTCTCGCCGAGGGATCGGTCGCGGCTGCGCCGTACCTTGCGGCGGAGTCCACCTTCACACGTTGGGCCGATCCCGGGAAGCTCAAGGCGTACCTCGCCGCCGGGCTGCCGATCGTGCTGACCGACGTACCGCCCAACGCTCAGGAGCTGTCGCGCGAGGCGGGCGCGGAGATCGTGGGACAGACCCCTGATGAGCTCGCGGGCGGGATCGAGCGCGTCCTTGCCCGTCCCGAGGCCTGGCGCGAGCGTCGCGATCGTGCGCTCGCGTACGTCCGCCGGTTCGACTGGCCGCATCTGTTCTCCGAGCTCTTCGTCGAGCTCGGCTTCCGCGACTAGCTCCCGGCTGCAATCGCGCGCCGTTCGAGGTCGGCCACGATGACGTCGGACGGCGAGACATCCGGAAGGACGGACGTCCGACGATAGGACGACGGAGCGGCAAGGAACCCTCGAAGCGCGTCGGTGCTCCAGCCCCGAAAGCAGGACGTTCTCGCCGAGTCCCTCGCGGCGTTCGGTCCGCACGCGGTGGACGAGGCATGGACGGTCGAGGTAGAAGCACTCCTCCTGGCTTCCCCCGCTGTCCGTGACGACGAATGCGGATCGCTTCTCGAGGCGCACGAACTCGAAGAACGACAGCCGTGGGACCCGACGCAGGCCGCTCCCGTCGAACATTCGTCTCGAGGCCGAACCCCTCGATCGCTGCTGCCGTAACCGGATGGTCGATGAAGAGGAGCGGCGTGTCGGCTGCTGCCTCTCGGAGCACGCCGAGGGCGCTCGTAAGTGCCTGTCGGTTGGAGAGAAGCTCGAAGCGGTGGAGCGAGACGATGCCGAATGGCTCCGTGACGTGCGGCGGCAGCGTCTCGCGATCGTCGACGAGCGCGAGGCTGTCCCGAATCGTGTTCGAGCCGGTGTCGACGACGTCGACGCGCGGCAGATTTCGCCGCCGCCCACGCCCCGGGCGCGTAGTGGATTGCAGCAAGTCGGGACGCCGTACGACGATTCAACTCCTCGGGGAACGGATGCCGGAGATCGAAGCTCCGGAGACCCGCCTCGATGTGAGCGACCCGTGTCCTGAGTGCACGACCCATCGTGGCGCCGAGCACGGTCGTCATCGTGTCGCCGTGTACGAGAACGAGCGGGTTCCCGCTCCCAGAACGAAGGGCGTCGCGCAACCAGCGACGGCGGAGGGCGAACGTACGCCAGACGGTGGTCAGCCAGCCGGGTATGTCGGCGTTCGTCCTCAAGTCGCGCCCGCGCGCGCCCCGTGCCAACCAGAGGTCCGGCTGGCGTAGCCCGAACTGACGGAGGAAGACCGGGATCTGCTGGACCTGCTGACCGGTCGTCGCGAGGACATATCGATGACCGCGCTCGTCGAGCCGGAGGAGAACCGGCGCGAGCTTGATCAACTCACCCGTTGTTCCGAAGACGACGAGGATCACGGAGCCGAGCGAGAGCTGCTTCGACGAGGCACCCATGAGTGCGAGGCCGCGCCACATTCCGGCGCCGTGGGCGACCGCGTAGATCGGAGCAAGCGCTGCGAAGGATGCCGTCTCGAATGTGTTGCGGCCGGTCATGAATGCCACTCCCGCTGCGGCTGCGGCGACTCCCAGTCCGAGAGCAGGCACGAGCGACGGCCTGCGTGCCGCCAGTAGCGCAAGCCCTGCGCTCGTGGGGTAGAACGCAAGGACCGCCGGGTAGAACCGGGACTCTCGTCGCCCGTGACCGTCGAGGAAGACCGTCCCGCGATGGAAGGAGTGGCGGAGGAACGAGCCAAGGCTCCTCCGCGGTTGGTAGTCGCACGCGAACGAGGGCGAGAGATGGATGCTCTCGCGTTCGGCGATCCACCGCAGCACGGGCGTGTCGTCATTCGCGAAGCGATGGTCCTCGTAGTGGCTCTCGAACATCTCCACCGCGGACAGGAGGAGCTCTCGGGGGGCCAGGAAACACGTTGTTCCCTTCGGGTAGCGGTCGAACTCGTCGACCCCGTAACTGGTCGTCCGAGGATGGTCGAAGTACTCGCGCCAGGCGAGCTCTACGAGCACGTTCGAGAACGCGCCGTACGGGTTGCCCGCTACCTCGACGTGAACGTGGCCGTTCCACACCGTCTCGCCGTCGGCAATGCGACGGTAGGCGAACGCGAGGCTCTGCGGTCGCATACGAACACGGCCGTCGAGCAGTAGGACGAACTCGGATTGCGCGCGTGCGATTCCCGCACGCCGTGCGTCGAACCTTCCCGCGTTGGACTGGACGACGACCGTGAGCGGCAGAGCGTCGTGGAGCGCGCTTCGTGCGACCTCCGCGCTTCCATCCGTCGAGCCGTCATCGACGAGCACGACGTCAGCGTCGAAAGGGCTCTCGCGGACCGCGCGGACTAGGGCGTGGAGAGTTGCCTCGAGCTCGTGCGCCTCGTTGTGCACCGGAACGACGATGCTGAGCGCCCGGCTCATGTCGTTCGCGCGAGTGCGCGCTGGCGGCGCTGATACGTCCGAAGGATCCGTAGGCGGTAGAAGACCGCTGCGGTGTCCCAGAGCGCGCGGGCTACTGCCTTCGAGCGAACCTCCGATCCGGTGAACCGGTAGTCCAGGCGCACCGGTAGTTCGCGCACGCGCCGGTAGCCGCATGCCCTCGCGACTGCCAGCAACTCGAGGTCGAAGGCGAACTGCTTGACGAGAAGCAGCGGAACGACGTTGTCGGCAACGTCGCGCGAGAAGACCTTCAGTCCGACCTGGGTGTCACGTACGTCGAGTTGAAAGAGCACGCGGTTCAGTTGCTGGTACCCCCAGCTCGCGAGCCGCCGCGACCGCGGATACACGACGGCCGATCTCGGATGCCGCTTGGAGCCGATCGCGAAGTCGAGGCTCTCGCGCCGGGCAGTGTCGAGGTACATCGGGACGAGTGACGG
Source organism: uncultured Gaiellaceae bacterium (assembly GCA_963736935.1). Lineage (GTDB taxonomy): Bacteria > Actinomycetota > Thermoleophilia > Gaiellales > Gaiellaceae > GMQP-bins7. The sequence goes on along the minus strand of CAVTQX010000029.1, from coordinate 50,725 downwards.
GTCGAGGTCGAGGTCGGCGTCGACGAGGGCGATCCAGCTGCCCTTCGCCTCCATGGCGCCGAGCTTGACGGCGTACCCCTTGCCGAGATTTCGGTCGTAGTGGATCACGTGCATGTCCACGTCGGATTGCCCCTCGATCAGCCGCTCCGTGGTTCCGTCGATCGATCCATCCGAGACGACGATGAGCTCCACGTCCTCCGGTAGGAGGTCGCCGCCGGCATCCCTTCGGATCACCGAGAGGTTCTCGAGGATCTCGTCGCCGCCGTTGTAGACAGGGACGACGATCGAGAGCATCGGTCGCACGTACCGGGTCGAAGCTCCGGCGGCGTCGCTCCGAGTCCGCGAGTCGCTTCGAACGTGCACCCGCCCGATTGTATGAGTGCCGGCCGAAGGCAACCGGCCGCGGCGTCACTAGACTCGCCGCGTGGCTCTGACCGGAAAACGGATCGTCGTCACGGGCGGCGCGGGCTTCATCGGCACGACGCTCGCGCGGCAGCTCGTCGAGGAGAACGAGATCATCGCGGTCGACAACCTGCACCGCGACACGCTCGGCGGCACCACGCTGGCCCAGCATCCCAACTTCACCTTCGTCCAGGGCGACGTCCTCGACGCCCCGTTTCTCACCGACGTGCTGGAGGGCGCGACCCATCTCGTGCACGCCGCCGCGATCGCCGGCGTCGACACGGTGATCGAGAGCCCGGTACGCACGATGCGCGTGAACCTCATCGGCACGTACAACGCGCTCGAGGCCGCCCTCGCGACGAAGGACACGATGGAGCGCATCATCGAGTTCTCGACGAGCGAGGTCTTCGGCACCTACGCCTTCAAGGTCGACGAGCAGCACGTCACCACGCAGGGCTCGGTCGGCGAGGCGCGCTGGACGTACGCGGTCTCCAAGCTCGCCGGCGAGCACATGGCGCACGCGTACCACGACGAGCTCGGACTGCCGACCGTGTCGGTGCGCCCGTTCAACGTCTACGGGCCGGGCCAGATCGGCGGTGGCGCGATCCGGGCGTTCATCGAGACCGCACTCGCAGGGAAGGACCTCGTGATCCACGGCGACGGCTCGCAGATCCGCGCGTGGTGTTACGTCGACGACATGGTCGAGGCGCTCATGCTCGTGCTCGAGCATCCGAACGCGGTTGGCGAGAGCTTCAACGTGGGCAACGCGCGTTCGGCCGTGACCATCTACGACCTCGCTCAGCGCATCAAGCGCCTGACGGGATGCCCGGGCGAGCTCGTGTTCCAGCCGCTCCACTACACCGACGTCGAGTTGCGGATCCCCAACATCGACAAGGCCCGCGAGCTCCTCGGCTTCGAGGCGAAGGTCGAGCTCGACGAGGGGATCGAGCGGACTGTCGCCTGGTACCGCGGGCACGCGCTGCGATGAGCGATCCCATCCGGCTCGCCCGGCCGGACGTCGGCGAGGCCGAGCTCGCCGCGCTCGCGGAGGTCGTGAGCACGGGTCAGCTCACCATGGGACCGAAGGTCGTGGAGTTCGAGGCCTCGATCGCGGACGCCGTGGGGACAGCGCACGCGGCGGCCGTCTCGTCCGGCACGGCCGCCCTTCACCTCGCGCTGCTCGCGCTCGAGATCGGGCCCGGGGACGAGGTCGTCGTCCCCGCCTACACGTTCCCAGCGACGGCGAACGTCGTCGAGCTGTGCGGCGCACGAGCCGTGCTGGTGGACGTCGACCCGGACACGTTCAACCTCGACGTCGCGGCGGTCGCAGCCGCGGTCACCTCGAAGACGCGTGCCGTCATGGCGGTTCACCTGTTCGGGCGCCCGGTCGAGTGGGAGGAGCTGCAGACCGCCGTGCCGCAGGAGGTCGCGCTCGTCGAGGACGCGGCCGGCGCGCTCGGGGCGAGCTACCGCGGTACGCCGTGCGGCGCACTCGGCGTGGCCGGTTGCCTCTCGTTCCACCCGCGGAAGATCGTCACGACGGGCGAGGGGGGAGCGGTGACGACGGACGAGGCGGCACTCGACGCGGCCGTTCGGCGGCTCCGCCACCACGGGTGGAAGACCCTCGGGGACATGCCGACGCCTGGCTTCAACTACCGCCTGCCCGATCTTCTCTCCGCGGTCGGCATTCCGCAGATGGCGCGGCTCGAGGAGCTCCTCGCGGCTCGGGAGCGGGTCGCGAGCTGGTATGCCGAGCGGCTCGAGCACCACGTCTCGACGCCGTCTGCGGCGGAGGGCGACCGCCACGGCTGGCAGGCATACGTCATCCAGCTGGAGCGGCGCGACGAGGCGCTCGCCGCACTCCGTGACGCCGGCATCGAGGCACAGATCGGGACGTGGGCGCTCCATCGACTCGAGCCGTACCGGGCGCAAGGCGACTTCCCCGGCGCCGACCGCGCCTTCGAGCGCGCGCTCGCGCTCCCGTTCGCGACGACGACGACCGAGGAGGAGGTCGAGCGGGTCGCGGCCGTGTTGACAGCATTGTGAGTGAGTGCTAACTTCCTACGCCTGTGAGTCAGACCGCGACCAGACAGACCGCCGACGAGCGCCGCGAGGCGGTGCTCCAGGCCGCGCGCCACGAGTTCGCCCGCCACGGGCTGCACGGGGCGTCGACCGATGCGATCGCACGGCTCGCCGGGATCTCGCAGCCGTACCTCTTCCGGCTCTTCGGTTCGAAGAAGGCGCTGTTCATCGCGGTCAACGAGCAGTGCTTCGAGCGCACGCTCGACCTGTTCCGCTCGGCGGCCTCGGGGACGTCGGGGCGCGACGCACTCGACGCAATCGGTGCCGCCTATGGCGATCTCATCGAGAGCGACAAGACCATGCTGCAGGGCCAGCTCCAGGCATATGCAGCCTCCGTCGTGGACGAGGACGTCCGCGAGTCGACCGCGCGCGGCTACGGCCGGCTCGTCGACTACGTGGAGACGGTCTCGGGCGCCGACCGGCGCACGATCTCGCGCTTCTTCGCGAAGGGCATGCTCATGAACGTGCTCGCCGCCATGGACTACTCGATCGCCGACGAGCCGAAGGGCTCATGGGCCTCGCGGCTGGCCGAGGGGTGCGCGGAGGAGGACCAGTGAAGCCTTATCTCTCTTTTGTCCCACAACTGAGTAATCAGTCACTAGATCGCAATCGGACGGAAACCGGGAGGTCACGATGAAAGCCGGTACCCGCACTGCCTGGACGTTCGTCATCACGTCGATCGCCCTCTTCATGGTCGTGCTCGACAACCTCGTCGTCTCCACCGCGCTGCCGGTGATCCGCGTCGACCTCGGCGCGTCGATCGAACAGCTCGAGTGGATCGTCAACGCGTACACCTTCACCTTCGCCGTCTTCCTCCTGACGGGCGCCGCGCTCGGCGACCGCTTCGGGCGGAAGCGGATGTTCATCATCGGGCTCGCGATCTTCACGGGCGCGTCCGCGATGGCCGCGCTCGCTCCCTCGACGGAGTGGCTCATCGGCGCGCGTGCGTTGCAGGGAGTGGGCGGAGCGATCGTGACGCCGCTGACACTCACGATCCTCAGCGGTGCCGTGTCGGCCGAACGCCGTGGCGCCGCGCTCGGCGCGTGGTCCGGCATCGCCGGCTTCGCGGTCGCCATGGGTCCGCTCGTCGGCGGCGCTGTCGTCGAAGGGATCTCCTGGCAGTGGGTGTTCTGGCTGAACGTTCCCGTCGGGCTGATCCTGCTCCCGCTCGCCACGCAGCTGCGCGAGTCGTACGGCCCCGACAAGCACCTCGACATCCCGGGCGTCGCCCTCGGCGGACTGGGGCTGCTCGGCCTCGTCTGGGGCCTCGTGAACGGGAACTCCGACGGCTGGACGAGCCCGCAGATCGTCGGCTCGCTCGTCGTCGGCGCGCTGATCCTGGCGGCGTTCGTCGGCTGGGAGCTGCGGACGAAGGCGCCCATGCTGCCGATGCGCTTCTTCCGCGACCGCGCCTTCTCGGCGGCCAACGGCGCATCGCTCTTCATGTACTTCGGGATGTTCGGGTCGATCTTCCTGCTGACCCAGTTCTTTCAAACCAGCCAAGGGTTCTCGCCGCTCGAGTCCGGAGTTCGCGTTCTCCCCTGGACGGCTATGCCGCTGATCGTCGCCCCGATCGCGGGCGCGCTGACTGACCGGATTGGTGGCGGGCGCATCATGGCCACGGGGCTCGCGCTTCAGGCGATCGGCCTGGCATGGATCGCGGCCGTCACTGCGCCGGACGTGGGCTATGTCTCGCTCGTCGGGCCGTTCATCCTGTCGGGGATCGGGATGGGCATGTTCTTCGCGCCTGTGGCCTATGTCGTCCTCTCGGCAGTCCGGCCGCAGGAAGAGGGCAAGGCCTCGGGAGCGAACAACGCGATCAGGGAGGTCGGCGGTGTCTTCGGCGTCGCCGTTCTCGCCTCACTGTTCGCGCACTACGGCGGCTATGCGACCAGCCAGACCTTCAACGACGGCCTCGTCCCCGCACTCTGGGTCGGCGCAGTAGTGGTCGGCGCAGGCTTCCTCCTCGCCCTGCTGATCCCGCGCAGGCAACGGGCGCAGGCGGCCGAACTCGTGCCCAGCGCCGAGGCCGCCTAGCCGACGTCGGCTGGGGTCGGGTGTCGAACCCGACCCCAGCCAACCACCTTGGTACCGTCGCCGCGTGATGCGCGCGGCCGCACGGACGCATGACGCGTAGGAGGCGTCAGGTCGGCACGCTCGTCCTGACGGCCGCCGCGATCGCGTACCTCGTCTGGAAGGTCGACCTCGGTACGACGCTCGACGTCCTCGCCGACACGAACCTCGCATGGTTCGCGCTGGCGGTCCTGATCATGGTCGCGACCGTCCCGGTGCTCGCGCTGCGCTGGGGATGGTTGCTCGCTTCGCATGCGATTCACGAGCGCGTGCCGTGGCTGACCCGTACCTACTTCGTGGCATACACGGCCGGGCAGGTGCTCCCGACCTCGCTCGGAGGGGATGCGGTTCGCGTCGTGGAGACGACACGGCGTCACCCCGGCCGCGCGACCGTCGTCACCGGCACCGTGCTGCTCGAGCGCGGGCTCGGCGGTGCGGCCACGCTCGCGCTCGGCGCGATCGGCTTCCTGCTCTCGATCGGGGAGTACGACGTGACCGCCTACCTCTGGCTCGAGGGGGTCTTCGTCTTCGGCACGCTCGTCCTCGGGTTCCTCTTCTTCGCGCGCACGGCTCGGCCGCTCCTTCGCCGAACGCAACCGCTCCTGCGGCGGTTCCGACTGGAGAAGCCGATCCGGCATCTCTACGAGGGCATCCATCACTACCGCGGCCATCCGGGGCTGCTCGGAAGGGTGCTCGGCGTCACCTTCGCGGTGCAGGCGGTGCGGATCCTCGCCATCTGGGCGGCCGCGAAAGCGGTCGGCATCGACCTCGACCCGCGCATCTACTACGTCTTCGGGCCGCTGCTGTTCCTCGTCATGCTCGTGCCGTTCACGCTGAACGGGCTCGCGGTGCGGGAGGCGTTCTTCGTCAGCTTCCTCGGCAGCGTCGGCGTGGGCGCCGACCAGGCGTTCGCAGCTGGCTTCCTCTACTTCCTCGTGACGCTGCTCCTGGCGTTCCCGGGTGCGCTGATCATGCTGCGCGACGGCCTGCGCAGCGGTCGGGTTCGGCCCGAGGTCGGGCATGGCTGAATCGAGCCAGGTCGTCGTCGTCGTCGTCACCTATGACGCGCTGCCCTGGATCGAGCGCTGCCTCGACTCACTCGCCGGCGTCGAGACGGTCGTCGTCGACAACGGCTCCTCCGACGGGACGGTTGCCTTCGTTCGCGAGCGCTACGCGGATGTCCGGCTGGTCGAGGCGGATAACCGCGGTCTCGGCGCCGGCTGGAACATCGGCATCCGCGGCACGACGGCCCCGTACGTGCTCCTGCTCAACGCCGATGCCTGGATGACCGAAGGATCGCTCGACCGGCTCGTCGGTTTCGCGGAGACCCGTCCGCGTGCGGCCGTCGTCGGGCCTCGCCTCCTCAACACGGACGGCACGCTCCAGCGCTCGGTCCGGGGCTATCCGACGGTCTGGCGCCTCGCGACCGAGTACCTCTTCCTGCGCAAGCTCGCGCCGCGGTCCTCCGCACTGAACGCGTTCTACGGAGGCGGGTTCGACCACGACGGGGTGCGGTCGGTCGAGGTCGTGATGGGCGCCTGCATGCTGCTGCGTCGCGAAGCGGTCGACGAGGTCGGCGAGTGCGACGAGGACTACTTCCTGTTCAGCGAGGAGACGGACTGGTGCTTCCGGTTCCGGAAGGCGGGCTGGGAGGTCGTCTTCTTTCCCGGCGCCGAGTGCGTCCACGTGCGCGGCGCGTCCCACAGCGGGCGCCTGTACCGCGAGAACCTCCGCGGTCACCTGCTCTTCCTCTGGAAGCACCGCGGGCCGAAGGTGGCCGAGCGCGCGCGTCGCTTACTACTCGTCTCGTTGAGACTCCGCGGCCTCGTGTTCCGTGGCGAGCGCGGGCGTGCCTACCGGGACGGCGCGGACTGGCTCGCCTCGGGGAACGCGGCGACGCTCGTCGGGCGCTGACGTGATCTTCCTGTATCTCAAGCTCGCGTTCGCAACCGCCGTCGTGCTCGCGCCGGGCTGGCTGCTCGCGCGAGCGCTTGGTATTCGGAGCGTCTCGGCGACGCTCGCGTGGTCGCTCGTCGTCGTGTTCGGCGCGCTCGCGCTGACCTTCGCGCTCGGCTCGACGCTCACGCTGACCTTCGTCGTCCTCGTGATCGTCGCGCTGGCCGCACTGGGGGTCGGGGTCCAGCGCGGCTGGCGACCGGCCGAGAGCGTCCCCGCGCTCACGTGGGCCTTCTTCTGGGGCGCAGTGGTCGGACTCGTGATCTGGATCGCCGCACCGATGGTGCAGGGCGACGGGCTCTTCCATCTCGCGCGCGTCCGGAAGCTCCTCCAGCTGGACGCGCTGTCGCTCGACCGGGTCTCGGAGTTCGCGGACGGCAGCCTGCATCCCGGCTACGCATTCCCGCTCTGGCACGGGTTCCTCGCGCTGATCGCGAAGGTCGCGCACGAGGACCCCGAGCGGGTCGTCACGCACCTGCCGTCCATCCTCGCGCCGCTCGCGGTCGTCATCGCGTTCGAGGCGGGCTGGGCGCTCTTCCGGCGCACGTGGGCGGCGGGGGCCACGGCCGGCGCCCAGGTCGCGATGATCTGCTTCGCACCCGGAATGGGCGGCGCGTACGTCTTCCTCGCGCTTCCAGCGACCGCCTCGCGCCAGCTGCTCGTTCCGGCAGCACTCGCGCTCGCGCTCGAGTCGGTGCGCTCGCCGACGGTCGGCGGCGTCCTCTCGACAGCGGCCGCAGGTCTGGTCCTCGCTGTCGTCCACCCGACCTACGCGATCTTTCTCTGGATCCCGTTCGTCGGCTTCCTCGCGGTGCGGCTGCTCTGGACGCGCACCGATCTGCGCAACGGCACGTTGGCGCTCGTGGCGCTCGTCGCTCCTGCTGGACTGTTCATGCTCTGGTTGCGACCGATCGTGAACGACACCCGCTCGGTGTCGCCCGGCGCGGACGAGCTCCAGCGGGCGTTCGAGCAGTACGGCAGCCAGCTCGTCGTCCACTCGGACAGGTCGTACAACCTCGCCGCCGAGGTGTTCACGCGTTCGGGTGCGGTGGCGATCGCGGCGCTGCTGCTGGTCCCCGTCGCGTGTCTCGCGGCCCGGCGGCGGTGGGCGGCGTACGTCGTCGGCGGCTCGCTCGCGGTGTTCGCGGTCATGCTGCTGCCGTTCCTCTTCACGTCCCTGGCGGATCTCGTCTCGATCTCGCAGGCGCGCCGCGCGGCGGGCTTCCTGCCCTTCGCTTTCGCGTTCGCGGGGGGGATGGGCGTGCTCGCACGCCTCGTGGGGCCGATTCTGCTCCCGTTGATGCTCGGGGCGGGGATGTTCCTGCAGATCGTCTATCCGGGCGACTTCGAGTACGTGCTCCGCGAGCCCGCTCCCGCGTGGATCACGTGGCTGTCGCTCGCAGGCGCTCTGGCGGCCCTCGTCGTCGGAGTGCTCCGACGGAGGCCCCCGCTCGAGGCCGGCGCCGCACTCGCGTCGGCGGCGTTCCTCCTGCCCGTCGTGGCCGGCGGGCTCCTCGATCTGCGACCGATGCCGCTTCCCGAGATCGCGACGCTCTCGGAAGGCCTCGTGCGTGCGGCTCGCGACGACGTGCCGAAGGGAGCCGTCGTCTTCTCGGATCCGGAGACGAGCTTTCGCCTGGCCGCATTTGCGCCCGTGTACATCGCCTCGGCGCCGCCGGGTCACGTCGCCGACACCGAGAAGAACAGCCCGTACGAGCGGGCGAGCGACGCGCGCCGCTTCCTTCGCACCGGCGATCTGTCCATTCCGCGCGGCTACGGCGCGGAGTATGTCGTCCTCGACCGGCTCCGGACGAAGCTCGTGCTCGACCTTCCCGTGGTCTACCGGGACGGGCGCTTCGTCGTCTATCGCCTCTAGCCGGGCGGCCCCCAGCCGCCGCCGCCGGGAGTCTCGACGCGGAGGAGGTCGCCGGGGCGGAGGTCGAGGACCGCGATCGCGGGGAGTTCCTCTCCGTTCAGCAGCGTCCTGCCGGGCAAGCCGTCGCCGCCTCCGCGTGCGCCGCGCGGTGCGACCGCGCGTCGCTGTGTGAGTAGAGAGAGGCGGCAGGCCTCGAGGACGCGCAGCTCTCGCACGATGCCGTCGCCACCGCGGTGACGCCCCGGGCCACCGGAGCCCGCGCGCAGCTCGTACCGCTCGACGCGCAGCGGGTACGCGAGCTCGAGCGCCTCCGCGGGGGTGTTGAACGTGTTCGACATCGCCACATGGACGCCCGACGGCCCGTCACCGTCGGGACAGGCGCCCTGACCGCCGCCGACCGTCTCGTAGTAGGCGAAGCGGTCGTTGCCGACGACGACGTTGTTCATCGTCCCCTGGCCCTGCGCCGGCACGGGAATCGCCTTCGAGAACGCGTCGAACACGACGTCGGTGACGCGGCTCGAGGTCTCGGTGTTTCCGGCTGCGACCGCTGCGGGCGACCGTGCGTTGACGAGCGAGCCCTCCGGCGCGCGCACCGAGACCGGAGTGAAGGCACCGCCGGAGGCGGGGAGGTCGGGCGCCGTCAGGCAGCGGACGACGTAGAAGCAGGCCGAGCGCGTGACGGCGAGTGGGCAGTTGAGGTTTCCGTCGTACTGCGGCGCCGTCCCGCCGAAGTCGATGTCGATGGCGTCGCCGTCGACGGTGACCACCGCGCGGATGTCGAGCAGGCCGGCGCGTGTCTCGAGGAGGTCGGCGCCTGCGTAGCGGCCGTCCGGAAGCTCACGAATGGCTGCTCGCACCACGCGCTCGGAGTACGCGAGGAGCTCGTCCATCGCCGCGGCGACCCGCTCGCGTCCGCGCCGACCGCAGAGCTCCGACACTCGAGCCTCGGCGAGCCGGTGTGCGGCGAGCTGCGCACGCAGATCTCCACGCCGCTCGTCCGGGTTGCGCATCCGGGAGACGAGCGACTCGAGTGTCGCGTCGTCGAGCAGCGTGGGCGGGATGACGACGCCCTCCTCGTCGAGCGTCCGCGACGCGGGCGGGAGGCTCCCCGGCTCCGAGCCGCCGACGTCCGCATGATGCGCTCGGGTCACCGCGAAGCCGAGCTCCGTCCGCGTCACGATCGTGAGGTCCGGGAGATGCGTTCCGCCGGCGTACGGGTCGTTGAGGATCCACGGCTCGCCGGGTGCCGGGTCGTGGCCCATCACCGCGGCCACCGCCTCGGGCATCGCGCCGAGATGGACCGGAATGTGCTCCGCCTGCGTGATCATCCGACCGTGCTCGTCGAACAGCGCGGTCGAGCAGTCGCGGCGCTCCTTGATGTTCGCCGAGAACGCCGACCGGATGAGCGCGGCGCCCATCTCCTCCGCGATCGCACGGAGCGATGCGCCGATCACCTGCAGCTCGACCGGGATCACCGCGACCTCCGCAGGACGAGCGTCCCGTGCACGTCCGTCCGTCCGGCCCAGCCGTCGGGAATCCACGCCGTCGCGCCGTCGAGCTCCAACACCTCGGGACCACGGGTCGTGAGCGACGGTCCCTCGACGGAGACGGGCGGCGCCGGTGTCACCTCGGCGGTTCGCACTGCCACGAGCTCGATGGCACGCGCTCGGTCGGCGTTGCCGTAGCGCGCTTCGTGCATCTCGTGGAACCGTTCCTCGAGCCGCGGGCCGAGCGGCACCGTCAGCTCGAACGACTGCCCGGCATAGCGGAGGTCAGCCTCGCCGTCGGAGGAGAGCTCGCCTGCATCGGCGAGCGGGGCGACGTACGTGCGCACCGCGTCTCGTCTCTCGTCGGCGGCGACCAGGCCGAGTGCCGAGAGGACTCCCGCGGCCGCGGGTACGAGGACGGTCGTCATGCCCAGCTCCTCGGCGAGGGCGCACGCGTGCAGCGGGCCGGCGCCGCCGAACGCGACGAGTGCGAAGTCGCGCGGATCGAGGCCCTGCTCGACGGACACGACGCGAAGCGCACGGACCATCTCGGCGTTCACGACGTCGATCACCGCTGCGGGGTCGATCGCGCCGAGCGCGCGCTCGGCGGCGCCCCGGTCGAGCTCGATGCCGCCGGGCAGCGCCGCCGGCAGTCGGCCGAGAAGGAGATTCGCGTCCGTCACGGTCGGGCGGGTGCCGCCGCGCCCGTAGCAGGCCGGCCCCGGCTCCGCCCGCGCGCTCTCCGGGCCGACGCGCAGCGCGCCACCCTCGTCGAGCCACACGATCGACCCGCCGCCGGCGCCGACTGTGTGCACGGCGAGCGTCGGCAGCCGCACCGGGAGCCCTCCGACCAGTCGTTCGTGCTCGCGTCGTGCGACGCCGTCGACGATCGCGCAGACGTCCGTCGACGTGCCTCCCATGTCGAAGGAGAGCGCGTTCGGAAAACCAGCCAGCTCCGCGAGCTTCGCCGCACCGACTACCCCTGCGGCCGGTCCGGAGAGCAACGCGAACGCCGCATGCGCCGCGGCTTCGGCCAGTGTCGCGAGGCCGCCCGAGGAGCGCATCACGAGAGGCTCCTGAAGGCCGGCTGCCGCGCATGCGGCGGCGAGCGCGCCGAGATACCGGGCAAGCACCGGGCCGAGGTAGGCATCGACCGCCGTGGTCGACGCGCGCTCGTACTCGCGGAACTCCGGTGCGACCTCATGGGAGGCGACGACGTGCGCGTCCGGGTAGCGGCGGCGCAACTCGGCGGCCACGGCGCGCTCGGGCTCGCTGTCGCGGAACGAGAAGAGCAGCGAGACGGCGATCGCGTCGCCGTCGACCTCCGGGAGGGTCGCGAGATCGAGTGGGACGAGCTCGCCCGCGGGCCCGGTTCGGCCGCGCACGCCGAAGCAGCGCTCGAGCGGGACGAGCGGTGGCGGATGCTGCACGCACGGCCGGTAGAGGTGCGCTCGCGTCTGCCGGCGGAGGTGCAGGATGTGCTCGAAGCCCTCGTTCGTGACGAGCGCGGTCCGGGCTCCGCGACGCTCGAGCAGCGCGTTCGTCGCGATCGTCGTGCCGTGCGTGAAGCGGTCGACGCCCTCGGCTCCGGCCGCGTGCGCGGCGGCGACGACCGACTCCTCCTGCCGTGCCGCGGTCGGAACCTTCGCGACGCGGACCTGGCCGTCCGACACGACGACGGCGTCCGTGAACGTCCCCCCGACGTCGATTCCGAGCGCGCGCATGGAGGCATTCGAACACGAACGCCCGGGGTAGAGTCCTCGCACGTGCACCGTCTCGTCTGCCTGGGGCTCAGCCACCGGACAGCTCCCGTCGAACTGCGCGAGCGCCTCGGAGCGCTCGGCGCGGGGGTCGAGCGCTGCCCGGCGGTCGCGGAGCACGCTGTGCTGCAGACGTGCTACCGGGTCGAGCTGTACGCGCGCCTGACCTCCGGGGTCGAGGATGCGCGGGACGAGCTCGTCGATGTCCTCGCGTCTGCGCACGGGGTACCGCGTGAACTGCTCGTCGACCACCTCTACGTCCACGCCGGCGAGGATGTCGCGAGCCACCTGTGCCGCGTCGCGGCAGGGCTGGACTCGCTCGTCCTCGGTGAGGCCGAAATCCTCGGCCAGGTCGGCGGCGCATTCGCCGCAGGGCGGTCGCAGGGATCGGTGGGGCCCGGCCTCGACCTCCTCTTCCGCACCGCGATCTCGGCGGGTCGACGGGCCCGTTCCGAGACGGGCATCGGCGAGAACCCGGCGACGGCGAGCTCGATGGCGCTCGCTCTCGCCGAGGGTGTGCTCGGCGATCTGCGCGAGCGGCACCTCCTCGTCGTCGGCGCGGGCCGGATCGGCCGGCAGACGCTCGCAGTGGCGGCGAGCCGCGGGGTCGCGCGCATCACCGTTGCGAACCGGACAAGAGAACGCGCACTCGAGGCGGCTGCGCGTTGCGGCGCGCGAGCGCGGCCGCTGTCCGAGCTCGAGGACGCGCTTGCGGACGCGGACGTCGTCGTCGCGGCGACCTCGTCGGAAGCCGCGGTCCTCTCGGCGCAGGCGATCGCAGCAGCGATGGACAGGCGCTCGAGCCGTCCGCTCGTCGTCGTCGACCTGGCCGTCCCCGCGGACGTCGAACGCGTGGCGGGTGAGATTCCCGGAGTCCGACTCTTCGACGTCGACGACCTGCGCGTCGGTCTCGACGGCGCGATGGCCGCTCGGCTCGGGGAGGTGCCGATGGTCGAGGAGATCCTCGAGGAGGAGGTCGAGATCTTCGGCCGCAGGTATCGCGAGCTCGAGGTCGAGCCGCTCCTGTCGGAGCTGCGCAGGCAGGCGGAGTCGATCCGCGCGCGTGAGGTCGACCGCGTCCTGCTCGAGCTCGGCGACGTCGACCCGATCGTCGCCGAACGCGTCGAGCACCTGTCGAGGTCACTCGTGACGAAGCTCCTGCACGACCCGACCGTGCGCGCACGCGAGCGTGCCGGAGCGGGCGACGCGGACGTCGCCGACGCGGTGCGCGAGCTGTTCGGCATCTCCGCTCCGAGCGATCTGTGAGCGCTCCGCCGCTTCCCGCGGCGGTGACACTCGGCACGCGAGCTTCGGCGCTCGCGCGCGCACAGACCGAGATCGTCGCGGCGCGTCTCGCAACGGCACGGCCCGCGCTCGAGTGCACGACTCGCGTGATCTCCACGGCGGGTGATCGGACACAGGACTCCGGGGAGCCGCTGCCGTCGATCGGCGGCAAGGGCCTCTTCACCGCCGAGCTCGAGCGAGCGCTTCGCGACGGCGCAATCGATATCGCCGTGCACTCGCTCAAGGACCTTCCGACGGAGGATGCCCCCGGGGTGGCGATCGGCGCCGTGACTGCACGAGAGGACGTCCGTGACTGCCTCGTCGCGCGCACTGCCGGCTCACTCGCGGCGTTGCCGGCCGGCGCGGTCGTCGGCACGAGCAGCCTCCGGCGATCTGCGCAGCTCGCGGCGTTGCGACCGGACCTCGAGATCCGCTCGATCCGCGGGAACGTCGACACGCGGATCCGCAAGGTCTCCGACGGCGAGTACGACGCTGCCGTGCTGGCGGCCGCAGGCATCCGGCGGCTCGCCCTCGACGACGTCGTCACCGAGTGGCTTTCGGCCGAGACCATGCTCCCCGCCCCGGGCCAGGGTGCGCTCGCCATCCAGTGCCGGGCGGACGACGAAGCCGTGCTCGCGCTCTTGGCGGCGCTCGACGACCCGGCCGCCCGGGCCGAGACGACCGCGGAGCGTGCCTTCCTGCGCACGCTCGGAGGCGGCTGTGCGGCGCCGGTCGCGGCCCTGGCGGTGACGACGACGACCCCTCGGGTGCGTCTCCAGGGCCTCGTCGCTTCGGTCGATGGACGTCAGGTGGTTCGCGTGATCGGGGAGGGAGATCCGGCCGACGTCGGCGAGCGACTGGCCGAAGAGGCGCTTTCTCGCGGCGCGGACCGCATACTGGCGGACGTTCGATGATCAACCAGCCGCTCTACGGGATCCGGATCGTCATCACGCGACCGGAGGCGAGGTCGCTCGCCGAGGAACTCGAGCGCCTCGGCGCGGAGGTCACGGTCGTGCCGCTCATCGAGATCCGGGCGGCGGAGGGGCGCGCGCTCGAGGACGCCGTCGACACCATGGCGAGCTACGACTGGATCGTGCTCACCAGCGTGAACGGCGTCACCGCGGTCGCCCAGGGGCTCGCGGCGCTCGGAGGGGAAACGCGGGTCGCGGCCGTCGGACCGGTGACAGCTGCCGCGATCCGAGAGCACGGGGTCGAGCCGACCTTCGTCGCCGCCAGGGCGTCGGAGGACATCGCCGCCGGCCTCGGTGACATCGACGGGCTGCGGGTGCTCCTGCCGCAGGCGGACCTCGCCGAGCCGCATCTCGCGGACGAGCTGCGGGGCAGAGGCGCGCAGGTGGACGCCGTCGTCGCGTACCGGACGATCCTCGTCGAGCCGCCGATGTGGGGGATCCTTCCTCTGCGAATCGCCGATGCGGTCCTCCTTGCGAGCGGTTCGGCGTGTCGCAGTCTCGCTGCCGCCGGCGGCGCGGGGGGTGGCGCGATGCTTGTCTGCATCGGCCCCAAGACCGCCAAGGTTGCCCGCGAGGTCGGGCTGAAGGTCGGTCTCGTCGCCGACGAGGCGACCTCCGACGGCATCATTCAGGCACTCGTGGACACCTTCGGCGACAAGGCGTGACGTCGTACCACTCGAACCCGCTCGAGGCGCTCCGGCTCGGCCCGGGCGTGAAGCGGCCTCGTCGGCTCCGCCGTACTGCGGCGCTACGCGACCTCGTCCGTGAGACGACGCTCGAGCCCGGCGACCTCGTCCAGCCCCTCTTCGTCGTCGCCGGCGACGACGTCCGTCGGCCCGTGGCCTCGATGCCGGGAGTCGACCAGCGCTCGGTCGACCGGCTCGCGACCGAGGCGCGGGAGCTCGACGCGCTCGGCCTGAAAGCCGTCCTCCTGTTCGGGATCCCGGGCTCCAAGGACCCTCACGGGCTCGAGAGCTTCGCCGACGACGGTGTCGTACAGCAGGCAATCCGCACACTCAAGGACGCCCTGCCGGAGCTCGTCGTCGTCACCGACGTTTGCCTCTGCGAGTACACCGATCACGGCCACTGCGGTCTCCTCGACGACGCGGGCGACGTGTTGAACGACGAGACGCTCGACGTCCTCCGGCGGATCGCGGTCTCGCACGGCGAGGCGGGGGCGGACGTGGTGGCGCCGAGCGGGATGATCGACGGCATGGTCGGAGCGATCCGCGGCGCGCTCGACGACGAGGGACTGCAGCGCGTCGCCGTCCTCTCGTACGCGGTCAAGTACGCATCGGCTTTGTACGGCCCGTTCCGTGAGGCGGCCGAGGGCGCTCCCGCGTTCGGCGACCGGCGTTCTCATCAGATGGACCCGGGCAACGGGCGAGAGGCCCTTCGCGAGGCCGCACTCGACGTCGACGAGGGCGCCGATGCGCTCATGGTCAAGCCAGCGCTGGGATACCTGGACGTCGTCGCGTCCGTCCGCGAGCGCTTTCCGGATCTCCCGCTCGCGGCGTACAACGTCAGCGGCGAATACGCGATGGTCAAGGCGGCGGCGGCCAACGGCTGGCTCGACGAGCGGGCGGTCGTGCTCGAGGCGCTCACCGGCATCCGGCGCGCGGGCGCCGACCTCGTCGTGACGTACCACGCGAAGGACGCGGCTGCGTGGCTCCAGAGCGGACGGTGAAGGCGCGGGTCGGCGACCGGCCCGACGAGACGGAGTCCGCCGGCGTCGACGTCGCCGAGCACGGTCGGTCGGCAGACGGGGAGACGACGTCCCTCGATCGTCGTCTGTACATGCAGCTCCATGCATACGGCGGCGCAGGCGATACCGGAGCCCTCATCGCCGCCCTCGGGAGCGCTGGCGTCACGGGCACGCTGTACGAGGACGTCAACGATCCGACTGGCGTAGCGCTCCTCACGCTGAGCGAGTCGCCCGAGGCGCTCGTCGACGAGTTCCGCTCCTTCCTCCGGTCGGCGCCGTTCGCCGATCTCGTCCCGAAGCCCGATCTGACGATGCTCGGCCGCACGTACGCGATCGGCTACGAGCAGGACCTCGTGGAGACGCTCGTCGAGCGGCCGCGGCGACGCGTGCTCGATCCGGCGCTTCCGTGGGCCATCTGGTACCCGCTCAGGCGCTCGGGCTCGTTCGAGCAGCTCTCGCGACGCGATCAGGACGCTGTCCTCATGGAGCACGGCGGCATCGGGATGGCGTTCGGCCGCGCCGGGCTCGGGTTCGACATCCGTCTCGCCTGTCACGGCCTCGATCGCGACGACAACGACTTCGTCGTCGGGCTGCTCGGCCCCGAACTGCACGCGCTTTCCATCATCGTGCAGCGGATGCGCAAGACGAAGCAGACCTCGCTTCACCTCGAGCGACTGGGGCCGTTCTTCGTGGGGCGGGTGGCGTGGCAGTCCAGGACGTGAGCGAGGCGCACGCGGTCGAGACCGAGCCGACTGCCCCCTTCCTCCGCGCCTGCCTGCGCCTCGCGGTGGAGCGGACGCCGGTCTGGCTCCTCCGGCAAGCGGGCCGCTACCAGCCGGAATACCGGGCGCTTCGAGAGCGGCACTCGATGCTCGAACTCATCCGGTCGCCCGAGCTCGCTGCCCGGGTGACGCTCCTCCCGGTCGACTCGTTCGACCTCGACGCCGCGATCGTCTTCTCGGACATCCTCCCGCCGCTCGTCGGAATGGGCCTCGATCTCGACTTCGTGCAGGGCGACGGTCCGCGGATCGGCAATCCGATCTCCAGCCCGCGCGCGGTCGACCTCCTCGGCACGCCTCCGGCGGAGGAGACGATGTCCGGGACGCTCGAGGCGATCCGCATCGTCCGGCGCGAGCTCGAGCCGCGCGACGTCCCCGTGATCGGCTTCGCCGGCGCGCCGTTCACGCTTGCGAGCTACGCGATCGAAGGTGGCACCTCCAAGGACTTCACGAGAACGAAGGCGTTCATGCTCTCCGAGCCCGCCGCCTGGAAGCGGCTCCTCGGGAAGCTCGTCACCGTGCAGGCGGACTACCTCCTCGCACAGGCCGGGGCCGGGGCGCAGGCGCTGCAGGTGTTCGACTCCTGGGCTGGGCGCGCGCTCGGCCGCGAGGACTACCTCCGCTACGTCGCCCCACACAACCGTGAGCTCTACGCGATGGTCGCCGCTGCAGGCGTGCCGGTGATCAACTTCTCGCTCGGGGTCGGCGCCTACCTCGCGGACGCCGCTGCGTGCGGCGGGGACGTCGTCGGTCTCGACTGGACCCTTCCCCTCGACGACGCCTGGGAACGCGTCGGCGTCGACCGCCCCGTACAGGGGAACCTCGATCCGGCCGCTCTGCTCGCCCCCTGGCGGGAGCTCCGTTTCCGCATCGACGACGTACTCGATCGTGCCGGTGGACGTGCAGGTCACGTCTTCAACGTCGGGCACGGGCTCACGCCGCAGACGCCCCCCGACAACGTGCGCCGGCTCGTCGAGCACGTGCGGGAGCGGACGTCCTCGTGACGGGCACCGGGCCGGTCGGCGTCCTCGTCATGGCGTACGGAGGGCCGGGGTCGCTCGACGAGATCCCCGGCTACCTCGCGGACATCCGCCACGGCCGTCCCACGCCGCGAGCGGTCGTGGACGAGATCACCGAGAACTACCGTGCGATCGGCGGGCGCTCTCCTCTCCTCGAGATGACGCGGCGGCAGGTCGACGCCCTCCAGGCCGAGCTCGGCAACGAGTTCCGCTGCACCCTCGGTATGCGCCACTGGTCGCCGTGGATCGAGGAGGTCGTCGGCGAGATGGCTGAGGAGGGCGTGACGAACGCCGTGAGCCTCGTCCTCGCGCCGCACTTCTCGGCTCTGTCCGTCGCCCGCTACCAGCAGAAGGTGGCCGACGGCCTCGAGCTCTACCGCGCGCGCATTCACTTCGAGCACGTCCCGAGCTACCACGACGCCCACGGGCTCGTGGAGGCGTTCGCGGCGCGCGTCGAGGACGGTCTTTCGCGCTGGACGGAGGATGAGCGCGATTCCGTCCACGTCGTCTTCAGCGCACACAGCCTTCCCCAGCGCGTGCTCGCGGCGGGTGATCCCTACGGCGGGCAGTGCCTCGAGACGGCAAGCCTGGTCGCGCGGCGCGCAGGGTTGCGGGACGAGCGCTGGTCGTGGGCGTACCAGTCGGCGGGGCGGACGCCCGAGCCGTGGGCGGGCCCGGATCTCGGAGAGCACCTGGCGGCACTCGCCGCCCGCGGGGTGCGGAACGTCGTCTCGCTGCCGGTCGGCTTCGTATCGGATCACGTCGAGGTCCTCTTCGACATCGACCGCAAGGCAGCCGGTGTCGCCGCGGGTCTCGGGATGCGGCTCGAACGACCGCCGGCTCTCAACGACGACCGGCGCTTCATCGGTGCGCTCGCGGAGCTCGTACGCGAGCGCGCGGCGCCGCTCCTGGACGGAGCGGCGCTCCCCGCGTGACCGTCGTCGTCGTCGGCGGCGGGGTCGCCGGGCTGGCCGCGGCGCGCCGGCTCGAGTCGCTCGCTCCGGAGGCGCGCGTCGTGATCGTCGAGAAGGACGACGTGCTCGGCGGGAAGATCCGCACCGAACACGTCGACGGTTTCGTCGTCGAGGCGGCGCCGGACAGTTTCCTCACGCGCAAGGAGCGCGGCGTCGGATTGTGCGAGGAGCTCGGCCTCGGCGACGAGCTGATCGCTCGTCGACCGGAGCACCGCGGCAGCTTCGTGCGCCGTGGCGACGAGCTGCACCCGCTCCCCGAGGGGCTGACCGGAATGATCCCGACGAGCCTCGAGGCCCTCGAGACGAGCGGGCTTCTCTCGGCCGCGGGGAAAGCGCGGTTCGTGGCCGAGCCGGACGTGCCGCCACGATCCACAGGTGCCGACGAGTCGGTCGCCGGGTTCGTCTCGCGTCGCTTCGGCCGGGAGGCGTACGAGGCGCTCGTCGAGCCGCTCATGACCGGGATCTACGGCGGCGACGGCGACCGGCTCTCGCTCCAGGCGACGTTCCCCCAGCTGCGCGCGATCGAGCTGGAGCACGGCAGCGTGCTCCGCGGGCTCTCGGCGCTCTCGGTATCGGGCCGTCCTCCATTCGTGTCGCTGCGCGCCGGGATGGGTGCGCTCGTCGATGCGCTGCGAGGCGACCTCGACCGCACGCAGGTTCGCACGGGGCGGGGCGTCGCCCGGATCGTGCGACGCGGGGGCGGATTCGACGTCGAGGTCGAGGGGGGCGAGACGATCTCCGCGAACGGCGTCGTCCTCGCGACGCCCGCGTTCGCGACGGCGGAGCTCGTCGCCGAGCTCGACGGCGCGTTGGCCGGGGCCCACGGGGAGATCCCGTATGCGTCGTCCGTCGTCGTGACACTCGGGTTCTCGCGCGCCGACGTCGTGCCGCTCGACGGATACGGCTACGTGGTGCCGCGCGCCGAGGGTGGCGACGTGCTCGCGTGCACGTGGTCGTCGCAGAAGTGGGAGCACCGGGCGCCCGAGGAGGCCGTGCTCCTGCGTGTCTACGCCGGGCGCTTCGGAGGGCGTGACGTGACGACCCAAGCGGACGACGAGCTGGTCGCCGGCGCCCGCGCCGAGGTCGAGTTCCTCGGTGTCTCTGCGACGCCGCTCCTGTTCCGCGTCCACCGCTGGCCGCTCGGGATGCCGCAGTACGTCATCGGGCATCCCGACCGGCTCGAGCGGATCGAGACGGCGCTCGTTGCGCATCCTGGACTGGCCGTCGCGGGCGCGGCCTATCGTGGAGTCGGGATCCCGGACTGCATCGCCTCCGGCGAGGCCGCGGCGGAGTCGGTGTTCCGTGCACTCGCCGGGGCGGGCGTGTGAGACGCGACGGGTCGAAGCGCCTGTTCGCGGAGGCGACGGCGCTGCTCCCCGGCGGAGTGAGCTCGCCGGTTCGTGCGTTCCGCGCTGTCGGCGGCTCACCGATCTTCATCGATCGCGGCGAGGGCGCGTACCTCGTCGACGTCGACGGCAACCGGTACGTCGACTACGTCCTCTCGTGGGGGCCGCTGATCCTCGGGCACGCGCATCACGATGTCGTGGCGGCGCTCGAGGAAGCACTCCGGCGGGGGACGAGCTATGGCGCCCCCAGCCCGCTCGAGCTCGGGCTCGCGCGTCTGATACGCGCTGCGATGCCGAGCATCGAGCTCGTTCGCTTCGTGAGCTCGGGCACCGAGGCGACGATGAGCGCCCTGCGGCTCGCACGCGCGTTCACCGGACGATCGAAGATCGTGAAGTTCGTGGGCTGCTACCACGGACACGCCGACCTGCTCCTCGTCCGGGCCGGCTCCGGCGTCGCGACGCTCGGTCTGCCGGACTCGCCCGGTGTCACGGCGGGCGCAGTGGCCGACACGCTGACCGCCCCGTACAACGATCTCGACGCCGTCGCCGCCCTCTTCGTCGAGCACGAGGACATCGGCGCTGTGATCGTCGAGCCCGTGGCCGGAAACATGGGGCTCGTCCTCCCGCAACCGGGGTTCCTCGAAGGCCTGCGCGAGCTCACGACTGCTGCGGGCGCGCTCCTCGTCTTCGACGAGGTGATGACCGGCTTCCGCGTTCACCCTGGCGGCGCGCAGGCGCTGTACGGGGTCAGGCCGGACCTGACGACGCTCGGCAAGGTCATCGGGGGAGGTCTCCCGGTCGGAGCCTACGGTGGGCGGCGGGAGATCATGGAGCTCGTCGCGCCGGCGGGGCCCGTCTACCAGGCCGGGACGCTCTCGGGGAACCCACTCGCCATGACGGCGGGCGCCGAGACGCTGCGTGCGATCGCGGCACCCGGCGTCTGGGACGAGCTCGAGCGCATCGGTGCGAGGCTCGAGGCCGGGCTCTCGACGCTCGGCGACGACGTCCAGGTCGCACGCGCCGGGACGATGTTCGGGCTGTTCTTCTCGGACGTCCCCGTCACGAGCTGGAAGGCGGCCGAGCGTGCCGACACGAGCAGGTTCGCGACCTTCCACCGCGCGATGCTCGAGGGCGGCGTGTATCTCGCCCCGTCGCAGTTCGAAGCCGGCTTCGTGTCCACGGCGCACGGAGATGCCGAGATCGACGCGACGATCGAGGCTGCGCTCGACGCGGTCTCCACGGGGCTGAGCCGGACGTTCTGGCTCTACCCTTCGCGGCCGTGAAGGTGCTGCTCGTGACGATGTACTTCCCGCCCGCCGGCGGCGGCGGCGTGCAGCGCTCGCTCAAGCTCGCGCAGTACCTGCCGGCGCTCGGCGTCGAGACGCACGTCCTCGCCCCGGACGATCCCAAGTGGGTTCACCGGGATCCCGAGCTCCGCGTGCCGACGCAGGCCTGGATCCACCGCGCGCGCTACCTCGGCCCGCAGGCGCGAAAGCCGGCCGAGGAGCTCCGAACGGCCGCCGGCCTCGAGCGCGCCGTCCTCCAGGCGCGCATCACGGCCCGACGCCTTCTGCTCCCCGACGCGAGTGTGACCTGGAACCTGACCGCGATCCCGGCCGCGATCCGGATCGCACGCCGCGAGGGCATCGACGCCGTGATCACGACGTCGCCGCCTCCGTCGGTCCACTTCGTCGGCGCCGCCGTCCAGCGTGCGACGGGCGCCCGCTGGATCGCCGATCTTCGCGACCCGATCGTCGCGAACCAGCACCGACGGGACGACACGGCGGCGGCGCGGGCTCGCCAGGCCGCGAACGAGCAGGTGGCGAAGCTCGTCGCGCGCCGGGCGGACGCGGTCAGCTGCGTCTCGGAGGCGATCGCCGCGGAGGTGCGCGAGCTCGACGCGCGCGGAGACGTGCGCGTCATCGCGAACGGCTGCGATTTCGACGACTTCGCAGGGCTCGAGTACGCGCCGGGCGAACGCTTCCGCATCACGCACACCGGAAGCTTCTTCGGCAAGCGCGACCCGCGGCCGTTCCTGCAGGCGTTCCACGACGCCGACCTCGACGCGGTCGCGCGCTTCGTCGGCGACTTCCGTGCGACGGACCGGGAGTGGGCGCGCTCGCTCGGGCTCGGCGACCGGCTCGAGCTGGTCGACTACCTGCCGCGCGGCGAGTCGCTGCGCTACCAGCGCGACTCCGAGGCGCTGCTCCTGCTCGTCCCCGACGCGGGCGGCCGCGGCAAGGGCGTGCTCTCGGGCAAGGTGTTCGAGTACCTCGCGGCCGGGCGCCCGATCCTGGCTGCGGTTCCGCCCGACGGCGCGGCCGCCGAGCTGATCCGCGAGACCGGCTCCGGCGTCGTGGTCGCGCCCGACGACGTCGACGCGATCAAGGAAGCGACTCGTCGGGCTGCACGCCCGGTTCGTGAGACGGCGGGCTTCCCTCGGTCGAGCTTGCGAGACGCGACGAGGACCGGCTCTCGCGGCGCGCGCGCGTCGAGGACATGGCAGCGTTGCTCGCGAGATCGCATGACGACCCACGCGCTCACGCTGACACGCCGGAACGCCGCGGACCGCGTCCTCGCCCAGCCCTTCCTCGACGGGCTCTTCCTGCTGACGATCTTCACCGTCACCTTCCACAAGCTGCAGTGGGAGCTCGCCGGGTCGCTCACCCTCTCGGACGTCCTCACCTCGGTGTTCCTGGTGCTCTTCGCCTGGGATCGCCTCGAGCGAGACGACGGCGGATTCACGCGCACCGCGATGATCGCGTTCCTTTTCCTCCTCCTCTTCGCCCTCGTGTACCTGGCGGGCTTCTACAGCCTCGACACGGGCCAGGCGCTCGCGCAGTGGGCGAAGGGGATGGTGAAGTTCGTCCTTCACTTCGGGTTCCTGGTGACGGGGATCGCCCTGCTCGCGCGCCGCGGGCTCCGCTTCTACTGGTACGCCCTTGCGGCGTTCCTCGGCGGGATCGGGCTCGACGCCGTCTACGGTGTCGTCCAGCTCGGGCTGGCGGAGGCGGGCATCAACCTCGATCAGATCCTCATCCAGCCGATCACGTCGCGGCAGACGGGGATCAACGTGTTCGGCGCGGTCGGCGGGACGCAGGAGGTGTTCCGGCCCAATGCGCTCACCGGCGACCCGAACCACCTCGGGATCGAGCTCGTCATCCCGCTCCTCGTGCTGACGCCGCTCTATCTCCGCCTCGAGGCCGGGCACCGGCTGAAGACGCCGCTCGCGATCTCCCTCGCGTTCATGCTCCTGGTCGAGCTTGCGACACTGTCGCGCAGCGCGCTCCTCGGGCTCGGATGCGGCGCCCTGATCCTCGCGCTGCCGTATCGCCGGCACCTGAAGCGACCGGCGTTCCTCGTACCTCTCGCTGCGGTGGCCGTGCTCGTCGCGGCGGTGATCGTGATCCGGCTCGACTTCTTCCTCACCGTCCTCCGCGCGAGGACGAACACCAGCCGCGGAGCGGCCTCGCCCCACTTCGCGGTCTACTCGTTCGTCCCGGACATCCTCTCGACCCATCCCTTCCTCGGTCTCGGCCTGAACAACTTCGCCGTCTACTACGAGTTCGTCACGGGACGACCGGACTTCGGCCCACACTCGTTCTACGTCGCGACGATCGTCGAGACCGGGCTCGTCGGTGCCGTCCTCTTCGCCGCCTTCGTCGTCTGGATCTTTCGTCGGCTCGGAGCCGCCCGGCGCATCGGCCGCGCACTCTCCGCGGCGCACGATCCGCTCGCGGCGCGGATCCGACCCGTGGCGTGGGGAATGACGGCCGCGCTCGTGGCGACGCTGGTCGCGAACGTCTTCTACCTCACGATGACCTTCTACTACTTCTACGTCTTCGCGACCCTCGCTGCGGCGCTCCCGGTCGCCGCTTTCGGCGCGCGTCGCGAATGAGGGCCGTCGTCCTGACGACGTCGTACCCGCGAGAGCCGGACGACGTCGCGGGAGTCTTCGTCAGGGACGCCGTCGAGCACCTGCGAGCCGCCGGAGTCGAGGTCGCCGTCGTCTCGCCGGCACGTTTTCGCCACTTCGGCCTCGCGTACGGCGACGGCATCGTCGGCAACGTGCGTCGGCGCCCGTGGAAAGCGCTGCTCGTTCCCGCATTTCTCCTCTCCTACGCCCGCGCCGCGCGCCGCGCGGCTCGTGACGCCGACGTCGTCCACGCGCACTGGCTGCCGTCGGCGCTGCCGGCCGCCTGCACGGGGAAGCCGTTCGTCCTCCAGCTCTGGGGGACGGACGTCGCGCTCGCGCGGCGCGTGCAGTGGGCTGCGCGGCCTCTCGTGCGCAGGGCGCGGATCGTGCTCTGCCCCTCGCAGGCGCTCGCCGAGGACGCGAGGCTGCTCGGTGCGCGAGAGGTACGCGTCGTGCCGAGCGGGGTAGCGATCCCGGACGGGATAGCCGACCCGGACGATCCGCCGCACGTCCTCTTCGTCGGGCGGCTATCCGAGGAGAAGGGCATCGAGGAGCTACTGGACGCGACTCGCGACGTTCCGCGTGTGATCGTCGGCGACGGTCCGCTGCGGGAGCGGGTGCCGGAGGCGGTCGGGTTCGTCTCCCCGAATGACCTCGGCGGCTACTACGAGCGGGCGGCCGTCGTCGTCTGCCCCTCCCGCCGCGAGGGCTACGGCGTCGTCGCGCGCGAGGCAATGGCGCACGGACGACCCGTCGTCGCGACCGCGGTCGGCGGCCTCGTCGACGCCGTCGAGAGCGGCGTGACCGGTCTCGTCGTACCTCCGCGCGATCCGTCCGCCCTCCGCGCCGCGATCGAGCAGTTGCTGGCCGACGAGGGCCTCAGACGCCGGCTCGGCGCCGCCGCACGGGACGCCGCACGCGAGCGCTTTTCCTGGGAGGCCGCGACGGAGGGGACCATCGAGGCGTATCGGGACGCGCTCGCCTGATCATGGCGGGACGGGCGCGATTCCCGCCGGAACCTCGGCATACCGCATCGCCGGCGCGTACGAGACGTCGAGGCCGACGCTTCGCGTCTCCCGTTGGAACTCGTCCTGGACCGCCGGATCGTCCGGGATTCCCGTGACGACCACGCGGAACCGGCCGCAGGCGGTTCGTTCGATGCGTGCGCCCGCGAAGCCCACCTCGAGAGCCCGCCGAACGAGTTCGCTCGCGTCCGAGTAGCCGAGGTCGCTTCCGAACACGGCGTCGTTCAGCTCGCCCGCCGTGGCCTCGATGTGGCAGTCCCCTTCCGTGGGCACGCGAGCCGGCGGTCCACCCACGACGAACGCCGCGTAGATCCCGGCCTGCTCGCCGACGAGTTCGAGCGACGGCCGGTCGCACTGGATCCAGCTCAGGGAGTTCGTCGGCTGACTCTGGAGCCGTGCGAACTCGAGGCTCTCCCCCGAGGAGAGGAACGAGAAGAACCGCGCGCCATCGAGCTCACCACAGCGCCGCGCGTAGACGACATCGACCTGGCCGGGGAAGAAGTATCGGAGCCGTCCGTCGCTGGACACGATGCGATCCCCCTCGTGGACGTTCTCGCGTGCGAGGTCGAGCTGATACGAGAACGGCCCGTAGGCGAAGTTCTCCATCTCCGCCCGGTTGGCCCAACCCGACGGGCCGATGTCGAGCAGCGAACGCCAGCCGTCGCGGCCGAGCCCGTCCACGGATACGACGTTCGCGAACGCGATGGCGGCGACCGCGACCGCGGGAACGAGCGCTGCGATAGCTCGGTAGCGGAGGAGCGCGACCGATGCGCTCGTGAGCGCGGCTGCCGTGAGGAGCGCGAACGCGGGCCACGCCGGCGCGAGCAGGCGCGGCTCGTCGGGCCGTTGCGTCGCCCACAAGAGCGTGACCGGAGCGAGCCACGCGAGCAGTGCGACGTGGGTGCGGCGCGGAGTCGGATCGCGCTGCGCAAGGAGCGGTGCCGCGACGAGGGCGGCCACGAGGACGAGCCAGGCGACGATGCCCACGACGCTGCCGTCGAACGGATAGTCGAGGCCGTCGCCGGCAGCGACCGGTCCCATCGTCGACCAGACGACCGCCGCGGCGACGCCGACTCCGAGCGAGACCCGGCTCCCTCCTCCGAGCGCCCGCGCGAGCCCGTGCGCGAGACCGTAGGTCACGAGCAGGCGCGCGCCGGCCCCCATCCACGCGGCGCCGGCGATCGTGTCGAATCGCGCGGCCGCGCCTCGTTCCAGCCAGAAGCTGTCGTTTCCCGCGCGCAAGAGCGCAGCCAGGCCGACGTCGAGGCGCGCGGCCTGCCAGGCGTCGTACGCGATGGCGAGACCGACGCCGATCGCTGCTCCCAGGAGCCCCGGAAGCGCGGCGCGGCCGCGCAGGACCGCCGTTGCGAGCGCGAGGCCCGCCAGCACAAGGAGTCCCGACGGCTTCGCGAGGACCGTGGCGGCGGCTGCGAGCGCTGCGAGGACGACGAGCGTTCTCGGGGAGAGTC
Source organism: uncultured Gaiellaceae bacterium (assembly GCA_963736935.1). Lineage (GTDB taxonomy): Bacteria > Actinomycetota > Thermoleophilia > Gaiellales > Gaiellaceae > GMQP-bins7. The sequence goes on along the minus strand of CAVTQX010000029.1, from coordinate 24,601 downwards.
GGGACCAGAGAACGACGGCCGTCGCGGCACAGGCGGCTGCGACGGGGACGTCCGTCATCCCGGCCAGCGCGAACGCCGCGAAAACAGCCGACGTCAGCAGGCCGACGACAGCGAGCGGCGGCATGAAGTCGCGGGCCGGACGCTCCGGCGCGAGCTGACGTGCCAGCTGCCACACCGCGGCGACGAGAACGGCTGCGAATGCCGCCGAGAGCAGCCTGCCGATCCACTCGTCCTCGGTGACGAAGCGCCAGAGGAGTCCCTGGGGGACGTAGAAGAGCGGTCGCGAGACGTTCAGCGCCTCGGTGCCAGCCCAGACATCGCCGGTCTTCGCGATCGATCTCGACCACGAGCCGAATGCGAGGGAGTCCCAGAGTCGGTAGGGGACGACTGCAGCTGCGAACACCGTCGCGACGGCGAACACGGCCGACGACCCCGATCATGAGCCAGTGCAAGACGTGAGCAAGGCTCGGCTCGGGTCACGCTCGCGGACGATAACGAGGCCGCCAGCCGAGCCGGTCTGCGGCGGTCTGTAGCCTCATCGCCGTGACGTCCCTACGCCGAGGCGTCGCTCGTGCCCTCGAGCTCGTCGACTCGATGTGGGGCGTCGGCGCGGTCTTCGTCGTCGCCCTCGCGGTGTGGTGGATCCAGTCGATCGCCATTCCTCTCGCAGCCGGACGCGACTTCGGCACCTACGTCGGCGGATACGTCGAGCTCTGGCAGCGCCATCCAATCGACCTCGGCTACGTCCTCGGTCGCACGCCGATCGCGCCACTCGTCACGGGCGGGCTCCTCGACATCGCAGGCGGTGCGCTCGCGGAGCCTGCGGTGTCTGTGCTGTACGCGCTCTCGATCGTGGCGTGGTTCCTGACGGCACGCGCGTTCGGCGCTCGCGCCGCGGTGCTCGTCACGGTCGTGCTCCTCGCGTATCCCGGCTACGGGATCCTCTTCCACGAGCTCGCGTCGGACTCCGTCTTCGCTGCTGCGTACGCCGGGTGGTCGCTCCTCGCCGTCCGGGCGGTTCTCGTGCCCACGCCTGCTCGCTTCGCGCTCGTCGGAGCGGGGATCGCGGGGCTCGTTCTCGTCCGGCCCGGGAACCAGGCGCTGCTGCTGCTCGCCCTGCTCCCGCTCGCGCTCGCGATCCCTTGGCGTCTGCGCCTCGCGTCCGCCGCCGCGCTCGCGGTGTCAGCGGTGGCACTGCTGGGACTGTGGATTGCCCACAACGGCGTTCTCTACGGCAAGTACACGGTGGCGACCGGAGGCAATTCGAGGTTGCCGTTCGAGCGCGTCTTCCTGACGGAGCGCATCGTCCGGCCGGAGAACGGCCCGGCTTCGAGGAAGCTGGCGCTGCTCGTGGAGCGCCATCTCCTGACCGAGGAGCCGTACCGATCGTACGGAATCGGCCGCGAGGACTTCTTCACCGACCCGAGCCCGCGGATGATCAACGACCTGTCGACGCTCTCGAACCGCCTGTACGGGTGGAAGAGCGACTCCCGCATTCTCCGCAGCGTCGGCATCGAGGCCGTCCGCACGCATCCCGCGGCGTACTCGCGCGGTGTCGCGACCACGGTCTGGGACCTGCTCCACGATCCCGTGTATCGGCCGCTGTCCGGAGAGGGCGTCGTCCCGAGTGGCGGCACCGGGAGCGTGGACGCCGGGGACGGGGACTCGATCGTCGTGAACGGGAAGCGGCTTCCCAAGCCGACTGAGGGGCAGCGGATCCCGGCGCCCTACGACAGTGCGCCGACGACCGCGAACGGCGGCATTCGAACGGTCTGGACGTCGCCGACGGAGCGGCACCTGGTCTTCGCGCGGCCCGAGGACCGGGAACGGCTGGACGCCTTGCACGCTCGCATGGACGAGCTCGGCGGCGGCCTCCCGGACCGATCGGGGAACGCGGAGCTCGCATTGCGCCTCAATCAGGCCTCGCACTGGTTCCCGCCGCCGATCCTGTGGCTCCTGGTCGGCGTCGTCGCGCTCGTCGTCCGTCGTACGGACCGGACTCTCGCGCTGGCCACGCCGGCGATCGCGGCGCTCATCGTGCTCGTGCTGAGCGCTCTGGCAATCCCGTCCGTGCCGCACTACGCCGTGCCCGTCGCTCCGGCGTTCGTGCTGCTCGCGGGTGCCAGCCTCCTCGGACCGCGCCGCTCTCGCTAGTACCATCGCCCCGTGCGCGAGCTGGTCGTCGACGGCAGGGTCATCGCTCGGGACGGCCCCGCGTACGTCATCGCCGAGATCGGCCACAACCATCAGGGCGATCTCGGGACGGCGAAGGCGCTCGTCCGCGCGGCCCGCGAGTGCGGCGTCGACGCGGTCAAGCTCCAGAAGCGCGACAACGGCAGCCTGTACACGCGGACGCTCTACGACGCGCCGTACGACAACGAGCACTCGTTCGGCAGGACGTACGGCGAGCATCGCGACGCGCTCGAGCTGTCGGCCTCCGACTGGCTCGAGCTCCGCGAGTTCTCTCGCGAGGAGGGTGTCACCCTCTTCGGCACGGTCTTCGACGAGGCGAGCGCCGACTTCCTCGCGGAGCTCGGGATGCCGGCCTTCAAGATCGCCTCGGGAGACCTCGCGAACACGCCGCTTCTTCGCCACGTCGCCGCTTTTGGCAAGCCGATGTTCGTCTCGACTGGCGGCGGCTCGCTCGAGGACGTCGAGCGCGCCGTCGACACGGTGCTCCCGCTCAACGAGCAGCTGTGCGTCATGCAGTGCACTGCGTCGTACCCGTGCGAGGTGGAGGAGCTCAACCTGGGCGTCATCGAGACGTACCGCGAGCGCTTCCCTGACCTCGTGGTCGGCCTCTCCGACCATCAGAGCGGCATCGCCATGTCGCTCGTCGCCTACATGCTGGGCGCCCGCGTCCTCGAGAAGCACTTCACGCTCAACCACGCCTGGAAGGGCTCGGACCACGCGTTCTCATTGATGCCCGAAGGGATGAGGCGCCTGGTCCGCGACCTCCACCGGATCCCGGACGCGCTCGGCGACGGCGTGAAGCGCCCGCTCGCGAGCGAAGAGCGTCCGCTCGAGAAGATGGGGAAGAAACTCGTCGCGACGCGCGATCTGCCGGCGGGACACGTCCTGGCGTCCGGCGACCTCGTGGCGAAGTCGCCGGCCGACGGTGGTTTGCCCCCGTACGAGCTCGAGTTCCTCGTCGGCCGGACGCTCGTACGCCCGCTCGCGTTCGAGCAGGCGGTCGTCGCAGACGACGTCGAGCGCGTCGAGCAGCCCGTCGCCGCGCGCGAGGCGTGACCCCACTCTCCGAGATCCGGCTCGTCGTGTTCGACTTCGACGGGGTCTTCTCGGACAACCGCGTCTGGACGAACGACCGCGGCGAGGAGAGTGTCGCCTGCTTCCGTGGCGACTCGGCGGGGCTGCGCAGACTGGACGACGTCGGCGTCGAGTACTTCGTCCTCACGTCGGAGACGAACGACGCCGTCCCCGCACGCGCCCGGAAGATCCGCATCGAGTGCGTACGCGGGATCGAGGACAAGCTTCCGGTGCTGAAGGACGAGCTCGAGCGGCGGGGCGTCTCGCTCGCCGAGACCGCCTACCTCGGCAACGACATCAACGACGCCGAGTGCCTGGCCGCGGTGGGACTGGCCGTGGTCCCGGCCGACGCCTGGGCCGAGGTCGTGCCGCTCGCGGGCATCGTGCTCTCGCGAGCTGGGGGTCACGGCTGCGTGCGCGAGTTCTGCGACGCGATCTGGAGTGCGAAGCGGGCGGTCGCAGCGGCATGAGCGATCCGCTGTTCGATCTGGAGGGTCGCGTCGCGATCGTCACCGGCGGGATGGGACAGCTCGGCCAGGTGTACCTCGCCGGGCTCGCGGAACGAGGGATGCGCGTCGCCAGCTTCGACATCGAGGACGGAGCCGTCCCGGACGCTGCCCGTGCGTTCCGTGTCGACGTGACCGACCGCGCGTCGATCGACAGCGCGCTCGACGAGGTGGTCCGGGACTGGGGTGTTCCCCACGTCCTCGTCAACAACGCCGCCCTCGACTCGCCCCCCGACGCCCCGGCCGAGGACGTCGGACCGTTCGAGGAGTACCCGGAGGCGTCGTTCGATGCGGTGATGGAGGTGAACGTGAAGGGGACGTTCCTCTGCTGCCAGGCGGTCGGTGCGGCGATGGCTCGCGAGGGCCGCGGCTCGATCGTCAACGTGTCGTCCGTCTACGGTCTCCTCTCGCCCGTGCAGGAGCTGTACGAGTTCCGTCGTGCGCGCGGTGAGACCTTCGTCAAGCCGGTCGCGTACTCGGTCTCCAAGTCGGCCGTGCTCAATCTCACCCGCTACCTCTCGACGTACTGGGCCTCGTCGGGCGTGCGCGTGAACACGCTCACGCTCGCCGGTGTCTGGAACGGGCAGGAGCAGGCGTTCCTGGACGCCTGGGCGCAGCGCTCGCCGATCGGGCGCATGCTCGAGGCGCGCGAGGCGCTCGGGGCGGTCGTGTTCCTCGCCTCCGACGCGTCGTCGTACGTCACCGGCTCGAACGTCGTCGTCGACGGCGGCTGGTCGGCTTGGTAGCGCTGCCCGACGTCCCGAACCTCATCGACGGGCGTGCGGCACCGCCGCGCGCGGGCGAGTGGCTCGACAAGTTCAGGCCGGCGGACGAGACGCTCCTCTGCCGCGTCGCGCGGTCGGGGTCCGCGGATGTCGACGACGCGGTCGCCGCCGCGCGTGGGGCGCAGCCGGACTGGGCCGGACGCACGGCCGTCTCCCGTGGAGACGTCGTCCGCGAGCTCGCGCTCCTCCTGCGCGAGCGACGTGACGAGGTTTCCGCCCTGGTGGCGGAGGAGACCGGAAAGCCGGAGGAGCTCGCGCTCGGCGAGACCGACGCGGCGGTGGAGATGGGCCTGTTCATCGCCGGCGAGGGGCGTCGCTCGTACGGCCGGACGACGACGGCATCGATGGCGCACCGCACCGTGCTCACGCTGAGACAGCCACTCGGCGTCGCCGCGTTGATCACGAGCTTCAACACGCCGCTGCCGAACATCGCGTGGAAAGCGTTCCCCGCGGTCTTCTGCGGGAACACGGCGGTCGTGAAGCCGTCCGAGCACGCGCCGGCGTCGGCGTCGTTCTTTGCCGAGCTCGCGCTCGAGGTGGGCGTCCCGGCGGGCGTGCTCAACGTCGTGCACGGGCTCGGCGGCGAGGCAGGGGCGCCGCTGGTGGCGCACCCCCGCGTCGACCTCGTCAGCTTCACGGGCTCGGCGGCAACCGGACGCGCGCTCAACGAGGTGGCTGCACGCCGCCTCGCGAAGACGTGCCTCGAGCTTGGCGGGAAGAACGCGCTCGTGGTCTGCGACGACGCCGACCTCGAGAATGCCCTCCGCTGGACCGTCGCCTCGGCGTTCTCGAACGCCGGTCAGCGGTGTGCCTCGGCGAGCCGGATCATCGTGTTCGACGAGGTGTACGACGTCTTCCGCGAGCGGCTGGTCGCCGCAACGACGTCGCTCGACGCGCAGCCCGTCATCAGCGGCGAGGCGCTCGAGCGGATGCTTGCGAGCCTCGACGAGGCTCGGGCGCTCGGGGCGACCGTGCTCGCCGGGGGAAAACGGCTCGAGCGGCCGGGCTGGTATCTCGCGCCGACCGTCGTCGAGGGCGCCGCCCCGGACGCCGCCATCTCGCGCACGGAGCTCTTCGGCCCCGTGACCGTGCTCTATCGCGCGGCGGGTTTCGACGAGGCGATCGAGCTCGTGAACGACTCCGCATACGGCCTCACGGCGGCGATCCACACAGCGAGCATCCACCGTGCGATGCGATTCGCCGAACGGGTCCAGGCCGGCGTGGTCGTCGTGAACGCCGGGACGCACGGCTCCGAGCCGCACATGGGGTTCGGGGGCGTGAAGGACTCGGGCACCGGTTGGCGGGAGGCAGGGATCGAGGCGCTCGACGTGTACTCCGATCTCAAGGTCGTGAATCTCGTAGTCGATCCGGCGAACGCATGAGCAATACCGCGGCAGTCCTCGGCCCCGGCGCCGTCGGAGGCGCCCTGGCCGTACGGCTCGCGAACACGGGCGTGCACGTCGTCTGCGTCGCGCATCCCGAGGCGGCGGGACTCATCGCGCTGGCCGGTCTCGTCGTCGAGTCTCCGGAGGGGACGCTCGCTGCACGTGTCGAGGTGGTCGAGCAGCTCGCGAAGCCGGTCGACCTCCTGCTCGTGACGGTCAAGGCACCCGGTCTCGACGACGCCGTCGAGCGGGTCGATCCCGGCGCCGTCGCGAACGGCGTCGTGCTCCCGCTGCTCAACGGCCTCGAGCACATGGACGTTCTCCGGGCGCGCTTCGGCGACCGCGTCGCGGCTGGAACCATCTCCCACTACCAGGCGTACCGCGCTGGACGCGTGCAGATCGTCGAGGCGACGCCGCCTCCGCTGATCACGCTCGCCTCCGAGACGCTCTCGCGGACGGAGGTGGAGCAGGTTGCCGACATGCTCCGGCGCGCGCGCATGGACGTGCGCGTCGGACAGAGCGAGAAGCGCGTCCTCTGGCACAAGCTCGCGCGCATTGCCCCGCTGGCGGCGGTGACCTCGGTATCCGGCCGAACGCTCGGCGAGGTGCGCAACGATCCGAAGTGGCGCCCGCGTCTCGACTCGGCGATCGTCGAGGCGTGTGCGGTCGCCGAGGCGGACGGAGTCTCCCTCCGTGCAGCCGCCCAGTGGGCGATCATCGACGAGATGGCCGACGAGACCACGACCTCTGCCGCGAGGGACGTCGCCGCCGGGCGGCGGTCCGAGCTCGACGCGATCCTGGGCGGCGTCCTCCGCGCCGCCGAGCGGCTCGACGTGTCCGTTCCGACGCTCACCGAGCTCGCGGCCGCCGCCGGTCTCAGGTGAGCCCGGCGCGCGCCGTCGCATTCGTGCCGGCTCGGTCCGGCTCGGAGCGCGTCCCCGGGAAGAACATCCGCGCGCTCGCCGGTCATCCGCTTCTCGCGTACGCGATCGAGACTGCGCGCCAGAGCGGCTGCTTCGAACGCGTCGTCGTCTCCACGGACTCGGAGGAGATCGCCGACGTTGCGCGCTGGTACGGCGCCGACGTGCCCTTCCTGCGGCCCGCGGAGTACGCGACCTCGACGTCGCCCGACGTCGAGTGGCTCGCGTACACGCTCGAGCGGCTCGAGGAGCGCTACGACCTCTTCGCGTTGATTCGCGCCACGAACCCGTTTCGCGGGCCCGACGTCGTCCGCCGCGGGCTCGACCAGCTGCTCGCGACGCCGGAGGCGGACTCCGTGCGCGCGGTCGAGCGCGTGAAGCAGCACCCCGGGAAGATGTGGCTGCTCGCCGAGGACGGCCGCACGATGAGCTCGCTGCTCGACCAGTCGGACCTCGAGGTCGCCTGGCACGCTGGCCAGTACCAGGCGCTGCCGCAGGTGTACGTCCAGAACAGCGCGCTCGAGATCGCATGGACGCGCGTCGTCGCGGGAACCGGCACGCGTGAGGGCAGCGTGCTCGCGCCGTTCCTCACTGCCGGGCTCGAGGGCTTCAACGTCGACGACGAGGAGGACTGGCAGCGGGCGGAACGGCTCGTCGCGGCCGGTGACGCGACGCTCACCGAGGTCGGGCGGCCACCCTATGCTCCCCCCTCGTGAAGGTCGCCTCCCTCGAGACGCTCACCTGTGACGCCGGCTGGCGTCCGTGGATCTTCCTGAAGGCGACGACGGACGACGGGCTCGTCGGCTGGGCCGAGATCACGGACTCCCACGGCTCGCCGCGCGGGCTCGCGGGGATCGTGGAGGACCTCGCGCCACTCGTCGTCGGCCGCGACCCCAGGCCGGTCGAGGCGATCTACTGGGATCTCTACCGCGCGACGCGCCAGAGCCCGGGGTCGATCATCGCGAAGGCGCTCGCGGGCATCGAGAACGCGCTGCTCGACATCAAGGGCAAGGCGCTCGGCGTGCCGGTGTACGAGCTGTTCGGCGGACCCACGCGCGAGACGATCCCCGTGTACTGGTCGCACTGTGGCACGACGCGCGCTCGTGCGTTCGAGGTGACCCGGACGCCGAAGCTCGCGTCCTACGAGGACGTCTCCGCGCTCGGGCGAGAGGTCGTGGATGCTGGGTATGCGGCCTTCAAGACGAACGTCGTCCTGCCCGGCGACGACCCGCGAGTGCTCATGCCCGGCTTCGACGGCGGCGGCGGCACGCTGCGCGCGGACGAGATCGCGGACGCGCTCGTGCGTCTGCTCGAGGCATTCGCGGTCGGGACGAACGGCTCTGCCCGGCCGATCGTCGACCTCAACTTCAACCTCGAGCCCGAGGGCTGCGTCCGGGTAGCGAAGGCGCTCGAGCCGTTCGATCTCTTCTGGCTCGAGGTCGACCTCTTCGACCCCGGCGCGCTCGCGCACGTCCGCCACGTCGCGCCGATGCCGATCTGCTCGGGCGAGAATCTCTACGGAAGCCGCGACTTCCGGCCGCACCTCGAGGCCGGCGGGATGGATGTGGCCTCCGTCGACGTCATCTGGAACGGCTTCCATCAGGCGAAGAAGATCGCCGACCTCGCGGAGACGTTCGAGGTCAACTGCGCCCCGCACAACTACTACTCGCACCTCGCTACCTTCATCGCCGCTCAGTGGTGCGCCGCGATCCCGAATGCCCGCATCCTCGAGTACGACGTCGACGACGTCCCCTGGCGGGACGAGCTCGTCACGGCGCTGCCGGAGATCTCCGCCGGCGAGCTGCGCATCCCGTCTGGGCCGGGCTGGGGCGTGGAACTGAACGAGCGGGTGCTCGCCGAGCACCCCTGGCCGGTGGCGTGATCGTGCCCGGACTCGTGAAGAGGGCGGTGTGGTCGGCAGCCGTGCGCATGGGCCTCCAGGTATACGAGGCGACACCGGAGAACCTTCCGCGGCTCGACGAGCTCACCGAGTACGTCGAGGACGCGCGGTCGATCGGCGACGAGCGGCCGACGACTGCGACCGAGGAGCTGCCCGATCTCACGCTCGTTCCGGATGCCCTCGCGCGCGTCGTCGAGGTCGAGCGCTTCAGGGGCAAGCGGGTGCTCGAGGTCGGTCCGAAGTACGGCGTCCACGCGCGTTGGATCGACCGCGAGCTGCGACCGAGCGGACTCGTGTTCTCGGACTTCGAGTCCGACGCGCAGCTGCACGCCAAGTGGGTGGACTCGCTGACGAGCCCGCACCGCTTCGTCTACGGCGATCTGCGCAAGGCCACGGAGCTGACGGAGCTCGAGCCGTTCGACCTCGTCTTCTTCCTCGGTGTCCTCTACCACTCGATCCACCATCTGCCGCTCCTCGGGATGCTCAACCGCGTGACGAAGCCCGGGGGGACGATGCTCTTCGAGACGACGATCGACTCGCGGCCGGACGCGCTCGTCCGGCTCCGCTGGCCGGAGAACGGAAAGGCGAAGGGGGTTCCGACGGTCCAGGCCGTGAGGCTCGAGCTCGCCTGGACTGGCTGGCGCAAGGTCACCCGGTTCACCGACTACCGGCCCGGCTCGAGCGAGGCACTCTTCCTGTGCGAGAAGACCGACGAGCTGCGCGGCGACGCCGATCTCTCCGACGTCGTCACCCCGCATCGTCCCGGGTAGGGTCGCGTGCCCGAACTCTCCGTGGTCCCGAAGGCCGAGCTCGACCGAATCCGTGATGCTCGCCTCTCGGCGGACGCGCAGCTCGCGCTCCTCGCCGACGCCTGCCGGCTGAACGCGCTCGTCGCGGTCAAGCGCGCAGGTTCCGGCCACCTCGGCTCGACGTTCAGCGCAATGGACGTGGTCGCGTTCCTCCTCTTCGAGGAGCTGAACACCGCGACGGTCGGCTGGGACTCGCCCGACCGGGACGTCTACTTCTCGTCGAAGGGGCACGACGTCCCAGGCCTCTACGCCGCGCTGCACGCGCTCGGGGTCCTCCCGCAGGAGCGGCTTGCGCGACTGCGTCGGCTGGGCGGGCTCGATGGCCATCCCGACGTGGGTGTGCCCGGGATCGAGGCGAACTCGGGCTCGCTCGGCATGGGCGTTTCGAAGGGGCGCGGGATCGCCTGGGCGAAGCGGCACCTCGGACGCGGCGGCCGGGTCGTCGTCATGCTCGGTGACGGCGAGCTGCAGGAAGGACAGAACTACGAGGGGCTGCAGGCCGCGGCGCACGAGGCCCTGTCGGGCCTCACCGTCGTCGTCGACCGGAACGAGCTGCAGTCGGACAAGCCGACCGACGAGATCGTGTCGGTCGGCGAGCTCCAGGAGCGCTTCCGCGCGTTCGGCTGGCACGCGGCTACGTGCGACGGGCACTCGTTCGCGGATCTGCGCGCGACCTTCGCCGGGTTCCGCGACGTCGACGACAGGCCGCAGGCGCTCGTCGCCCACACGATCAAGGGGAAAGGCGTCTCCTTCATGGAGCACCCCGAGGCGCTCCGCGCGGGCGGTGGGACGTATCGCTGGCACGCCGGAGCGCCCGACGACGAGGCGTTCGCGCGTGCGTTCGCAGAGATCGCGGGACGGCTCGAGGATGAGCTCGGGACGCTCGGCCTCGGTCCGCTTCGGCTGGAGCCGCTCGCTGCCGAGTCCGAGCCGAGGACCCAGTCGCTCGAGGGAGAGCCCGAGTCGGGCGCGGGGACCCGCCGGCCCAGAGTCACGGACGAGTACGTCGTCGATGCGTACGGCGAGGAGCTGGTCCGCCTCGGTGCCGAGCGGGAGGATCTCGTCGTCCTCGACGCGGACCTCGCCTCGGACTGCCGCGTGCGAGCCTTCGAGCTCGAATACCCGGAGCGGTTCGTCGAGTGCGGGATCGCCGAGCAGGACATGGTGTCCACCGCTGCCGGCCTTGCGCGGCACGGCCTGCTGCCGGTCGCGAACTCGTTCGCGTCGTTCCTCGCGTCCCGCGCGAACGAGCAGATCTACAACCAGGCAAGCGAGCGCACGAAGGTGATCTACGCGCTCCACTACGCGGGCCTCGTCCCGGCCGGTCCCGGGAAGTCGCATCAGTCCGTCCGTGACATCTCGCTCCTCGCTGCGCTCCCGGAGCTCACCATCGTGCAGCCCGGGAGCCCGGAGGAGACGCGCGACCTGCTGCGCTGGGCGGTCGCCGCGGAGGAGAGCGTCGCGATTCGACTCGCGATCGGCCCGTCGCCGAGACGCATCGAGCTCGAGGGCCCGCTCACGATCGGGAGCGGCCGGACGCTCCGCCGGGGCGCTGACGCCGTCCTCCTCGCGTACGGCCCGGTCATGCTCCACGAGGCGCTGCTCGCGGCGGAGCTGCTCGTCGAGCGCCGCATCGAGCTCGAGGTCGTGAACATGCCGTGGCTCAACCGCTTCGACGCCGCGTGGCTCGAGGCGCTTCCGGAGCGCGTCCTCGTGCTCGAGGACCACTCGCCGGTCGGCGCGCTCGGCGACGCGCTGCGACGGGCGCTCGGACGCGACGTCACCGTGTTCGGAGTCGAGGGCTGGCCCGCATGCGGCACGCCGGCCGAGGCGCTTCGTGCGCACGGGCTCGACGGTAGCTCGCTGGCGTCACGGATCGGCAGCCTGCACGCCGACTGATCCAGCTCGTGCGGGCTCCAAGCCGGTCTATCGTGCACGTTCGTGCCGCCGACGCCGTTCGTTCTCCTCACCAAGTCGCGCAGCGGATCGAAGTGGCTGACCGAGTTGCTCGACAGCCACGAGGACGTCACTGCCTTTCCGGAGCTCTTCGGAGGCGCTCAGGTCCGCAAGGACTACGGCGCCGACGGCGTGCCGACGTTCGAGCAGTACGTCGCGCGCAGCCGATCGTCGCGCGCGCTTCCTGCCGAGTTCAATCGCGTTGCGTATCTCAAGCACATCCACGGCTTCGCGGCCGGGACGCGTGCGGTGGGGGTCAAGCTCGTCTACGGCCACGTCACCCGAGGCGTCCTCGGATATCTCGCAGCGCGTCGCGTCCGCGTCCTCCATCTCGTCCGGACGAACGTCTTCGACTCCGTGTTGTCCTACGAAGTGACGAAGGCGCGTCGATTCGGCGGCGACAGGAGCGGCGAACCGCTCGAGCCCGTCAGACTGCACCTCGACGTGCGCGCGCTGCGCAAGCGGCTCGACGATCACGAGTACGGGATCGCCCGTGCTCGAACGGCGATCCAGCAGTGGCGGCTTCCATGGCTCGACGTGTACTACGAGGAGCTGGTGGGACGGCGGGACGAGACCTTGGCACGTGTGCTCCGCTTTCTGGAGGTCGCGCCCACCACGGACGGCCTGCGGTCTACCTTCGTCCCCGTCGACGGTCGTAACGTCGTAATCGAGAACGTCGCCGAGATCCGAGACGAGCTCGCGGGCACACGCTTCGAGTGGATGGTCGCGTCCCGAGTCGCGTCGTGAACGACGTCTGGCTGCTCCTTCCGGACGGTCTCACCATTCGCATGTTCTTCGAGGCCGGGATCGTTCGCGGCCTCGAGGAGCGGCTCGGCGAGCGACTCGTCGTCGTCCTGCCAAATCGCGCCGAGGGGGCGGACTGGGCGCCTCGCGTTCGCGGGCGGGTGCTGTACCGAACGGATCTCGTGCCGGTCGACGTCGACACGGGCGAACGTGTGCTCAGGCGACTCGATGGGCTGCTCGATCGGCTGCTCGGCTACTACCCGCTCGCCATGCGCCTGAACCGGCGCCACGGGTTCCACGCGGAGCGCATGGTGCCCGGCCACCCGAACTGGATGCTCGACTCGGACCGCGACAGCGCGCTTCCGCGCTGGGCGCGCGTCGAGCGGGCGATGGAGGGCTGGCACTTCGGTCGACGCCGCTACGTGCCGCACGAGCTCTACCGGCGTATGGAGGAGGAGTGCGGAGCGCTCGTGCTCTCGAACGTCCAGCCGCACTCGGTCGTCCCGTTCCTCGTCGGCGCGCGGCGCCTCGGCCTCCCCATCGTCGGGCACGTGGCGAGCTGGGATCACACCGTCGGGAAGGGCGTCATCGCGCCCTTCTGCGACGCGTACATCGTCCAGAACGACGCGATGCGCGACGACCTCGTGCGGTACCACGAGATCCCGGCACAACGCATCGTCGTCACGGGATGGCCGCAGACCGACATCTACGCCCGGCGCCGTCCTCGCGAGGAGTACGAGACCCTCCTCCGCTCGTTCGGGCTCGATCCGGCGCGGCCGCTCGTCGTGGTCATGGGGAACACGCCGTCCAACACACCGTTCGAGGATCGGCTCGTCGAGCGCATTGTCGGATGGTGGAGAGCCTCCGGCGACGATCGGCCGTCGCTCCTCTTCCGTCCCCACCCGCGCGACCGGGAGTGGCGTGAGCGATTTCGCGCCGCGCTCGCCACGGACGGCATCGCCGTGCAGGAGGCGAGCTACACGGACTTCGAGGAGCTCGCGACGCTGCTCCAGCACTGCAGCTGCGTCGTGACCAACGCGGGCACGATCCTGCTCGACGCCCTCGTCAACGACCGGCCCTCGGTCTGCGTCCTCTATGACGAGGGCGCCCCGCCGGGCGAGAGCCATGCGCTCCAGAACCTCATCGGCGAGCACTACCGGGAACTCGCGGAGTCGAACGCGTTCTACCGGGCCGCGTCGTTCGAGGAGGTCGTGGAGGGCGTCGGACGCGCACTCGCGCATCCCGAGGAGCTCGCGGACGAACGGCGTCGCGTCGCCATGCGGGTCGTCGGAGAGGTCGACGGCCATGCGGGCGAGCGCGTGGCCGACGCCATTGCTGCTGCAGTGGAGTGAGGAGCGTCAGACCGAGGTCTTGCGGAGCGCCAGTTGCGTCCCCTCGGAGACGAGCTCGTACTTCCCGTCGACGAGGGTGAGGAACGCGTCGATTGCCGCACGCGGTCCGAGAAGCGGATCCGCGCCGAGAGCGGACCACCCGTAGTCGTCGAAGACGAGGAAGCCGTCGATCGTGAGAAGACTCCACGACAGTGCGGCGTCGACGAGCACGTCCAGAGCGAGGTGCGATCCGTCGACGTACACGAAGTCGAACCGGGCACCTTCGGCGTGGAGGTCGAGCAGCATGTGCTTCGAGTCGCCCACGAGCTTGCGTACACGAGAGGCATCGACCGAGGCCACGTTCGCGTCGAACCTCATCTCGAGATCGTCGGGAAGCAGGTTGCGCGCGCGGAGCTCGGCGCTGCCGGCGAAGGTGTCGACAGCCGTGACGTTCGCGTCCGGTAGCCGCCACAGGACATAGCAGGCCGAGAGGCCTTCGAAAGCGCCGATCTCGAGCACGCGTGCCTCGCTGCCCTCGAGCGCCTCCGTCATCGGCTCCCAGGTGGCGACGTGGCCCGTGAACCAGTCCTGGGAGAACGTGCCGCGTGCGACCACGTCACGACGGAAACGCTCGCCGATGTCGTCCCCGACGGCCGGCGCGAGAGCCGTCGACTCTCTCGGCGTCGGAACGGATGGCGCGGCCGGCGGCGGATGGCGTGCACCGCGAAACGAGGCAAGCAACATCTGCAGGTTCAGCCGGGGGTGGAGTCGCCACCATCGACTCGCTGCGATCGCCTCGAATCGCCGCAGCTCCGTCTTCAGGCGACGGTTCTCCCGGAGGAGCTGGACGACGAGGTCGTCGCTGTCGGCGTCGTCCGTCACGTCGCGGCTCTTCGAGTGCGGTTGCCGAGGAGCCCGGCGAGGCCGAAGACGACGAACGCCGGCGCCACGGGGAGCGCGAAGTGGAGGTCGGCGAAGAGTCCGACGGCGTTGAGGAATACCACGGCGAATGCGGCTATCGACAGCACTGCGAGGATCGGCCACTTGCGCGGGCGACGCAGCACGATCGCGATGAGGCCCAGCAGGATCCACATCCACGGCCGCGGGAACCAGCGCGACAGCTGGTTGAGGCGGAGCGCGAGCTGCGCGTTGCCGCTGCGATCGGGGAGTGCATCGAAGAGGCCGTCGACCTCGCGGCCGATCTGCTCGAAGCGCGGCCGCTGCGTCGGGTCCGCGAACTGGAAGTGCCAGTCGGTCGGCGACGTCCAGACCTGCCGGATGCTGTTGTCCGGCCGCGAGATCCAGACGACCTGCCCGGACGGAATCGGCTCGCCCTCGCTCGGCGCCGGCAGGCGTTTCCCGTTGATGACCACGGTGGCCGGCGGTGAGCCGTCCGATCCGGTGCTCTGTGGGGCCGCCGCCATGGCTCGGAACTGCGCCTTCGAGAGCTCATCCCACACCGTCCGCGCCACGCCGCGGGCGTAGATGCCGGGATGGGCGCGTACGCCCTCGACCCCGGCGCCGCGGAGGATGTCGTAGTCGCTGTCCCAGCCGAAGACCTCGTCGGAGAGCAGGTAGAGGTCCTCGTGGACGCGGAAGCTCCCCTTCTCGAAGAGTCGGTCGAGCGTGACGCCGTACGAGCGGTACGGCTCTCGCGTCAGCAGATGCTGCTGCATCGCCGCGGCGAGGCGGCGCGAGTCCTCGCCGTTCTCGGGCGAGACGATGTGGTCGGTGATGAACGCGCGATAGAAGGGGACGATCGCGTTGCCGCCCCGCGCGAGACCCCACGAGTCGAACCGCACGCCGTTGTGCACGGACCATGCGATGAGCGGCACGGCGGCGGCGAGGACGAACGCTCCCGTTCGCTCCAGTCGCGCGCGCGGAGTGCCCGCGATGACGAGCGGGACGATCGCGAATGCGAGCAGCACCGCATTGCCGGGCCGCACGAGCGCCACCAGGGCGACCCCGAGCCCGACGAGCGCGAAGCGGCCGACCGTCGGGGCGAACATCGCACGGACGACCAGGAGAGCCCACAGCGCGAATGCGGCGGCGAACACGGGCTCGCTGGAGAGCTCGTGGAACATCAGCGCGTACCCCTGGTACAGGAGCAGAGCGGCCGCGACGGCGATCGCGACCCAGGGCCCGAAGTACCTCGCAGCGGCCGCCCAGCAGACGATGGAGCCCGCGTACACGAGCGCCATGACGGGCTCCGCGAGCCGTCCGTCCGCGACGTCGAGGACACCGCCTGCGAAGAGCGGCGTCACCGGAGTCCGGAACAGGAGCGACCACGGCAGCAGCACGTCGTGGTCGAAGAGCTGGACGTACGCGAGGAAGTACTCGTCGAGGTCGCGACCGGCCTTGAGCGGCCAGGCGAGCGCACGGACGGCGTACGCGGCGAGGGCGATGCGAAGAGGAGCGCGGCGCCGCGTCTGCCGGACGCGAGCCGCTCCAGCCGGACGCGGATTGCGGCGAGCGTCGGGCGGTCTTCCGTCACGAGGTCGGTGTTCGACACGGACGATAGCTTCCCGCCTGATGGCTGCCCTCCGCAGAAGTCGCGTCGCGGTCGTGTGCGAGCGCGACCGCCGCGGGTCGCCCGACAGGGCGTGGACGAGGCTCCTCGTGCGCGCTCTCGAGAACGGCCGCACGTGAGGGTCGCGCTCACCTTGGTCGTTCGCGACGAGGAGGAGATCCTCGAAGCGAGCCTGGACTACCACCTCGCAGCCGGGGTCGATCTCGTACTCGTCACCGACCACCGGTCGCAGGACCGGACGCCCGAGATCCTCGACAGGTATCGGCACGCGGGCGTCGCACGCGTCTTCCGGGAGGAGGCACGGTTCATCGAGCAGCACGAGTGGCAGACGCGGATGGCGCGGCTCGCATTCTCGGATCATGGGGCCGATTGGGTGCTTCTCGGCGACACCGACGAGTTCTGGTGGCCGCGCGGCGGATCGTTGCGAGACGCATTGGGTCGCGTCCCGGCCGGGTACGGGAGCGTGCGCGGTCTGCAGCACAACTTCGTTCCGCTCCGCGACGACGACGCGCCTTTCGCCGAGCGGATGGTCGTCCGCCTCTCGGCCACCGCGCCGATCAACGACCCCGCGACGCCCTTTCGCCCTGTTGCGAAGGTGGCTGTGCGCGGGAGCCCCGACGTCGTGGTGGCAGAGGGCGGAGGCCACCACGTCTTCGGCGTGCGCGGTGGTCAGCTCGAAGCATGGCAACCCGTCGAGATCCTCCACTTTCCGCTTCGCTCGCGCGCGCAGTGCGCGCGCAAGTACGAGAAGACGCTGACCGGCTGGCGGGCGAACCTCCGTGCAGACCTGGCGCGGGCGGAGCAAACGGCCGCTGACGATCGAGTGGACGCGATGTGGGAGAGGCTCGCTCTGGACGATGCTGCCGTGCGGAGCGGGATCGCCGAGGGTTCGCTGGTGACCGACACGCGCTTGCGGGACGCGTTGCGCGCACTCGGGCGAGGCGACGCCGACGGCGTGTTCGGTGGCGCGTCGGACGGCGATCAGCGGCTCGCGCTCGTGTTCTCGGAGGCGGAGCTCGTCCGCCGTCAGCGGTGGCTCGACGATGTCGAGCGTCGTGTCCACGAGCTCGAACATCCGCCGGTCCGGCGTAGGCTCCGATCGACATGAAGCTCGTGCAGACGCTCCTGGTGCGCGACGAGGCCGACATCGTCGAGGACCAGCTGGCGTACCACCTGAACGCAGGCGTCGACTTCGTCATCGCGTCGGATCACGGGTCGACCGACGGCACGACCGAGATCCTCGAGCGCTATGCCCGCGAAGGACACCTGGTCAGGATCGAGGTGGAGGGCGAGATGCGCGACGGACCGTGGCGCACGCACATGGCGCGCCTCGCTGCGACCGAATACGGCGCGGACTGGGTGATCAACACCGACGCCGACGAGTTCTGGATGCCGCGCGGCGGAACCTTGAAGGGCGTGCTCGAGTCCGTTCCAGCGACGCACGGTGTCGTGTTCGCCCTCAGCCGCCATTTCGTGCCGCGACCGGACGACGCTCGCTCGTTCGCCGAGCGCATGACCGTGAGGGCCGCGCCGCCCGCGGCGATCCACGATCCGACGAGCCCGTACCGGCCGCACCTGAAGGCAGCCCACCGGGGCGACCCGGCGGTCACGATCAGCTTCGGGTCGCACACCCTGTCGAGCCCTCGCTGGCGCGCGCTGCACAACTGGCATCCCGCCGACGTCCTGCACTTCCCGTTCCGCTCGCTCGCACAGTGGGAGAACAAGGGTTCGCGCCGGGCACGGGGGGACAAGCCGCTCGGTCAGTACGTCACCGCGCTTCGCGCGCTGGAAGGCGGGAGGAGCGCCGATCGCTTCCTCGCGCTCGTCGTCGACGACGGACTTCTCGAGCAGGGGCTCTCGACGGGGTCGCTCCGCGTGGACACGCGGCTTCGCGACGCCCTCCGGGCGCTGCGGAGCGGGGCCGAGTCCGACGACAGCTCGACCGATCCGCAGAGCGTCGTGTCCGACGGCGTCGCGGTTCGTGACGCCGACATCGTCCGGCTTCGACGCCACCTCGACCGCGTCGCCGTACGCGTGGGGACGCTCGAGAACAGCTAAAGCCCAGGGGGACCCCACGGGTAGTGGGATAGGCTCGCCCGCTGTGACGATCGCGCTGCTCCTGGCCCTGGACGAGACGGCTCGCGACGTGGACGAGCTCCTCGCCTTCCACCGAGCAGCGGGAGTCGACGTCGTCGTCGCGGCCGGCACGTCGGATGCGCTCGCGAGCTACGAGAACGAGGGATTCCTCCGGCGGGCCGGCGCCGATGCGTCTCCGACCGACCTGGCGCGGTTCGCGGTGGACGAGCTCGGCGCCGACTGGTTGATCCCGGGTTCGCCGGACGAGCTCTGGTGGCCCCGCGGCGAGAACCTCAAGGACGTGCTCGCCGTGATCCCCCCGCGGTATGGCGTCGTGCAGGCACTCGTGCGGACGTTCGTGGGCGACTCGTCGGCGCAGCACGACGACCGTTCGGCGTTCGAGTCGAGAACCGTTCGGACGTCGCTTCTCGGACCGGACGGATCGGGTGGAGGCTCCGTTCACGATCTCCTGCGCCCCGTGTACCGGGCCGGGCCGAACATGACGCTCGACGCCGCCGACTGGACGCTCGGCGGGCGGCGCGTCCCGCTGCGTGCCTGGTATCCGATCGAGGTCTTCCGCTACCCGGTGGAGGGCGGCGTGCGCGAGCGGAAGCAGATCGACGCCGCACTCGCCGACGGGTCGCTCGTCGTCGACGGGCGAGCGCGGGATGCACTCGCGGGCGACATCTCCTCGTTCCCGGTGCCGAGCATCGTCGACGACAGCTCGTACGCGGTCGAATGCGCCGCGGTGGGTGAGGTCGATCTCGTGCGGCTCGACCGTCAGATCCGCGATCTCGAGCTGCGGATCTCCGAACTCGAGGCCCGGTTCTGGCCGAGGGTGCGGCGGACGCTGAGACGGCTTGCCCGACGGCCCAGCTAGCATCGGCGGGCATGGCTGACACCGAGCTGGAGGTGCGCGACCACGCGCAGGCTCCCGCCGCCGAGCCGCTTCAGCCGGCGCCGCGCGTCGACCGAGTGACGACGATTCGCCCCGCGCCGCGCTGGCCGCACCTCGACGTCAGGGAGTTGTGGCATTACCGCGAGCTGCTGGGAACGCTGGTCTGGCGGGACGTCGCGGTGCGCTACAAGCAGACGTCCATCGGGGTGACCTGGGCGATCCTCCAGCCCTTCCTCACCATGGTCGTCTTCACGTTCGTCTTCGGCCGCTTCGCCAACGCCCCGTCGAACGGCGTGCCGTACCCGATCTTCGTGTACTCGGCGCTCCTGCCGTGGACGTACTTCGCAGGCGCGGTGGGGATCGCCAGCTCGAGCGTCGTGTCCAATCGTGGGCTCGTGACGAAGGTCTACTTCCCGCGGATCCTCCTGCCGCTCGCCGGCGTGGCCGTGCCCATCGTGGACTTCTTCCTGGCGTTCCTCGTCCTCGTCGCGATGATCGTGTGGTACCAGGAGTGGCCGAGTGCGGCCATCGTCCTCGCGCCCGCCTTTCTCGCGATGGCGTTCCTGACGGCGCTCGGCCTCTCGCTGTTCCTGACGGCCGTGAACGTCCGCTACCGCGACGTGCCCTACGCGATCCCGTTCGTGATGCAGATCTGGCTGTTTCTCTCGGGTGTCGTGTACGCGATCGACGCGTTGCCGGAGAAGTGGCAGTGGCTCCTCGCGCTCAACCCGATGACCGCCGTCATCGCCGGGTTCCAGTGGGGTGTCATCGGCACCGGCTCTCCGGCGCTCGGGAAGACTCTCGTCAGCGTTGCCGCGACCGCCGTGTTCGTCGTGTTCGGGCTCTGGTACTTCCGGCGCTCCGAGCCGCGCTTCGCGGACACGATATGACCGCCTCGATCGCCACATTCGATCTCTCCAAGAGCTACCGCATCGGCGAGCTCCAGAGCGCCTACGGGACGCTCCGCGACTCGCTCGCGGCTGCAGCCCGCCGAGCCGTCCATCGGCAGCGAGGCGTCCACTACGAGGAGATCTGGGCTCTTCGCGACGTGTCGTTCGAGGTTCCCGAGGGCCAGGTGCTCGGCATCGTCGGCAGGAACGGCGCCGGCAAGTCCACGCTGCTGAAGATCCTCACCAGGATCACGACGCCGACGTCCGGGCGCGTCGAGCTTCGAGGTCGTGTGGGGAGTCTCCTCGAGGTCGGGACCGGGTTCCATCCCGAGCTGACCGGCCGTGAGAACGTCTTCCTGAACGGCTCCGTGCTCGGGATGAAGCGCCAGGAGATCCAGAAGAAGTTCTCGGAGATCGTCGAGTTCTCGGGCGTCGAGCAATTCATCGACACGCCGGTCAAGCGCTACTCGAGCGGCATGTCGGTCCGGCTCGCATTCGCCGTGGCCGCCCATCTCGAGCCGGAGATCCTGCTCATCGACGAGGTGCTCGCGGTCGGGGACGCCGAGTTCCAGCAGAGGTGTCTCGGCCGCATGGAGGACATGAGCAACTCCGGGCGGACGATCGTCTTCGTCTCGCATCAGATGCAGGCCGTGGCGCAGCTCTGCGACCGGGCGATCCTCCTCGAGAAGGGTGGCGTCGTGCTCGACGGGCCGAGCGGAGACGTCGTCGCGCAGTACCTCCAGAGCATCGGCGGGTCGTCCTCGACCCGGTTCTGGCCCGACCTCGACTCGGCTCCCGGGGACGCATTGGTGCGGCTTCGGTCGGTCCGAGTCGTCGACTCCGACGGCGCCGTCACCGACGCTGCCGACGTGCGCGATTCCGTCGGGATCGAGATCGCGTTCACGGTCCTGCGGAACGATGGGCCGGCGATCTTCCCCAAGATCAAGTTGTACGACGCGCGGCGCAACGTCATCTTCAACGCGCTCGACACGAGCGCGCGGTGGCTCGAGCCTGCGCCGCCCGGCGAGTACACGTCGACCGCGTGGATCCCGGGCAATCTCTTGAACGAGGGACTGATCACGGTCGACGTCGGCGTCTGCTCGATCGGCACGCTCAAGCTGCACCCGCACGCCGGCGCGAACGACGCGGTCTCGTTCCACGTCCAGGATCCCGGCGAGGGCGACTCTGCGAAGGGTCGCTTCGCGGGACAGGTTCACGGGGTGGTGCGCCCGCTCCTCGAATGGACGACTCGCGAGGCCTGACCGCCCACGAGCACGGTCGAGCACCTCGTACGAGTGGTCGGTGGCGCGCTGCGTCATGCGGCCGTCGACGAACCAGCAGCCGCAGCCCTCGCCCGACAGGCCCGTGACTCCGGACGTCGCTTGAACTCGCGCCTCGGCGTCCCGCGAGCTTCCGACCGTCTCCTGGCAGCCGTCGAACGCACGTGTCGGTCGCGAGACGCCTCGGGTGTCGGTCGTCATCCCGACGCTCGGGCGGGACACGCTCCGCGATGCCATCGCAAGTGCGAGCTGGGCCGACGAGGTGATCGTGGTGTTCGATGCGGCATCCGTGCCTGCGGACGCTCCAGAGGGGGTCGAGGTGTTCGCGTGCGGCCCATCGGGCAATTGGGGGGCCGAGCAGCGGAGCATGGGCATCGCCCGTGCGACCGGGTAGTCACCTCGCGTTCATCGACGACGACGACGTCTACACGCCCACCGCCCGCGACATCGTCTCGCGGGCACTCGCCGCGCGGCCGGGCCGAGTTCACATCTTCAAGATGCAGAGCGCGGCCACGTGCTACGGCGGGTATGGATGCGTCTACGACGGAGGGATCGGGACGCCGATGTTCGTGATCCCGAACGACGGTTCGACCGGCACGTGGACGAAGCGGCGGCAGGGTGACTTCGACTTCATCACCTCGACGCTGGCCAAGCACCGGAGGCCGCCGCGCTTCCACAAGACGTCATCGCGGAGATCCGCCCGCACGAGCCACATGCAGATCGTAGGAATCTCGCTCGTCCGCAACGAAGAGCGCTTCGTCCGCCAGGCGCTCCTGAACGTCGCCGACTTCTGCGACAGGATCGTCGTCGCCGATCATCTCTCGACCGACCGGACGCCGGCCGATTCTCGAGGAGCTCTCGAAGCAGCTCGACAACCTCGAGGTCGTGCGGATCTCGCACTCGGCCGAGTCGCATGCGCTCATCGAGGAGCTCGCGGGTACGGAGACCTGGGTGCTTTCGGTCGACGGCGACGAGCTCTACGACCCCGACGGACTTCGTCGCTTCCGCGGCGACCTCGAACGCGGCGCACACGACGACGTGTTCCGGGTCCGCCCGGCGGCCCTCCACTGCGATTAGCTGGACGACGGGGAAGTCGAGGCGTCCGGCTACCTCTCCCCGCCGAGTCGGCCGCTCGTCGGCATCTGAACTTCGCCGCCGTCGACAGCTGGTCCGGCGTCCGCTCCGAGCGTCTGCACGGTGGCGACATCCGATTCCGGTCTGGCTACGACCTTGACTCGTGGCGTCATCTGGGCGCCGAGCACGGCTGGGACGGGAGTCCCTTCCGTGCGCTCCACATGTGCTTCCTCGAGCGCTCGAGTGCGGATCCCCGCGAGGCCGCGCCCGGGCGCCCGAATCTCGCCGAGACGCGACGATCCGCCGCGGCGCCGTCGGCACGCTCGAACGTGCCGCACGACGTATGCCCGGCGCGCGCTCCGGCCCGAGCGCGCGCGCAGTGGAAGGCGGAGAAGTACCGGCGCGGTGACCGCGTCACGGTCGACGTGTGCATCCTTCGTTGACGCCGGCACCGACGAACGTCTCACCCTCGTCGTCGCGACCTACGAGTGGCCGGAGGCGCTCGACGTCGTGCTACGCGCGCTCTCGGAGCAGCGAGAACGATCCGTTCGAGGTGCGTCGTCGCCGACGACGGGTCGGCCGCGGACACGCGCGCAGTCGTCGAGCGTGGCGCAAGCGCTGCGAACGTTGCGCCATGTGTGGCAGCCGCACGAGGGGTTTCGAAAGGCCCGGTGCTCAACCGGGCCGCCCTCCGCGGCGACCGGGCGAACTACCTCATCTTCCTCGACGGCGACTGCGTTCCGCGCACCGGCTTCGTCCCTCGATCCTACGCGCTGCACTGCCCGGGTGGTTCGTTGCGAGCAAGCGTCTCGCACCTCGCGAGGTGGCTGACTCGGCGGGTGCTCGCGACGAACGGCCGTCTGCGCGGTCTCGGCGACTGGTCGTCCGGGCACCGGCGCGCTCGTCACGTCGCCACGTAGTTCAACCGGCCCGGCGTGCTCCTTCCTCTGCGCGACCGCGCCGCCCGTGGCGGCCGGGCAGCGCGAATTTCGGCCCCCGTACAACGGCTACGGCTACACGTTCGGCGTCTGGCGGTCGACCTCGAGCGCGTCAACGGGTTCGACATGCGGCTGCGGCGTCGACGACGGTGAGGATCGTCGACGCGATCGACTGCGTCGCAGCGGGCTTCGGTGCGGCTGGCCCGGGCCTGCGCTTCGGTCCTCCACCTGTGGCACCCGTACCGGAAGCACCCGGGTCGTGCCGCGCCTGGACGCGATCGGAGCGCGCGACCGTCGAGCCCGCTCGCCTTCGGAGCTGTCCTCGACTACGTGACCGCGAATCGGGTTGCGGCGTCGAGCTCGTCGAGCGACCCCGTGAACCGGTAGCTCCGCTCCGTCAGGGACTTGAGCGACGCGGGTGAGGAGTACGTCACGGTCGCGAGGACGCGCGGCCGCTCCGTGGCGAAGCCCCCGCGGTGGAAGCCGGACGTGTTGCAAAAGACCATCGTCCCCCTCGGCGCAGTAAACGTACGGATGCCGTCCTCCGGGATCCGCTTCTCGAGCTCGCCGTCGGGCGGGTAGTTCTCGCCGAGCGGGCGCCAGGGCCACGCGTCTGCGTATCGTCCGCCAGGCGCGCTTCCGGGTACGTACTCGAACGGCCCGGTGCCCTCGTCGACGTCGACGAGGTAGAGGAACGCCTTCAGGAGGTGCTTGTCGTTGAAGTCGCGGTGCCAGCGCTGCGACGCCTTGCGGTCGGCGTCCGCGGGCTGCGGCACCGAGTACCACAGGTCGACGTACTCGAGCTTCGACCAGAGGCCGAGGTACGTGTTCGCGATGTCGAGCAGGCGATGCGACGTGCAGGTGGCCAGCCAGGGGTCGTCGAGAGCCAGGTCGACCCCGTAGCTGTTGAGCCGCACGACGAACTCCTTGCCGGCGCGCACGCGCAGCGCTTCGCGATCCCCGGCGAGCGCTGCTTCCGTCTCGGCCACGAACGCTTCCGCCTGTCGCTCGATCGCCTGCCACGCCTCTGGTTCGGGAAACACCTCGGGGAACGGGAGGACGCAGTAGCCGTCCGCGGCGAGCTCGGCCACGATCCGCTGCTGCGTTTCGTCCAGCTCCGGCGCCGAGCCTGCGAAGTGCCGGCGGCTCGAACGATTGGACAGGACGCGGTCGTGGAGCGTGTAGGTCGCGCGCACTCCGCGCTTCTCGAGGGCGCTCGCGACGTGGTTGATCCTCGCGGCGAACCGTGTCTTCGTCCGGTGCACGACAGGGCCGTACGCTACCCGAGCCGTGGCGAGCGTCTTCGTCCTCT
>CAVTQX010000028.1:0-150465 GCA_963736935.1 uncultured Gaiellaceae bacterium | reverse complement strand
TCCGTATGTAGCACACGTGTACTATGTGTCCGATGACTATCGGACACATGCCGGACGTGGAGATTGCCGCCGGAACGGGCTTCGCAGTGCTGCTGAACCTCTCCGCCGCCGCATGCGCGGACCGGCAAGGTCTCCCGACCGAGCTCGCTTCGTCGCTCGAGAGCGTCGGCGACTCCAAGGGGGAGACCTTTCTCAACCTCCTCGGACTCGTCCTCGACGCAGGCGCGCCCTACACCGCCGACCGTCTGCTCGACGCACTCGAGACGACGGACTCGGTCGAAGTACGGCGGCACGTCCTCGGACGCTACGCCTGGTCGTGGTGCACGCTCGCCGGGATCGACGACATCGAGTCGGCCGCCCGTGGGGACCGGCGCGCGTCGCGCAGGCTGCTCGAACAGCCTCGCTACTACGGCGGACACGCGGAGGAGTCGCTCACGACGCTGCTGGCGCTCGACCCCGAGGAGACACGCATCCGCCTCGCACGTGCGGTCGAGACCGGCAGGTCGCTCGTCTCCTTGCACGCCGCGGACGAACTTCACGCCGCGGAAAGAGCGGCCGCAGTCGCCCTCGCCGAGCCTGCCGATCCACTCGCCGCAATCGAGCGCCTCACTACCGGCTATCGCTACGCGCCCGAGGTGGAGGCCGATCGGGTCGTCCTCGTCCCCCACCTCGAGCCGGCGCTCCAGCTCGTGCTCGCGCAACATCGATCGGCGCGGGTCATCGCCTACGCCGCCGCGCCGGACCGAGGCGCCGAGGAGCGCTTGGTCGCCGTCGGTCGGGCGCTCTCGGACCCGAAGCGCGTCGAGATCCTCGCGCTCGTCGGCCGCGGTGTGGGCCGCTCCGGAGACCTCGTCGACGCGACCGGCCTCACACGCTCGACCGTCCACCACCATCTCGCCCAGCTGCGCGCGGCCGGCCTCGTCGCGCTCGAGGGAAACGCCCGCGCGTACACCTATATCCCGCGCCGCGACGCGCACGCCGACGTAGCTGAGCTGGTGGCGGCCGTCGCCGCGAGGAAGGAGGAACAGTGATGCGCTACACGCTGCTCGGACGAAGCGGACTCAGGGTCTCGCAGGTCGCGCTCGGCACCATGACCTTCGGCGAAGCCTGGGGTTGGGGGGCCTCGAAAGACGAGTGCCGCCGGATCTTCGACACGTTCGTCGCCGAGGGCGGGAACTTCGTTGACACCGCGTGCAACTACACCGACGGGCAGAGCGAGGAGATCGTCGGCGAACTCGTCGCGAGCGACCGAGACCGCTTCGTCGTCGCGACGAAGTACACGCTGACCGCACGCCGCGAGGACCCGAACGCGGGTGGCAATCACCGCAAGAACCTCGTGCGGACGCTCGAGGCGAGCCTGCAGCGGCTCCATACCGACTACGTCGATCTCCTCTGGCTCCACATGTGGGACGGGATGACACCGGTGGAGGAGGTCGTCCGCGCTCTCGACGACCTCGTCTCGACGGGGAAGGTGCTGTACGTCGGGATCTCCGATACCCCCGCGTGGGTCGTGTCGCGGGCGGTCACACTCGCCGAGCAGCGTGGCTGGACGCCGTTCGTCGCGGTTCAGGGTCCGTACTCCCTCCTGGACCGCGACGTCGAGCGCGAGCTCCTGCCGATGGCGCGGTCGCTCGGGATGACGTTCACGTCGTGGGGCATGCTCGAAGGCGGAGCGCTCACCGGGAAGTACCTGGACGAGAACGCCGAGCCTCGCCGGTACGACGGCGTCGGGCCACGGGCGAACGGCCTCGCCCGCGAGGTCGTCGCAGTCGCGGAGGAGATCGGCGCGACTCCGGCGCAGGTCGCAATCGCCTGGGTGCGCGCACAGCCGTGGCACACGGTTCCGATCGTCGGAGCGCGCAGCGAGGCGCAGCTCCGGGAGAACCTCGGAGCGCTCGAGGTCGAGCTGGCGCACGAGCACCTCGACCGCCTTTCCGCGTCGGGCGATTTCCACACCGGCTTCCCGCGTGAGTTCCTCGAGTCGGACCACGTGCATGGCCTGATCTTCGGCGACACGTTCGACCTCATCGACGACCCGCGCGCGCCGCGCGTGCGCGAGCGTGCAGCAGCGGCGGCCTAGAGCCCCTTCAACGCCCGAGCGAGCACCGGGTCGAGCCCGTCGAAGTACTGGGCCGACGTCAGGTCGACGCGCACGTCGGGCTCGACCGCGAGCCGCCGGTCTCCGCGGGCCCTTCTTCCGCTCGTGGTAGCGCGCGGCGATGTGGACGGTCCAGCCGGCGGTCGGGAGCGCCAGCGGGAACGTGTCGCCGTAGGTCTCGACGCCTCCCCCGGTCGGCTCACCCACGACGATCGCGCGCGTGTCGCGGTCCATCTCCGCGGCGAGGTTCGCTGCGGCGGAGAACGTCGCGCGCCCGGACAGGAGGAACAGCCGGCCGCGCTTGTTCACCTGCCTCGACGCGAAGAGATCGATCAGGGAGCCGTACGTCGTGTTGTCCCCGCCGCCGTTCAGGCGCACGTCGACGATGACGCGACGCACCTTCGGGCCGCGCACGAGCCGGGTGAGCGCAGTGAGGAAGCCGGTCGTCGGCCGCTGGACGGAGTTGAACTCCATGTAGACCGCCCGCCCGCCCGCGAGCGTGCGCGCCCACATCGGCTTCGCGCTCCCGGCCAAGTAGAGGGGCTTCGCTGCCTGGGGGAGGACGGACGGGTAATGGCCGTGCAGAACGTCGTTGAACCTCGACACGTAGCGCGCCGCCGGGACCGCGGCGAGCGAGATGTCCACCCGTTGGCCGTCCGGCCGCTCGAACGTGAACTGGGCCGCCTGCGACCCGTCGACGATCCCGAGCCCGTCGAGAACCTCTGCGGTGAGGAGGAAGTGCGGCGCGAGGCCGCGGCGGTTCGACTCGTTGTCGTGCGGCACGAGCGGCTTCACCCGCTCGAGAACCTCGGCGAGCGGCGTGCCGTCGATCGCGACCAGCTTGTTACGGATCAACGACCGCTCGACCGCGTCCACGACGTACATGCCGTCCGCGAAGTCGTACAGCCGGACCGGATAGAGGTGCAGCTCGCGTGCGTGCGACGGGTCGCCGGGGAACAGCCCGGTGTGCCCGTTGCGCGGACCAAGGAGCGCGATCATCCGCATGAGCCCGACGAGGAGCTCGTCGCGCGAGATGCTCCCCGCGCGTTGGGCGAGCGTGATGACCTCCGCCTGGAAGCGCTGCCGCGGCACGCTCCGGAACGGCGCCGGATGGATCTCCTCGATCGCGGCGCCGAGCTCGCGGACGTCGTCGGCGAGGGTCACAGCAGCGGAAGGACGGGCCTGCGCCGATGAGACGATCGCGACCATGGCGAGTGGCACGAGGAGCAGGCCCGGCATCCGCATTGCGTGTGATGATGTCCTATCGACTTCTACATGTCAAGATTGACATATTAGATGGCCCTCCGCTATGCACTCCTCGGCGCGCTCGCCGACCAGCCGCGAACGGGCTACGCGCTCCTCAAGCACTTCCAGCAGTCGCTCGCCTACGCGTGGCCGGCGAGCCACAGCCAGATCTATCCCGAGCTGGCGCGGCTGCTCGAGGACGGCCTGATCGAGCAGACGAGCACGGGGGCGCGAAACTCGAAGACGTACGCGGTCACCGAGGCGGGGCTTGCCGAGGTCCGCACGTGGCTGCGCGAGACGGCTCCCGACCGCCGCGTCCGCAGCGATGCGGCCTTGCGCACGTTCTTCCTGTGGCTCCTCGAGCCCGACGAGGCGCGCGAGCAGCTCGAGGGCGAGCGAACGTACTGGCAAGGCGTGCTCGAGGAGTTCCTGCGGATCCGCGCGGAGCCGACGGGGCACAACAAGAAGGCACGCACGCTCCGGATCGCGCTCGAGGGCGGGATCCGGATGGTGGAGGCGCGACTCGGCTGGCTCGACGACGCGCTCGACGAGCTCCAGTCGGAGGAGTGGCGCCGGCTGGCTCCCGGCTGAGCGTCAGCGCAGCGCGTCGCCGACGGCGACGTTCCACGCACTCAGCGCGCGAGCCCGCCGGTAGTACACGTGCAGGCCGGATTCGAGTGCAAAGCCGATCGCGCCGTGCACCTGCTGTGCGCTCGCCGTGACGTCGCAGCACGCCGACCCCGCCCACCGCAGCTCGCCATCCTGAGCGCCGTCGTCGTTCGCGGTCGCGGCCCACGCGAGGAGCGTGATCGCATCCGATGCGAGCGCAGCGTCGGCGAGCCGGGCCTGCACCGCGGGAAGCGACGCCAGCGGCGCGCCGAACTGCTCGCGTGCGCGGGCGTGCTCCACCGCGAGCTCGAGCGTACGCGTCGCGAGCCCCGCGAGGTACCCGAGCGTCGCCGCGTTCCATGCGCGCCAGCATGCACCCGCCGCGACGGGCTCGAGCTCGCTCGCCGTGGCGAGCTCGACGAGGATCGTGCCGCTTCCGTCGAGCGTCGGCTCCGCCCTGCCCTCGTCCGTCGGAGTCGCGAGCGCGAGGCCGCCACCACGGCGAGGAACGGCCAGCGAGCCGGCGCCTCGACCGTGCCGCGCGCGGCCCTCGACCCAGAGCGGGGCGCCGAGGGTGGGCTCGTCCAGCAGGCTGGCCGGGGCGGCAGCGCGCCCGAGCTCGATCGCGCCGGCGACGACCGCGCCGAGCAACTCCTCGCCCGCCCACAGCTGGCTCCATCCGGCCCCGGCGAGCCGGACCGCGAGCGCGTCGTCCCGGCCGTCCTCCCAGGCGCCGAGCTCGGGCTCGCGCGGCGGCTCCCACGCTCCGATCGCAGTCCGCACGGACTCGGCGAAGAGCACGTGTTCGGCGGGGACGTCGAAGGTCATCGGAGCTCCCCGAGGACGGCGTCGGTGTCGGCGCCGAGCGCCGGAGCCGGCGCGGCGTCGGCGGTTCGCCCGCCGACCCGAATGAACGGCGCGAGGAGCCGGGTCGACCCGAGGCCGTCCTGCTCGACGTCGGCGACGAGCCCTTCAGCGACGACCTGCGGGTCCGCGTAGACCGTCTCGCGCTGGTGGACCCTCCCACACGGCACGCCAACGGACTCGAGGCGCTCGAGCCACTCGTCAACGGGGCGCTCGACGAAGGCGCGCGCCACGGCCGCCGTGACCGCCTCCTTCGCTGCGAGCACGACCAGATCTCCCGGCACGAGGTCGGGCGCGTCGACGGTGGCGTCGTCGAGCCCGAGCAGGCCCAGGAACGCCTGGCGCTGAGAGAGGTTCAGGCAGGCGACCGCGACGAACCCGTCGGAGGCCTCGAAGCAGCGGTAGTACGGGTTCATCGCCAGGCCGGAGGCGATCTCGTCAGCCCTCGCGTCGAGGTGCATGCGGTCCGCCAGGACGACGCTCGCCGCATCCGTCTCGCCCGAGAGCCAGACGAGATCCTGCAGCTGCACGGCGAGCGCGGCAGCGAGGAGCGAAACGTCGACGAGCTCGCCCTTCCCGGTCTCCCGCGAGCGGACGAGCGCCGCGAGGACACCGGTCGCGAGGAGGAAGCCTGCGGTGAGGTCGGCCATCGGGATCCCGCCGGCGCGAACCGGGACCGAGTCCCCGCGCGAGGCATGCGCGGTCAAGAGGCCGGCCCGCGCCTGCGCGACGAGGTCGTAGGCCGGCGCGCCCTCGAGCGGGCCTGACGTCCCGAACGACGAGACGCGGCCGACGACAAGCTCCGCGTGCGCCGCGTGGACCTCGTCCCACCCGAGCCCGAAACGCCCCGCGCGCTCCGGCGGGAAGTTGTGCACGACGATGTCGGCGGACGCGAGGAGGCTGGCGCTCGTCGCGAGCCCCTCGCCGGTCTTCAGGTCGACGACGACGGAGCGCTTCCCGCGGTTCAGCGGGACGAAGTAGCGGCCGACACCCGGCGCCGCCGGCAGCACGTGGCGATAGCCGTCGCCGGTCGGCGGCTCCACCTTCACGACCTCCGCGCCGAGGTCGGCGAGGAGTACGCCGCAGAGCGGCCCTGCGACGTACTGCGCGTACTCGACGACGCGCACACCGTCCAGCGGCAGCGTCACCGAAGCGCCAGCCCGCGCCGCGAGATGACGACCTGCAGGATCTCGGCCGAGCCACCGGAGATCGTCGAGCCAACCGACGCCCGATAGAGGCTGCCGAGCCGGCCCTCGAGCGGCGATGACGGATGGCCGTCCGCGAGCCCCTCGAGTCCGAGGAGCTCGATCCCCTCCCGCGCGAGACGCTGGGCGAGTCGTGCGCCCCCGAGCTTCGCCATCGCCGAGGCTGCGCTCGCGTCGGCGCCGCGGTCGAGGAGATCCGCCGCGCGCAGCGAGAGCAGGCGCGTCGCGGCGAGCTCGCCTCGCAGACGCGCGATCCTGTCCCAGGCGGCGTCGAGCCGGTCGGTCTCGGCAAGCCGCGCCTCGAGAGCGTCGAGGACCCACGCGAGGCCACCGAGCTTCTCGGCGGTGATGCGCTCGAGGTCGAGTGTGTGCATGAGGACGTCCCAGCCCCGGTCGACCTCGCCGACGAGGTTCTCGACCGGGATCTCGACGCCGTCGAGGAAGACCTCGCACAGAGAGCCGCCGCCGAGCACGGGGAAGCGGCGGACCTCGATCCCCGGGGTGTCGAGCGGCGCGACGAGGACGGAGATTCCGCGATGCCGCGGCTCGTCGGGATTCGTGCGCACCGCGAGGTAGATCCAGTCCGCGAGCCAGGCGCTCGACGTCCAGACCTTGCGGCCGTCCACCACCCAAGCGTCGCCGTGTCGCACGGCACGTGTGGTCAGCGACGCGAGGTCGCTCCCCGCGCCCGGTTCGGAGAACCCCTGGCAGAAGGTCAGCTCACCGCGCGCGATCGGGCCGAGCAGGCGCTCCTTCAGCTCGGTGGTCGCGCAGCGCTCGAGCGCGCAGCCGATCGTCTTGTACGACAACAGGTAGAGCGAAAGCGGCAGCCAGTGGTATCCGAGGACGTCCTCCACCAGTGCGGTGTCGACGTGGCTGAGGCCGCGGCCGCCGAAGTGCTCGGACCACGTCATCCCGATCCAGCCAGCCTCGCCGAGCGCGCGCGTTACCTCCCGCGAGTCGCCGTCGGAGAGCATCCCCTGACGGCGCCACTCCGGATCGGCTTCCAGCTGCGGGCGGAGCGCGGCCGCGAACGCCGCCGCCTCCTGCCGCAGCGAGATCTGCGTGTCGGTCAGCCGGAGATCCACCCGCGCGCGATCGTAGAGGCGCCATAGGATCGTCGCGCGTGGAGCAGCGACACGCCTGGATCGCGATGGAGGACGGCACGCGGCTCGCCGCGCGCCTCTTCCTCCCGGACGAGCTGCCGGCGCCCGTCGTACTCGATGCGCTCCCGTATCGCATGGACGACCTGACGGCGTCGTACGCCAGCGAGTACGAGCGGCTGTGTGTGGAGGGCAACTTCGTCGTCTGCCGGCTCGACCTTCGCGGTACCGGCTCGTCGGAGGGGATCGCGCTCGACGAGTACCACCCGCAGGAGCAGTCCGACGTCTGCGAGGTGATCGCATGGCTCGCCGAGCAGCCCTGGAGCACGGGCTCGGTGGGGATGTACGGGACGTCCTGGGGTGGCTTCAACTCGATCCAGGTCGCGATGAAGCGACCGCCTGCCCTGCGGGCGATCGTCCCGATCTACGCCTCCGACGACCGCTACACGGACGACGTCCACTACATGGGCGGCGTCCTCAAGGCGATCGACCTCGTCGACTGGGTGCTGTACATGGCGGCGTGCAACGTCCTCCCGCCCGTCCCGGCCGTCTTCGGAGACGAGTGGCGCGAGGAGTGGCTGCGTCGGATCGAGGGAACCGAGCCGTGGCTCCTCCGCTGGCTCGAGGAGCAGGACGACGGGCCGTATTGGCGCCACGGATCGCTGCGGCCGCGGTACGAGCGGATCACGTGCCCGACGATGATCGTCGCGGGTTGGGCGGACGGCTACACGAACATCGCGCTGCGGGCGTACTCCTCCCTGCGCTGCCCATGCCGGGTGATCATCGGCCCGTGGGGGCACATGTCGACCGCGACCGCCATACCCGGCCCGCACATCGACCTCGTTCCCGAGCTCATCCGCTGGTTCGGCCGCTGGCTGCGCGGAGACGAGAACGGGATCGACGACGAGCCGCCGATCGCAGTGTTCATGCGGCGATCCACCCGGCCGGCGCCCGACCTCACGGAGATGCACGGCGAGTGGCGCGCAGAGCCGACCTGGCCCGCCGAGCGGCTCACTCCGACGGTCTGGCGCCCGGAGGGCGCCGCAGGCGATCGCATCACCGTGCACGGAGACGTCGGCACAGCGGCATGGATCTCCTGCGCGGGCAAGCCGCCGTGGACGCTCCCCGAGGATCAGCGCGAGGACGACGAGCGGTCGCTGACGTACGACTGGCCGCTCGAGGAGGAGCTGGAGATCCTGGGCTACCCACGCGTCCAGCTCACCATCACGTCGCCGCACCCCGTGGCATTTCTCTCCGCACGTCTCTGCGACGTCTTCCCCGACGGCACGTCCGCGCTCGTGAGCCGCGGCGTCCTCAACCTCACCCACCGGGCGGGGCACGAGCAGCCGCAGCCGCTCGAGGTCGGCGTTCCGACCGCCGTCGAGCTCGAGCTCGAGGCGACGTCGTGGATCTACGAGGCCGGACACCGCGTGCGGCTCGCCCTCGCCGGGTCCGACTGGCCGAACACCTGGCCGCCGCCGTACGGCGGAACGCTCGGCGTCGAGCGCGCAACCGTCGAGCTCGAGCTTCCCGTCCTCGACGGCCCGCCCGTCGCGCCCTCACCCGCGTTCGAGCTACCACCGCCTACGGTCGACGACGATGGAGACGGGCCGCAGCCGCCGGTCGTCCGGCGGATCGAGCGCGACCCAGAAGGCGGGGAGTCTCGAGTCGTCACCAGTTACGGCTACCGGTACACGGCGCCGCACGAGGCACGGATCGCGGAGCAGTACGACGGGCTCGTCGGCGTGTCAGAGCAAGACCCCGGCCAGGCGTGGGCGACCGCGCACGCGAGCTACGAGATCATGTGGCCGGAGACGTCGGTTTCGACCGAGGCGCACCTCGAGCTGCGCTCCACGGCGAGCAGCTACGACGTCGTCGTCGAGGTCGTCGCGGCGGAGGACGTTCCGGTCGGGATCGGGCGCGTCGAGCGACGCTTCGAGCGAACCATCCCGCGGAAGCTGCAGTAGCTAGCCGCCGAGCGCATGGCACGCGGCGACGTGCTCGCGCGCGACCTCGCGCAGGGCGAGATCGTCGGTTCGACACCGATCCTCGATCCCGAGCCGCGCAGCCTCACCCGAGGCGACGAGCGGGCAGCGCGGGTGGAACCTGCAGCCGGACGGCATGCGAGTCGGGTCCGGCGCCTCGCCCTGCAGGATGAGCTGCTCCATCTCCTCGACCTCGGGAACGACCGAGAGGAGCGCGCGTGTGTACGGGTGGCGCGCGTTCGCAAGGAGCTCCTCGGCAGGCCCCTCCTCCACGATGCGGCCGAGGTACATGACCGCGATCCGGTCGGCGATGTTCCAGGCGAGACCGAGGTCGTGCGTGACGACGAGGATGGTCACGCCGTCGTCTCGGACGAGGTCGAGCATGAGCTTGAGGATCTCGCCGCGGACCGAGGCGTCGAGGCTCGAGACAGGCTCGTCGGCGACGAGCAGCGACGGGTTGAGCACCATCGCACCGGCGATGACGACGCGCTGTCGCTGGCCTCCGGAGAGCTCGTACGGATAGAGCTGGTGGAAGCGCTCCGGAGGACGAAGCCCGGCCCGCGAGAGCGCCTCCGAGACTCGTGGCGCCTCGTCGCCGGGGCGCTTCTGGATGCGCAGCCCCTCCGCGACGGCCTCGTAGACCGTCTGCCGCGGGTTGAGAGAGCCCATCGGGTCCTGGAAGACCATCTGCACAGCACCGCGGTAGCGCCGCAGGAAGCCGCCGCCGTAGCGCAGCGGCTCGCCCTGGTAGACGACGCTACCCTCGGCCGGACGCTCCAGCCCCATGATGGTGCGAGCGAGCGTCGTCTTGCCGCAGCCCGACTCGCCCACGAGCGCGAGGACCTCCCCCCGCCGAACGGCGAGATCGACGCCGTCCACGGCCCGCGCGATCTCGCCGCCGCGCGCCGGGAAGCGAACGTGGAGGCCGCGCGTCTCTAGGAGGATGTCGGTCACGCGCTCGCGCGTTCGAGGACGTGGATGCAGGCGGCGCGCCGGCCGTCTCCCGCAGGCAAGAGCTCGACGTCGAGGTTGGGACACTCGGCGACGGCAACGGCACAGCGCGGGTGGAAGGGGCAGCCGCTCGGGATCTCCCGCGGGTCGGGCGGATCGCCTCCGAGCCCCGACGGTCTCATGCGGTGTGAGGCGTCGCCAATGCGGGGAAACGCCGCGGCGAGCGCCGCCGTATAGGGGTGCCGCGGGCGGTCGAACACGTCGATCGCCGGCCCTTCCTCGACGATCCTGCCGGCGTACATCACGGCTGTCCGGCGGCAGACGTACGAGAGCGTCGACAGGTCGTGTGTGATGAAGATCATCGAGAGCGCGAGCTCTCGCTGGAGCTCCTCGAGGAGGTCGAGTACCTGGGCCTGGACCATCACGTCGAGTGCCGTCGTCGGCTCGTCGGCGATGAGGACGCGGGGATTGCAGGCGAGCGCGAGGGCGATGAGGACCCGCTGGCGCTGTCCTCCCGAGAGCTGATGGGGATAGTCGCCTGCGCGGCGGGCCGGAATACCGACGGTGTCGAGGAGGTCGGCCACTCGCTCCTTGGCGTTGGGTGATGTGCGATGCAGCTCGATCGCCTCGGCAATCTGATTACCGATCCGCTGCACCGGGTTGAGCGCATGCAGGGCGCCCTGGAAGACGATCGACATCTCCGACCAACGGACCGCGCGGAGGCGCCCCGGCTTCATGTCGAGCACGTCCTCGCCGTCGAGGACGACGTCACCCGTCACCCTCGTTCCCCGAGGCAGGACACGGAGGAGCGCGCCGGCAATGGTGGACTTCCCACACCCCGACTCCCCGGCCAGACCGAGCGTCTCGCCGGGCGCGAGGTCGAACGACACGCCGCGGACGGCCGGAACATCGCCGGCCTCGGTGCGATAGGTGACGTGCAGATCACGGACTGTGAGGAGCGCGGTCGTCATCCGCGCCACCCCGCGCGCAGACGCGGGTCGAAGATCGTCTCCAAGGCCCGTCCGACGAGCGTGAAGGCGAGCACGACGGCGATGACGCAGAGCCCGGGCGGCAGATACCACCACCAGGCCTCGCGTCCGAGGGCGCCGGCGGAGAAGGCGTCGTCGAGCATCGAGCCCCACGACACCCGGAGCGGATCGGCGAGCCCGAGGAACGCGAGGGTCGTCTCCGAGAGGATCGCGATGGGAACGGTGAGCGTCGCGTTCGCGATCACCAGCGGCGTGATATTCGGAAGGATGTGGCGGCCCATGATGTGCGCGCTCGAGCCTCCGAGCGCGCGACTGCGCTCGACGTAGAGGCGCTGCTTGATCGTGAGCACCTGGGCGCGAACGAGCCGCGCCGTGACGGGCCACGAGGTGACCCCGATGACGACGATGATGTTCCGCAGGGACGCTCCGAGGATCGCCGCCAGGACGATCGCGAGCGGAATGAAGGGGATGACGAGGAACCACTCGGAGAGCCGGTTCAGGACGGCGTCCGTCCAGCCTCCGAAGAATCCAGCCGAGACGCCCACGACCGTCCCGATGACGATCGCGATGAGCGTCGCGGCGATTCCGACGAGCAGGCTCACCTGAGCCCCGTAGACGAGCTGGTCCCAGATCGGCCGCCCGAGGTTGTCCGTGCCGAGCGGCGGAAACTCGGTCGGCGGCGCCCAGATCGGGTTGTCGGTCGTGTTCACGGCGCGTAGCTGGTCGGCGTCCGCGAGGAGCGGGGCAAGCAGTGCGGCGCCGACGAACACGACGAGGACGACGAGGCCGGCCATGCCTTCCCGGTCGCCGCGGAAGGACGTCAGCGTGCGCCGCGCGGCACGTCGCCTCCTCTCCCAGGCGACCGCCGTCACGAGTACCGCACCCTCGGGTCGAGGAACGGATACGCGAGGTCCGCGACGAGGTTGAACACGATGACCGACAAGCTGAAGACGAGGAAGAGCCCTTGCAGCATCGGGAGGTCCGGCCCACGCAACGCCTCGGTCGTCAGTAGCCCGAGCCCGGGCCAGGAGAAGACGGTCTCTACCGCGATCGCCCCTGAGAGCACGAACCCGAAGTTGATTGCGATCAACGCTGTCGAGGGAAGCAGCGCATTGCGTACGGCATGCCTGTCGCGGACCTGGGTGTCGCGTAGCCCTTTCGCACGCGCAAGCGTCAGGTAGTCCTCCCTCATGACGTCGAGGATCGACGAGCGCATGACGAGCGCGAACTCGCCCACGTACGCGATCGCGAGCGTCAGACACGGCAGGGTCATGTGCCAGAGTTCGTCGGCGAGCTTGGCGACCCCCGTGGCATTCGAGGACGGGTCTTCGATACCGCCGGTCGGGAACAGGCCGAGCCGGACTGAGAAGAGCGTGAGCAGGATCATCCCGAGCCAGAAGTCCGGCGTCGACCACGTCGTCATGGAGGCCGACGTGAGGATCCGGTCCCGCCCGCTCCCGCGCCGCCACCCGGCGGAGATCCCCATCGCGATCCCAACGACCATCGAGATCAAGGTGGCGGTGCCGACGAGCGCAATCGTCTGCGGCGCGGCGGCCCAGATCTCGTCCAGGACAGGCTGGTTCGTGGCGTAGGAGCGGCCGAGGTTCAGCTGCAGCGTCTGCTCGACGTAGCGGACGAACTGCTCCCACTTCGAGCCGTCGAGGCCGAACTCGTGCGTGAGCTGCTCGCGCTGCGCGTCCGTGAGGTTGCGCCCGCGGTACAGCGTCGCCACCGGATTCGACTCGACGACCCGAAACAGGAAGAAGTTGAAGGCGAGAACGAACACCAGCGTCGCAAGGGCGCCGAGCACCTTCCCGACCGCATAGCGAACGCTCATCGACTCTTTCCGACTCGGCGAATCCCTACTCGCGCTCCTCCACGGTCCGACGTCGTGCGAAGAACCACACCACGAGCGCGACGCCGATCGCGCCGACGATGGCGATCGCGGCGATCGCGGCCGTCGAGATGCCGCCACTGTCGCTCGACCCTTCGACCGGCGTGAGGTTCCAGTAGGTCGGAGACGAGTTCGAGAAGATCACCGGGCCGATCTCGGCGGGCTGCTTCACCCAGCCGGTGAAGCGGTCGGTGCGATAGGCCTGGAGGTCGGGGCTCGTCGCCGTGACGATGTACGACGCCGA
Source organism: uncultured Gaiellaceae bacterium (assembly GCA_963736935.1). GTDB lineage: Bacteria > Actinomycetota > Thermoleophilia > Gaiellales > Gaiellaceae > GMQP-bins7. Next base: position 137,278 of record CAVTQX010000028.1, on the reverse strand, counting down.
CTCGTAGAAGCGCGTGAGCATGTCGTGCGCGATCGAAACCCGCTTCTCGTGGTCGAGCTCCGTGTTCTGCTGCGCGTACTCGTCGTCGTACGTGGGGTCGCAGAACCCGGCGTCGTTGTAGTAGTTCGAGAAGTCCGACGCATCGACCGAGATCTGGTCGCACTTGAAGTACGAGAGCATCGGATCAGGATCGACGAACGGCGTCCACCCCCAGACGTAGAGGTCGAAGTTGCCCTTGCCGGCCTCCTCGATCAGCTGCCCGTCGTCGTACGACGACAGCGTCGTACCAATGCCGATGTCCTTCAACCAGCCCGTGATGAACTCCGCGTATGGCTTCGAGTTCGGCGATTCCGTGCGAATCGCATACCTGAGCACGATGTCCTTCCCCTCGTACTCGCGAATGCCGTTGCCGTCGGAGTCCGTGTAGCCCGCGTCGTCGAGGATCTGCTTCGCCTGGTCGAGGTCGAAGTCGTAGGTCTCGTCCGCAGTGAGCTCCGGGATCCACGCCGGGTTCGGGCTCGGGCTCATGGTCGTCCCCGGCGTGGCGAGGCCGGCGAGAACGCGGTCGACGAGCGTCTGCTTGTCGATCGCATGCGCAATCGCCTGCCGGAAACGAGGATCGGTCAGCACCGGATGTGGCGCGTCGAACTTCGACGTGTCGCGCGGCGGCTTCCCGTCGTACGAGTTGAGGACGAGGTAGTCGAAGCCTCCCTGCTCGCCCGCGACCGCGACGATTCCGTCGGTCGACTCGAGATCCGGGAAGGCCGCCTCGGGGACGTTCATCGCCGCGTCGATCTCGCCGCTCTTCAGGGCGGCGACCATCGCGTCGCCGTTGCGGAAGACGCGGAAGACGACCTCGTCGATGGGGACCTGCCCGCGCCAGAAATTGGGGTTAGCCTCCATTCGCCAGAACTGGCCCTTCTTCCACTCGGCCAGGGTGAAGGGACCGGACCCGACACCGTCCAGAGCCGGGTACTTCGACACCTCGTCCGCCGCGACGTCCTCCCAGACGTGCTTCGGAACGATGTAGAGCGGGAGCGACGGCAGCCTCGGATCGTTGACCTTCGAGGTCACGACGACCGTGCGCTCGTCGGGCGCCTCCGCGGTGAGATTGGCGACCGTCGAGGTGTAGTTCAGCCAGTCTTCGTCCCGGGAGCGGTTAATCGTGTACGCGACGTCCTCGGCGGTCAGCGGCGTGTCGTCCGACCACTTGAGCCCCTCGCGGAGCGTGTACGTGTACGTCCGTCCGTTGTTCGAGGCCTCCCACGACTCGGCCAGGCTCGGAATGGTCTCGAAGTCCGCGGCGGCATAGTCGGTCGGCGCCGCGTACTGCAGGGTGTAGAGCTCGTAGGAAGAGACGAGCTCGCCGGACGTGACGTTCGGCGTGTCGAGGTCCTGGGTCAGCCCGACGGTCAGGACGACCTTCTCGTCGCTCGACTGCGCCGTCGCGACGGCGGTGACGGCGAGTGCGAAGACGACAGCGAGGCGCTGCAAGTGCGAAGAGCTTCAGGGGTTTCACGGACGATCTCCCTCCGGGGGTCGCTGGGGTAGCGGCGATTATCTCCCCCCGGAGCAGCGCGTACCAGTGTAGGGACGTCGCCGCTCCGTCGAGGTTTGTACGCTCGCGCGCATGACAGCTCCGCCGTCACGCGGCCCCCGCCTCCGCGACCACGGGCTGCGCATCGGCCGCTTCCACACCGGCCCGGCGAACGCGATCATCGACGTGGCCGGCGTCGCAGTCGGTCACGTCACGATCTGGCGCGACGAGCCCGAGCCTCCGGAGGGACGCGGCGTCGCGCGGACCGGAGTGACGGCCGTCCTCCCCGGATCCATCGAGACGCTGCACGCGCTCCCCGTGCCCGCGGGGACGGCCGTGCTCAACGGATCCGGTGAGCTCACCGGATCGCTACAGATCGGCGACTGGGGATGCATCGAGACGCCCGTCTACCTCACGTCGACGCACGCGGTCGGCCGGGTGTACGACGGAGCGGTCGCCGTCGCGGTCGAGGTCGAGCCGCGTGTCGGGACCGAGGACTTCGTCATCCCGATCGTGGGCGAGTGCGACGACAGCTGGCTCTCGGAAGGACGCGTCGTCCAGGTCGATGCCGGAGACGTCGCTCGAGCGGTCAGCGCCGCTGCCGGGGACGCCGTGCCCGAGGGTGCCGTCGGAGCGGGGACGGGGATGATGACGAAGGGCTGGAAGGCCGGCATCGGCACGGCCAGCCGGATCGCGCCATCGATCGGCGGCGCCGTCGGCGTCCTGGTGCTGTCGAACTTCTACCCACCTCCCGGCCTCGTCATGGACGGCGTCAAGGTCGGCGAGATTCTCGGCGAACCTCCCGAGACCACCCGCTCGAAGGCGGGAAGCTGCATCGGCGTCGTGGCCGTCGACGCCGCGCTGTCGCCACACCAGCTGCAACGGGTCGCCCGCCGTGTCGGCCTCGGCCTCGCCCGCTGCGGCTCGGTCGCGCACCACGGCAGCGGCGAGATCTTCGTTGCGTTCGCACCACCCGGACGGCGACCGCGCGGCGAGGCAGCCGTGATGGACGTACCCGACACGGCGCTGAACGACGTCTTCGAGGCCGTCGTCGACGCAAGCGAGGAGGCGGTCTTGAACGCGTTGTGGGCCGCACCCGAGGTGATCGGGCGCGAGGGCAGGGTCGGTCACGCCCTTCCGCACGACGACGTGCTCGAGCTCCTCGCCCGGCACGGGCGGCTGGGCTAGTCGAGGTCAGCCGACGACGGTGCCGCGGGCGACACGGTCGTCCGTGAACTCGTCCAGCTCGTCGCGGCTCGCCGTCGAGAACTCCGATACGACCGCGCCCTCGGGGCCTGCCTGGAACCAGTGAAGCGTGTCGGGAGCGATCGTGTGCTGCATCCCCGGCCGGAGCGCGATCTCGTGGGCGACCGTGTACGCACCGGGCGGCGGCGTGCATACGGGCTTCGCCGTCGGCTCGCCCTCGACGTAGAGGTACACGAGTCCGGTCCGGCAGCGGAACGTCTCCTCCTTGCCCGGAGTCCCCTCGAACGGTGGGTGTCGGTGCTCCGGGCAGGTCTGTCCCGGGCGAAGGACGAGCTCCTTCGCGCAGTAGCGGTCGGTGTTGACGTAGACGAGGAGCTGAAGCCCCGACTCGTCGAGGCGTGAGAGCCCGAAGTCGGCGACCTCGATCGAGTCTCGCTCCTCGTCCATGAGGACGATCCCCGCCTCCGCGAGGCGCTCCGCGGCGTAGAGCCGTGCTTCCTCGAGCTCGTGCGCGCCGATCACGGCTCGACCATAGCTCGCGCCGCGGCGACGGTTGGAGGATGGGCGAACCGGGTACCCGACGGACATCGTCCACCACCCGGCACCGAGCATCCGTGCCGGAGCTCCAGCCGTCAGCAGGACACGCACGACAGCGTCTCTGCGAGCGCCCGGCCTGCTCGCGATGTCGTCCGTCCTCGTCGCCGCAGGGCTCGCGGCCTACTACGCGCTCCGCGCGAACACCTGGGCGGTGATGACCGACGAGCTCCAGGTCGCCCGGCTGGCGACGAGCATCGCCGAGGAGTTCTCGCCGGTGCCGACGATTCACGGCACCTACTACGCGGCCCACAGCCAGCTCTACCCGCTACTGCTCGCGCCGCTCTACGGCACGCTCACGCCGCCCGCTGCGGCGACCGCTGCGCACGTGCTGAACGTATTGCTGCTCGTGAGCGCGGCGATCCCCGCTTACCTCCTGGCGCGGGCCGTAGCGGGATCGGCCACGGCCGGTTACGTCGCCGGCGCCCTGACCGCCGTCACGCCGTGGCTCGTGCTGTCGTCGACGCTCCTGACGGAGAACGCCGCCTACGCCGCGTTCACGTGGTCCGTCCTTCTGTGCCAACGAGCCATTGCCCTACCCGGCCCCGGCCGCGACGCGGCCGCCCTCGCAGGACTCGCGGTCGCGTTCGCCGCCCGGACTCAGCTGGTCGTCATCGCGTTCGCTCTTCCGCTCGCACTGATGCTCCACGAGATCGGCTGGACCATGCGGGAGCGGTCGAATTCGCCCGTGCGGACGAGCGTCCGTCGCGTGGTCTCATCGCATCGCGTTCTCGCCGTCACCTATCTCGACGGGCGGCGCGGTCGCCGCTCTGCTGGCCACGTTCGGCCGACTCGGGGACATCGTCGGCAACTACGTCGTACCGTTCGAGGGCGATCTCGTGCCGGACGGCCTGTGGCGTGCCGCCTTCGAGCATCTCGACCAGGTCGCCCTCGGCGTCGGAGTCGTCCCTGTCGTGCTCTCGACCGCGTGGCTCGGGACGACCGCGATCCACGGTGGCCGGCGTGACGCGCACGCCTTTGCAGCGCTCCTGTTCGCGCTCGTCCCGCTGCTGGTCCTTCAGGTCACCTCGTTCGATCTCCGCTTCACGCCGGGGCAGTTCATCCAGGACCGGTACCTCTTCTACCTCGTCCCGCTCTTCGCGGTCGGGTGCGCCTCGTGGCTCGTCCTGCGGACGCACGTGCGAACGAAGCTCATCTCCGCCGTCGGCGCGGCTGCGGCCGTGGTCGCCCTGCTCCAGCTCACGCCCGACGAGGACACGGTCATCTTCTGGGCCTCGCCGGCCGCGGCCTTCCGGCCCGCGCTGGCGGAGGCTGCCGCCCGGCTCGGCCTCGCCGACACGACGTTCCTCCAGCTCGCTGCCTCGCTCGCCGTGCTCGTCATCGTCCTGCTCGCCTGGCGCGCACCGCGCGTCGCGATCGCGGCCACCGCTTCGGCCCTCGTCGCATTCGGAGCGCTTCAGGCCACCTACGTGTTCGAGCGCTACGTCGAGCCGGCGCTCGTCAGCTCGGGGCCCGGCCAGCGCGACTGGATCGACGCAGCCGTCCCGAACGGCTCGTCCGTCGCCCTCGTCCCGGGCGGCGTCGACGGGCCGGTGCCGTGGTGGGAGGCCGAGTTCTGGAACCGGAGCGTCGACCGCGAGCTGCAGGTCGCCGGCGGCGAGACCTTCACGCCGTTTCCCGTTCTCGACGTGTCGATCGACCGCGAGTCGGGGCGCCTCGTCGGCCGTCAACCGAGCGGCTACCTCGTCGTCGCGTCCGGTGAAACGCGCTTCGGTTTCACGGCCTCCAGAACCGTCGCACTGAATCGCCCGCTCGAGCTCCTCCGCGTCGCGCGCCCGTATCGCCTCGCGTGGGCGAGTGCGGGCCTGACGCGCGACGGTTGGATGCTTCCGGGCCGGCCGGTCACGGTGCGCGTCTTCGGCGGCTCGGCATCAGTGCGTCGGGCGGTGCAGATCACGCTCGCATCGTCGAGGCTCGCGGCTGGGCGGATCGGCTTCGCTCTCGCCGCCGGCGGCGAGACGATCCGCGGCTCGGTCGACCCCGGAGGGGCCCGCCCGCCCGTCGACGTCACGGTGTGCGTTCCTGCCCGGGGCCACGTGGACGTCCGCCTCCTCTCACGTGGTCGTGTGCAGCTCGAGCACGGCCGTACGGTCGCGCTTCACGTCGAACGGATCTCTCTCAGCCGGCACTGGCCGTGCGCGGTGTACTGACGTCGCTAGGCTCGGGTCATGGCCACCTTCCTGCACACCATGGTTCGGATAACCGACCCCGCGCGAAGCCGCGGCTTCTACGAGGCGCTCGGCTTTCGCTTCTCACGCGACATGGACATCGTCAGAAACGGTGAGCTCGAGGCGACGAACTACTTCTTCTCGCTGGGCGACGCCGAGAACGTGCTCGAGCTGACGTACAACCACGACGGCCGCACCTACGACCTGGGGACGGGGTACGGGCACATCGCGATCGGGGTCGACGACCTCGACGCGACGCTCGCCTCCCTCGAGGACGGTCACGGGATCGAGCCGGAGCGCCCGCCCTACCAGGTGACCGAGGGCGGATCTCGGATCTGCTTCGTGCGCGACCCGGACGACTACCGCATCGAGCTGATCGGACGTCGCTAGTCAGTCGCTCCAGCGTGGCGGGTGGCGCCGGAAGGCACGGTAGAGCGCGGCGTCGTAGACGCTCTTCAGCACGCCCGCCACGACGAACGGCGCACCCAGCGACATCTGCATGATCGGCGCCGCGACGAGCGGACCGAGCGGGCGGGTCACGTAGCGAGCGGTGTTGGTGTACGCCGCCGCCGCCGAGCGCTCCTCCGGGTCGACCACACCGACGACGTATGCCTGGCGAGTCGGCACGTCCATCTGGCTCAAGAGGGCGCGAGCCAGGAGCAGCGCGAACGCGACGACCTCCGTCGGCGCGAACGGGATCGCCGCGAGCAGGACGTTCGACGGCAGGTGCGTGAAGACCATCGTGTTCAGCAAGCCGAACCGCCCCGCGAGGCGCGTGGCGACCTGGAACGAGACCGACTGCAGGACGCCGAGGGTGAAGAACACGACGCCGAGCACCTCGAGCGACGTCCCGAAGGTCTCCGTGAACCAGTACGCGATGAACGCCTGGGTGACGAAGCCCCCTCCGAAGGAGTCGAGCGCGAACAGCGCGGACAGCCGCCGGACGATGCCTCGCGAGCGCTCGAGCGGGGCCGCCGCTCTCCGTCCCGCCTCGAGGGAGTCCGACAGCCCGCGCGTGAGCAGTGCGCCGAGAACGCCGACCGCGACGTAGACGAGCAGCAGGCGCTGCGGCGCCACGCCGAGTGCGGGGACCAGCGCCGCCGCGAGGGCGCCGAGCGAGCCGGCGAGGGTCGCGACCGTGTTGTAGGTCCCGAAGAGCCGCGTCGGATCGCCGCTCGTGCCGGCCGCGCTCGGAAGCATCGCCTGCTCGAGCGAGGTGAACGGCCCGGACTCGACGACCTCGGTCGACACCGTCCCGCTGAGCGCCGCCAGCACGAGCAGCCAGGTCTCGTCCGTCAGAGCGAAGGCCGCGCCGGCGAGCCCCATCACGAGGAAGAGCGCCGTGTACCACCGCCGGCGCCCGAAGCTGTCGGCGGTCCGGGCGATGGCGATGGACGTGAGCGCCACGCCGGCGAGCAATGCGGAGAGGATCACGCCGACCTCGAATCCGGACAGTCCGCGGCGCGCCAGAGTGACGCCGATCAGGACGCTGCCGAGGCCGTACGCGAATGCCCTCAGCGCCTGGAGAGCGAGGATGCGACGCGCGTCGGAGGTCAGGCCTTGTCCGCCTCGCGCGTCGGCTGCGTCACGCCCGCGACTCTATCGCCGCGTTCCCGGCACTACAGTCACGCGGATGGACGCCGAGACGATCTCGCTGGGCGACACGACGTGGACGGTCGTCGAGCTCGAAGGCCGCCCGATCGCCGCCGACGGCGCGCCGAATCTCGTCTTCGACCTCGAGGAGTCCCATGCCGCGGGCTTCGCCGGCGTGAACCGGCTCATGGGCACCTTCTCCCTGGCGCAGGACGAACTCGGGTTCGGCCCGCTCGCAACCACCCTCGTGGCCGGAACGGACGCCGCGATGGCGCTCGAGCGTCGGTTCCTCGACGCGCTCGCCCGCATCAGCTCCTACCGGCTCGACGGGCGCTCGCTCGCACTCCTCGCAGGCGACGAGATCGCCGTGCGGCTCGCGTGCTGAACCGCGCGCTGCGGGCGAATCGCATGGCGCTACGCTGAGACGACATGGAGCACAGCCCCGAACGCGAGCTGAAGCTCGCCGCAACGACGGACTTCCAGATGCCGAGCATCTACGGGCTCGTCGGTCCGATCGTGCGCCAAGCGCCCCCCGAGCGCAACGAGACGACGTACTACGACACTCCGGACCTGCGCCTCGCGCGCTGGGGTGCGAGCCTCCGCCACCGCCCCGGAGAAGGCTGGACGGTGAAGCTCCCGGCCGAGCGCGACGCGCCGTTCCTCGTGCGCCCCGAGATCGTGTTCGACGGCAGCGGCGACAGCCCGCCGGCGAGCGCAGTCGAGCTCGTGCGCGCGTTCGTTCGCGGCGGTCGACTCGCCGTGAGCATCCACATGACGACGATCCGTCGCCGCACCGAGATGCACGACGCCGGCGGTCGGCTCATCGCCGGGGTCGTAGACGACGCCGTCTCCGTGCCGAACGGCAACGGCGGCCCCGCCGCCGCATTCCGGGAGCTCGAGGTCGAGATCGGCGACGACATGACGCCCGACCTCCTCGACGCGCTCGTCGATCGGCTCCGACAGGCGGGCGCGGGCGCGCCGGATCAGACCTCGAAGTACATCCGCGCGCTCGCGCCGGCGACACCACTCACGCCCGAGATCGCCGTGGCCGACCTGGGGACGGACGCGACGGCGGGCGACGCGGTGCGACGGGCGATCGCGCTGTCCGTCATCCGCCTCATTCGCCACGACCCGATCGTTCGGCTCGACCTCGATCCGGAGGGCGTCCACCAGGCGCGCGTCGCCACCCGCCGGCTTCGCTCGGACCTGCGGACGTTCCGGCCGCTCCTCGACGAGGGGTGGTCGTCGGCTCTCCGGGACGAGCTTCGCTGGCTCGCCCGGCTCCTCGGCGACGTCCGGGACGGTGACGTGCTGCTCGAGCGCTTGCGGAGGCGCGCCGAGCTCGAGAGCGTCGGGGAGACAGCAGCTCCGGTCCTCGCGACGCTCCAGGAATCCCGCGACGCCACGCATGCAGCGCTCCTCGAAGCGCTGCGCGGCGATCGCTATACGGGCCTCCTCGACCGGCTCGTGGATGCCGCGAACGACCCGGCGCTCGGCCCCGACGCAGGCGAGCCGGCCGACGGAGCCGTGCCTGCACTCGTACGCCGTCCGTGGCACAAACTCTCGAAGCGCGCGAAGGCGCTCGGCGACGAGCCCACGGACGTACAGCTCCACGAGATCAGGATCCGCACGAAGCGCGCGCGGTACGCAGCGGAAGCGGCCGCACCGGTCGTCGGCAAGCAGGCGCGGGCGTTCGCGCACGCCGCCGCGCGGCTCCAGGACGTTCTCGGCGAGCTCAACGACTCCGTCGTCGCCGGCGCCTGGCTCGCCGCGTGGGCGGCTCAGGGCGGCGACGCGTCCGCGTCGGCTGCGGCCGAGGCGCTCGCGGCAGCCGAGCGGTCGACGGCAGGGGAGCTCCGCGGCCGCTGGCGCACCGCCTGGGAGGAGCTCGCCGACCCGAAGCTGCGCGCCTGGATGTGACGCAGACCGTCCGAGCGGCGGGCGGCATCGTCGTGCGCCACCGCGACCAGGGCGCCGCGGACGTCCTGCTCGTCCACCGTCCGGCCTACGACGACTGGTCGTTTCCGAAGGGGAAGTGCGAGGACGGCGAGAGCGAGGAAGCCGCCGCCCTGCGCGAGGTGGAGGAGGAGACGAGGTTGCGCTGCCGGCTCGAGCGCGAGCTCACGACCACGCGGTACGTCGACGGCCGAGGGCGAACGAAGACCGTTCGCTACTGGGTCATGACACCGGTCGCAGGAGACCTCGGGGCGGCGAACGAAGTGGACGACGTCATGTTCCTCCCCATCGCCGAGGCGCGGGAGCTCCTCACGTACCCGCGCGATCGGGAGCTTCTCGACCTGCTCGAGTCCACGTGACGCGGGTCCATCTCGTCCGCCACGCCAAGGCGAAGAACCGAGCGGAGTGGACGGAGCCCGACGAGCTCCGCCCGCTGACGAAGCGCGGGCGGCGGGAGGCAGCCGCCCTGGCGGAGCGGCTCCGAGCGGAGGCGCCTGCTCGGCTGGTGTCGAGCCCGTTCGTCCGCTGCGTGCAGACGTTCCAGCCGCTCGCGCAGGAACTCGACGTCGCCATCGAGACCACCGAACTCCTTGCGGAAGGGGCCGATGGCGGACCCGCGCTGGACCTGCTGTTGTCGCTCGACCGCGGCGGGCCGGTCGCGTGCTGCACGCACGGCGACGTGCTCTACGACGTCGTCCGCACGATCACGGCGAGCGGAGTCCACCTCGACGGTCCGCTCGACGTCCCCGTCGCGAGCGCCTGGGTGCTCGAGGTCGAGGACGAACACGTCGTCCGCGGCACGTACGTCGAACGCCCGCCCAGCTAGGTCGTCACCGATTCGGCACGAAGTCGTCGCCCACGCGTGACTCCCGGCTCCCTACGCTCGTCGGGTGGCGACCTCGACCGACAAGACGCCTGCGAAGGGGCCGCGAGCCGCGACCCCGTGGGGTGCGGCGGAGCTCCTCGAGGAGGCGACGGTCGCGCAGCGCGTCGGCGACAGGCGCTTTTCGGTGGTCGTCCAGCTGCTCGAGGCGCCCGGCGGCGAGCGCCTCATCCGATTCGCGTACACGACCGACGGGTCCGCCCGCCGAGGGCCCGTCACGATGCGGGCGCGCGATCTCGAGCGACTGCGGGCGGCGCTCGAGCGCGTGCCCGTGCTCAGGGAGGCGCTCGGAGCGCTCGGCCGTCCCTGACGACGGCGCCGGCGGTCCGGCAGGTCTCACGCGGGGGTGAGCGTGCGGTGCGCGGCCGCCGCGTCGACGAGGGCGGCAAGCAGCAGCCCTCCGTCGGCGGATCCCAGGAGCGGGTCGACGGCGTGCTCCGGGTGGGGCATGAGCCCCATGACGTTGCCCGTCTCGTTGACCACGCCTGCCACGTTGCCGAGCGCGCCGTTCACGTCGTCCGTGTAACGGAGGACGATCTGGCCGCGCGCCGCGAGCTGCACGAACATGCCCTCGTCGGCGTACCAGGCTCCCTCCCCGTGCTTGACGGGGATGACGAGCTCCTGGCCGACGGCGCAACGGCGCAGGAACACGCTGTCGACGACCTCGACCCGGAGCGCTGCGTCGCGACAGACGAACTCGAGTTGCCTGTTCGGGCGGAGGACTCCAGGGAGCAGGCGCGCCTCGCAGAGAACCTGGAAGCCGTTGCAGATCCCGAGCACCGGGCCGCCTTCTGCGGCGAAGGTCCGAATGGGGTCCATGACCGGCGCGACGCTCGCGATCGCCCCCGTCCGCAGGTAGTCGCCGTACGAGAAGCCCCCAGGGAGGACCACGGCTCCCGTCTCCTTCGGCAACGAGGTCTCCTCATGCCAGACGAACATCGGTTCCGCCCCGACCGATCCCAGCGCCCATGCCGCGTCCCGGTCGTCGTTCGACCCAGGGAACACGACGACGGCGACGAGCGGCCGGTCGCTCACGTCTCCTCGAATCTGATCTCGAAGCTCTCGATGAGCGGGTTCGCGAGGAGTTCCTGGCACATCCGCTCGATTTCTCGACGTGCACCGTCCGCGTCGTCGGCCTCGACGTCGAGGTCGATCACTCGTCCGACGCGAGCGGTCGCGACGTCGAAGCCGAGCTTCCGCAGCGAGTGCCTGACGGCATCGCCCTGCGGATCGAGGATCCCGTCCTTGGGACGCACGAGCACGGTCGCCCTCACAGCACGATCTCCGGTCGAGCGACGTAGTCGGCGAAGGCGTACCCGGTCAGCCGCTCGAACGCGTCGACGTAGCGTGCACGCGTCCCCTCGACGACATCGTCCGGCAACTCCGGGCCCGGGGCTTCCTTGTTCCACCCCGAACGCTCGCACCAGTCACGCACGAACTGCTTGTCGAAGGACGGCTGGGCGCGACCCGGCGCGTACTCCGCCGCGGGCCAGAGGCGCGACGAGTCCGGAGTCATCGCCTCGTCGCCGAGGACGACCGCACCGTCCGGCGCAACGCCGAACTCGAACTTCGTGTCGGCGAGGAGGATTCCACGCGACTCGGCGTGTTCCGACCCGAAGCGGTACAGCTCGAGCGCGCCGGCGCGTGCCTCGACGTAGCGGTTCTCACCGCAGAGCGCTGCGGCCCGTTCCTCGTCGATGTTCACGTCGTGACCCTCGGCCGCCTTGGTCGCCGGGGTGACGATCGGATCCGGGAGACGCGCCGACTCCTCGAGTCCCGCCGGGAGCGTGTGGCCACAGACGGCACCGGTCTCGCGGTAGTCCTTCCAGCCCGACCCCGCGAGATAGCCACGCACGACGAACTCGACGGGAAGCATCTCGAGCCGACGGCAGGTCATGGAGCGACCGTCTGCTCCGAGCTCGAGCAGGTGATTCGGCACGATCGCACGCGTGCGGGCGAACCAGAACGCCGACAGGCCCGTGAGGACACGACCCTTGTCCGGGATCGTCGTCGCCAGGACGACGTCGAACGTGGAGATCCGGTCGCTCGCGGCCAGCACGAGCGTCTCGTCGTCGAGAACGTAGATCTCGCGCACCTTCCCGCTCGCGAGATGCACGGCCGCCTCGCTCACGCCGACGCGCCCTCGGGCACGGGCGCGCGACGCCGCTCGAAGACCACGTCGACGTGCCGCGTGTACGCGCCGAGGTCGAAGACCTCGCCGACGTTCACGCGAGCGGAGATCTCGGGATCTCCGCGCACGAGGCTCCGGAAGTCGAGCCCCTCGTCCCACGCGCGCATGGCATGTCGCTGCACATGTCGATAGGCCGTGTCCCGGTCGAGCCCCGACTCGACGAGCGCAAGCAGTAGGCGCTGGCTGAAGAAGAGGCCTCCGGTCGCTTCGAGGTTCGCCCGCATTCGCTCGGGCCGGACGACGAGCCCTTCGACGAGCCAGGCGAAGCGATCGAGCGCGTAGTCGACTGCGAGGAACGCGTCAGGGAGCGCGATCCGCTCCGCGGACGAGTGCGAGATGTCCCGCTCGTGCCAGAGCGCGACGTTCTCGAGGCCGACCAGCGCGTATCCGCGGACGATGCGAGCGAGACCGCAAATCCGCTCGGAGACGATGGGATTGCGCTTGTGCGGCATCGCCGACGAGCCCTTCTGACCTGGCGCGAACGGCTCCTCCACCTCGCGCACCTCGGTGCGGGCGAGATGCCTGATCTCGAGTGCGAATCGCTCGAGCGACGACGCGATGCCGGCGATTGTGGACAACACGGCCGCGTGACGATCGCGCTGGAGGATCTGCGTCGAGCTGGGCGCCGGCTCGAGCCCGAGCGCCTCACACGCGATTCGCTCGACCTCCGGGGTCGTGGTGGCATACGTGCCGACCGCCCCGGAGAGCTTGCCCACGCGCAACCCCGCGAGCGCGGCGTCGAGCCGGTCGCGGTCGCGCTCGAGCTGGAATGCCCACCCGAGCAGCTTGAGCCCGAACGTGGTCGGCTCGGCATGCACACCGTGCGTTCTGCCGATGGTGACGGTGAGACGATGCTCCTCCGCGCGCAGGTCGACCGCCCGGACCGCACGCTCGAGTCCCTCTCGTACGAGGTCGCCGGCCGCCTGCACCGTGAGCGCGAGCGCGGTGTCCACCACGTCCGAAGACGTCAGGCCGTAGTGGAACCACCGACCTTCCGCACCGAGTTCCGAAGAGACCGCGTCGACGAAAGCGGCGACGTCGTGATTCGTCGTTCGCTCGAGCTCGGCGACACGTTCGGGGGTCGGGACGCCCGCGCGCTCGCGGACGGCTCGCGCAGTCGAGGCCGGGATCGTTCCGACCTGCGCCCAGGCGTCGAGGACCGCGAGCTCCACGGCCAGCCACGTCTCGAGCTTCGCTTCGTCCGACCAGACCCGGGTCATCGCAGGCCTGGAGTAACGGGCGATCACTGCATCGATTCTAGTGGCCGCCCCCGTCGTCCCGACCGTAACCGACTCGACACGAAGCCGCGTGCCACACGTATCGACTTCGACGGTACGCTCGAAAGCGGGTGGAGGCGCGGGGTGGCCCCAGGCGCGGTGGCGGCTCAGGCCTCCGTCGGGAGGTCCAGGGAGACGGTCGCCCCCTCTGCAGCCGCCTCCGCGATGTCCGAGCGGAACCGCATGCCGTCGAACCGCACCCGTCCGACCCCCTCGTATGCGACCTCGCGGGCGCGCGCGACCGTCGAGCCCAGTCCGGTGACGGCGAGGATCCGGCCCCCGTTCGTCACCAGCCGCTCTCCCTGCCGCGCCGTGCCTGCGTGGAACACGAGCGCGCCAGCTTCCTCGGCCTCCTCGACGCCCGTGATCTCGCCGCCACGGTCGCCGTCGGCCGGATAGTCGCGGGCCGCGAGCACGACGGTCGCAGCGGCGGACGCGCCGAACGACACGGAGGACCCGGCGAGATCGCCGCCGGCAGCGGCGGCGAGGATGGTGAGCAGATCCGTCTCGAGCAGCGGGAGCACGGCCTGCGTCTCCGGATCGCCGAAGCGGGCGTTGAACTCGAGCACTCGAGGGCCGGCCGGGGTCAGCATGAGACCCGCGAAGAGGAGACCGACGAACGGGGCTCCACGCCGCGCGAGCTCGGCGAGCACTGGCCGATGCACCCGCTCGACGAGCGCGGCCGCCTCGGCGGCACCGACGCCGGGCACGGGTGCGTAGGCGCCCATTCCGCCGGTGTTCGGCCCCTTGTCGCCGTCGAACGCCCGCTTGAAGTCCTGGGCCGACGCCAGGCCGACCGCCTCGTAGCCGTCGCACACCGCGAACAACGAGACCTCCGGCCCTTCGAGCAGCTCTTCGACGACGACGTCCGCACCGGCACCGCGCAGCGCACGGAGCGCCTCGCCGACCTCGTCCTCGGTCCGACAGACGTAGACGCCCTTGCCCGCCGCGAGGCCGTCAGCCTTGACGACGCATGGCGGCCGCGCGAGCGGAAGCCGGGCTGCCGTCGGGACTCCCGCGGCGGACATGACGTCCTTCGCGAACGCCTTCGAGCCTTCGATTCGCGCCGCGGCTGCGCTCGGCCCGAAGACGAGCACGCCGAACCGACGCAGCGCGTCCGCCAGGCCGAGGACGAGCGGCAGCTCGGGGCCGACCACGACGAGGTCGACGTCCAGCGAGCGCGAGAGGCCGAGCACGCCCTCGGCGTCGTCCGCACGGATGGGATGACACTCGGCGAGCGCGGCGATTCCCGGATTCCCGGGCGCCGCATGGAGCTCGCTGAGAAGCGGCGATTGCGCGAGCTTCCAGGCGAGCGCATGCTCACGACCCCCCGAGCCGACGACCAGGACCCTCACCGCGCGAGTCTACGAAGTGCGCCGACGTCTCACGTGAGTCGCCCGAGGCGCGCGCCGGCCATGACTGCGAGCACGCCGAGAACGACGTTCCCGGACACGCTCAGCGCTGCGAACGCCATGTCGCGCGCCTCGATCAGGTCGAGGGTCTCCTGCGCAAATGTCGAGAAGGTCGTGTAGCCGCCGCACACGCCGACCACGAGACCCGCCCGCAGCCACTCGGGCGCCGAGTGCCGGTCGACGATCGCCGCGATCAGGAAGCCCACGAGCACGCACCCGGTCACGTTGATCGCGAACGTGCTCCACGGGAAGCTCGAATCGCTCCGCTGCTCGATCACCATGTCGACCCCGTACCTCGACACCGCTCCGATTGCGCCGCCCACGATCACGCTCACGACCGTCGACATCCTCGGCTCCTTTCGTGAGGTAGGAGCCATCAGCCGGAACGGCGGTTCGGAGGGCGAGCCCCATCGCCCGTCCGACGGAGCGTATCCGCTCAGCCGAGGGCGAGCACGTGCTCGCGTGCTGCGCCCGTACCGACGAGGTCACGGGGACGCCGAGCGCGTCCGCGACGAAGCCGACGTACGCCAGCGCCGCGTCCGGAAGCTCGTCGTCGATCGGTGACTCCCATCCGTCGAGCACCTCGAAGACCGGCCGGCAGTGATGGAAGTCGCTCTGGTGTGCGGGGAAGTCCTCGGTCTCGGAGTCGTCCGGGAGTCGGTAGCGAACGCAGACGGGCAGCTCGGCGAACGCCGACAGCACGTCGAGCTTCGTCACGGCGAGCGACGTGATCCCGTTCACGCGCACCGCGAACCGCAGCGCGACCAGGTCGAGCCACCCGCAGCGTCGCTCTCGGCCGGTGACCGTGCCGAACTCCTGACCGAGCACCTGCACGCGTTCGTGGTCCGGCCCGACGATCTCGCTCGGGAACGGCCCCTCGCCGACGCGCGTCACGTACGCCTTCGCGACCCCCAGCACCTCCTCGATGCGGTTCGGGCCGATCCCGAAGCTGACCGCCGCCCCAGCGGCGATCGGGCTCGACGAGGTGACGAAGGGATACGTCCCGTGGTCGAGGTCGAGGAGGGTCCCCTGCGCACCCTCGAAGAGCACGCGCTCGCCGGCACGGAGCGTGCGATCGACGAGCAGCGACGTGTCCGCGACGTACGGAGCGAGGCGCTCGGCGTAGCCGAGCTGCGTCGAGACGACCTCCTCGACGTCGAACGGATCGTGCTCGTAGACCCGCTGCAACCAGATGTTCTTCTCCGCAACGGCGAGCTCCAGCTTCTGCCGGAGGATCTTCGGATCGAGCAGGTCCTGCACGCGGATCCCGATCCGCGTCGCCTTGTCCGCGTACGCCGGGCCGATCCCACGGCGTGTGGTGCCGATCTGCAGCCGGCCGAGGCGGCGTTCCCGCGCGCCGTCGAGCGCGACGTGCCAGGGCATGACCAGATGCGCGTTCCCGGACACGAACAGGAGCCCGAGCGTCTCATGGCCGCGCGCCTCGAGGTCGTCGAGCTCCGAGACGAGCACTCCCGGATCGACGACGCATCCGGCGCCGATCGCGCTGCGCTTGCCCGCGATGATCCCCGTGGGGATCTGCCGGATCTTGTACGTCTCGTCGCCGACGACGACCGTGTGCCCCGCATTCGGGCCGCCCTGGTAGCGGCAGACGAGATCGGAGTCCTGCGCGAGGAGGTCGACGATCTTCCCCTTGCCCTCGTCGCCCCACTGCGCACCGACGATGACGGTCGCGGGCACGCGCGCCAGTGTTGCAGGCTCCCGTCAGACGCGCGAGGCGACGGCCGCAACCTCCGGCTCCGCCGGGCATTGCGTCTCGACGGAGGAGACCGCGGGGATCCCGGATCCCGCACATGGACTCTCGACGCCCGCTCGCTCGTTCTCGATGATGTCGGCCGGGCCACCGAGCCGACGCAGCCTGCCGAGCAGCGGGAGTGCGGCCGCCGTCGCAGCGCCGCCCACCACGAACGCCGAGCCGACCGAGCGCGCCTCGCCGAGCACGCCGAGCCCGAGCTGGCCGCCGATCCCGCCCGCGCTCGACAGCATCGAATCGAAGGACACGACGGTCGCACGCTGTGACGACGGCACCACCTGGTGGAGGTAGGCCGAGTGGACGGGACCCGTCACACCCGTTGCGCCCATGACGAGGAGCAGCGCCGGTAGCGCGACCCAGAACGAGTCGGTGAGACCCATGGTGATCGCCGCACACGTCTCGACCGCTCCCGCGGCGAGGAGGAGCGTCGTTCTCCGCCCGCAGTAGTGCGACGCGAAGCGGACCACCTGGTTGCCGACGATGGTCGCCAGCGCGACGCCGGCGGCGACGAGTCCGGCGACCCAGACCGCGTCGCTGTCGAGGAGCTCGAGCATGTACGGCTGTGACGCGTAGAAGCCCCACATGAGGAAGGCGCTCTGCGCCGCGCCCGCGAGCATCAGCAACCTCAGCGAGCGCTGCCGCCATCCGAACTCGACTCCAGCTCGGGCGTTGCGCGCGACCTCGCCCGGGAGCTCGGCGGCCGTGACGCGTCGCGGGGTGAAGCCCACGTCGTGCATGACGAAATAGGCGACCACGAAGACGGCTGCGAGGAGTCCCGAGCGGACGAGGTAGGGGATGGAGAGATCGATCTGGCCGAGGAGGCCACCTCCGACCGTTCCGACCAGCATGGCCGCTCCCGTGATCTGCTGACCGCGCGCGAACACGCGGTCGAGCAGCCCTCGATACCCCGTCGCGGCGAGCGCGTCGACGAGCCACGCCTCCATCGCGCCCGAGTAGAAGGTGAAGCCGAGACCCATCAGGACCGACACCACCGCGAAGCCGACGACACCGGCACCCATCTGTGCAAGCCCGACGTACATGAGCGTCGTGGCGCCGAGCACGCTCACCGAGAGGAGGAACGAGATGCGGCGTCCGAGGGTGTCCGCGACGACCCCCGTCGGAATCTCGAACAGGACCATGCCGGCGGAGAACGCAGCGTTTGCGATGAAGACCTGGAGGAAGCTCAGGCCGGCATCGAGCAGGAACAACGTGTTGACGCCCCAGATGAGCGCCGCCGACAGCGTGTACAGCCCGGCGAGAGTGAAGTAGCCGACGAGGATCCGGCGGCTCGCCGGCAGTGGTGGCGCGACGTCGGACACGGCCGAAGCCTAGGGACGCGGGTACGGCCTACGCGGTGCGACGGCTGCCCACGAGCGTCGTCGTTCCGGTCACGAGACCGGCGCCCGTGTGCGGCCTCGTCGGGACGGCGACCGAGCAGCCCACCGGCAGCGCCGCGATCGCACCCGCATCCCGATGCAGAGGCGATCTCCCCGGACGGGACGGCACGAGCACGAGATCGCTCGCTGCCGCAATGGCCGCGACGGCGTCGCGTCGCGGACGGGCATCCTCGACGACCTCCGCCCCACCCGCCGCGGAGCTTCGCGACGATGTCGGGATCGACGCCCTCGGGAACGACGACCACGACCCGGCCCCGTACCGCGGCACCCGCGACGATCGTCACCGCGATCGCGAGATCGCGCTCGGTCAGGTGCTGCGAGACGTCGTCGGAGTCGAGCGCGAGGACGACGCGCTCGTACGTGACCACGAGCCGCCAGCACCGCGAGCACCGGGACGTCGGCGAGCGCGACGAGATCGATCCGCTGTCCTCCGAGCACGACGTCAGCCGCGACCGCCGCGCGCTTCCAGCCCGTGACGATGAGGGTCACGCCGTTCTCGGCGACCATCGCGGCGATCGCCGACGCCTCGGACGGGTTGACGCGAACGACCGACGACGCTTCGCCGCCCATGCTCAGCACCTGCTTCACGGCAGCCTCCGCTCTGCCGCGAGCGCTGTCCAGCTGGTGTCCCGGCGTCGCCGCCACCGCTCCCACGAGAACGGTTCCTCCCTTGGCCATGGCCATGCGCCCGGCGAGTTCCACGACCTCCGGATCGTCGACCACGTCGACGGGGACGAAGATCGTCTCGGCGAGCCGCTCGCCCTGCACCCGAGGCGGGTCGATGCGCCTGGCGGCGTTCCGCGTGACGATGCTCGACACGAGCACGGTGACGAGAACGACGATGAGGGTCGCGTTCAAGAGCGGCGTGTCGAACAGCCCGATGTCCACCCCGATCGTGACCGCGGCGAGCGTCGCCGCCGCCTGCGCGAGCGAGAGCCCGAAGAGGAGGCGCCCCTGCGGACGGCTCAGGCCGAGCAGTCGGGAGGACACCACGGCCGCGGTCAGCTTCCCGACGAAGACGACGGCGAGCGAGATGCACGCGATCGCGATCACGCGGCGCTCGGTGAACGCCGCCGGGTCGATCAGCATCCCGGTCGACAGGAGGAAGAACGGGATGAGCAGCACCCCGCCGACGAACTCGATCTGCTCCATGAGCCGGCTCCTGCTCGGCACGAGCCGATTCAGCGCCAGCCCGGCGAAGAACGCGCCCACGATGCCCTCGATCCCCGCGCGATCGGCCACGAGAGCGGCGGCCGTCAACGCCACCGCGATGAAGAGGAACCGCGCCCCTCGATGCTGGCCGACGCCGGCGAAGACGAAGCGTGTGACCCATGGCAGCACGAACGCGCAGAACAGCGCAAGGACGACGATGCCGACCACGACCTCGAGGAGCACGCCTATGGGACGGGCGTCGCTCGCAACCGACCCCGCGACGACCGCGAGCACAGAGAGCGCGAGCGTGTCGGTCATCACCGTCCCGCCGCCGGCGATGCCGACCGCACGGTCGCGCAGGAGGCCGTGCTCCTGGACGATCGGGTACGCGACGAGCGTGTGCGACGCCCAGAGCGACCCGAACAGCATCGCCGTCGCGAGGCCGTAGTCGAACGACGCGGCGACCGCGATGCCGAGGACGAACGGGATCGTGAACGTGAACGCACCGAACGTCAGCGCGCCGCGCCGGTTGGCTGCGAACTCGTCGAGGTCGAGCTCGAGCCCCGCGAGGAACATGAGGAAGAGGATTCCGAGGTCGCCGAGCGACTCGACGGCACCCTCGCGCTGTATCCAGTCGAGGACGCCGGGCCCGACGAGAAGTCCCCCGAGGATGACGCCGATGATCCCGGGGAATCCGAGGCGCTCGAACAGCAGCGGCCCGAGGAGAATGACCGAGAACGAGATGAAGAAGACCCACTCGGCGGACGTCGGAGGGAACTCGAACGCGAGCGGCACGTCGGCAGTCTCAAGCGGCCGCCGGACGGCGATCGCAGGTTATGCGGCGGCGAGATCGGCGAACTTCGCGTAGCGCCGCAGCCAGGAGAGCTTGACCAATCCGGTCGGGCCGTTACGGTGCTTCGCGAGGATGACCTCGGCGATGCCCTGCTGGTCGGATTCCTCGCCGAGGTAGTACTCGTCGCGGTAGATGAACATCACGAGGTCCGCGTCCTGCTCGATCGAGCCCGAGTCGCGCAGGTCGGACAGGATCGGCCGTTTGTCGTGGCGCTGCTCGACCGCGCGCGAGAGCTGCGACATGGCCAGGATCGGCACCTCGAGCTCACGCGCGAGGACCTTGAGCGCGCGCGAGATCTGCGAGACCTCCTGGACGCGGCTCTCGACGTTCCGGTCCGAAGCCATCAACTGCAGGTAGTCGACGATGATCAGGCCCAGGGCGGGCTCGCGCGACTTCAACCGCCGCGCCTTCGAGCGGAGCTCCATGATCGACGTCGCACCCGCGTCGTCGACGTAGATCGGCGCCTTCATGAGGCGGTCGCACGCCGCCGTCAACCGCGGCCAGTCGTCCGGCGCGAGGCGGCCCGTCCGCAGCCGCTGCGACTCGACCTTCGCCTCGCTGCACATCATCCGCTGCGTCACCTCGGACTTCGACATCTCGAGCGTGAACAGGGCGACGGGTGTCTGATGACGGACACCGAGGTTGGCCGCCATGCACAGGCCGAGGCCCGACTTCCCCATCGACGGGCGCGCCGCGAGGATCACGAGGTTCCCGGGCTGGAATCCGGAGGTGAGGAGGTCGAGCTCCTTGTACCCGGACGGAACGCCGGTGATCTCCGCGCCCGCTTCGTACAGGTGTGTGATCCGCTCGAAGCTCTCCTTGAGGAGATCCTCGATGTGGGCGAAGTCGCTCGTCACCTTCTGTTGACCGAGCTCGAAAACGATCTGCTCGGCGCGATCGACGAGGTCCGACACCTCTCCCTCGCGCTCCTGGCCGAGACGGACGATCTCCTGACCCGCGCGGATGAGCCCGCGAAGGGTCGACATCTCCTTGACGATGCGCGCGTAGTGCTCGACGTTCGACGCCGCGGGCACAAGCGCCGCGAGCTCGGCGACGCGCGCCTGACCGCCGGCAGCCTCGAGCTCGGCGCGTTCCTCGAGCTCGTTGACGAGAGTGATCGCGTCGACCGGCTCGCCCTTCGACCACAGCGCGAGAGCTGCTCGGTAGATCTTCGCGTGGCTCTCGCGGTAGAACGCAGACGCGTCGAGGATCTCGCTCACGGTCCCGACCGCGACCGGCGAAAGCAGCATCGCGCCGAGGACCGACTCCTCAGCTTCGAGGTTCTGTGGCGGGACGACCGAGCTCAGCCGTTCGCCGACGCGCTCGAGCTCGACGTGGCTCACCCGCGTGCCGGCCCGTGCGCGCGAGGGAAGGGGGTGCGTGGCGCGGACCGGGTCACGACGCGGGAGTCAAGCCGTCTCGCGCGGCCGCGTCCAGTGCGAAGCGGTCGCGACCACACCCGGCGTTCGTGCAGGGAGAACAGAACATACGTTCCGAGGTTATCCCCGACGGCGGATGTCCTGTCGACAGGACACGCGAAGTTGTCCAGTCGGAAACACGCGCTCGGAGCGCGAAGTTCCGCGGGTTGCCCACACCCGCTGTGGACAGCTACGAGGCGTCCGCGAGGACGAGCGGCCGCAGCAGGCGCGCGAGGCCGAGCGCCCCGGACGTCGTCAGATGGAGGCCGTCATCACGGAACCACGGCTTTCCACTGCTGTACGCGTTCCAATCGGCGACCACGAGCGTGCTCCGCCAGCGCTTGCCGGCGCTGCGGATGCGCGCGTTCGACTGCGCGTAGATCGAGGCGTACGAGCCCGCCTGGCGCAGCGTGACCCAGATCACGTGCTTGACGCCTGCCGCCCTGAGCGCCTTCATGACGCGGTCGACGTCGTACACGGCCGCCCAGTCGTTGTACCCGACGTTCACGACCACGACCGGCCCGAGCGCGCGGCCCTGCGCGCCGACGACCTGGAGCACGGTCCGCGGCGTCGTTCCCTGGAACGAGCAGCTCGCCGCGACCAGTCGTCGGCAGACGACGGCATCGGAGCGGAGGTCGAGGCTCTTGCCGAGGTAGCGACGTGCAGCGGCGACGTAGTTGAAGGACGCCATGATCGAGTCGCCGATGACGGTGACCCGCGTCCTCGTCGGCGCCGTCGGCTGCGCGGGAGCCGCAGCCGCGCACGTCAGTACCGCCGCGGCGACGACCAGTCCGAGCGCGACCGCCGCCCGAAGCTCAGGCAGCCGGAGCGGGATCGTCGTCGCGCGTCGAGGGTGCATCGGTCGTCGCAGCGGTCGCGAGCTCGACGTCCTCTTCGACGTCCTCAGCCGCACCGTCCTCGTCCACCTCTTCCTGCTCGGCGATCACCTCGGCGATTGCGGCCTCTGCCTCGGCGTGCGCAGCCGCTGCCGCCGCGACCGCCTCCGCCTTCGCCGCGGCCTCCTCCGCCTCTGCGGCCTCGATCGCCGCGAGCTCCTCCTCGGGCGGCAGCTCGCCACCCTCGGGGACGACGAGGGTCTTCACCTCGACCTGCACGTCCTGGAAGAGCTCGATCGGCACGGTGAAGCGGCCGACACGCTTGAGCGGGTCGATCGCGATCTTGCGCCGGTCGACGCGCACCTTCCGCGCGCGCCAGATCTCGTCGGCGATGTCGGAGGGTGTGACCGAGCCGAAGAGCGAACCCGTCGGCCCGGCTTTCACCTCGAACCGAAGGACGGTCTTGCCGAGGAGCTCGGCGATCTCCTGCGCCTGCTCCGCGTTCCGCGCCTCGTGCTTCGCGCGCTCGGCGTCGACCTTCTGCAGCTCCGCCACGCGCGCGGGCGTGGCGGACTCCGCCAACTTGCGAGGAAGCAGGTAGTTCCGCGCGTAGCCGCGAGCGACGTCCACGACGTCCCCCCGCAGGCCGAGCTTCTCGACGTCGCTGAGAAGAATGACCTGCATCAGCCGACGTAGGGCAGGAGGGCCATCTCGCGCGCGCGCTTCACCGCCGCGGCGACCTGAATCTGGTGCCGGCGGCACGCGCCAGTGATGCGCCGTGAGCGGATCTTCCCCTTCTCGGAGATGTACCGCCGCAGCTGCGCGAGGTTCTTGTAGTCGATCTCCTGCACCTTGTCGCGGCAGAAGTGGCAGCTCTTCCGCTTGCCCGGTGCGGTCGACGGTCCGGTGCGGCGGCGCGGTTGCTGTTTCTTTTGAGCCATCTGTTGCGTCTCTCCTAGAACGGGATGTCGTCGTCGGCGGGTGAGGCGGGGAAGTCGTCGCCACCGGAGGCGGTCGCCCCCGCGGGGACGTAGGCCGCGCCCTCGGAGTCCTGGCGCCCGCCGAGGAACTGGACGCTCTCGGCGACGACCTCGACGGCCTGGCGCTTCGCGCCGTCCTGGGCTTCCCACTCGCGCCACTCGAGGCGGCCGTCGATCGCGACCGGTCGGCCCTTCGAGAGGTACTGAGCGCAGTTCTCGCCCTGCTGGCCCCAGACGGTGATGTCGAAGTAGTTCGGCTTGTCCGTCCACTGCCCGGACTCGTCCTTACGGCGGGTGTTGACCGCGAGCCGCAGCGAGCAGACGGGCGTGCCGGACGGCGTGTGCCTGAGCTCGGGATCCCTCGTCAAGTTCCCGACGAGGACGACGCGATTGATGTTGCCGGCCATCTACTCCTCCTCTTCCTCGGCCTCGACGTCGGAGGCGACCACTGCATCCTCGCGGCTCGGAGCCGCCACCGCTACGGGCCGGGCGGGACTCCCCTCGATCCGACGTGTCGCCATGTGGCGCATGACGCCGTCGTCGATCCGCAGCACGCGCGACACCTCGTCGAGCGTCCCCGCGTCGCACGTGAAGTGCAGGAGGTGGTAGCTCCCTTCGCCCTTGTGGTCGATCTCGTAGGCGAGCTTGCGTCGACCCCAGGCGTCGTGCAGGTCCCAGGTGCCGCCACCGGACTCCACGAGCTCGCGCGTCCGTGTGACGACATCGCCCTGACGCTCGTCGTCGAGCTCGGGGTCGAGCAGCAGCAGGATCTCGTACTCGTTCACGTCCCCGTTCTCCTTCCCTCGGTCTGAATCGGCCTCACCGCAGTCGGCGCCGCCGGGAACGGACGGAGCCTGGGCGAGGCAGGAAGCTGCCGAAGGGTACCAGGCGTCGCTCTGACCATGGCGGTACCATCGCCGCGTGCGCAAGCTCATCAAGATCGCGCTCGTCGCGCTCGGTATTCGCGCCCTGCTGCGGTGGAGGAAGCGGCGCCGGGCCGAGCAGGACCTCGACGCCGGGCAAACGACGTCGCCGCCCGATCCCGCCGACCAACTCCGCCAGAAGCTCGCGGAATCGCGTGCAGAGGAGACCGTGGACGAGCCCGAGGCCGAGGCATCCGCCGACGCGTCGGTCGACGATCGACGGGCGGGGGTGCACGCGCAGGGGCGCGCGACGGTCGACGAGATGACGCCCTCGGACGAGGCCTGAGTCGGGCGCTGTGGCGGACCCGTCGGAGACGACCCAGGTCTCACGCGAGCGCGTACGCGAGGACCCCGACGAGGTTCTCGGCGCTGTCCGCTCCCTCGCCTCCCAGGTCGGCGGCCTCCAGGCCGAGCTCCATGCGCTCCGGAACGAGCGCGTCCTGCCGTCCGACAACGGGGAGCAGCCCGGATGGGACGAGGGCCGCCCCGTCGTCCGCGAGAGCCCGAGCTGGGTTCGCTCCGTCGACTCGCCGAGATCGCGCGGCCTCTCCGTGCCGTGGCTCCTGCTGGAGGTCCTCTTCCTCGTCGGGGTCGCGACGCTCGCGGCAGTGGCAGGGCTCGACGCGCCGGCGATCGCCGGCGTGATGATCGTGGCCTGGCTCCTCGTCGCGATCGCCGAGTGGGCGGCGGCGCGCAGCGCCCTGCGCGAGCGGGCGCTCGTGTACGGGGCCACCGGAGTGCAGCCGGGGCTGCCCGACGACCCGTCGTGGTTCGAGGTCGTCGGCGACGACACCGCGCTCGACGTCAGGACGAGCGACCGCACCGCAACCCGCCTGCCTCCACCGCAGCCGGAGTAGCAGCCCCCCACCGCCCCCCGCGGCCGTCCGAGACCCGTGCTCTTCCCGACCGCCACCTTCGCGATCTTCTTCATGGTCGTGCTGCCACTGTCGTGGCTGCTCCAGCGGCGACCGGAGCACTGGCGGCCGTTCATCATCGCCGCCAGCTTCGTCTTCTACGCGGGCTGGGACTGGCGGTTCTGCTTCCTGCTCGCGTTCTCGATCGTGTGGAACCAGGTGCTCGCGGCCGCGATCCACGCCCGCTCCTCGCAGCGCGCGCGGAAGCAGCTCCTGGTCGTCGCGCTCGTGGGCAATCTCGGTCTGCTCGGCTACTTCAAGTACTACGACTTCTTCGTCACCTCGACGAACAACCTCTTCGCGCTCGTCGGGCTCGACCTCCCGCTCGAGGCGCGCTCGATCCTCCTGCCGGTGGGGATCTCCTTCTTCACGTTCATGGGCATCGCGTACGTCGTCGACGTGTACCGCGGCGACTTCGCGCCCGTTCGCATCGGGACGTTCGCTGCGTACCTCTCCTTCTTCCCGCACCTCGTCGCCGGGCCGATCGTTCGGCCGGGCGAGCTCATCCCGCAGATGTCGTCGCCGCGCGACCCGCGCTACGTGGACACCTCCCGCGCCTTCTTTCTCATCGGCACCGGCCTGTTCATGAAGGTCGTGATCGCGAACTATCTCGCGGCGAACATCGTCGACGAGGTCTTCGGCGCGCCGAACCAGCATTCGTCGCTCGAGGTGATCGTCGGGATCTACGCGTACGCGGTGCAGATCTACGCCGACTTCTTCGGCTACACGAACATCGCCATCGGGATCGCCCTGCTGCTCGGATTCCAGTTCCCGCAGAACTTCGACGCCCCGTACTCGGCGACGTCGATCACCGACTTCTGGCGGCGCTGGCACATGACGCTGTCCCGCTGGCTCCGCGACTACCTGTACATCCCGCTCGGCGGCAACCGCGGCGGCACCCTCCTCACCTACCGGAACCTCATGCTGACGATGCTCATCGGCGGACTCTGGCACGGGGCCGGCTGGACGTTCGTCGTGTGGGGAGGGATCCACGGTACGGCGCTCTGCGTCGAGCGCTGGTGGCGCGGGCGGCCGGGGTTCGTCGAGCGGCCATGGACGCCGGCCCGGCGCGCGTGGCACAGGTTCGTGACCTTCCAGGTGGTCTGCTTCGCATGGATCTTCTTTCGCGCCGACTCGTTCGCGGACGCGTGGGACCTCGTTCAGCGGCTGTTCACGGGGTGGGGTGAGCCTTCGCCGCTCGTCACCTGGAGCATCGCGGCAGCGATCGCGGTCGGCATCGGCTCCCAGTACCTCCCGAGACGCCTGCCGCTGCAGATCATGGCGCGGTTCTCGCGCCTGCCGATCCCCGCGCAGGCGGTCGTCCTCTCGTTCGCGCTCCTCGTCATCCACGCGATGGGTCCCGAAGGCGTGGCACCGTTCATCTACTTCCAGTTCTGATGGAGACTCGCGACGCGCCCCGCCGCAGGCCCCGCCCGCGCACAGCGGAGGGAGGACGCCGCCTGCACTCGGCCGGGTCGGCGATCGTCGTCTCGCTCGTCGGGCTCGCGATCGCGCTGTTCCTGAACGCCCCCGGACTGCACAAGTCGGCCACGATCCAGCCCGAGGGCTGGAAGCGCGATGTGGCGCTCGCCGTTACCGGGCCGCTCGAGAGCATGAGCAGCGCCCTCTTCCTCGATCGACCTCGCCGGGGGCTCAAGGCCGCCCTCGGGCGCGAGGACGACGACGAGGTCGACACTGCCGTCGCAGCGCCGCCGCAGCCACCCGCATCGACGCCGCCCGTGACGACGCCGGAGACTCCGGCGCAGCGCGTGAAGTTCACACCGAAGCGCAAGCTGCGCGTCTGGATCGCGGGTGACTCGCTGGTCATCGTCCCGGGCGAGTCGCTTCTCCGCGCCGTGGCGGGCAACAAAGCTGTCGATGCCGTGAATGCGATCGACGGGCGCATCGCGAGCGGGCTCGAGCGCCCGGACGTCTTCAACTGGTTCACGCATGTCCGTGAGGTGATGGAGAACGACAAGCCACGCGCCGTCGTCCTCATGTTCGGCGGGAACGACGACCACGGCTTCATGACCGGGATCCCGGAGGGGCACGAGGTGGGCACATTCGGAAGCCCGAGTTGGCGCGCCGAGTACCGCCGCCGCGTGGCGAGCCTGATGGACACCGTGACGCAGAACGGCGCCTACCTCGTCTGGCTCGGCCTCCCGATCACCCGCGACGCCGCCCAGACGCTCCGCTTCGACGTCATCAACTCGATCGTGCAGACGGAGGCGGCCAAGCGGGAGGGCAGCGTGTCCTACCTCGACACGTACTTCTTCTTCGCGGGCGAGAACGGTGGCTACGCGCAGTACGTCGAGGATCCGACGGGCAAGCTCGTGAAGATGCGGGCTGACGACGGTGTCCACTTCGAGCGCCCCGCTGGTGACCTCATCACGGCCAAGGTGCTCGACCGGCTCGAGGAGCACTACGACTTCACGTCGTGGCGCGGCGGTTGAACGACGACTAGGGCAGCTTGACGGTCAGCGGCGCACGGAGCTTGAGCGACCGCCCGCCGGCGACCACCGTCGCGACGAACGTGCGCCTGCTGCCGGCGGACTGCGCGGGCCAGGTGAGGACGCCGGTGCGCCTCCCCTTGAAGATGATCCACGACCCGGAGGTCGCACCCGAGCACTTCGTCATCGCGGTCCGCTTCCAGCATCCAACCACGCGCGTGCCGAGGAGGAGCTGCAGCCTCGCCTTGGCCCGAAGTGGCTTCCCGCCGCGGTCCTTGACCACG
This sequence comes from uncultured Gaiellaceae bacterium, assembly GCA_963736935.1. Lineage (GTDB taxonomy): Bacteria > Actinomycetota > Thermoleophilia > Gaiellales > Gaiellaceae > GMQP-bins7. The sequence goes on along the minus strand of CAVTQX010000028.1, from coordinate 109,462 downwards.
ATCGTGTAGCGCCACGGCGTGTCCGCGACGGGCATGGTCGACGTCGTCGACATGGTCGCGCGAACGGGGTTGACAGGCGCGTTCGCGGCGCCGGCGGACGCCACGAGGACGAGTGCCGCAATGCACACGAGCAGGAGCCGCATGTCCATCATCCTAGGGACGGATCGGCACGAATCTTCCCCAGCCGATCTCCCGTGCGCGGGAGCAGCGCGAGGGCCGCGAGCGCGGGGATCGTGGGCATCCAGAACGCGAACAGCCGGTAGACGGCGACGGCGACGAGCGCGAGCGCCAGGGGGACGCCGACGACCGTGAGCGCGTACGTCATCGCCGCGTCGACACCGCCGACCCCGCCGAGTGGAAGCGGCAGGATCATCGCCGTATGGCCGAGTGCGAAGGCGAGTACGAGCTCGGGCAGCGGCATGGACACCCCCACCGAGCGGAGCGACGCCCACAGGCACACGACGGTCCCGACCCAGTAGAGGACGCTCGACGCCACCATGCGCCGCCCCGCCGGATCCGGGAGGACCGCCCGCACCCAGACCGCAGCGGCGATCGCGTAACCGACCGCACGTCGTGGGAGCGACCGGGTCGGTGCGATCGAGCGTTGGGCCTGCCCGCCTTGCGTCACGAGCATGGCCGCGAGGAAGCAAACCGGTACGAGCAGGAGCCAGGGCAGCGTGAGCGCGAGCGGCCCGTCTCCCCAGACGCCTGTCGCGGCCAGGAACGCCGCCGACCATGCGCCGATCCCGAAGGAGACGTAGAAGAGCGCGTTGAAGCCGAGGACGCGCACGAGGGTGTCTTCCGCCGTGAAGCGAGCGCGGCGAAAGCACCAGTACGTCGTGGCGATGGCGCCCACTCCGCCCGCCGCGAACACCCTCGTCGCCCCGATGCTGGCGAGCATCACCACCGCGCTCAGGCCAGGGCCGGGGTCGGGGCCGCCCCGCCAGCGGAAGGCTCCTCGGAAGACGTCCGCATAGGCGCAGAGGGCGAGCATCTGCGCGCCCAGGCAGGCCGCGAACCACGTGGAGTCGGCCTGCTCGATCGCGTCGCGAACCTCCGAGAAGCCCGCGGCCCGCGCGATGAGGAGGCCCACCCCGACGGCGAGGAGAACGGCAGCGATGGCACCGGCGCCGAGCTGCCACGCACGCGGGAGCGGGCGCGGCCCGAAGAGCTCGTCCGTCACGCGAGCAGCCTTGCAGCCCGCCCGAGAGCTGCGCCCGCGACCGCGTCCAGCACGTAGTGGTTGCCGGTCCCTGCGACGACGGTCGCGACGAGGGGTGCGTACGAACGGGCGGCGGCCTTGACGACCAGCGAGTCGCTCCTCGCCGCGATCTCGGCGCCCGTGACGACCGCGAACGCGACGTGCAGGCTCGGCATGGCGGCGACCGGGTTGTAGAAGCGAAGAAGGAGCGGGTGCTCGAGGTCGAGCCCGCTCACCTCGGAGAGTGTGTCCACGAACCCGTCGAGGACGCGCGGTGGCGCGGTCGGCAGGAGGAGAAAGGCCGGCTGTGCACCCACGTGCGCGAGCAGACAGGCGCGACGGAAGCGGTGGTACCCCGGGTCGCGGCGCCGGAAGAGCAGGACGAGCCAGCCGACGGTGAGCGTCACGTTGAAGAGGCCGTAGCCAACATTGAGCCCGTGGACCAGGCGGGGGTAGCGCAGGAGCGCGCGCTGCACGGCAGGCTCGACGTCCACCCGTAGACGTTTCTCGCAGGCGACGATGCGCTCGGCGTTCTCACGCGCGCGCCCCCGCCCGCCTCGCTGGAGAACGAGGCGCCGCACGAGCAGGTAGAGCCCGTAGACGGCGAGGCCGAGGGCGAGCTCACGTCGCACCGAGAAGCCCGCCCGTCCCACGCGGCGAGCGTACCGCGGCGCCCGAGTCTGGAGAAACCCGGCTAGCCTGCCGCTCGGAGCGGCATGGGCCCGGTGGCCCAGCGGGTCTTCAAAACTCGTGCGGTCGTGCAACCCACGGCTCGGTCGGTTCGACTCCGGCGCCGCTCCGCTCGCCTGTTACCTGCAGAGCTTCGTGCCGGGCGTCTCGGAGAACGTGCCGCCGCCGCCGACCGTGACCGGGTCCTTCCACGGGAGGCAGCCCTCGTTCTGCGCGGTACCGGCAAGGAGCAGGATCCCGAGGAACACGGCGGTGATCGCGAGCGCTATCAAGAAGTTCCGCATGCTCATGGTTTGAATGTATTTCGGCCCCCGGCCGTCTTCCCTCCCCCGAGAGGTGTGGCCGCACTGGGCTCGTTGGGATGATCACGTCCATCGCGATCTCACCCGCGGAACACGCGGCGCGCTGCGATGCACCGCTCGGCGAGGCGCTGGCGGCAGGCCTCGCCGGTGTCGTCCTGTTCGATCCGTACTACGTCCGCTACTAGGCAGGCTCGCATTTGCGCCGACCGAGCGCCCGATCGCCCTCGTCCTCGGCTCGGACGGAACCCGGACGCTGGTGGTTCCAGGCTCGAGGTCGAGCACGCCGAGCGAATTCGACGATCGACCGGGTCGAGCACTACCTCGAGTACCCGGGCGACCCGCGGGCCGAGGACGCGCTCGCGCGGGCACTCGCCGCCGCAGGCCCGACGGCCACGATCGGCGCCGACCACGACGGCTACCCCTGGATCCTCGGCTACCGAGGTCCGACGCTCTCCGAGCTCTCCGGCGCCACCGTCGTCCGCGTCGTCGAACAGATCGAGCGGCAGATGGCAGTGAAGTCCGACGCGGAGATCGCCCTCATCCGCGAGAGCGTGCGCTGGGGAAACCTCGCGCAGCGGGTGCTTCAGCGCTACACGCGCGTCGGCGCGACGGAGACCGAGGTCTCCCAGCGCGCGAGCGACGAGGCGACGTTCGCGATGCTGGACGCGATCGGCGAGATCTACCGCGGGCAGAGCTTCTTCTTCAGCGGCGCGAGCGCCGGGTATCGCGGCCAGATCGGCGGAACGCGGCGATTCCCGCACGCGCTCGCCGGGAACCTCGTCTTCGAAGCAGACGATGTCCTCGTCACCGGTGCCGGTCCGACCCGGCATGGTCTTCACGGTCGAGCCGGGCCTGTACGCGCCCGAGCTCGGCGGATTCCGTCACTCGGACACGGTCCTCGGCACCGACGAGGGGATCGAGGTGCTCACGTACTACCCGCGCGACCTCGCGAGCCTGGTGATCCCGGCGTAGCCGACGACGCGGCCGGGACTCGCGCAGGGCCGCGGTACGCTACGACCACGAGCAGGCGGAGCAGGGAGGACGAGCTATGAACGCAGCGGTGACGACGGAACTCCGGACGATCGGACACTGGATCGGCGGCCAGAGCGCCGGGGGCGACTCCGGGCGCAAGGGGCCGGTCTTCAATCCCGCGACGGGCGAGCAGACGGGCGAGGTCGTGTTCGCGTCGACCGAAGAGATGGACGGCGCGGTCGCCACGGCGACGGAGGCGTTCGCAGTATGGCGGCACTGGTCGCTCTCGAAGCGCGCCGAGCTCTTCTTCCGCATCTACCAACTCTTCGACGAGCACCGCGACGATCTCGCGAGATTCCTCACCGCCGAGCACGGCAAGGTGCTCTCCGACGCGCACGGCGAAGTGCAGCGCGGGATCGAGGTGATCGAGTACGTCTGCGGCATCCCGGAGCTGCTGAAGGGCGGCTACTCCGAGCAGGTCTCGACGGGGATCGACGTCTACGCGATCCGCCAGCCGCTCGGCGTCGTGGCCGGCATCACGCCATTCAACTTCCCGGCCATGGTGCCCATGTGGATGTGGGCGCCGGCGATCGCATGCGGGAACACGTTCATCCTCAAGCCCTCGGAGAAGGACCCGTCCGCCTCGATCCTCACCGCGGAGCTGCTCAAGGAGGCGGGCCTACCGGACGGCGTCTTCAACGTCGTGCAGGGCGACAAGGTCGCAGTCGACGCGATCCTCGAGCATCCGGGAATCGCCGCCGTCTCGTTCGTCGGGTCGACGCCGATCGCGCGCTACGTCTACGAGACCGGGACGAAGCACGGCAAGCGCGTGCAGGCGCTCGGGGGAGCCAAGAACCACATGATCGTCCTCCCCGACGCCGACATCGACATGGCGGCGGACGCCGCCGTGAGTGCCGGGTTCGGCTCGGCCGGCGAGCGCTGCATGGCCATCTCTGTCGTGGTCGCCGTCGGCGACGCCGGCGACGAGCTCGTGAGCGCGATCAAGGACCGCCTGCCGAAGGTCAAGGTCGGCGACGGCCTCGATCCGTCGTCGGAGATGGGCCCGCTCGTCACGCGCGCGCATCGCGACAAGGTCGCGTCGTACCTCGACTCCGGCCCCGCCCAGGGAGCGACGCTCGTCGCCGACGGCCGCGAGACGGCGCCGGACAACGGCGGCTTCTTCCTCGGCGTCTCGCTGCTGGACGACGTCACGCCGGACATGGACGCGTACCGCGACGAGATCTTCGGTCCCGTCCTGTCCGTCGTCAGGGTGAAGACGTATGACGAGGCCCTGAAGCTCGTCAACGACAACCCGTACGGCAACGGCGTCGCGATCTTCACGCGCGACGGCGGTGTCGCGCGGCAGTTCCAGTTCGACGTGAACGTCGGCATGGTCGGCGTCAACGTGCCCATCCCGGTACCCGTGGCGTTCTACTCGTTCGGCGGGTGGAAGAACTCGCTCTTCGGTGACCGACACATCTACGGCCCCGAGGGGATCGACTTCTACACCCGGACGAAGGCGGTCACGAGCCGCTGGCCCGATCCGGCGACGAGCAAGGTCGACCTCGGCTTCCCTCAGACGCGGTAATGCCGCACATCCGCCTGATCGACGAGGGCGAGGCCGACGGCCTCCTCAAGGAGGAGTACGACGCCGCGGTCGAGCGGGCCGGCAAAGTCTTCAACATCCTCAAGTCGATGAGCCTGAATCCGCCCGTGTTGCGGGCGTCGATGGATCTCTACAAGGCGATCATGTTCGGGGAGTCCGGGCTCTCGCGGAAAGAGCGCGAGCTGCTCGCGACCGTCACCTCCGCCGAGCAGTTCTGTCGCTACTGAACGGCGGCGCATGCCGACGACCTCCGTGCCGAGGGCGCAGACGACGAGACGGCTCACCACGCGATGCACGACTACCGCGAGGCGAGCCTCTCGCCGCGCGAACGTGCGCTCTGCGACTTCGCGGTGAAGCTGACGACACTCGCGGCCGAGATCGACGAGACCGACATCGGGGCCTTGCGCGCCGAAGGGCTGTCCGACCCCGAGATCTCCGATGCAATCCAGGTGATCGCCTACTTCAACTACGTCACCCGCGTGGCGGACGGGGTCGGGATCGACGACGAGCCCGAGTGGCGGCTGGACCAGCAATGACACCACGCAAAGTGAGTGACGCGCGCCGCCGCTAGGCGTGACCTTGCGTAGGGAAGACGCTACAGCCCGGGAATCGCGGGCATCGCGGTCGTTTCGACGAGCTCGAAGGCTCACTGCATCTCGGCGACCGCTGAGGACTCCGACCTGGTTCAAAGCCGGTCCGGACGAGCCCGTCACGAGGACGGCCTGCGCGTAGCTCAGCCCAAGGCCGCTGCGATTCGACGCTGTTGCGTTCGCGCGAGGGCCAGCGTCGTATCCAGCGGAACGCCCCAGCCAACCACCGTTCCGGCGACGGGGCCGGACCGCCACACGACCCAGGCGACGGTGCCGTTTGGGCCGCCGCCGAAGACGTAACCCAAGTCGCCGAGGCGCGCCGGGCTCCGCCGGAGCCCCTTGATCCCAGAGGAACGGAGGCTGTCCGCGGCGATGTCGAGGTACATCCGGGCGCCGTTCGTCGATCGGAACACGTCGGCCCTCGAGACGATCGAGTCCATCGCGCCGCGGCGCCATTCGGCCTGGTAGCCGGTGACCCGACCGAGGCGCGCGATCAGAGCACGGCTCTTCTTGTCCGTTCCGCCCTCGTCCCGGTTCGTACGAAGGCCGGTCTCCTCCCGGTCGAGAGCCCATCCGGCTGGAACGTCGGCGGAGCGAAGGACGAGCGCCCTTGGAGCGACGTCGACCGCCGCGGCCGGCGCCGCGACCACGCCGACGGCGGCGAGCAGGGCGGGGATCGCGTAGCGCACGATCTCAGTGTGCGCGGGCGGCGTCGCGCCGCAACACCCGCCGGTCGCCATCGCGACGGGTTACTCCGTCGCTGTCGAGACGCTCGAGCAGGAGCTGCGCGTCACGACGCCCGGTGCCGACGAGATCCCGGAAGCGGGCCAGCGTGATCCCACCCTCTGCGGCGCACTCGACGAGCACGACGTCCTTCGCGATCCCGAACGCGTCCGCTCCGACCACATAGCCGTCACCGAGGCGCACGAGCCGCCCGCCCGCCTCGAGGAACCGCGCGAGCTCGTCGTCCTCGACGAGGGTCGCACGCAACCCGGCACGGACGAGCTCGGCAACGAGCGCGTCCGCCTCGGCCGTTCGGCCGCCGAGCGTCGGGGTGGAGCCCGGCAGGTAGAGCTTCGAACCGCGGCGCTCGAGCTGCACGAGGGGAAGGACGTCGGCCGCCCACGGGTCGGCCGGCACCGGTACGCCGGGATCGATCGGGTCGGCCTTCGCGATGCGCGCGCGCAGCTCATCCGCGAACCCCGTGAGCCAGCTCGCGGAGAAGACCCACGGTCCCGCGCGCTCGACGCCGACGAGCTCGTCGGGAAGGACGTGGCGCAGCGTCTCGAGCCGCACGGGCGACTCGATCGTGCCCGCGACGTCGCCCGACGCGATGAGCTCGAGACGCGCGGCATCCCGATGGCGCGGTGGTGCCGGATCGAGGACGATTCCGCCTCCGAGCGTCGTCGCCGCGCGCAGGACGATGCGATCGCCGCGCGCCGCGACGACGGCACGGTCGAGCCGCAACTGGGCGAAGCGATCGCCGACGCGGACAACCCTCGCCGGGACGTCCGCCGTCCCGTGATGTACGTGCACGCGCGCGTTCTCCCCGATCGGGACGAGCTCGTCGAGGACGACGTCGAGGCGGTACGACGTCGGATACTCGCCCGGGACGACGAGGGCCTCACCTCGGCCCACGTCGCCCCGCTCGACGCCAGGCAGGCTCACGGCGACGCGCTGACCGGCTTCGGCGAGTTCGACGTCGCGATCGTGCACCTGGACGCTTCTCACCCGCACGTCGCGGCCCGACGGCTCGAGTCGCAATCGATCTCCCGCGGCGACCGAGCCCGACCAGAGCGTCCCGGTCACGACCGTGCCGAAGCCGGGGATCGATATGGAGCGATCGACGGGAAGCCGCGTCGGCGCGTCTGCACGCGCGTGCTCGGCCTCGTCGGCGACCCGGCCGAGCTCTTTGAGAAGGTCGTCGACCCCCTCGCCCGTCCGCGCGCTGACACGCACGACTGCAGCCCCGGGGACGAGCTCCCGCGCCTCCTCCTCGGCGAGCTCGATGGTCTCCGGATCGACGGCGTCGACCTTCGTCAGGGCGACGACGCCGCGCTCGATGCCGAGCAGCCGGAGGATCGCCAGATGCTCGTGCGTCTGCGGGCGCGCACCCTCCCCCGCGTCGATGACGAGCAGGAAGAGGTCGATGCCCGTCGCGCCGGCGACCATCGTCCGGACGAATCGCTCGTGCCCCGGCACGTCGATCAGGGAGAGGCGGCGACCGTCGACGAGGTCGAGCGGCGCGTACCCGAGATCGATCGAGATGCCGCGCCGCTGCTCCTCCGGGAGGCGGTCTGTGTCCTTCCCGGTCATGGCTCGGACGAGCCAGGTCTTGCCGTGGTCGATGTGCCCGGCGGTGCCGACCGTCAGCGGCATCTCAGAGTCGCTTCACGCGGAGCAGGCACGGGTTCGCGTCCCAGAGGTCGTGGAGCTCCTCGAGCGGAACGAAACCTCGCGCTTCGTAGAAGCCGCGCGTCCGCTCGTAGCCGGCGTCCGGGTGGGACGGTCCGAGCGTCTTGACCTGGAGATGCTCGACGCCGCGATCCCGCAGGTACGCCTCGCCTGCCTCGAGCACGGCGGTGCCGAGGCCCTCACCCTGCCGCTCGCGGCGGACACCCATGACGTATACCTCGGCGGCCCTCGGGTTGTGGGTCTTGAGCGCGATGAACGCGTCGTCGTCGAGCGCAAACGACGGGAGTTCGCCGACGTCGCGGATGTACGCGGCGGTGGCCGCCTCGATGCCGAACCAGTCGGGGAGATTCCGCAGGACGACCGAGCAGATCCGGGAGCGCCCGGCGGGATCCCCGATCTCGACGGCACTCATCGCAGCGCGAGCACGGCCGTCGCGACCTCATCGACCTCTTCATCGCTGAGTGTGCGGCAGTCGAGCAGCGTGCGGCCATCCCGAACGAGCGCCACGACGGGAGGCTCCCCGAGCCGAAGCGCCTCGGCGAGCCCCTCCTCAACGGCACACGCCGCGCTCGGCAGCTCTGCAAGTGGAAGCGCGCCACCGCCGACGCGGGCGACCGTGTCCTCGACCTCGCCGCCGACCAGCCCGGCGAGCCGCGCAGCGCGGGCGCGCACCGCCTCGATCGGCTCGTCGAGCATCCGCAGGATCGGTACCGAGTCACGGGATTCCGGGCCGAGCGCCAGCGTGCCCTCGAGCGCTGCGAGCGTGAGCTTGTCCGCCCGGAGTGCGCGCTGGAGCGGATGGCGCCGCAGCCGCTCCACGAACTCGACGCGGCCGACGACGATGCCCGCCTGAGGTCCGCCGAGGAGCTTGTCGCCCGAGAAGCAGACGAGGTCGGCACCTGCACCGAGGCTCTCCGCCGGGGTCGGCTCGTCGCCGATCCGACCGAGCGAGCCGGAGCCGAGGTCGTCGACGAGCGGAAGGTCGTGGCGCCGCGCGACATCGGCGAGCTCCGCGAGACGCGGGCGCTCCGAGAAGCCGACGACGCGGAAGTTCGACTGATGCACACGCAGGAGGACGGCGGTGTCGGGACCGATCGCCGCCTCGTAGTCGGACGCGCGCGTGCGATTCGTCGTCCCGACCTCGACGAGTCGCGCGCCCGAGCGCGCTAGGACGTCCGGGATGCGGAACCCGTCACCGATCTCGATCAGCTCCCCCCGCGAGACGACGACCTCGCGACCCTCCGCGAGCGCGGCGAGGGCAAGGAGCACGGCGGCGGCGTTGTTGTTGACGACGAGCGCCGCCTCGGCCCCCGTCAGGCGCCCCAGCAGCTCTGCGAGATGATCCTGGCGCGAACCGCGCTCCCCGCGTTCGAGGTCGTACTCGAGGTTCGAGTAGCCGCTCCCCACCTCGACCACTCGCGCCATCGCCGCGTCTGCGAGCGGAGCCCGGCCCAGGTTCGTGTGCACGAGGACGCCGGTCGCGTTGAGCACGCGGCGCAGCGACGGCCGCCGGGCTCGTGCGAGCTCCTCGAGCACGAGGTCCGCGATCGGGCCGGGGTCCGTTCCTGCTGCGATGTCGACCCGGGCTCGCGCGAGGACCGTGCGGGCGGCGGCAACGACGACGTTGTGCGGCGCGGTCGAGAGCCGCTCGTCACGGAGCAGCTCGTCGACGGACGGGAGGTCGCGCAGCCTCACGCCGAGAGTGTAGGAACGAGTTCGCGGAGGAGCGCCGTCACGGAGCCGGCGGCCCGCGCGCCGATCTCGAGCACCGCCTCGTGCTCGATCCTCTCCGGCAGGACGCCGGCCGCCATGTTCGTGACGACCGAGAGCCCGAGGACGCGAATCCCCATGTGACGCGCCGCGATGACCTCCTGCACCGTCGACATGCCCACGAGGTCCCCACCGATCGCCCGCATGAAGCGGATCTCCGCGGGCGTCTCGAACTGCGGCCCGAGCCAGGCGACGTACACGCCGCCGCCGACCTCGAGCCCGAGCTTCTCGGCGGCTGCCCGGGCACGCGCACGCAGCTCCGGGTCGTACGCGTCGCTCATGTCGGGGAAGCGGGTTCCCAGCGACTCGTCGTTCGGCCCGACGAGCGCTGACGTGCCCTGCAGATTGACGTGATCCGAGATGAGGACGAGCTGCCCGGGCCGGAAGTCCACGTTGATCCCGCCCGCGGCGTTCGTCACCACGAGGGAGCGGATGCCGAGCGCACCCAGCACCCGGACACCGAAGACGACGCGATCCGCGCCGATGCCCTCGTACAGATGCGTCCGGCCGCGCATCACCGCCACGTCGACACCACCGAGCGAGCCGAGCACGAGCACTCCCGCATGCCCAACGGCGGTGGACGCCGGCCAGCCCGGGATCTCCGAGTACGGTACCTCGACGTGGTCGTCGAGCTCGTCGGCGAGTCCACCGAGACCGCTCCCGAGGACGACGCCCACCCGCGGCTCTCGCTCCGAGGCGTCCCGGATCCACGCGACCGAGGCCTCCAGGCTCACGCCGAGCCCTCGGCGACGCGCAGGTCGTAGTGCGAGACGACGAGCTCTACGGCGTCGGCCGGATGGTCCGCGCGCAGCATCCCCGCGTAGTCCTCGGCGGAGATGAGCCCGTCGTCGAGCATCTCGTCCCGCACCCAGCCGAGCATCTCCTCCCAGTAGTCGGAGTCGAAGAGGACGATCGGGAAGTCTCCGATCTTCTTCGTTTGTCGGAGCGTGAGCGCCTCCCACAGCTCGTCCTGGGTCCCGAAGCCGCCAGGGAAGATGACGAAGCCCTCGGCCGCCTTCACGAACATCACCTTGCGGACGTGGAAGTGGTCGAAGGTGAGCCCGAGGTCGCACCAGCGATTGAGCGACTGCTCGAACGGGAGCGCGATGTTGAAGCCGACTGAGAGCCCGCCACCTTCCTTGCAGCCACGGTTCGCCGCCTCCATGATCCCCGGCCCGCCACCGGTCACGACGGCGAACCCCGCCTCGGCAAAGGCTCGCCCCGTCGCGCGCGCCTGCTCGTAGGACGGCGAGCCCTCGGCGATGCGCGCGGAGCCGAAGATCGACACGGCCGGCCGGTCGATCTGCTGGACGAGCTGAAAGCCGGCGAGGAACTCGGCCGCGATCAACGAGACATCGGTGCCGAGCGGCTCGGCGCTCGCCCGGAAGATCCGGCGCGGGAGCCCGGCCTTGTTCGCCATCAGAACGTGCGCTCGACGTGCGTCACGGACATCGCGACGCCGAGAGCCGCGACGAGGCCGAGATACACGACGGCGACGGCGACCCGTTGCGCCACCGTCAGGCGGTAGTAGTCGCCCATGTCGCCGCGTTGACGCCAGCGACTCCACAGGTCGAGGCCGCCGACCACGACGATGATGACGAGCAGTGGATTCGGCCGCACGACCACGAGGCCGACCATCATCAGCAGCCCCACGAACCAGAGCACGGGGTGCAGCGCACCCGCCGCACGACCGCCGTCGAGCGGGACGATCGGGATGAGGTTGAAGAGGTTGAGGAAGAAGCCGGTGAATGCGAGAGCCATGAGGAGGTCCGAGCCCGTTGCCTCCCCTGCGATCCAGCATGCGGCAGCGCCGACGGAGCCGAGAATCGGGCCTGCGAGCGCGACGCGCGCCTCCTTCCAGGCGTCGTCCGGAAGCTCCTTCATCCCGATCATCGCGCCGAGGAACGGGATGAACAGCGGCGCGCTCGTCGGCACCCCCTGGCGTCTGAGCTCGTAGACGTGTCCGAGCTCGTGGACGAGGATCAGGAGCACGAAGCCGATCGCGAACGGCAATCCCCAGATCCAGGTGTACGCCGCGATCGAGACGAGCATCGAGGCGCCTGTCGTGACCACCTTGAACTTCAGGAGGAGACCCCCGAACTTCAGGAGCAGGAAGCCGAAACCGACGATCGGCGCGGCCAGCTTGCGCAGGAGGTCGCCGATCCCGGACCGCGGCTTGATCGGCTCGTAGCCGCGCTCCCCGTGCTCCGACGACTCGGCCGTCGGGAACGTCGGCGCCTCCGGCGCCTCGACCGGCTCGTACCGGTCGGGCTCCCTGTCTACGACCCCTGGCCGATCCACTCCTCACCCCCCACGTACGTCTCTTTCTTCCAGAGCGGGACGGAGACCTTCAATTCGTCGATCGCCTCGCGGCAGGCGGCGAGCGCGGCCGCCCGGTGCGGGGCCGAGACGGCGATGACGACGCTCGTGTCGCCGATGTCGACGCGGCCGACCCGGTGGTGGATCGCGACCTTGCTCAGCTCGTGGCGGTCGACGAGCCGGGACGCGAGCTCCTCCATGACCTGCTCGGCCATGCCTTCGTAGGCCTCGTACTCGAGGTAGAGGACCTCCCGTCCACGCGAGTGCGCGCGCGTCGTCCCGATGAAGGTGGCGATCGCGCCGGCGGCGTCGTCGCGCACCTCCGCGACCGCAGCGTCTCCCGACAGCGGATCGGCGGAAAGCCGGAAGTCGCCTCCGGAGACGGGCGGGATGACCGCGATCTCGTCCCCCGCGGCCAGGCTCTCGGAGCGCTCGACGTATGCCTTGTTGCGCGCGTAGAGGAGGCCGGAGGGCTCGTCGCCGAAGCGCGAGCTGCGGCCAGACGTCGCCCACGGTGGCGCCTTCGTCGAGCTCGAGCTCGAGCGTCCCAGCACCTGCTCGCTCGCGGAGCGCGGCGAAGAGTCTCACGTGCACGTTCACACGTTGAGCGTAGCCGCCGGTTGCCTCGACGCCCGTGACATGTTAGGTCCAGCACCATGTCCGACGTAGTGGTGGTCGCGAACCTCAACGAGCGGGTCTACGACGAGCTCCGCACGCGCGTCCTGACGCGCCGGGAACCGGCCGGAGCGAAGCTCAGCCTGCACGTGCTCGCTGCCGAGCTCGGCGTCTCACGGAGCCCGGTCCACCACGCCCTGACGCGTCTCGTGTCCGAGGGGCTGCTCACCGTGCGGCCACGGCGCGGGTACTACGTCGCGCCGGTGACGGCCCGCGCCCTGGCGGAGGGCTACGACGTTCGCCTGGCGCTCGAGCTCCTCGCCGCGGAGCGTGCGCACGGCCGGGCCAGCATCGACCAGCTCGAGCGCTTCAACGAGCTGCTGGAAGCCACGGACGCCGCGATGTCACACGACGAATGGGATGCGGCGAACGCCGCGTTCCACGAGCACCAGATCGACCTCGCGGACAACGCTCTGCTCTCGCGGTTCTATCGCGAGCTCTCCGTCAACCTGATGATGCAGGTCATCCGCGGAGGCCACGTCGAGGGCCATGCGAACCTCGTCACCGAACACCGTCGCATCGTCGAGGCGTTCGCCGAGAGCGACCTCGAGGCCGCCGAACGCGCGATCCGCGAGCACATCGGCACCGGCCGCAGGATCGCCCTCGACACGATCGAGCGCGCCGGCGGCGTTCTGTAGCACACCCGTTGGAGGGTGGCTTGTCGGTCAACGCCGACCGAAGGTGCGGCGACCACCATCTGCGACGAAGGAGCTTCGATGCCCCGGATCACACCACTGCGCGCGGCAGTCGCTGCCGCCGCTGCCACGGCGCTCGTCGCCGCGGCGGTCGGCGTCGCCGCCATTCCCGACTCGAGCGGCGCCGTCAACGCCTGCTACGCGTCGAACGGGAAGCTGCGCGTGGTCGACACGGCCGGTGACTGCGGCCACGAGACCCCGCTCGCCCTCGGCGGGCCGACGTTCGGCTACGCCTACGCGAATTCCGACTTCGCCACGATCGGCGAAACGACAACGACGGTCGGCTCGCTGACGCTTCCGCCCGGCGAGTACCTCGTGCACGGGAAGCTCGACCTGCTCGGGCAGTCCACCTCCGAGGAGGCGTTCGTCGTCTGCAACCTCACGATCGACGGAACGGCGGGCTTCTCCGACGCTCTCTGGAACACGCTCGAGCCAGGTGGCGGAAGCAACCTTCCGACCGAAAGCGGCGCGCTCCAGACGTCGGTGTCCTTCCCGACCGGCGGGACCATGCTCATGACGTGCGTCCGGCCTGACGGTGGCCCCGACGTCATCGCCCGCTATCGCAAGCTCGACGCGGTTCGTGTCGACGGGCTGACCACCTCCGGCTGACACCCGACGGAGTCGGCGGGGGTCGGAGCGATCCGGCCCCTCCGACACCGTACGATCCGTCCGTGGCATCCGCCGACGACCGCCGGCTGACCGACTCGGGGATCGAGGTCAAGCCGGTCTACACGGCGGACGACCTGCCGCCGGGCGAGCTCGAGCTTCCCGGCGAGTTCCCGTTTACGCGCGGCCCCCACGACACGATGTACCGGGGCCGTCCGTGGACGATCCGCCAGTACGCGGGGTACGGGTCGGCGGAGGAGACGAACGCACGCTTTCGCTACCTGCTCGACCGCGGGCAGATCGGCCTCTCCGTGGCGTTCGATCTCCCGACCCAGCTCGGCTACGACTCCGACGACGCGGTCGCGGAGGGCGAGGTCGGCCGGACCGGCGTCGCGATCGACTCGCTCGACGACATGGAGACGCTGCTCGCAGGGATCCCCCTCGACCGGGTCTCGACTTCGATGACCATCAACGCACCGGCGGCACTGCTCCTCCTGCTCTACGAGCTCGTCGCAGAGGCCCAGGGCGTCTCCGGGGAGAAGCTCAGCGGCACGGTGCAGAACGACGTGCTGAAGGAGTACGTCGCGCGAGGCAACTACATCTTCCCGCCGCGACCGTCGATGCGGCTCGCAACCGACCTCTTCGCGTACTGCGCCGAGCGGCTGCCGACGTTCAACACGATCTCGATCTCGGGGTACCACATCCGCGAGGCGGGAGCGAGCGCCTCGCAGGAGCTCGCGTTCACGCTCGCGAACGGCATCGCCTACTGCGAGGCGGCGGTCGCCGCGGGGCTGTCGCCGGACGCGTTCGGCGAGCGCCTCTCCTTCTTCTTCAACGCACACAACCACTTCTTCCAGGAAGTCGCGAAGTTCCGTGCAGCTCGGCGCCTGTGGGCGGAGATCATGCGCGACCGCTTCGGCGCGACGAGCCCGCGCGCGCAGGCACTTCGGTTCCACGCGCAGACGGGCGGCTCGACGCTCACGGCACAGCAGCCCGAGAACAACATCGTGCGGGTCGCGATCCAGGGGCTCTCCGCGGTCTCCGGGGGCGCGCAGTCCCTGCACACGAACTCGTTCGACGAGGCGCTCGCGCTCCCATCGGAGCGAGCCGCCACGATCGCGCTGCGCACGCAGCAGATCCTCGCCACCGAGGCGGGGACGACCGACACGGCCGATCCGTTCGGGGGCTCCTACTTCATCGAGGCGCTGACCGACGAGCTCGCGGCCCGTGCACGCGAGCTGATCGCGCGTATCGATGACCTCGGCGGTGCGGTTGCCGCGATCGAGCAAGGGTTCGTCCAGGCGGAGATCGAGGCGTCGGCCTTCCGGCACCAGGGCGAGGTGGAGTCCGGCGCGCGTGTCGTCGTCGGTGTGAACGCGTTCACCGACGTCGGAGCGGACCCCGTCGAGCTCCTCCAGGTCGATCCCGCGATCGAGGGCCGCCAGCGCGAACGCACCGCTCGGGTTCGTGAAGAACGAGACGGCGACCGCGCGGCGTCGGCGCTCGCGGAGATTCGTGACGTCGCGCTGTCCGACGCCAACCTCCTGCCGCCGATCCGCGAGGCGTTGCGTGCCCACTGCACCGTGGGTGAGATCTGCAGCGTCCTGCGCGAGCTTTGGGGTACATATGACGCCCAGCATGCGTAGGCCGACCCGCTTCGCGATCGCTGCCGCCGCCGTCCTCGCGCTCGCCGTCCCGCTCGGGGCGCTGGCGATGGCACGGGACCACGTCGCGACTGCTGCTGCGCCCAGCTTCGCCCGCGACGTCGCGCCGGTCATCGCGCAGAAGTGCGCCGGGTGCCATCGGCCAGGCGGCATAGCGCCGTTCGCGCTCGTCACCACGAAGCAGATCTCGCAGAGCTCGGCCGCGATCGCAGGAGCGGTCCAGGCGGGACTCATGCCCCCCTGGCCTCCCGGGCGGAAGTCCCCGGCCTACGTCGGCCAGGACGGGCGCGTCCTGAGCGCCGGCCAGCGCGCCGCGATCCTCGCGTGGGCCCGCGCCGGCGGGAAGATCGACGGCCCGGCCCGCAGGCCCGCGGCGCAGAAGGGACCGGAAGTGCGGGCGGGCGAGACGCTTCTGAACCTCCGCATGCAGGCCGCGTACAAGCCGTCTGCGCCGAAGGGCGTGACCGACGACTACCACTGCTTCCTCCTCGACCCGAAGCGGACGGGGGACTCGTTCGTCACTTCCGCCCGCATCGAACCGGGACAGCCCAAGGTGGTGCACCACGTGATCCTCTTCCGCGTTCCTGCATCGCAGCTGGCCGAGGCGAAGAAACTCGACGGTGGCGACAGCGACCCGGGGTGGTCGTGCTTCGGAGGCACCGGACTCCCGGCAGGTGACGGCGCGGGCATCGCCGACTCGCTGAACAACGCGAACTGGATCGCCGCCTGGGCGCCCGGGTGGGGCGGCAACCGGCTCCCCGAGGGCACCGGCGTCTCGCTCCCGGCGGGAAGCAAGATCGTGATGCAGGTGCACTACAACCTGCTCAACGGGCGTGCGCCGGACCGCTCGCACGCCCTGCTCACCGTCGCACCCGCGTCCGCCCGTCTCGAGCCGCTGCAGACCGTCCTCCTTCCGGGAGCCGTCGAGCTCGCATGCGCCAGGGGTGAGCACGGGAAGCTGTGCGACCGCAACGAGGCGCTCTTCGACCTCGCGCGCAAGTACGGCTCGAGCGCGGCCTTCACACCGGCCGGACTCCTCATCCTCTGCCGGGGAACCGCCGCCAATCCAGCCGCGAGCGCCGTCTCGACCTGCGACCGACGCATCTCGGAACCGACGACGATCTACGTCGCGGCAGGACACATGCATCTCCTCGGCGCCTCGATCAAGGTGGAGCTGAACCCGGGAACCTCGCGTTCGACGGTACTGCTCGACATTCCCCGGTGGGACTTCCACTGGCAGAACGCCTACACGCTCGAGGACCCGGTCAGAGCCGAGCCTGGCGACGTCGTGCGCGTGACGTGCCGGCACGACGTACGCAAGCGCACGCACGGCGGCCACGGCGTCCCGGCGAGGCCTCGCTACGTCCTTTGGGGAGAGGGCACGACGGACGAGATGTGCCTCGGGATCCTCCAGGTGACGCGCGGGTAGCCCTGCGCATCCTGCTCGTCTCCCAGATGTACCCGGGGCCGGACGATCCGGACCTCGGAGTCTTCGTCGCAAACCTCGAGCGCGAGCTCGTCGCGCGCGGCCACGTGATCGAGCGAGCGGTGGTGAACACCCGGGCAGGGGGGCGCGCCCGCCACATCGCGCTCGCCAGGGACGCCCGGCGCGTCGCACGGAGGTTCGACCCGGACGTCTCCTACGCCCACTTTCTCGTTCCTGCAGGGCTCGCCGCCGCCCTCGCCACACGCGCGCCGCTCGTCGTCACCGCGCACGGGCAGGACGTGGCCAACATCGGCGCGATCCCCGGCATCCGCTCGGCGACCCGCTATGTCGTGCGCCGGGCTGCGAGCGTGATCGCGGTCTCGGAGTGGCTGCGCGACCGCCTCGAGTCGGCCGTGCCCGCCGCGGCGGGGAAGACCGAAGTCGTCGACTGCGGTGTCGACCGCGAGCGCTTCGCACCGAGGGACGCCGAGCCGGCTCGCAGTGTGGTGGGCTGGGACGGAGACGGGACGCGCTTCCTCTGCCTCGGCGGGCTCACGGAGCGCAAGAACGTCCTGCGTCTCGCCCGTGCTTTCGAGGAGCGGGGCGAAGGCACGCTCACGTTCGTGGGGGACGGGCCACTGCGCGGCGCGCTGTCAGGGCGTCGGAGAATCCGGCTCGTCGGCCGTGTTGCCCACGACGAGGTGCCGACCTGGATCGCGTCGTCGGACGTCGTCTGCCAGCCGAGCCTCTCGGAGCCGTTCGGGCTCGCGACACTCGAGGCGATGGCGTCCGCCCGCTCCGTCGTCGCGTCCGCGGTAGGAGGGCAGCCCGAGTTCGTGACGCCCGAAGCGGGCGTGCTCGTAGACCCGCTCGACGACGACGCGCTCGTCGCGGCGCTCTCCGCCGCCGCCGCGCTCCCGCGCCCGAATCTCGCCGGCCGCGAGGCGACTGCAGCGCACGACGTCAGGCTGCAGGCGGAGCGGGTGGAGGCGATCCTCCTCCGAGCGGCTCGAGATCGGCGAGCCTGACCTCGACGAGCGGCCGGATCGAGTCCTCGAGACCTGCCTCCCGGGCCACCGCGAGAGCCTCCTCGTAAGTCTCTCGCACCTTCTCGTGGGCGACCCCCTGCTTGAGTCGGTTGTCCCCCGTCACGAGGAGCTTCTGGATGCGTTCGCGCGCGTCGTCGGTCACCTGAGGAGCGTACTTCCGTTGCTACCCTTCTGCGCCCATGCCGTGGCTCCAGATCTCAGCGGTCTTCCAGGTGCTCCTCGCAGCCGGGCTCATCACCCTCATCCTCATGCACTCGGGACGCGAGGCGGGCATGGGCGGGCTCGGCTTCACGCCGCACTCGCAGGGCGGCACGCACGTCGTCGAGCGGAACCTCACGCGCCTCACCGTGGTCGTGGCGACGATCTTCGGGATCAACACGATCGTGCTGTTCCACCTTCTCTAGACTTCAACGCGCGCGCTGGTGGCGGAATTGGTAGACGCGCTAGGTTGAGGGCCTAGTGGCCACTTAGGCCGTGGAGGTTCAAGTCCTCTCCAGCGCATGACGAGAAGGCGGCCCCGGCCGCCTTCGGGCATTCTCGCGCCGTGGTTCACATGTACTCGGACCTCGCTCCCTGGTTCCACCTGCTGACGCATCCGTCGGACTACTGGGACGAGGCGGCGTTCGTGACGCGCGTCGTGGACGAGGTCGCATCGGGCGAGGCCCGGACGCTCCTCGAGCTCGGCTCGGGCGGAGGAAACAACGCGTCCCACCTGAAGGCGCGCTTCGCGTGCACGCTCAGCGACCTCTCACCCGACATGCTTGCGCTGAGTCGGACGCTGAACCCCGAGTGCGAGCACGTCGAGGGTGACATGCGGACGCTGCGACTCGGCCGGGAGTTCGACGTCGTATTCATCCACGACGCCATCTCGTACCTGACGACGGAGGACGATCTCGCGGCCGCGATCCAAACGGCCGCCGTCCACGTCCGCCCGGGTGGCGTCGTGATCCTCACGCCCGACGCGACGACGGAGATCTTCAACCCGAGAACGGACCACGGCGGTCACGACGGCGACGACGGGCGGAGCCTCCGCTATGTCGAGTGGGTCCACCCCGCGACCGGGTCCACCTACGCGGTCGATTACCTCATCGTCGCGCGAGGCACCGGCGGCCACGACGTGCGGGTCGTCCACGACCGCCACACGCTCGGCGTGTTCCCCCGCGCGACATGGGAGCAGCTCGTCGGCGATGCGGGTCTCGAACTCGTCGACACGACCGTCGAGCATCCGTACGAGCTGGAGCAGGCGGCCTTCGTCGCCCGTCGCCCGACGACTTGACGTCGTCCGGGGAGGGATCTACCCTCCTGTGACGAACATACGTTCGTCCACCCCCGACCCTGGAGAGACCGATGCTGACGACGCGACAGCAGGAGATCTGGCAGTTCCTCGCCGAGTACGTGGACGCGCACGGTTATCCGCCGACCGTACGGGAGATCGGCGAGGCCGTTGGGCTCGCCTCGCCGTCGACCGTTCATGCACACCTCGCAAACCTCGAGCGCGCCGGCCTGCTCAAGCGCGATCCGACAAAACCACGCGCGATCGAGCTCGTCGGCCGGAAGCGTGAGGAGGCGCCGCAGCGTGCGGCGTCGTCCGCTCCGATACTGCCCCTCGTCGGCCAGATCGCCGCGGGTGGGCCGCTCCTCGCCGAGGAGTCGATCGAGGACGAGATCGCCGTACCCGAGCCGCTCGGTCGCGACGCGGACTTCCTCCTGCGCGTGAAGGGCGACTCGATGATCGAGGCCGGAATCCTCGACGGCGACATCGTCGTCGTGCGCAAGCAGTCGGACGCTCGCGCAGGCGAGATCGTGGTCGCACTCGTCGGCGACGACGAATCGGCGGACGAGGCGACGGTGAAGACATTCCACCGCGAGCGGGACGGCCGGATCCGCTTGCAGCCCGAGAATGCGACGCTCGAGCCGCTCTTCCCCGAGCACGTCGAGATCCTCGGGAAGGTCACAGGAGTGTTCAGGAGCCTCGGCTAGGGGGTAACAGGATGACCGTGGAATCGCTGAACAGGACGCTCGACCAGGAGCTCGCGGCGCTCATTCGCGGCGCAAGCCTCGAATGCCTCGTCTGCGGCGAGTTCGTCCTGCACGTGCGCGGCGCACTGGCGTGCCCCGAGTGCAGGTCGATCCTGGGCGAATCCGAAGAGCGGATCGCCGAGATCGCGTTACCATCCCTCGTGCAGGCCGGGTGATCGCGGGCTCTCGCTTCGGCGGGAGCTCGAGGAAAGTCCGGACACCGCAGGGCAGGACGCTCGGGCAGCTTCGGTGGGTTCGCCCACCGGGGCCAACGAGGCGGCGAAAGCCGACGGAAAGTGGAACAGAAAGGAGACCGCCGGTCCGGGCAACCGGGTCGGTAAGGGTGAAACGGTGGGGTAAGAGCCCACCAGCGGCCATGGCGACACGGCCGGCTAGCCAAACCCCGTCCGGTGCAAGGTGAAGCAGGCTCCGATGACGCGGCCCGCCGAGGAGCCGGGTACACCGCCAAGAGAGATGGTCACCCTCGACAGAATCCGGCTTACAGGCCTGCTACGGAGAAGCCCCGCGAGAGCGGGGCTTCTCCATTGAGCGGGCCCGAGCTTCGATCACGCGAGCGCGGCCGCGGTCTTCTCGAGGAGGTCCATCGCGTCCTGCATGCCGTCCTCCATCCCGGACTCGATGTGCATGTCTCGGCCTTCCTTCGTCGGGTGCTCGACGAGGACGGTCATGAGCGTGTGGTCCCCGATCTCCGTGAGCGTGAGCGTGTCCACAGCGGCATGGGCGTCCGCGTCGGGGATGCCCTCGTACGCCTCCGTCGAGACGAGCCGCTCGAACGGCTCGATCTCGCGGTACTCGCCGTGGAACCCGACCTCCATGCCGTCGGGCGTCACCATCGCGTAGCGCCAGTTGCCGCCGACGCGGAGATCCATCTCGCAGACCGTCATCTCGCCGCGGTTCGCGTGCCACCAGCGGCGCACGAGCTCGGGCGTCGTCCACGCCCTCCACACGAGCTCCTTCGGAGCGTCGAACTCCCGTGTGATCAGGATCTGCCGATCGCCCGGCAGCGTCACCTTCGCCTTCCGGCTACCTGTCAGAGCCATCTTCTTCCTCCTCCGTCTTGAGTTCGTCCAACACGACGTCCAGCTGATCGAAGCGCTCGGACCACGTCTGCTCGTAGGCCCCTACCCAATCGTGGATGGGTTTCAACGCCTGACCGTTCAACCGGTAGAGCCGCCGCCGACCGTCGCCGCGAACCTCGACCGCCCCGACCTCGCGTAGGACGCGCAGGTGCTTCGACACCTGCGGTTGGGCAAGACCGAGCCGCGCCACGAGGTCGTTGACGGGTCGCTCGCCTCCGGCCAGCGCGTCGAGGATCTCACGCCGCCGGGGCTCGGCGATCGCGTTGAAGGCATCTGCGGTCGTCGCTGCTCGGGCCACGTGCCGATAATACATTCCTATATAGGCATACGTCAACAACGTTACGATCATGCGGTGGAGCGAGCAGTTCACGACCGGGGCGGATGGCCCACCGAAACGCCGATCGACAGGAATGAGCACGAGCTCGCGGACTGGGAGCTGCGCATGGACGCGATCGAGAACGTCCTCGAGCAGCACGGCGTCATGAACACGGACGAGATGCGGCGCGGAATCGAGAGCATGCCGCTGGCCACATACGAAGCAGCGTCGTACTACGAACGCTGGCTCTTCACCACGGAGACGATCCTCGAGGAGAAGGGCGTCCTCGCGCCCGGCGAGATCGACGCGAGGCTCGAAGCATGACGTTCGCTCCCGGAGACACGGTGAGGGTCGCCGACCGGCCGCATGCGGGGCACCACCGGACACCCGGCTACCTCAAGGGCAAGACGGGACGTATCGCCCGCGTTCACGCGGCCTTCGCGAACCCCGAGACGCGGGCGTACGGCGCAGACGGGCTCCCACGGCTGCGGCTCTACCTCGTCGAGTTCGCCGGGAGCGACCTGTGGCCATCGGTGCCGGGCGACGATCGCGTCTGTGCGGACCTCTTCGAGCACTGGCTGGAGCCGGCCGCGTGAGCGAACACGGACACGACCATCCGCACGATCCGATCGGGCGCGACGGCGAGCCGCCGGCCGCGGCGCGCGTCAGTGCGCTCGAGGAGCTGCTCGTCGAGAAGGGGGTCCTGACGCACGAGGAGGTGCGCGCTCGCATCGACTGGCTCGTGTCGCGCACGCCTGCTCACGGCGCGCGGCTCGTCGCACGCGCGTGGCTCGATCCGGCGTTCAAGGAGCGTGCACTCGACGACGCGCGGTTGGCGGCATTGGAACTCGGCCTCGACCCAGGGGAGTCGCCTCAGGTCGTCGCGCTCGAGAACACGGACGACGTACATCACATGGTGGTTTGCACGCTCTGCTCGTGCTACCCGAAAGCGCTCCTGGGGCCGCCACCGGACTGGTACAAGAGCCTGCCCTACCGCTCGCGCGCGGTCTCGGATCCACGGGGTGTCCTCGAGGAGTTCGGGCTCCACCTCGACGAGCAGGTCGACGTTCGAGTCGTCGATTCGACGGCTGACGTCCGCTACGTCGTGATCCCGCAGCGCCCGGCGGGAACGGAGCACCTGGACGAGGCGGCGCTCGCCGCGATCGTCACGCGCGACTCGATGATCGGCGTCGCACGCCCCTCCGCAGGCTGAGCCCTGCGCCTACGCCGGGCGGAGCACGACCTCGATCGCGGTCCCGCGGCCCGGGTTCGAGCGGAGCGTGAGCGCGCCGTCGATCGCCTCGGCTCGTGAGCGCATGTTCGCGACGCCCTGCCCCTCGATGACCGCGGTCTCGTCGAAACCGACGCCGTCGTCGGAGATCTCGACGACGCGCCGTCCCGCCCGCTGCGAGATCGCGACCTCGACATGGCTCGCGCCGGCATGGCGCCGCGCGTTACCGAGCCCCTCCTGGACGATCCTGAAGACCTCGATCTGCTCGTCCGGAGCGAGCCGCACCTGTGGGTCGACCTCGAGTTCCACGTCGAGCGCGCCGTCGGACGCCAAGACCTCGACATAGCGACGGAGCGCTGAGTCGAACCGCGCCGAACCACCTGCGGACGACAGCGCGAGGACGGCAAAGCGCGCCTCCTGCTGAGCGGACGTCGCCGCACGCTTGAGCCGAGGGAGAACCTGCTCGAGCGGGGCGCCGCTCTCGAGCATGCTCACCTGCGTCGAGATCGCGAAGAGGTACTGCGCCAGGCCATCGTGGATGTCACGCGCGACGCGCGCGCGCTCGTCGGCGACCGCGCGTCCGAACTCCGCTTCGCCGATGGCGCGCCAGACACCCACGAGCAGCACCCCGTACGCGACGACGCGAAGGAAGTCGCCCTGCAGCACGAGATCACTCGACACCACCGGCGTGAGCACGAGGTGCAGGTCGGCGAAGACTGCGAGCGTCGCAGCGAGACACATCCAGCTGTCGAAGTCGCGCCCGTAGCGGCGGTAGCGCAACGCGAACCCGACGAGCGCGACCAGCCACAGCGTCGTGAGCAGGAGAGCCGCGAGCCGCACGTACGCTCCTTCGAGAAGGTCGGCCTCGAGCCCGCCACCGGACCTGACCTTCATCGCGCCGCCGGCTGCGACGAGCAGAGCGACAACCCCGACGCCGACCGAGACGAGCGACCGCCGGCGAGCCGCCATCCGGCCGTCGACGTACGGAGCGATCGCGATGAGGCCCGCTCCGAGAAGTCGGGCGCCCACGAGCTGCCACGCGGCCGCGGGTGCGAGCGATCCGCCCCCGAGGACCGGTACCAGGCCAAAGGCGACCGTCCCGAGCGCAATGCTCCAGAAGCCGGCGGCGAGGAGGAGGTCGAGCGTGCGACCCTCGACGAGGAAGCGGACGCTCGCCAGCACACACACGAAGGTCGCCACGACGGCGACGGCGGTGTCGAACGCGAGCCGCGCGTCGTGGAGCTCGTACGCCGACTTCAGCGAGTCGCTCGCCGCGAACAGCGCGGTTCCGGACGCGAGCAGGCAGACGAGCAGGATCTCGCCGACGAGCCACGAGCGATAGGGCTGGGACCGAGCGTGGTCCACAGGTCACTTGTCGGCACGGCGCCTCTTGCCGATAAGAGCGAGGTGACCGAACGCGTCCTCATCGTCGACGACCATCCGCTCACGCGCGATGCGCTCTCGGCGCTGCTCGTGCAGCAGGGATTCGACGTCGTCGGCGAGGCCGAGGACGGCTCCGCCGCAATCACCACCGCGGCGGAGCTGCAACCCGACATCGTGCTGCTCGACCTGACGATGCCCGGAATGGACGGCCTCACGGCGTTGCCACGGATCCGCGAGAGCGCTCCGTCGTCGGAGATCGTCGTGTTGACGGCATCGGACGCGGAGGAGAACCTCCTCGCCGCGATCCGGGCGGGCGCGTCGGGCTACCTCCTGAAGACCGAGCCCCCCGAGCAGATCGCCGCGTTCCTGCGCGGGGTCGCGCGCGGGGATGCCGCCCTCTCAGGCGGCGTGGCCAGGCGGCTTCTCGAGCGCGTGCGAGACGGCAGGCGCCTGAGCGGCGTCCCCGAGGAGGTCACACGTGTTCTCTCCGCCCGCGAGGTCGAAGTCTTGCTCCTCCTCGACGAGCACCTCGGAACCGACGAGATCGCCCAGCGGCTGTTCATCTCCGAGCACACCGTGCGCTCGCACGTGAAGAGCCTGCTCAAGAAGCTCGGCGTCTCGTCGCGCCGCGAAGCGCTCGAGCGCCTCGAGTCGGCGCGCGCGGCCTAGGCCGCGCTCTCGAACCCCTCGAGGGCGGCCGTGACGACGGTCGGCAGCGTCTCGAGGTTGTAGCCGCCCTCGAGCACCGCTGCGGTGCGCGGCGCCAGCGACGCGCAGCGGCGGGCAAGCTCGCGGAAGCCGCCCGCGGTCACCGCCATCTCCGACAGCGGGTCGTCACGATGCGCGTCGAACCCGGCCGCGACGATCACGAGGTCGGGATCGAACGCCCGGACTGCAGGCTCGACGACGTGGTCGAATGCCGCTTCGTACTCGGCGTCGCCCGAGCCCGCGGCGAGCGGGACGTTGACGACCCCCTCCCAGTTCGCACCCGGTCCGCCCGTTCCGGGCCAGAAGGGCCACTGGTGCAGTGACACCGTGAGGACGCTCGGATCGTCACGGAAGAGCGCCTCGGTGCCGTTGCCGTGGTGCACGTCGAAGTCGACGACCGCTACCCGCGCAGCACCGAGCTCCGTCTGCGCGTGGCGCGCCGCGATGGCGACGTTCCCGAACATGCAGAAGCCCATCGCCTCCGCGCGGAGCGCGTGGTGGCCGGGTGGGCGAACGAGCGCGAAGCCGCCGGCCTCGACGGCCTGGATCGCACACCCGGCGGCGAGACACGCGGCCTCCCACGTCCCGCTGTTGGCGTAGGTGTCGGGGTCGAGCCAGACCTCGGCGTCGATTGCCTCGATCGAGTCGACGTAGGCGGGGTCGTGCACGAGCTCGAGGTGCGCCCGCGTCGCCGGGCGGCCCACCTCATACGTCCGAAAGCAGTCGAGCAGGCACGCCAGCCGGCCGGGGTGCTCGGGATTGCCTCTGGTCTCGGGAACGTGCAGCGTGACGAAGCTCGGGTGGCTGATCACGTCCACGCCGGGGCCTCCTCGAAGCGCTTCGCGACGCGAAGCGCCCCGAGCTGCGTCGCGTGCTCGGCGGCAGCATCCCAATCCGGCGTGACGTCCGGAAGCGGGGGCAGCGGTGCGTCGCGGTCCATCGTCGCGATGCGGCGGTAGAGCCGAAGCGCGTCCGCCTCGGTGGCGAAGCGTCCCTCTTCGAGCATCGCGTCGAGTGTCCCGTACTGCGCGAGGAGCTCCGCACCTCGCTTCGTGCCGATGCCGCGCGCTCCGGGAATCTTGTCCGAAGGGTCGCCGCGGAGCGCAATGAAGTCCGGCACCTGGGCCGGATCGACGCCGTATCGCTCACGCACCTCGGCAGGGCCGATGCGCGCCGGACCCCCTTTCGCCGGCTGGAGGACGGTCACGCGGTCGGTCACCAGCTGGAACGCGTCGCGGTCGGAGGTGGCGACCAGCGCTGTCCCACCCGCAGCCTCCTCCTGCGCGGCAGCCGCGGCCAGGAAGTCGTCGGCCTCGTAGCCGGCCGCCTTCGCGTAGGCGAACCCCATCGACGCGACGAGTCCCGGCAGGAGATCGAGCTGCTCGAGGAGCTCGTCTTCGAACACCCTGCCACTCTGGTAGGCGTCCAGAGCCTCGTGACGGTAGGTCGGGACGTCGAGCGTGTCCCACGCGACGAACACGGTTCGCGGCCGTTCATCGCGCCACAGACGCATGAGCATGTCGCTGAAACCGATCAGCGCGTTCGCCGGGCCGCCGTCCTCCCGGCGCATCGAGCTAGGCAGCGCGTGGTACGCGCGATGCGTGAACGAGTCTCCATCCATGACGAGGAGCGGCTTCACGCGATGCTCCGCTCGAGCGCGGTGACGGCCTCGCGGAGCCGCTCGGTCGCTGTGAGCGCGGCTTCGCCGAGGGGAAGGCCCGAGAGATCGTCCATCGCGATCGGTGCACCGTAGGCGACGCGGAGCGGGCCGAGACGGACGAGGCGCTCCGTTCCGGAGATCCCCGCCGGCACGAGCGGGACGTCCGCGGTGAGCGCGATCCGGGCGGCGCCGGATCGCCAGCGAGCCTCGTGCTTCTTGCGGACGCCCTTCCGGCGACGCGTCCCCTCCGGGAACATCACGACCGCGTATCCATCGCGCGCGAGCCTGACTCCCGTCGCGATCGCCTCCTCGTCCGACTCGCCGCGTCGCACCTCGAACGCACCGCCGGAGCGGATGATCCAGCCGAGTGGGAACCAGAAGAGCTCAGCCTTCGCCATGAACCGGAAGAAGCGATGCGGGAAGAACGGGATCGCGAGCGGCCACGGGTCGAGGTTCGACCAGTGGTTCGCCGCGAGGACGAATCCGCCGGCCGCCGGAACGTTCTCCGCACCCGTCGCGCGGTGTCGAAAGACGATCTTGACGACCGGAAGGCTCAAGGCGCCGATCAGCAGGTAGAGCCAGCTCGGACGGGGCGGCGAGGGCACACGCGGCAGTATCGCGCTCTGGCGCTCGCAGAACCGCGAGCTAAGGTGTCGCGCCGATGGGCAAGAGCCTCGTCATCGTCGAGAGCCCCGCCAAGGCGCGGACGATCGCCGGCTACCTCGGTGACGGCTACGTGCTCGGGTCGAGCGTCGGTCACATCCGCGACCTTCCGAGCAAGGCATCGGACGTGCCTGCGGCCGATCGCAAGCGCTTCGGCGCGCTCGGCGTCGACGTCAAGGAGGGATTCGAGCCGTACTACGTCGTCTCGCCCGAGAAGAAGAAGACGATCAGCGAGCTGAAGAAGCACCTCGCCGACGCCGACGAACTCCTGCTCGCGACGGACGAAGACCGCGAGGGCGAAGCGATCGCCTGGCACCTCGTCCAGGTGCTGAAGCCGAAGGTCCCCGTGCGGCGCATGGTGTTCCACGAGATCACGAAGGACGCCATCACTCGGGCTCTCGACGAGACGCGGGGTATCGACGAGCGGCTCGTCGATGCGCAGGAGACACGCCGTATCCTCGACCGTCTCTACGGCTACGAGGTGTCGCCCGTGCTGTGGAAGAAGGTGACGCGGGGGCTCTCGGCGGGCCGCGTGCAGTCCGTGGCGACGCGGCTCGTCGTGCAGCGCGAGCGCGAGCGGATGGCGTTCCGGTCCGCGGAGTACTGGGATCTTCTCGCGACCTTCGATCCCGGCCCGTTCGAGGCGCGCCTCGTCTCGCTCGAGGGAGCTCGCGTCGCCCACGGCAGGGACTTCGAGCCGACGACGGGGGAACTGCGAGAGAGCGGCGTGGTCCAGCTCGACGAGGCACGGGCTCGTGCGCTCGCGACAAGCCTCGCCGACTCGGTGTTCGCCGTCCGTTCCGTCGACGAGCGGCCGTACCGGCGCAAGCCGGCTGCGCCGTTCCGCACTGCGACGCTTCAGCAGGAGGCGAGCAGGAAGCTCCGCTTCTCCGCGCAGACGACGATGCGCGTCGCCCAGCGCCTCTACGAAGCGGGCTACATCACGTACATGCGGACCGACTCGACGACACTCTCCGAGTCGGCGATCGCCGCCGCCCGTGCGCAGGTCGCCGAGCTCTTCGGCGAGGACTTCGTCCCGGCGAGGCCGCGCCAGTACGGGCGAGCGGTCGCGAATGCCCAGGAGGCGCACGAGGCGATCAGGCCGGCGGGCGACACGTTCAGGACGCCGAAGGAGCTGGCGGACGAGCTCAACCGCGACGAGCTCGCGCTCTACGACCTCGTGTGGAAGCGGACGCTCGCGTCGCAGATGGAGGATGCGCGCGGACAGACGGTGTCACTTCGGATCGGGGCGACGAGCGCGGCCGGCGAGGACGTCGAGTTCGGCGCCTCTGGCACGGTCATCACCTTCCGCGGCTTCCTCGCCGCCTACGAGCCCGGCAAGGACGAACCGACGGACGACGACGAGGAGCGCGTCCTCCCGCAGCTCACCGTCGGCGAGCAGATCACGCTCGTCTCGCTGGAGCCCGACGAGCACGCGACCGTTCCGCCGGCCCGCTACACCGAGCCGACGCTCGTGCGGGCGCTCGAGGAGCGCGGTATCGGTCGGCCGTCGACCTATGCAGCGATCCTGTCGACGATCGTCGACCGCGGCTACGTGTTCAAGAAGGGCACGGCACTCGTACCCACCTTCGTCGCGTTCTCGGTCGTGAATCTCCTCGAACGTCACTTCGCGCAGCTCGTCGACTTCGACTTCACGGCGCGGATGGAGGACGACCTCGACCGCATCGCGGCGGGCGACCAGGCGCGAAACGAGTGGCTCGAGCGCTTCTACTTCGGCCACGGGAGCGATCCCGGGCTGCATCACCTCGTGACCGAGCACCTGGACGAGATCGATGCGCGTGCCGTCAACTCGATCGCGATTCCGGGCTCGGAAGCGGTGGTGAGGGTCGGCCGCTACGGGCCGTACCTCGAGCACGGCGAGCGACGGGCCAGCCTTCCCGTCGACCTCGCCCCAGACGAGCTGTCGCCTGAGCGCGTCGAGGAGCTCCTGTCCCAGCCCGACAACAGACCGCTCGGAACGGATCCGGGTGCCGGTACCGAGATCGTCGTGCGATCGGGCCGCTACGGGCCGTACGTGACGGAGGTGCTCCCCGAGGGGGCGGACGAAAAGCCCCGTACCGCGTCGCTCTTCGCATCGATGACACCCGAGACCGTCACGCTCGACGACGCGCTCAGGCTGCTCTCGCTCCCACGGGTGGTGGGCGAGCTCGACAGCGAGGAGGTGACGGCGCAGAACGGCCGCTACGGGCCGTACATCAAGAAGGGATCGGAGTCGCGGTCGCTCGAGAGTGAGGAGCAGCTCTTCACGGTCACGCTCGAGCAGGCACAGGCCCTGCTCGCCGAGCCGCCGCGGCGCCGGGGGCGACGCGCGGCGCGTGGCCCGCTCAGGGAACTCGGCCCGGATCCGGCGAGCGGCAAGCCCCTCCTCCTCCGTGACGGACGCTTCGGCCCCTACGTCACGGACGGCGAGACGAACGCGAGCCTGCGCCGGAGCGACTCGCCCGAGGGGCTGACGCTCGAACGAGCAGTCGAGTTGCTCGCCGAAAGACGCGCTAAGAGCGAGTAAAGCCTGTCCGAAAGGGGTTTTCGCCGTCCGTCCGACCGGTCATGATCTAACTCGACCGGAGATGGACACGTCTCAGGTTGAAGGAAGCCGAAGCAGGCTTGTTGACGTCCGCCCGTGAACCGCTGACCCTTCAGCGACGGAATACCAAGCGAGGGCATGATCGTTTACGAGCTTGTGACAGCCCGTCGCCGTGGATCACCCTGGAAATCGCCAAAAAATCGCAATAGACTCAGCAAGTTTGTCGCAGTCGCAGCCGAGGAACGAAAGGACTGAAACAGGACGTTGACGCAGAACCAGCTCATAGACCTCTTCGAATCCGAGCACGTGAAAGCGCTCATGGAGCGTGCCGAGGAGCACGGAGGCCAGCTCGAGGCCCCCGAGCTCGAGGCATTTGTGCTGGAGCACGACATCGGCGAGGAAGATGCCGAGCTCCTGCAGCGCGAGCTCGAAGCGCACAACGTCGAGATCGTCCAGCCGGACGCCGAAGTCGAGAAGGAGGATGCCGTCGCCGAGAAGCGCTACGAGGCGGGCCCCGTCTCCGGCGCAGCCGACAGCCTCCAGCTGTTCCTCGCGGACGTCGGGCGACACAAGCTGCTCACGGCCGCCGAGGAAGTCGCGCTCGCGAAGCGCATCGAACGGGGCGACCCGGTCGCCAAGCGCGTAATGATCGAGTCGAACCTCCGGCTCGTCGTGTCGATCGCGAAGGGCTACCGCGGGCTCGGCGTTCCGTTCCTCGATCTCATCCAGGAGGGCACGCTCGGCCTCAATCGCGCGGTCGAGAAGTTCGACTGGCGACGTGGCTTCAAGTTCTCGACCTACGCCACGTGGTGGATCCGCCAGTCGGTGCAGCGTGCCGTCGCGAATCACGCGCGGACGATCCGCGTGCCCGTGCACGTCGTCGAGCGACAGCAGAAGCTCTCCCGCGCCGCGCGCCGGCTCGAGGTAGAGCTCGGTCGTGAGGCGACGAAGGAGGAGCTCGCCGAGGCAACCGGCCTGCCGCTCCAGCACGTCGACGAGGCGCTCGGCGCCGCCCATGCGTCGGTCTCGCTGAACCAGACCGTCGGCGCGGACGACGAGGGCGAGCTCGGCGACCTCTTTGCGGACCGCGAGGCCGCCGATCCGTTCGACGAGGCCGAGGAGTCCCTTCGCCGGCAGAGCATCCGCCGCGCGCTCGACGCTCTTCCGGAGCGCGAGCGGCGCATCCTCGAGCTCCGTTTCGGGTTCGAGGGCGAGCCGTGGACGCTCGAGGCGATCGGACACGAACTCGACCTGACGCGCGAGCGCGTCCGCCAGCTCGAGGGCCAGGCGCTCAAGCGCCTCGAGGCCCTGCGCGATCTTGCCGGGCTCGCCGCGTAGCGCGCTGAAGCTCGAACCGAGGTAATCGGTACGAAGGCGGCCTTCGAGGGGCCGCCTTCGACCTATACTCGCGCCGTGTTCGGCCCCCGACGCTGGGTTCTGCGGCCATGACGACCGTCGAAGCGATCGCCGAAATGGACATCCCGGCTGTCGCAGGCAAGAGCCCGCGACAGCTCTTCTGGCTCCGTTTCAAGAAGGACAAGGCTGCGATAGCCGGGGGCGTCGTGATCATCATCTTGATCCTGCTCGCGCTCTTCGGTGGCCCGCTCGCGGAGCGGATCAGCGGGCACCCCCCGAACGAGCCCTATACGAACATGACCGACGACTTCGGGATCCCGTTAGGGCCGAACGCGGACTTCTGGTTCGGCGCGGACGCCTCGGGTCGAGACCTCTTCGTCCGCACGATGTACGGCGCGCGGACGTCGCTGCTCGTGGGAATCGTCGCGTCCGGCATCGCCGTGGCGATCGGAACGACCATCGGCGTGATTGCCGGGTTCTTCGGCAAGTGGGCGGACACGACGCTTTCGCGCGGGGCGGACGTGATGCTGGCGGTCCCGTACCTGCTCATCTCGATCGGCATCGTCGCGGCCTGCAGCACGACCAAGGAGGGGTGCCTCCACGGCTGGATACAACCCGGCTTGAGCATCGTGATCCTCGTGATCGTGCTCTTCTCGTGGCCGTACACGGCACGCGTCATCCGCGGCAACACGCTCTCGCTGAAGCAGAAGGAGTTCGTCGAAGCGAGCCGATCCGTCGGCGCCGGGAGCATGCGCATCATCGGCGGCGACATCCTCCCGAATCTCGTCGCGCCGATCATCGTGCTCGCGACGCTCCTCATCCCGCAGAACATCCTGTTCGAAGCCGCGCTGTCGTATCTCGGCCTCGGCGTCGCCGCCCGACCAGGCGTCGTGGGGGCAGATCCTCGCCGATGCATCCGGCCTGTACGACGTAGCATGGTGGCTCATGCTGTTCCCCGGCGCGTTCCTCGTCGTGACGACGCTCGCGTTCAACCTCCTGGGAGACGGACTACGAGACGCACTCGACGTCCGCACCGATCGTTGACGTCGTCCCGACTCCGGCGGTTTTCGAACGTCTCACTCTCATGCAGGCATCCACATGTGATTCCCGCCTGAAAGCGGGGGAAGGAGGGCAAGTGCGAGTTAAACCAACGAAGCGGCGGTTCGGCATCTCGATCGCCGCGCTCGTCGCCGTCGCAGCGCTCACCGCAGTGCTCGTGGCGGCGGCATCGGCCGAGCCGAGCGGCAAGGCCGCGAAGGGACGGCACCTACCGCGTGGGGTGGGAGTCGAGCTTCGGCTGGACGAACAACTTCGACCCGACCGGCGAGTACCTCGCGAACGGGTTCGTCATCTACTCGAACCTCCTGCTGCGCAGCCTCGTCGACCTTCAACCACGTCGAGGGCGCCACGGGCAACATCGTCGTCCCCGACCTGGCGACGTCGATGCCGAGGCCGACGAACGGCGGGCAAGACGTACACGTTCCAGGCTCAAGAGCGGCGTCCGGTGGGGCCCGCCCGCTCAACCGCGCGATCACGTCGCAGGACGTCAAGTACGCGATCGAGCGCACTCGCGAAGCCGAAGAACGGCGCGCAGTACAGCTTCTACTTCAACGTGATCCAGGGTCTCCAGGCATACGGCAAGGGTGAGTCGAAGTCGATCTCGGGCGTCAGGACGCCGAACGCGAAGACGATCGTGTTCACGTTGACGAAGCCCGCAGGTGACTTCCCGTTCCGCCTGACGATGCCTGCGGTCGCCCCGATGCCGAAGGAGGTCGCGGGGTGCTTCGACGGTAAGCCAGGCCTCTACGGTCGCTACGTCATCGCCTCGGGCCCGTACATGATCGAGGGCTCGGACAACCTCGACGTCAGCTCGTGCAAGACGCTGAAGCCGATCTCGGGCTACGACGGCAAGACGACGCTGACGCTCGTGCGGAATCCGAACTACAGGGCGAGCACGGATAGCCGCAAGTCGCGTGAGAACAATCCGGACTCGTACGAGTTCACCGTCGACACCAACATCGACGACATCTACAACAAGATCGGCGCCGGCGACCTCGACGACGCATACGCAACGGCGTCGCCGAAGGTCTTCCGCGAGTACACGGTCAACCCGAGCAAGCGGAAGTACCTGCACTCGAACTACGCCGACGGCACGTACTACATCACCATGAACCTCACACAGCCGCCGTTCGACGACGTGCACGTCCGTCGTGCGATGAACTGGGTGATGGATCGCCAGGCACTCCGCAAGGCCTGGGGAGGCCCGGTCGCCGGCGACATCGGCGAGCACATCCTCCCGAACGCAATGCTGCTCGGGAAGCTGAACAACTTCCAGCCCTTCAAGACGCCGGGCGATCGCGGAAGCGTCGCGAAGGCGAGAGCCGAGATGAAGCTCTCCAAGTACGCGAACTCGAACGGAGTCTGCAGTGCGAAGGAATGCAAGAACGTCCTGCTCATCACGGACGTCAGGGCCGTCGACAAGGCGACGCTGCCGGTCGTGCAGAACGGGGCCTCGAAGCTCGGCATCACGTTCACGGTCCGCTCAGTCAACGGTGCGTACCCAGTCATCCAGACGACGTCGCGGAACGTCGCGATCTCGAACCGCCCGCGCTGGTTCAAGGACTACGCGGATCCGTCGACGTTCGTCGACCCGTTGTTCTACGGCGGGAACATCATCCCGACCGGGAACACGAACTACGCGCTCGTCGGGCTGAAGCCAAGCCAGGCAGCATCGCTCGGCATCAAGGGCAACATCAACAACGTGCCGAGCATCGACAAGCTGGCCGACCGCTGCCAGGCTCTGATCGGCAACCCGCGGATCACGTGCTACGCGGGCCTCGACCGGGTCCTGACGAGGGACATCGTGCCCGTGGATCCCGTACATGTCCGCGAAAACGGTCACGATCCTCGGCCCGAACGTCACGAAGTGGGAGTTCGACCAGTCGGCCGGATTCACCTCACTCGCGCACGTCGCGGTGAAGTCCTAGTTCGGAGAGTTCGCCCTACGGAAAGCGGGGCCCCTCAGGGCCTCGCTTTCCTCTACCTTCCACACTGAATGGCGCTCTACATCGTCCGAAGGCTTCTCTGGGCGGCGCTGGTGATCCTCGTCGTCCTGATGATCGTCTTCGCGGTCTTCTACCTCCTTGCCCGCGAGCGACCCCGCACTGCGATTCGCAGGGAAGTCGCCGACGCCGGAGTCGCTCGCACTCATCCGCGATCGGCTCGGTCTCGACGAGCCGTGGTGGAAGCAGTACGCGATCTTCGTGAAGAACTTCGTGACGGGTGACGAGTACGGCTGGCCGGGCCTCGGCTACTCGTTCACAAGCAATGTCTCCGTTCTCAGCGAGGTGACGGAACGCGCGCCGCGCACGCTTTTCCTCATCGCCGGCGCGGCCATCATCTGGCTCGTCGTCGGCGTCTCGATCGGCGTCCTCTCCGCCGTGAAGCGTCAATCGGCGGCCGACCGGGCTGCAATGGGTTTCGTGCTCATCGGAATCTCGTCGCCGGTCTTCTGGCTCGGGCTCATGGCGCTCTTCGTCTTCTGGAAGAAGCTCGGGTGGACCGGTGGAACGGGCTACGTCCCGCTCACGGAGAGCCCGACCGCCTTCTTCTCGCACATGATCCTGCCCTGGACCGTGCTCGCCCTGCTGTTCGCTGCGATCTACGCCCGCATGACCCGCAACAGCCTTCTCGACACTCTCGGCGAGGACTACATCCGTACCGCGCGTGCGAAGGGCCTCCCGGAGCGCACCGTCATCTTCCGCCACGGCGCTCCGCGCGAGCCTCGCCCCGATCATCACGATGTTCGGCATGGACATCGCTCTCCTCGTCGGCGGGGCGATCATCACGGAGTCGGTCTTCAACATCCAGGGTCTCGGCTGGCTGGCAATCGACGGCACGCTCAACCAGGATCTGCCGACCGTCGTCGGCGTCGTCATGCTCGGAGCCGTCGCCGTCGTCGTCATGAACCTGATCGTGGACATCGGCTACGCGTTCCTCGATCCTCGAGTGCGGTACGCAGTGAGCGAGACACTGCTCGAGGTGCGCGGCCTCACGGTCGTGTTCCCCACACACGAGGGCGAGGTCAAGGCGGTGTCCGATCTCTCGTACACGCTGCACCGCGGCGAGACGCTCGGGATCGTCGGCGAGTCGGGCTCCGGGAAGAGCGTCTCGAGTCTCGCGCTGATGGGGCTCCTGAACAGCGAACGCACGAAGATCAGCGGCGAGGCGAAGCTCGGCGACCGCAACCTGCTGTCGCTGCCGACCGAGCAGATGCGCGACATTCGCGGCAAGGACATGGCGATGATCTTCCAGGATCCGTTCGCGTGCCTGCATCCCATGTATCGCGTCGGCGACCAGATCGCAGAGGCGGTGACGGCCCACGCGTCGGTTTCGAAGTCGAAGGCAATGGATCGGGCGGTCGAGATGCTCGACGCGGTAGGCATCCCCAAGGCGCGGGATCGCGCGCGCGACTATCCGCACCAGTTCTCCGGCGGGATGCGGCAGCGCGCGATGATCGCGATGGCGCTCGTCAACAACCCCTCGGTGCTCATCGCGGACGAGCCGACGACCGCTCTCGACGTCACCGTGCAGGCGCAGATCCTCGAGCTCATCGAACGAGGTCAAGCGCGAGTTCAACATCGGCGTGATCCTCATCACGCACGATCTCGGCGTCGTCTCCGAGACGGCGGACACCGTGCTCGTCATGTACGCGGGCCGGCCCATGGAGACCGGGCCGGCGCGTGAGGTGTTCGCGGCTCCGCAGCACCCCTACACGTGGGGGTTGCTCCAGTCGATGCCGACCATCGACCGCCGGCTGGAGACCTTGCTCGCCATCGAGGGATCACCGCCTTCGCTCCTGCGCGTGCCCGACGGGCTGCCCGTTCAACCCGCGCTGTGCGTACGCCTTCGCACCGTGCACGGTGGATCTGCCCGAGCTCCGCCAGCTGCCCGGCGGACATCTCGATCGCTGTCACCTACCGGCGGACCGCAAGCGCGCCGAATGGGCCGAGCTGGAAGCGATCCGCGTGGGAGCGGCGAGTTGAGTCAGGCTGCGGCCGACCCGATCGTCGAGCTCGACCGCGTCACGAAGCACTTCCCCGTGAAGCAAGGCGTGTTCTCGCGCTCACACGGTCGCGTCCACGCGGTGGAGAACGTCAGCCTCACGGTGAATCGAGGCGAGACGCTCGGGATCGTCGGCGAGTCCGGCTGCGGGAAGTCGACGACGGCCAGGCTCATGCTGCGGCTCATCGATCCGACGTCGGGATCCATCCGATTCGACGGACGCGACATCACCGGCATCTCGAGCCGGGGGCTGCGACCGCTCCGTCGCGAGATGCAGATGATCTTCCAGGACCCGTATGCCTCGCTGAACCCGCGGAAGTCGGTCGAGCAGATCGTGCTGCAGCCCTTCGCGATCCACGGTGGCGTCTCGAAGAAAGAGGCGAGACTCCGCGTCCGAGAGCTCCTGCAGGTCGTCGGACTGAGCCCCGAGCACGCGAGCCGTTATCCGCACGAGTTCTCGGGGGGTCAGCGTCAGCGGATCGGGATCGCCCGCGCTCTGGCGCTGAATCCGAAGCTGATCGTGTGCGACGAGCCGGTCTCGGCGCTGGATGTCTCCGTCCAGGCGCAGATCCTCAACCTGCTCCGCTCGCTCCAGGCGGAGTTCAACCTCACGTACGTCTTCATCTCGCACGACCTGTCCGTGATGAGACAGATCTGCTCGCGCATCGCGGTCATGTATCTCGGACGAGTCGTCGAGCTCGCCGACTCGGAGCAGATCTTCGAGCGACCGAGGCATCCGTACACGTCCGCGCTCATCGCAGCCGTGCCGCGCGTTGCCATGAACGGCGATCGGCGAGTGAGAGCCGTCGTCGGCGGTGACGTTCCGTCGGCGGTCGACCCGCCGAGCGGATGCGTCTTCCACCCTCGGTGTCCTCGTTTCCACGAGGGTCACTGCGACACGGTCGAGCCGACGCTCGAGCCGGCGCCGGGCGACTCGAGCCACATCGCGGCCTGTCACTACCCGCTCGAGCAGTCCGCATAGCGTCGGTCCGCAAGGCGGCCGCTCACCCTTTCGAGCCAAACGCCTCCGACGGATCTAAAGGGGTACGTCCTCCGCGCCGATACCGGACTCGTGGACGCTGCTGAGCGCCGAGACATCATGAACCGGTACCGCGATCACAGTCGCCGGTTCGAGGCCGCCGCGGCGCGGCGGAGTTCGACACGGCGCGGCTCGGTCATCCCATTCACCCCGCCCGCATCACGCGAAGTGGGCCAGGATCCGACGGCGCGCGAGCTCGAGGTCCTACAGCTCGTCGCCGACGGGCTCGTGAACCGCGAGATCGGCGAGCGGCTCTTCCTCTCGGAAGAGACCGTCAAGTCGCACGTCCGCCACCTGCTGGCGAAGCTTCAATCAAGAAGTAGAGCCCACGCCGTAGCGGTTGGCTTCCGGCGTGGGCTCATCTCGTAACTCAGTCCGTCAGCAACCCCAATCTCCATCCGAGCCTTGCCCTCGTTCGGTTACACCCGAAAGAGGGATGCCCACCCCCGGCGGAGAACCGAGGATGCGACGGACTACCAGACCTTCGAGCCTCTGGCCATAGGCGATGACTCCTCAATTGGGAACTGACGGCAAACGAATCGTATACCCCATTCGAGGGATGGTTCAAGGGTTCCGTGATCGATCGCTTACGCAGCGTCGCACGACTGCCTATGTGTTATCGCTCGTCCTCGTCGCCGCCCTGGTTGCAGGAGCGCTGCTTCTGGCTGGCTACGAACTTGAGTCGCCTGCGACCGTCATCGCACTAGCGCTCGTCGCAGCGGTAGCTGAGCGGTCCAGTGTCCGATTGACTCGAACAACCGAGCAGTCGATATCTGTCATTCCAACCCTCATCGCTGCTGTCCTCTTCGGTCCACTTGCGGCTGCCGTCGTCGGAGCCGCCTCGATGCTGGGCGATCCGGAGCTGGTCGCCCCGCGGGACTCGGACCGTGCGCCGCGGCTGAAGTGGGCTACGTACACCTCTACCCGTTTCATTGGCGGTGCGCTCACGGGCGTAGCCGCCCAAGCGACGATCTCGTTCGTGCCATCTGAGTTCGGCGGTCTGATCGCAGCTACTTTCGTTGGTGCTGTCGTCAGCGAGGTGCTCGAGATCCTCTTTGCGTCGATGACGTCGGCGGTACGTGGAGGCTCTCCTAGGGAGGCTGCAAACATGCTGGGTCCTGTTCTCCTGGGGACAACTCCCGTCTATGCGCCCATCGTTGCGCTCTTGGCGTTCATGTATGTGCAAGTGTCGCCATGGACGCTTGCGCTATTCCTGGTCCCTGCGATGGCGGCCCAGCGGCTCTATGGCCTCTATCAAGAGCAGCGAAGACTCGCCGACGACCTCTCTGTCGCAAACGATCTGCTCGAGCGCGCGAACCTTCAGTTCGCCGCCGCACTCATCGCGACGCTGGACGCCAGGGATAGGTACACGGCCGGCCATTCAGCCGCTGTTGCGATCTACTCGCGCGACATCGCCGAACGAATGGGGCTCTCAGCTGAGGTGTGCGAGCAGGCATACCTCTGCGGACTCGTGCACGACATCGGCAAGATCGGCCTTCCGCCCGGCCTCCTCGAGAAGCCGGGAGCGCTCACGCTCGAGGAGAGACGCCAGATGCAGGAGCACTCCGCAATTGGCGAACGAATCCTCGCCCACGTCGACGAGTACTCGGAGATCGCAACGATCGTGCGACACCACCACGAGCGAATCGACGGACAAGGTTATCCGGACGGCCTCGTCGACGAGACGATTCCGCCCGTATCGCGGATCATCGCCGTGGCCGACGCCTACAACGCGATGACATCGGATCGGCCGTACCGTGACGCAATGCCCAGCCGTGTGGCCCGCCTGCGCCTTGCTCAAGCGGTTGATAGTCAGTTCGATACCACCGCGGTGGCAGCATTTGAGGCGATCCTCGCGGGTGCGGATGAGGACTATCGGCTCGCCAAGCGAAGCGACTTCATGCAGTTTGCTCAGAGCTCGGACGACCCCTCTTCTGGCGAGGTCTCGATCGCTGACGTGGCTTGAGCGCGCTCAAGCGCTGCCTGAATGGTGAGAGCGCTCCGTGAACGCACTCCCAGCTTGTCGTAGATGTGGTGGGCGTGCACCTTTACTGTCGATTCCTCAATGAAGAGCACCCGTGCGATTTGACGGTTGCTGATACCACTCCGCAGGAGTTCGAATACCTCAAGTTCGCGTGGCGACAGCAGTAGCCGCCGGTCGTCGTTGACAGCGATTGGGTGCCCGGCAGCGGCAGCGAGGTCGGAGTCGCCGACGCGCTCGACGAGGTCGCGAAAGCGCCGACTATCGGACTCTCGCAGCAGAACAGGCAAGAGCTCAGGACAGGCGCGGTACGTCGTGACTAGTAGATCGACCGCTCGGGTGTCAAATGCGGACTCTCGTAGAGTGACCGCGAGGTCAACCGAATCCGCATCGTCCACCCCTTATCGCGCAGACAGCTGCCACTGCGGGGACGAGCACTGCCGGTTCGACTGCCCTTGATGTCCCAGCAACTGTTGCGCTGAGCTCCCGGGCGTCATCGATGCGCCCTGCGCACGCGAGCACAAGGGCTCGCGAGCACGCTGCCTCAGCAACCGAGGCGTCGAGCCCCCCTGGCAGTTCCGCGACGGGGATCTCGAGGGCGCGTGAGAGTTGGTTCTGCTGGGCGTAGAGACGCAGCAGCACAGAGCGACTGTGAAGATCGGCGTGAACATCATGGAGCGCCTGGGCTCGCTCGAGCGCCTCGGCTGCAGCGCCTTCGGCGCGCGACCATTGGCGCTGACCGGCGTACGCCATTGCCATTCCGCACAACGCATAGGGCCGCGCAAAGTCGAATCGGAGCTGTTGCGACTTCAACCACAACGCTTGGGCCGCCGACTCCGCATCGGAGTATCGGGCAGACAACGCGAGGGCTATCGAGTACGCGCTAAGGAATGACGTTACGACGATCGGATCGCGCACGGCGTCGATGACCCGCCACGCGGTGTCCGCCTCATCGAGTTGCAACGAGCCGGTACGAAGCTGGAGGTAGATGCGGTGTGTCGCCATTCGCACAACTTCTCGTACGTCCGCAAAGCTCACTCCAGCCGATAGCTGGTCGAGAGCATCGACCGCGTCCTGGTGCTCAAGATCGATGGAACATGCGAGCTGCCCCCACTTGGCATCCCGGCGCTGATCCTCGTTCGCGGCTACCTCTTCCGCTCGTTGAAAGAGCGCCAACCCAGCTTCTTCGCGCGATGCAAGATGCGCCGCACGGCCTGCGATGGAGAGTGCGCGGAACGCTAGTTCCGGATCAACCGCGGCCATCTCGGCATACGCGGTTGCCTCCAGAAGGTGGCCATCTCGCAGTCGTACTTCTGCTTGAGCGAGTCGAGTAATCGCCGATTCGACATCCGCTTCGGATGCCAAACGGCACCACGCCTCAAGCGTCGAGAGCCTAGCTGTCTCAAGTAGGTCATCAAGCGATGCTGCGACTAGCACGTCGAGCAACTCCGTGAGCTGCGCACGCTTGATGAGTTCGAATGCGGCGTCCCAATCCTTGCGATCGCGGTAGACACGAAAACATGCCTCGGCTGCCCGCGGCCCCGATCGACCGCCAACCTGAGTTCGCTCATCAAGGAACACGCGCGCAAGCGGATGCAACTCGATCCGCGTCCCGCGCTCCACGAACAGTCCGACATCAAGCGCCGCGTCGCACGTAACCTCAGCATCACGTTCACCGAGGAGTGTCGCGATGATCTCCCGGTCGAGCGACGGGACAACCGAGAGTTCAGACAGGGATCGCTGAACTGTCGGGTCCAGACCGTCGAACACCTCATCGGCGAAGAACCGATACAGCGACTCCGGCACTTGATCCAAGTCGGGTTCGACCTCGGCGAGCGACGCGCTCGCCAGCCCGATAACGGCGGGCCAGCCCTGAGCCAGCGCGGCGAGTCCCGCGACAGATGTCGAGCTTCGGTCAGCGAGCACGTCTGCCGCCTCCTCCGAGTCCATTGCCAGTGCCGTTTGGCGCAGTTCGAGAACATCGCCATACAAGACTCGCTTAGATGCGACCCAGCATGGGCGCACGCGACTCGCAATCAGGAACTGGATCGGCGAGAGCGCGACGAGCGCCTCGACGAAATCTTCAGCCTTCGGCTCCGGCGTGATCTCGTGGTAGTCGTCGAGGACGAGCCACGCGTTGGCCGGCCAGGCGGCGAGATCCTCGCTCAAGATCTCTGCGAGCGTCTGGACGTTCTCGGCCGCCGCTGGCAGCGCGCGGAGGTGCTCGCGCAGACGGTGGTCGGCGTCGTCGATGATCGCCGTCGCGGCTCGCGCAATCCCGAGAGCGAGCGCAGCGACGTCGGTCGAGGCGGAGCGGGCTGTGTACCAGACACCGACGCGCCCGTCGCGGGCGACCCATTGCTCGGCGAGCGTCGTCTTGCCGTAGCCGGCCGGAGCGATGAGCATACGAACCTGCGCCTTCGACTCGTCGAGGAGCGCGAAGAGTCGCGGCCGTTCGACGATCCGGCGCTTGCGGATCCGTGCTTCGGGGACTGTCGCAGTCGTGGTTCTCTCCTGACCGACGTCTCCTCGATCGACCGTCCGACCCTAGCACCATCAATTCCGGAGGCGCCCGCGGCTGCGTCAGCGGCCGCGAGCGCCCCCCGAGTCAGCGGGGGAGCCGCGCCGCAAGCATGTGACGGCGCCCCGCAGACAGCGGATCCTCGCCCGTGAGGAGCCGGAAGGCGATCGGAATTTGACGGCGTCGCTGTACTCCGAGCTTCTGGCGAAGCACGTCACAGTGAGCCTTCACCGTCCTGGGGGAGATTCCGAGCCGAAGGCCGGCCTCGTCGTTCGAGCAACCCGCTGCGATGAGTGCGACGACCTCCCGCTGCCGAGGCGTGATCGGGGTCGTCTTCCGCTCCGTTGCAAGGTCGATCATAGGGCACGAAGCTACTCCCTCGTTCGAGTGACGGCCATTCGTCAGGAGGTGTAAAGGCCGGTGTAACCCTCTCCGAACGGCGGGGGAGACACCGTGGGCAGACTGTCGCGCGACATGGCAGCACTGAATCCCGGCTCGAGGGACGGGCCTTCCCGCCGCTCCGTGGTCGTCGCGTTCGGAGTCGCGATCGCCGCAGCGGTCGCGCTCATCGCCGTCGCGGTGATCTCGAGGAAAGACTCGAGCACGGTGCCGCCGACGGCGAATCCGGTCGTCGCCCTTGCCGGAATCCCCCAGCAGGGCGTCGTGCTCGGGGATCCCGATGCGAAAGTGACGTTGATCGAGTACGCCGATCCTCAGTGCCCAGCATGTCGCCTGTACACCGAGGAATTCTTCCCCACGCTCGTCGACGACTACGTCCGGCCCGGCGAGGTCAAGACGGAGTTCCGGGGCTTCCCGTTCATCGGGGACGACTCGGTCAAGGCATACGGCTTCCTGCTGGCTGCGGCCGAGCAGGACAGGCTCTGGAATCTCGCCGAGGCCCTGTACCGCAACCAGGGACGCGAGAACAGCGGCTGGGTGACCGATGACCTCGTTCGCCGGCTCGCAGGTGAGATCCCGGGTCTCGACGTGGACAAGCTCTTCGCGGACGCGGGAAGCGAAGCAATCACGCAGCGGGCCGTCGACGCCGAGGCGACCGCAACCGCTGCGGGGATCAAGGGTACGCCGACGTTCCTGATCGCGACCGGAGCCGAGCAGCCGCATCTCGTCCAGTTCGGCTCGGTCGACCAGATGCGCGCGGCGCTCGACGACGCAATCGCGGGGTGAACGACCGGACGCTCCGGATCGGCGCCGGCTGCGTCGCGCTCGCAGGTGCAGCGGTCGCGGGCTACCTGACGTGGGTGCACTACGACGCGGGTGCGCTCGTCTGCGTCGCGGGCGGCGGCTGTGAGGCCGTGCAGCAGTCGAGCTACGCCGAGCTCGCGGGCACTCCGGTCGCGCTGCTCGGGCTCGTCGCGTACACGATCGTGTTCGCGCTGATCCTCTGGGATACGCCCACCGCACGCCTCGGTGCCGCGATGCTCGCGTTCGTCGGACTCGCGTTCAGCGCGTACCTGCTCGTGCTGCAGCTGGCCGTCATCGACGCGGTCTGTGTCTGGTGCATGGCGAACGACGTCGTAATCGCGCCGTTGCTCGCGATCGTGACGGCGCTACGGCTCAGGACATAGGTACTTGCCGGAGGACCTTCGGTGCAACGCGGTCGAGGATCTCCGCGAGCGAGTCACCCGTGCACGTGAGGCCGTGATTGCGAAGGCCGATGACCGCGTGGGCGGGATCGGGCTCCTGCGCGACCAAGTCCGCCACGGCGACCGCGAGCTGCTGCGTTCCGCACGGGTAGTTGACGTCGGTCGCCGCGATGCCCTCCATCCACGCATGGACGTGGAGGATCGCTCCGACGTCGGGATGCGCCTGGTAGATCATCCAGTGCTCGATCGCGTCGACGGAGACGCGCCTCGGCTCGATCCCCGGCGGGACGCTGAGCACGATGACACCGCGGTCGTCGTCGAAGTCCTTGACCATGAGGATGTCGCGGCCGACCGACTCGAGCTTCGACTTGTCGACGCCGCTCGCACTCATCCAGAAGCGGTTCACGTCCTTGCGGGCCGAGAGGTTGCCGTACGAGAGACCGCCGACCGAGTACAGGCGCATGACGTGCCGGAGATCTCGACCCGACAGGTACTCCTCGACGGGGAACGGCGAGGGCAGGAGGTCGAGCTCGTCGAGCCGCCTGCCGGCGTCACTGATGTCCGCGGTGACCTCGTCGCCGTCCCAGAGCTCGGGCTCGAGGTCGGGGATCCACTCGTTGTCGATCACGAGGCGCGACGTCGCGAGCGGCTCGAGACGGTCGTAGATGGTCTCCGGATCCTCTGTCACGTGGTAGGTCCCCTGCTCCATGGTCGTGAACCACACGCCCTGGCCGCGCACGCGGAGCAGGACGACGTTGGAGAGCGTGCGGACGAGCATCGGGTAGCTGGCCTTGAGCGCATCCTCTGGCGCCTCGTCCAGCTCGTAGAACGCCGCCGAGTACGTGCCCCGCGATGCCCGGCGGAATGCCTTCGGATCGTCCGGATCGAACATGTTCAGGACGAAGTCGGCGTCGGCGATGTCATCGACGTAGACGAACCCGTCCGCCTCGAACTGCTTGCCGATCGCGCGCACCCACTCCTCGTGCTCGGGAGACGTCGCGGTGCCCCAAATCGCGTACTTCCGCACGGGTCGAGTCTATCGGCGCTAACGGAACAGGTCGCGCTCGCGCGGCATGACGAGATCACTCCCTCGACCTTCCCCGTGCACCCGCAGACCTCGCACGATCGCAGCCGGAATGGCGTCGAGCTTGCCCATCACGAGCTGGGCAGCGCCGGCGATCTCGTCGGCGACCGCGATCTGGGTCGCGTGGAGCTCGTAGCCGAATCCGTCCCGTTGGCCATCGAGATCGAGGACGGCGGTGAGACCTGCGACGCCGAGCGCGACGTCCGTCGTTCCGAGCCGCCACGCGCGCCCGAACGAGTCGGAGACGATGACGCCGATCTCCGCACCGGTCAGCGCGACGATGCGTTCGCGCAGACGGGTCGCCGAGGCGTCCGGGTCGAGGGGGAGGAGCACGACCGTATCCGGCCCCTTCGCGT
Organism: uncultured Gaiellaceae bacterium; assembly: GCA_963736935.1. Lineage (GTDB taxonomy): Bacteria > Actinomycetota > Thermoleophilia > Gaiellales > Gaiellaceae > GMQP-bins7. The sequence continues at coordinate 64,852 of CAVTQX010000028.1, read as the reverse complement.
TGGAGGCATCGACACCGGCTGAAGCGCAGACGAACCCGTGGCGCGTCTCCGCGATGACGAGCGGCAGTCGGGAACGGACGACCTCGCGCGACTCGCGCAGGATCACCTCGACGCGACGGGCATCGGTGTCGCCGGCCAGTTCGCGCGCGCGCTCCGACGGCACGACGTCGGCGAGGTCGACCACCCGCCCCTCGACCTTCGAGACTGCCTTCTGCGCCACGACGAGGACGTCCTCGTTCTCGAAGCCCGGGGCGGCGTCGACGACGAGCGCGGCGAGGTCGTCACCCTCCTCGAGCTCCGGGATCCCACGGACGGGGATCACGCGCAGCTCGCCGGTCAAGGAAGTCCCGTGACCCGGAGTCCCGCGTGACCCTTGTAACGCTTGTTCATGTTCACGATGACAGCCGTGAGGCCCTCGAGCGCCCGAGCGCTCGCGAGCGGGCCCGCATCGATTGCTCGACCGGCGGTGAGACGCGAGGCGAGCTCGAGGCCGAGCGCCTTCGCGTCGGCGTCGTCGCCGCAGACGAATGCATCCTCGTCAGGACGCTGCGCGGCGCCGAGGCTCGCCGCCGCGAGTGAATGGAGCCCGGCGACGACAGGGCCGGCGACCTCCGCCTGGATGCGCTCGGCGAGAGAGAGCGCCTCCGGCGACGGGAACACCCCGTGCTTCGAGAACCGGAGCTCCGAGGCCACCGAGAGAACGGGCGTCTTGCCGATCGCCTCCCGAAGCTCCCGCGCGGTGTCGAGGGCCGCCGCTGCGTTGACGGAGAGCACGATGAAGTCGGCATCGGCGCACGCCTCGCCGTTCGTCTCGCCAACGCAGTCGATCTCGAGTGCGGTGGCGGACGCGCGCTCCGCGTCTCGCGAGCCGACGATCACATCGACCCCCGACGCGTGGAGTCGTACCGCGAGCGCCCGGCCGAACGGGCCCGTCCCACCTACCACGGCTACGCGCACGCCGCCTCCAGAACCACCTCGGCGAGCCGCCGCTCGGAGTCGACGTCGTGCATAACGGTGTTCGCAGCGAGGAGCTCGACGCCAGCGGTCGCGGGAGCATCCGACTCGTCGACCACGAGCACGTCGACGAGACCGTCGTAGCGCGCCGCGACGTGGCCCGGACCGGTGCCTCCTGCCATGCGGGTGAGCATACGACCGAGCGGGCCGGAAACGGCCGACCCTCCGACGAGGGGGCTCACAGCCACGGACCGCACCTTTCGGGCCCGCATCGCGGCACTGATCTCCGCCACGGCGAGGATCGGGCCGACCGACAGGTAGGGGTTGCTGGGCGCGAAGAGGATCGCGTCGGCGGCGTCGAGCGCCTCGAGAACGCCGGGCGCCGGGGTTGCAACGTCTGCTCCCTCGTAGTCGACCTCATCGACCTCGTCCTCGTGGCGGCGGCCGACGAACCACTCCTGGAACGGGAACCGCCCGGCTGGGGTGGTGACGTGCGTCCGGAGCGGATCGTCCGTCGCCGGGACGATGTGCGATGTCACCCCGGCGCGACGGCAGAGTTCCGCCGTCACCGCCGACAACCTGGCGCCACTCCGCAGCTCCGCGGTGCGGACGAGGTGGAGACCGATGTCGCGGTCGCCCAGCCTGAACCAGTCGGCGCCGCCCCATCCTCCGGCTGACTCGAGTGCGTTCCAGCTCTCCCCGGCTCGCCCCCAGCCTCGCTCGGCGTCGATCAGCCCGCCGAGCGTATAGAGGAGGCTGTCGAGATCGGGCGAGACGTGCAACCCGAGGATCTCGAGGTCGTCGCCGACGTTGCCGATGACGGTCAGCTCCCCGGGGCCCAGGACGGAGGCGAGCCCACGTGCGAAGCGAGCTCCGCCCCCACCGCCCGACAGCAGGACGACCCTCACGCGGGAACGGCCAGCAGCGCGCGTGTGCGTGGGCCGAGGCGAGCGCCGAGCCGATCGAGGTCGGCATCGGAGTCCACATCCAGCTCGAGCTCGGGGATCAGGACGGTCGCCAGGCCGGCGTGAGCTCGGAAGCGATCGGCGCTCCCCGGGCCGTACAGCGGCGCGAAGACGCGCGGATCGGGGAGGGAGAGCGCGTTCGTCGTTCCGTCAGCAGCCTCGACGAGCGCCGGCCCGGCGTCGGCGAGTCGGCGAAGGGCATCGGGCGTCGCAGCCGGCAGGTCGGCGTTCACGACGAGCGCATGCCCGTCGACGCGGTCGAGCGCGGCCGCGACGGCTGCAGCGAGCCCACGTCCGGGATCGTCCACGACCTCGACGCCGGGAGGTACGACCGACGCGTCGTCCGTCACGACGAGGACATGTCCGACCTGCACCGCGGCTTCCACGACGTCGCCGAGCATCGCGAGGGCGAGCGCCGCCCGACGCGACGACGCGAGGCGCCGCTTCGAGTCGCCGCGGTACGGGATGACGATCGCCGGCACGCGGCGAAGCGTAGTCAGGCGCCGTTCGAGGAGGACCCGTTCCCACCCGGGCCGGACGTCGCCCACTCGCGGACGTCGAACCAGTGCGTGCCGCGAAGCGCCTCGGCCACGTCGAGATCGGTGTGTCCGGGGTTGAAGACGTGGTGCTCCAGGTCGCAACAGATCTCGACGTCACCCAGCGACACGTGCGAGATCCGCGAGAGGGACTCCGCGGGGAGCTGTGCCTCTGCGACGGTGTAGTGCTTGAACTGGAGGTCGGGATCGAGCTCCATCAGCTCGGGCCAGTTCGGGCACGTGCGAGCGCTCATCCGGTTGCGGTCTTCTCCTCGAGCATCCACGTCCCTTCAAAGCGGACCACGCCCCGCATGTCATCCCCCGGATAGACGACGAACACGAGCGCGTCGTCGAGCCAGTGGTAGACGTGCTCGCCCGCCTCGTCCGTGAGGCCCAGGCGAAGATGGAAGCGGCCGTCCGCGAGCGGAAGCGCACCGATCTGGAAGCGCACGTCGCGGTGGCCGTTGCCCGCTGCCCAGCCGATGCTGCGCAGGTCGACGGCGTGACCCGCGACGAGTGTGCCCGCGTCGTCGCGGAGCTCGAGCTGCAGCCGCGGCGGCGGGATCCCGTCGGCCTCGACCGCCACATGGAGCTCGAACGGCTCGCCGGAGAGGAACTGCAGGCGGTCGGCACCTTCGTGTCCGACGAGAGCTGCAGACGCGATCGACGCCTCGCCCGAGCCCCACTCGCGGAGGCCGACACCACGCTCCGCCGGGTTCGCGTCGTCCGCGAGCGCGCGCCGGTACCGGGTCACTGCCTCACGGGTCGGGCCGTCGAACGCGACGTGCCCGCCCTCGAGGAACACCGAGCGCTCGCACAGCCGCTCGACGGCCGAGGCGTCGTGGGATACGAAGACGATCGTGCCACCCTTCTCCTTGAAGGCGAAGATGCGGCCGAAGCACTTCCGCTGAAACGCCTCGTCTCCGACGGCGAAGACCTCGTCGAGAAGGAGGATGTCGGCATCGAGGAACGCGGCGATCGCGAACCCGAGTCGCATGGTCATACCCGACGAGTACGTCCGGACCGGTCGATCGATCGCGTTCTCGAGCTCGGCGAACGCGACGATCTCGTCGAAGCGGCGCTTGATCTCGGCGCGCGGTAGGCCCTGGATCGCACCGTTCAGGAAGACGTTCTCGCGTCCGGTGAAGTCCATGTGGAACCCGGCGCCGAGCTCGAGCAATGAGCCGATGCGTCCCTCCGTCCGGATGTGGCCGGCCGTCGGCTTGATGATCCCGGCGATCAGCCTCAGCAGCGTCGTCTTGCCGGACCCGTTGCGTCCGATGAGTCCGACCGCCTCGCCGCGTCCGACGTGGGCAGAGACGTCACGCAACGCCCAGACGTCGATCGCGTCGGTCTTCCCGCGCTGGACGACGAGGTCCTTGAGCGTGCGCGCATCACGGGCGTGCACGCGGAAGCGGCGCGCGACGCCCTCGACCGCGATCTCGCCGACTTGCACGCAACCTAGAGTAGAGGTCCATGCGACGCAGCGACGCGGCCGCGAAGCGGCAGTCTTCAGGGATCTTCGCGCGACCAGGATCCGCCGCTCGGCGGATCCTGGTCTAGCGCAGAACGGAGTACGCCCGGCGATGGAGCGAGTCGGTGAGCACCCGGTTCCTGCGGGACCGCTCGCGGTACGGTGGCGTGCCTACGAGCTCGGCGAGCAGCGCGCCGGCGTCACGACCAGGGCACGTGTCGTCCTCGAGAACGCGGGCTCGGCTCCATGGCGGTCGCACGGGCGCGAGGGTGTACAGCTGGCGTACCACTGGCTGGATCCGCTCGGCAACGCGATCGTGTGGGACGGCACGCGATCAGCCTTCCCAGGCGTCGTGCGCCCCGGTGAGACGGTGGAACTCGAGTCGTCGCTCACGGCGCCTCGTCCGCCCGGGCGCTACCGCCTGGCGTTCGACCTCGTCGAGGAATTCCGCTTCTGGTTCCAGGAGCTCGGGTCCGCGCCGCTCGACGTCGCCGTCGACGTGCGGCCGCGGATCGACGAGCGGCGCCTCGCCGTCCGCCTGCACGGCTCGCCCGACCCCGAGGTGGAGGAAGCGCTCGCGGCGCAGGAGGAGCCGCTCGTCACCGAAGATGCGGCAGCCTTCGCGCACCTCGTCCCCGGCGCTCTCCCCGCCCCCGACTGGTCACGGCTCCTGCTCGACGCGCACGCCGAGGGCTACGCGGCCGTCGGCGGCGCGATCGACGCCGAGTCGAGGGGCGACCGACGCCGCCTGGCCGCCTGGGCCCCGGGCGGTGGCCGCAACCCCCGGTTCGGCGAGCTGCTCCTGCTCCCTTCGCTCATCGACGGTGCCGAGCCGGAGACGCACGAGGGTCTTCCTGCAGCGCCTGCGAGCGACGGCCTGTTCGAGGGCCGCGCCGTCGTCAGACTTCGGTCGCGATCCGGTCGTCCGAGCGACTGAAGATCAGAGCTCCGAGCGCGAGCGCGGCCGCAGCCGCGACCACCGTGTAGATCGTGTCGGCGGCGCCGGGCGCCTCACCCGAGAAGATCGCCGCGCGCATCGCCTCGATCGGCGGCGTCAGGAAGTTGACCCAGTGGAGGAAGAAGGCCGCAGCCGGATACTTGTCGATCCCGGGCAGATCGCCGAGGCTGTACAGGATCGGCGTGAGGAAGAACCACGGCAGGAGCAGCGCCTGGAGCAGGTGCTCGATGTCGCGGTAGAGAGCGTTCAGCGATGCGACGGCGAGCGCGAAGCCGGCGACGATGCAGGCGAAGAGCGCGCCGAGAGGGATCGCGAGCCAGACCGTGTCGCGCGCCTCCGGAAGCTGCCACAGGCTCAGGACGATCACGACGGCCAGCATCACGGCAAACGAGACGAGATTCGTCCCGACGATCGACAGCGGGACGAGCTGGCGCGGGAACCGCACCTTGCGGATGAGGTTCGCGTTCTCGAGGAGGCTGCGCGAGGCCGCCTGAGACGTGGTCGCGAAGAACACCCAGGCCGGCAGCCCGCACAGCAGGAAGAGCCAGTAGTCGTCGCTCCCGACCTCGGTGACCCGCCAGAGGACCGAGAAGACGAGCAGATAGACGAGCATGAGGACGAGCGGGTGCAGGAGCGACCACCCGAGCCCGAGCACGGAGCCCCGGTACTTCGCGCGAATGTCACGGCGGAACAGACTTCCGAAGAGCTCGCGGTAGCGAATTACGTCGGCGTAAACGGACACGCCGGGCAGTCTAGGTCGGCAGGGCGGTGGACTACCCTTCCCCGATTGTGAATGCGATCGTCGCGATCGCCGCGTTCTCCGTCGCCGCCGCGGTTCTCTGGCTCCTCCTTCGTTCGCCGTTCGGCGCGCGCCTCGTCGCGGTTCCGACCGGGGAGAGATGGAGCGAGCGGCCGACGCCGACATTCGGCGGCGTCGGGATCTTCGCCGGCTTCGCGGCCGGGATCGCGGTCGCGCTCGCGTCGGGGATCATCGAGTGGACCGGCGAGCTCGGCGGCATACTCGCCGGAGTCACCATCGTCTTCCTAGCCGGGCTCGTGGACGACCTCTGGCATCTGAGCCCGGTCGCCAAACTCGCGGCCCAGATCACCGCGGCCGTCGTCGTGCTCGCGAGCGGACTCAACGTCGAGGTGGTCGGGAACGACGTCATCGCATGGGCGATCGGCCTGCTGTGGCTCGTGGGCATCACGAACGCGTTCAACCTCCTCGACAACATGGACGGCCTCGCGGCGACGCTCGCGATCGTTTCGTGCGCCTACTTCGCGATCGACGCGCTGACCGCGCACGACAACGAGACCATCCTCGCGCTGTCGATCGCACTCGGGCTCGCTTGCGGCGGCTTTCTCCCGTTCAACCTCAGGCCGCAGCGGGGAGCTGCGGTATTCATGGGCGACTCCGGGAGCATGGTGATCGGCTTCGGCCTCGCCTCGCTCGCGCTCGCCGCGAGCTGGACGGTGGCCGGGACGACCGCGGCGACCGTCCTCCTGCCGCTCCTCGTCCTCGCGATCCCCATCCTCGACACGACACTCGTCACGATCGCCCGCCTCGTCGAGAAGCGGCCGGTCACACAGGGCGGTCGCGACCACACGTCGCACCGGCTCGTGTACTACGGGCTCTCGGAGACGAAGGCGGTGCTCCTCCTCGCCATCGTCGCCTCGGCGATCGGCGCCACGGCGCTCGCCTACAACGTCCTCGACAACGGCCGCCTGACCGCCGTCGGCGTGCTCGTGACGTTCGTCCTGCTCGTGCAGTTCGGAAGCTTTCTGAGCGACCTCCAGGAGCGCACGCGGCGCGGCGTCGAGGGCCCGGAGCCGTCGCTCTGGCGCGCGTTGATCTTCGAGCCGCGACGCCTCGCCGAGGTGTTCGCCGACTTCGTGATCATCTGCGCGTCCTTCCTCGCGGCGTATGCCCTTGCAGTCGGCGGGTTCGGAACCGACTACGAGCGCTCCGTCTACCTGTCCGCGCTGCCGATCCTGCTCGCGGCTCGCTACGTCTTCTTCGTGGCGCTCGGCGTGTACCGCAGGGTGTGGCGCTTCGCGACCGCACGCGACGTCGTACCGATCGCGGTCGGCTGCTTCGGCTCGGCGATCGTCGCCTGCGTGATCCTCGTCGCGCTGCGACCGATCGGCTCGTTCCCGGCCGTCGAGATCTTCGTCGTGGACGCGATCCTGTGCACGCTGCTCGTCGGCGCGTCTCGCCTCGCCTTGCGTCTGCTGCCCGAGACGGTCGGAAGGCGAGGTGAACGCAAACGCGTCCTCGTCGTCGGCGCCGGCCGCGCAGGACGCAGCCTTGCTCGCGAGCTCCGCGAGAGCCGCGACGCACGAGTGGTCGGCTTCCTCGACGACAACCCGCGCGTCCGGCGGCGACGGATCCTCGGCGTCAGCGTCCTCGGCAGCCTCGACGAGACCGACCGCGCAATCGCCTCGACCGGCGCGGACGAGGTGCTCGTGAGCATCCCGGGAGCGCCACAGGACCGGCTCGAGCTCGTCACGAGCGCAGCCGACGCAGCCGGATTGCCCTGCCGCCTCGTAAGACGCCACGTCGAGCTCTCGCCTCCAGAACCCGTCGAGGCCGCGCGGACGTGAGCACGACGGCAAAGGCGGGCGGCGAGCCCCGCCCGGACTTCCTCGCGCGCTTTCTCGCAGCGGTGCCGCTGCTCGTCCTCTACTTCGCGCTCGCCGCGCTCTACGCCTGGCAGGCGTCGCGTCGCCTGGTGCCGACGACCTTCACCGACGAGCTCGAGCTGACGCAGCTCGCCCGCGCCATCGCCGACACCGGTGAGCCCGCACGGAGAGGCATCCCCTACCCGGGCCATGCCTCGCTCGTCGCCTACGTCCTCGCACCCGTCTGGTGGCTCGGATCGGTGAGCGCGTCGTACGCGGCCGCGAAGCTGATGCTCGTCCTGGCGATGACCGCAACGATCTTCCCCGCGTACGGGCTCGCACGGATGGTCGTCCCGAAGTGGTACGCGCTCGCCGCCGCAGGCGCCGCCGTCGCGGTGCCGGCACTCGCATATGCGCCGATCCTCGTGGAGGAGCCGCTCGCCTATCCGCTCGCGACGCTGGCGCTGTGGCTGATCGCCCGCGCGCTCGAGCGGCCGACGCGCGGACGCCTCGCCGCAGCCGGCGCGGGTTCCGTCGTCGCGATGCTGACACGCACCCAGCTCTCGATCCTCTTCATGGTGCTCGGGCTCGGCCTCCTGTGGATCGCCTGGCAGTCGACGCTCGTGCGACGTTGGCGGTCGGCGTGGAGCCGCTGGGACTGGGTCGGCGGCGTGATCTTGGCGGTCGGCATCGCGTTGGCCTTCGCCGCAACGCTGGGACACCTGTCGACCGCATGGCGGGAGACGACCTTCATCTGGAAGGAGCGGATCGTCGAGCACGCGACCTGGTCGGTCGGCGCGCTCGCCATCGGGATGGGCGTCCTCCCCGTGATCGCCGGAGTGTCCGCGCTGGCGCGACCGAAGGGCGAGGAGAACGACCCTCGCACGCGCGCGTTCGTCGTCACGAGCGTCGCGGCGCTCGTCGTCTTCGTCGCCTACGCCGGGGTGAAGGGGGCATACATCTCGACCGTCTTCGCGACGCAGGTCGTCGAGCGGAACCTCATCTATCTCTGCCCCGTTCTCTTCGCAGCGACCGCACTGGCGTTCGCGCGCGGGATCGGACGCAGCTGGGCGATTGCCGGAGCGGGCGTCTTCACGCTGATCGTCGTCGCGGCGACGCCGCTCCATCTGGACAACTACCCGTACTACGAGGCGCGGGGGCTCTCGATCGCCGCGCTCGCGAACCGCAAGTTCGGGTGGCCGGAGAGCACGATCGAGGGGGCTCTGATCGCCGTCTGCGTCGTCGCGCTCGTCGTCGTCGTGGCGCTCAAGTTCATGCACCGGCACTCGCGAGGTTTTACGGCCGTGGCCGCGAGTGCCGCAGTCGTCGTCGTCGCGTGGTCGCTCACGGGGCAGGTCTACGCGGCCGCCGGCGAGCGGGATTTCTCCCACTTCCTCGTCACGAACTTCCCGGAGCCCTACGACTGGGTGCAAGAGGCGACGGGTGGGGAGTCGGTCGTCGTGATCGGCCAGCAGATCCCGACGACACCCAACAGCCTCTGGCTGACCGAGTTCTTCAACCCCTCGATCGAGAAGATCTGGTCTCTCGACGGGAGCGCGGTCAACGTGGGCGGGCCGATCCTGACCCCGGACCTCGAAGAGGTGGACGGCACGCTCACTCCCCCACCCGGCACGAAGTACGCGCTCGCAGTCAACGACGTGAGGCTGCAGGCGCCAATCGTCGCGAGGCGCGAGGACGCGATCCTCTACCGGGTGGACGGGAAGCCGCTGAAGCTGCAGGACGCGCTCGTCGGCCGGCAGACGGACGGCTGGATGGTGGGCTCGACCGACGACCCGGTGGCGCGCGCCTCCTACACGCGCTACGACGTCTCCAGGGACGAGCCGGGCCTGGCCCTCGTGCGGCTGACCCGCGTCGGCTGGTGCCCCCGGCCGGGACTCCGGCAGACGGGCAAGGCGACCGTGCGCATCGGCCCGGTCGGCATCGGGCCGGACAACCAACCGCGCATCGAGCGCGTCACGGAGACCCGGAGGTTCGACGTGCCCGACTGCAAGGCGGACGGCGTGACGCTCACGCCTCCGAACGTGCCCTGGCGCATGGAGATCACGGTGGCTCCGACCTTCCGGCCGAAGGACATCGACCCGTCGAAGAGCGAGGCACGCGAGCTCGGCGCGGTCATCGTCCAGGCCAGCTTCCAGCCGCTGTTCGACGGCTAGCGCGAGGCCGCGACGAGATAGGTGAAGCGCGCGCGGAGCGCGGCGCGTGCGAGCGGGCCGCTCCGCTCGAGCGCCTTTGCGAGAGAGAGGACGGGGCCGGGCAGTGACACGGTCTGCGGGACGAAGAACGGTCGGAGCTCGACCCTGCCGAACCCCGCCGCGCGCAGGTCATCGAGGACGTCCTCGACGCGGTACTGCCGCGGATTGAGGTCGAAGACGAGCTTCTTCTCGGTGTACTCGGCAGCGTGCGCGAAGAAGGCGGTGCGATCGCGCGCGTAGTAGATCGCTCGGAATACGGTCGTCGCCCCGACCCGATCCGGGGGCGTGTAGTCGTTGAGATCGCCCGCGACTACCTCCGCGCGCGCACCGAGCCGGAGCCGCGCCGCCGCCACCATCTCCGCCGTCGCGTCGACCCCCCGATAGCGGACGCCGCGTGCCAGGAGCGCCTCACCGAGGCCACCGTCGCCGCATGCCAGGTCGAGCACCTCGTCTCCAAGCTCGAGTCGCGGCCCGAGCGCCACGACCAGCTCGGCGCGATGGTCGAGATAGGCGCCGACGTCGGCGTAGGCCCGCTCAGTCCAGTCGGTGGCCTGGCACGCGTACTGGTCCTCCTTCGAGGTCACAGTGCGAGCAGGCGCTCCGGATGCTTGCGGACGAAGCGGGCCATGCCCCGCGCGTGCCAGAGCGTGTGGCGAGAGAGGAACTTCTGGTCGATGACGGCGGCGTACGCGTGCGTCACCACCGCGTCGGGCACGTACCAGCGCTCCCAGCCAGCGTGCGCCGCCCGGTAGCAGAGGTCGATGTCCTCGCAATAGTGGCGGTAGCCCGCATCCCAGCCGCCGATCTCGTCGAGCATCGCTCGCCGCATGAGAAGGAACGCGCCGAGCATCCAGTCCGCCTCCACCGGTTCGGTCGGGCGCTCGTCGAGGGCGTAGTGCTCGCGCTGCGTGTCGTACGGAGCGTGCAGGCGGCGGAGCGGCGTGCGACGTACGATCGTCCCACGAACGGTCGGGAACCGCCGGCGGGACGGCTGCCAGCTGCCGTCGGGCCAGCGCATCCGCGGTCCCGCGATCCCGCAGCGCGGATGCGCGTCAGCGAAGGCGACGAGCGCTTGCACTGCACCAGGCTCGGCGATCGCGTCCGGGTTGACGTTGAGGACGTACTCGCCGCTGGTCGCGGCGATGCCGAGATTGACGTTGGCCGCGAGCGAGAGCGGCCGCGAGTTCTCGAGCACGCGGACGCCGTCGGGCACGCCCGCTGCCGATCCTGGAAGGTTCGCAACGACGACGGCCTCGTCCACGTCCGGGAGCAGCGCCGGAAGCGAGCGTGCGACCTCGTCCGCATGTCCGTGCGAGACGACGACGGCGGAGACCTTCACGTCCCGAGAATCTCCCTGTAGACCGCGAGGGTTCGCTCGGCAGCCGTCCGCCAGCTGAACGCCTTCGCGCGCTCGAACCCCGCGGCGACGAGCCGCTCGCGCTCCTCGAGCGCCGTGCGAATGCCGGCTTCGAGCCCACCCTCCTCGACCACGACGGCTGCATCGCCGGCCACCTCTTTCAGCGCCGGGTCGGAGACGGCGACGACAGGCGTCCCCGAGGCCATCGCCTCGACGACCGGGAGGCCGAAGCCCTCGAAGAGGCTCGACTGCACGAGGCACGCCGCGTCGCGATAGAGCTGCGCGAGCCTGTCCGTCTCGACGTAGCCCTCGAGCCGGGCGCCACGGCTGCGGAGCTCGGCGGCGAGGCCCGGGTCCTTCACCGGGCCCGCGACGACGAGCGGGAGACCGACTGCCGCGGCAGCGTCGAGTGCGGCGACCTGGTTCTTCCGTGCATGGATCGCTCCGACGGTGAGGACGACGTCGTGCGCCCCCGGACCCGGGGAGAAGGCGGGGTCGACGCCGTTCGGCGTGACGACGATGCGCTCGGCCGGCACCTGGTAGAGCTCGACGAGATCCGCCTTCGTGCGCTCGGACACCGTGAGTACTCGTGCCGCGTTCCGTGCCGCGCGCGGGACCACGAGGCGGAACGTCGTCCGGTCCTTCCAGTCCATCAGCGACGGATCGCGCGCGAACGACACGTCGTGGATCGTGACGACGCACGGGCAGGGCGGGCGCAACGGCAGCGCGTGCTGCGTGTGGGAGAGAGCAGCGCCGATCCTGCGAAGTGCTCGCGGCAGGATCCAGGCCATGCGCAGCTCCTGCGAGCGCGCGCCGAGCTCGTACGGCTCGACGCCGTCGGGAACGAGCTCCGGGTGGCGGGTGATGGCAACGAGGCGAATCCCGGCTTCCGACGCGAGCGGCCCGAGCTCGCGGAGGAGGTTGAGCGCGTAGGTCTCGTCCCCTGTCCGCTGTCTCCCGAGCACGTCCGCATCGAAGGCGACCACCTTCACGCGAGCTCCCGCCAGACCTCGACGACGGCATCAGCAGTGTGATCCCAGGTGAACTCACCCGCACGGGCGAGGCCCGCAGGAACGAGCTCGCCCCGGCGCGAGACAGCCTCGCGAATCCCCGCCGCGATCGCGGACGAGTCCAGCGGGTCGACGAGGACGGCGGCCGCGCCCGCCACCTCCTCCATCGCGGTCTCGCGGGACGTCACGACGGGCGTCCCGCAGGCCATCGCCTCGAGCACCGGCAGGCCGAAACCCTCGTACAGCGACGGGTACACGACGCAGCGCGCGCCGCGGTAGAGCGCTGCGAGCTGGGCGTCGGGCACCTCGCCCACCCACCCAGGGACGTCCACGCCTCCCCATCCGCGCGCGCCCACGACCCGCAGTTCGACGCCGGCCTCACTGGCGGCATCGACGGCACGAGCGAGGTTCTTGCGCGGTTCGAGCGTCGCCACCGCGAGCACGTAGTCGCCGTCCGCGCGCGGGCCGTCGGGCGTGAAGAGCCCGTCGACTCCGTTCGGTACGACCCGGATGCGTTCCGCGGGAATGCCCACGAGCGCGGTCACCTCGCGTCTCGAGAACTCCGACACAGCGATGATCGTGTCGGCTGCCCGCAGCACCCGCTCGAGGCCCACGGTTCCATAGAGCCGGTGCCAGCGAGGGAACGCTTCGGGCGCGCGCAGGATCGCGAGGTCGTGCACCGTGACGACCGTGGGCACGGGTGAGCCGACAGGACCTCGGAACGTCGTGCAGTGGAGGACGTCCAGCCCGCGTGCCCGACGGCGCAGACCCACCGGGTACCAGACGCCGTCCCGAACGACACTCGCGATCCGCCCGTCGCCCCCGAACGCGAGGAGCTCGAGGTCGATCCCGGGTCGGTCGCGCAAAGCGCCCAGGAGCCCGCGAACGACGCGCGCGGTGCCCGCCCGCGTCTGGACGAGCGGAGACGTGTCGACGCCGACCCTCACGGCGCTGCCGTGCCCGCCCGCAGCGCGTCACGAGCCGTCTCGTACTTCATGAGGTCGAGGGCCCCGTCGAGGTCGCACCAGCGGTAGAGGTCGTGCTCCGCGTCGAGGACGGGCTCCCAGCCCGCCGGAGCGTCCGCGACGAACGCGTGGACGGTGACGCGCTCGATGCCAGGCGCGTAGCGAGCCCGGATCGCCGGAGGGTCGTCCAGCAGCGAGTACGAGAGCGAGATCGGCAGCTTGTGCACCTGAGCCTCGAGTCCGGTTTCCTCCCGGAGCTCCCGGACCGCCGCATGCCACGACGTCTCGTCGGGCTCGAGACCGCCGGAGACGAGGCTCCAGTACCCGAGGCGCTCGGGCGCGCGCCGCATGACGAGGAGCTCCTCCTCGCGGCGCACCACGACGATGATCTCCTGGTCTCCCCTCAAGCCCACGCCTCCTCGTACCCGCGGAGGAACGTCTCCCCCACGGCGCGCCACGAGAACGTCGATGCGTGCTCGCGACCGAGCGCGACCAGACGGTCGCGATCGGCGACAGCGTGCTCGATCGCCGCGGCGAATCCAGCAGGATCCTCGGGGTCGGCCCGCAGGGCCGCGGCACCACTCGCCTCGTCGAGGGACTCGTGCGCCGACGCGACGACCGGTGCGCCGCATGCCATCGCCTCGACGACCGGGATCCCGAAGCCCTCGAACCGTGACGGGTACGCGACGACCGCGGCTCCGCGATACAGACGGGCGAGCTCCGCGTCCGAGACGTACCCGAGCCGGTTGATGCCCGGCCCGTCGAGGAGCGGCTGCTCGCCCCAGCCCTCCGCTCCCACGACCGCGAGCTGGAGATCGTCTCCGAGGAGGGCCCTCGACTCGACCAGCACCTGGAGGTTCTTCCGCGGCTCGAGCGTCGCGACGGTGAGGACGTACGGTGCACCGAGGTCCGCGGCCGGGCCGTCGGCCGTGAACACGGCCTTCGGCGCCGGGTGCGCGACGCGGATTCGCTCGGTCGCGATCCCGAGCGTGGCACTGACGTCACGGCCGGTGAACGCCGAGTTCACGAAGACGACGTCGCACGTGTCTGCCGCGTTTTGGTACTTGCGCGAGTGCATCGACCGCGTCCTCGCCGTCGTCCACTCGGGATGATGGAGCGGAACGAGGTCGTGGATGGTGGTCGCGCGCACGCCGGCGCGCTGCGGCGGGTACATCCAGTCGGAGAAGTGCAGGGCGTCGAAAGCACCGAGGAGGCGCTCAGACGCGGGACGGCCGAGCCTGCTCCAGGCCGTGCGAACGGCATGCGAGAACGGAAGCGGCCACGTACGGAGTTCGACGTCGATCCCGGCGAGGGCGGCGCGGATCCCCTCCGGGCCGCGGATGCTCGTCGGCGCGAACGCGACGATCTCGTGCTCGGCGCCCGCAGCGGCGACGAGCCCGCCGAGCGAGCCCTGCATGTAGTTCCCGATACCGAGGAGCGGGTGGCTCAACGGACTCACGTCGAATGCGATCCTCACCGAGCGGGCTTGTAGACGAAGCGGTTGAAGTGGGCGCCGAGCACCCGGTCGTCCGTGTTCGTGCCGCCGATCACCTCGGCGGGGACCGCCGTCGGCGACACCGTGTAGTGAACGCGGCAGTCGGAGGTGCCCGGTACTGGCGCGATCGGGACGTTCAGCAGTGCGTGCCCGGTCGGCTGAAGGCGCACGCTGCCGACGAGCGCCCCGTTCGAGCGCGCGACGACCGTCTGCGGCTCGGAGAAGAGGCTGGGATCGCTCGAGAGGTCCACCGTGAGGCGGCCGGGCTTGCAGCGACGCCGGAGATACCCGACCTCGGGCCCCGACCAGGTGTCGTTGGGATAAAGGCCCTCGATGCGGACGGCCGAGACGAGTGGAGTCACGACGCGCCAGAGCGTGACACCCCAGTCCTTGTCCTGCGCGAGCGGGCTGCCGTCGGGCTCGAACGACGAGTCCGCGAGGAGGAACTCGTCGCGGACTGGGCTCCCGTCCGGGAGCGTGACGCGTCCCGTCTTCGGGTCGATGCGCACTTGGGTCTCCGGCAATCCCCCGGGCGTCGGATCGGTCACGTAGTAGACCGGGCCGACACTGCGGTTGAAGAACTCGTTCTGGTTCACGGTGAAGCGGTCAGTCCGTCCCGTCCACAGGAAGGCCGCCGTCTCGCCGGAGCCGAGCGCCGCGTCCACCCAGTCGCGGTCAGCGGTACGGATCCCCTGGAACAGCGCGCCGCGGGAGAACCGCTCGAAGCCGTGCGTGCCCCACCAGATCGGCCTCACCGCGAGCACCCAGAAGCCGAGGACGAGAAGGGGCAACGCGAGGGCGTAACGCCTCGGGACGAAGAGGAAAGCGGCGGCGAGAACGGCTGCGAGCCCCGCTGCAGCGAGCGTGATCCAGTCCTCGCCGATCCGGTCCTGGAGTGACCACAGCGGAAGGAGCATGAGCGTGTCCGTGATCGCGGAAGTCGTGAGGAAGCGGTCGAACGGGATCACGACGACCAGCAACGCCGAGATCACCGCCGCCGCGGCCGCGAGCACGCGCGGACGCGGCGCACCGCGCTCGACCCAGGCGAGGAGCGAGATGCAGAGCAGGGGAGCGACGTAGAACATGTTCCGCTCCTCGATCCGGTCGGAGAATCGCGAGGCGAAGACAGCCACCACCGGAATCACACAGACCGTCACGGCGACGGTCGCCGCGAGGAAAGCCTGGAGGCGCGCGTCGAGCGAGCGCGCGCGGGCGACGAGCACGATGGTCGCCGCCAGCGGGACGACGAGCACGTACAGCGAAAGCTCTGCGACGTGCCACCAGAGGTAGCGCAGGGCGTCGCCGAGGTCGTAGCTCCTCTCACTGACGGGCTCGTACGCCCCGAGGAGCCCTCCGGAGGCGAGCTGGACGCCGAGCGCGACACCCGCGGCGCAGAGGACGATCCCGTACAGCCAGCGGTAGCGCGAGGCCGCCTGGCGGAGGCTGTAAGGCTCGAAGAGCGCGAGCACGAGCGGTGCCAGGAGGACGGCCGGTGCCAGCGCAACCGCCTGCACGCGCGTCGCGTACGCGAGACCGAGGAGCGCCAGGAGGAGCACGACCCAGAGCGGCTTCGGGCGCTCGAGGGCGACGACGAGGACGAGGACGAAGGCGAGGAACAGGGGGTAGAAGGCGTTCTCCGTCATCACCGTGCCGGTGTAGGCGAGCGACGGAACCGCGACTGCGAGCAGGGCGCCGAGCAGCGCGTACCCCCTGGCCACCACACGCCGGGCGAGGAAGAACGCCGGAATTGCCGCGAGCGACATGAGTACCGAGTTCCAGGTCTTCACCGCCGCGTAGGCGGTCGGCAGAGCGTCGAAGAGCGCGTACGCCGGGCTGATCAACAGGGGATAGACGACGCTGTAGCCGGGATCGGGCTGGTCGCGCAGCAGCGGCTCACCCGCGTCGGCCATGCCGCGGGCGAGCTCCGACCAGATGATCTCGTCGACCATGATGAACGGCGCGACGAGGTCGCGGGCCAGCCAGGCGCGGACGCCCGCCGAGCCGACGACGATCGCCGCCAGCCAGGCCCACGTCGGTACACGCGCGAGCGCTCTACCCAAGCTCGACCTCGGCGAGGCGGCGGGCGATCTCCCTCGCCTCGGCCGTCTCCGCCGAGATCCCGACCTCCGCAGCCGCCGCGCTGACGTCCTGCAGGACGGCGTCGCCGACGGCGGCGCCGCCGGCAGCGGTCTCCAACGCGGCGACGTACAGGTCGGCGACCCGCTCGACGTCGTGCTCGCGACGCGCGAGCGCTTCGGCGTTCCTCCCCATCGTCTCGCGTACGTCCGGCCGCGCCGCGAGGAGCTCGAGTGCAGCCGTCAGCGTGGCCACCTCGTCGTCGTCGGGCGGGACTTCGAGCGCGACGTCGTCGGGCAGCTCCGAGAACCAGCCGACGTCACTCACGACGAGCGGCTTGCCGAGTGAGAGCCCGCGCACGACGCTGCCCGACGTCTCGCCCATCGTGGGATGCCGAAGGTTCACGAGGACGTCGCTGCCGGCCATCAGCGCCCACAGCCGCGATTCGTCGACCCAGCCCTCACGGACGAGCGCGGCATCGTCGAGACCGAGCCGCTGAAGCCGGCGGTCGAGGTCGAAGCCGGGCGAGGTCGACCCGACCAGGAGGAGCGTGAGCTCGGGATGCTCCTTACGAACCGCAGCCGTCGCTCGCAGGAGCTCCGGGATCCGCTTGCTCGAGTTCACGACGCCGAAGCAACCGACGACGGTTCCGTCTGCCACGCGCTCCGGAGCGACGGCGGGCGCCGGCCACGCCGGATGCGGCACGACCGCGATCGGACCGACGAAGCCGGCAGCGCGCGCGTGGTCGTGCACGTACTGCGAATGAACGATGAGCGAAGTCGCGTGCTCGAGCACGAACGTGGCGAGCGGGAAGTCCGCCGGACGCGACTCCCACAGTGGCGGGATCCGCTTGTCGAGGACGCCGTGCCCGAGCAGACGGCCGACGACGCCGTGCTCGCGCTCCATCAGGTCGAGGTAGGCATGGCCATCCCGCCGTCCGACGGTCATTCCGGCGACAAGGTGGTGGAGGGCGAAGTCGTGGAGGACGACGACACCCGGCCGCTTGCGCAGGGCGTCGACGATCCAGGCATGCGCGTCCGGGTTGTTCCCGACGTGGTAGAGCGCGACATCGGTGCCGCGCGGCGCCGTCTTCTTCCCCCGACGCACGACGGTGACGTCGATCCGCTCGCGAAGCGCCGGAAGGAGCAGCGCGCTGTAGTCGGCGATGCCCGACTGCTCGGGCGGCATCGGGCTGAAGTATGCGAGCTTCACGCGAGCAGCCTCCGGATCGCGCGATCCCAGGTGACCTCGCTCGCGATCGCCTTCCCCGCTCGGCCGTAGGAGGCGGCTTCGTCGCGGTGGTCGCGGAGCCAGCCGAGTGCGCGTGCGATCTCTGCGACGTCGGGCGTCACGACGAGCCCGGTGGTCCCGTCGGACACGATCTCGAGCGGTCCCCCGGCGTCCGTGGTCGTCAGCACGGGCTTCTCGGAGAGGAAGGCCTCGAGCGGGACCATGCCGTAGTCCTCGTCGACCGGCGCGTAGTAGACGGCCAGACAGCGCGCATAGAGGTCGGCGAGCTCGGCGTCCGGGATGCGGCCCGTGAAGCGGGCGCGGCCATTGAGGCCGCGGTCCCGAGCGAGCCCTTCGAGCCGCTGGCGATCGGGCCCCTCGCCGGCGATGACGATCTCGAGCGAACCGTCGTGCGCCGCCGCCTCGATCAGGAGGTCGATCCGCTTCGCGCGGTCGAGGCGGTTGACCGAGAGGACGAAGTCGCCGTAGCTCTCGCAGCGGTACTCGAGCGCCTGCGGCGGATGCGGGAGCACCTCGGCGCTCAGTCCGGTCGACGCCTCGACACGATTGGCGACGTTCTGGGAGATCGCGAAGAGGCGGGACGCCTCCCCGAGTGCGACGCGATCGAGCGCCTGCACCTTCCTGCGAATCGCCCGCTCCTCGGCCGAGTCGTCGAACTGGCCGAGGTCGGTCCCGTCGAGCTCGTACGCCTGACGGAACTGGTGAACGAGCCAGACGCGCTTCTCGGGATGGCGAACGAGGTACGAGGGGAACTTCGTGCCGATCACGAGGTCGATCCGCTGGCCGTCGGACTCCTCGAGATCCAGCATCCGCCAGAGGAACGCCTGCGTGAGGACGCGTGCCCCCGGATACCACTTGAACGGGACGGAAACGACGTCGGCGTCGTGCCCCCGAAGCCGGAGCTCGTCGACGAGCCTGTCCGTGAAGATCTCGGCGCCGCCGTACGCGAACGGCACCTGCGGGCGGCAGACGGCGATCCTCATTGCATCTTGCGCGTCGCCTCGAGCTCGGCCTGGAGACGATCGACCTGCTCCTGGAGGTCGTCGATCAGCCGAAGCGCGGCGGCGTTGAACGACCGCTGGTCGTAAGCGAGCGGTTCGACGTACCAGCGCATGAGCTTGCGGAGAACGGCCTTGACGGGTGTCCCCAGGCCGCCCCGGACCCCGGGACGGAGGCGCAGCGAGCGATCTGCGGACACCGGCCACAGCCGCTCGGCCTCGGCGCGGGCGATGCGCCGCTCGTCCTCGTCGCCGCCGCCAGCACCCGGATCGGCGCCGGATCGGCGGACCTCCTCGCGAAGCGCCCGGAAGAGCTCCTCGACGTCGACCGGAGCGCTCGCGGAAACCCCTGCAGAATCGCCGTTTTTGGCGTCATCAGAGGGCATCGCGGCATTCTATCCGGGGCATAGGATTGGCCGGATCGGCCAGTAGGCTGAGACGATGCGCGTCGGCCTCTCCCTGCTCACGCTCTCACCGGGCGACATGGGTGGCTCCGAGAACTACGCGCGGCAGCTCGTCCGGTCGCTCGCGAGGGTCGGGACGGCCGACTACGCGGTCCTCGTGCCCGCCAGGGCGAAGGATGCGGCCGAGGGGCTCCCCGCGATCGAGGTGAAGGACCCGCCCGTGGCCAAGCGCGGGCCACTGCGGATCGCGGCGATGGCACTGCAGGCGAAGCGCACGAAGGGCGTCGGCACCCAGGTCGCGACATTCGACGTCGTCCACTACCCGCTGACGGTGCCGTCTCCGCGTACGGACGCGCCCACCGTCGTGACGCTCCACGACATCCAGCACCGCGACCTCCCCGAGTTCTTCGGACCCGCCCGGCGCTCGTTCCGGCGGCTCGCGTACGACCGCGCCGCGCGCTCGGCGGCGGCGGTCATCGTCACGAGCGAATTCGTACGGGGACGCGCACGGGACGCACTCGACCTCGATCCGAGCCGGATCCACGTCGTGCCACTCGGGATCGACCACACGACGTTCCGTCCGGCCGACGAGGAGCGCGAGCCGATCCTCCTGTATCCGGCACGCGGATGGCCGCACAAGAACCACGCGCGCCTGTTCCAGGCGTTCACGACTCTGCGCGAGACGAGGCCACAGCTCCGGCTCCTCCTCACCGGAGGCGGGCTCGAACGTCTGGAGCCGGTGCCCGAGGGCATCGAGATCCTCGGTGAGGTCCCTTCGACGCAGCTCGCGTCGCTCTATCGGCGCGCGGCCTGCCTCGTCTATCCGAGCCTCTACGAGGGCTTCGGCATCCCACCGCTCGAGGCGATGGCCTGCGGGTGCCCGGTCGCGGCGTCGAACGCGGGGGCGATCCCCGAGGTGTGTGGCGACGCGGCCGTGCTCTTCGATCCCACGGACGTCGACGCGATGACCGCGGCGATGCTCGAGGCCGACGAGCGGCGCGACGAACTGCGGGCCCTCGGCCTCGCGCGTGCCGCGAAGTTCACGTGGGACGAGACGGCACGCTTGCACGAGGACGTCTACCGCATTGCTCTCAGCGCAGGGCGCGCAGGTAGCCCCACGACTCCGTGAGGCCGCGCGGGCGCCACGCGACGACGAGCACCGCGTAGAGCACGAGACCGACGATCGCGGCCGGCACCGCGCCGAGGAGGAGGTTCGCCGGCACGAACGCGACGAGCACGACGGCTGCAATCGCGGCTGCCGCGCGCAGGATTCCACGCAGACCGGCATCGAGCGCGCCGAGTTCTCCGAGGAGCGCCGCGAGCACGAGGAACGTCGAGAGCGTGAGCGCGACGGCGAGGCCGTCGAGCTGGAAGAGCTCCGAGCCGATCCAGGCGAGGACCACCTGCAGAGCGAGCGCGCAGGCACCGATGACGGGGAGCTTGCGGAGGCGGCCGGCGACGAATGCGAGCGGGAACGAGACGTTCACGCCGACCGAGGCGACCATCCACGGGGCGAGCACGACGACGAGGCGGCTCACCTCCTCGCCGACGTCGCCTCCGTAGGCATCGCCGAGCAACGACTCGACGATCTTCCCTCCGGCGACGGCGAATGCCCCGACGGCCCCGCCGATCACAGTGAGGGCAACCCACGCGGCGGCAGTCACGTGTCGGGCGGCGGCCCCGTCCCCCAACCCGGAGCGGGTCAGCGGCACCGACGACACGAGCCCGATCGAGAAGGCGGTGATCGAGACGAAGCTGGCGGCGGCGAGGTACGCGTAGCCGAAGCTCGTGACGGCTCCCGGCTCGACGCGGCCTGCGAAGGGCAGACACACGACGTAGAGCAGCTGCAGCGCGATCGGCAACGCCGCTGCGGTGGCGAAGATGCCGAGCCGTGACCGCAGCGACGGACCCGTCGAACGAAGCCACGTCCGTGCCGTTCGTGCCCGACCGGCGCGCCACCCGAGCCCGAGCGCGGGGATGGCCAGGGCGATGGCGCCGTTCAACGCGACGCCGCGATAGAGCGCCGCGAACCCGTCTTCGTCGACGCGCGCGAGGATCTCGATCAGCGCGGCGGTCCCCCCGAGGGCGTACCCGAGAGCCGCCGTCGCGTAGTCGTCCAGCGCGGCCAGGCCGCTCGCCGCGAGGCCCGCGAAGAGGTACGCGATCCCGGCCGGCACGAGCCAGCGCAGCGCGTCGGCACACACATCCTGTGCGGTCGCCGAGCCCGATCCGGTGAGGAGATCCGCGACGGGTCGCGCCGCGACCTCGCCCACCACGAGGAACGGCAGCGCGGCAACGGCGAGCGCGACCCCGAACCCGGCTACCTCCCCACGCAGGCGCCCTTCCTGCCGGGCGATCGCCAAGGGCGGGAGGACCGCGAGGCGGATCGCCTGCGACGCGAGCACGATCACGATGAAGACGCCGTAGGCGGCGAAGAAACCGTCCGTCTCCTCCGTGCGCCCGAACTCGTGCGCGATGACGACGCCGACGACCGCCGCGAAGCCCGTCACGACGAGCATCGACACGGCGGTGAGCGCCGCGCTAGCCAGTGAGCCCAAGCCGGGCGACTCTGTACGCTTGCTCACCGACGCGGAAGCGTACGGACGATGCCGAACGACACCCTCTGGACAGGCGCCGCGCGCGACGAACTGATCCGCGACTTCGGGGATGCATACGCGGGGCGCACCGTGCTCGTGACGGGCTCCGACGGCTTCATGGGCTCGCACCTCACGGATGCGCTCGTCGAGCTCGGCGCGACCGTGCACGCCTTCGTGCGCGCGACCTCGAGCGGCGCGCTGAACAACATTGGCCACCTCCGCGACCGCCTGAAGGTGCACTTCGCCGATCTCACCGACCGGACCTCGGTCGACTACCTCGTCCGCGAGCTGAAGGCGTCGGCGAGCGACCGCCCGTACATCTTCCACCTCGGCGCCCAGGCCCACGTGGGCGAGTCCTGGCACCGGCCGTACGAGACCGTTGCCGCGAACGTCGTCGGCACGCTGAATCTGCTGCAGTCGGTGGTCGACGCCGGCCTCGAGCTCGAGAAGTTCGACACTGCGGGAACGTCAGAGGAGTACGGCAACGTCCGCGAATCGGTCTCGGACCAGCACGACTTCGACGACGAGGGCGGACTCATCCTCCACGAGCGTTCGCCGATCAACCCGAAGTCGATCTACGCCACGGCGAAGGTCGCCGCGGACTTCCTGACCATGAACTACTTCGACGCGTTCGGCATCCCGGGCGTCGTCACCCGGATGTTCAACAACTACGGGCCACGCCAGAATCCGCGCTACGTCACGGGCACCATCGTCACCCAGGCCCTGACGCGCGAAACGATCGAGCTCGGCGCACTCGACCCGCTCCGCGACTTCTGCTTCTGCTCGGACGGCGTCCGCGGGCATCTCACCGTCGCGGCGCAGGGCACGCCGGGCGACGTCTACGTCTACGGGCAGGGCGAGAACATCTCGATGCGCGACTGGGTCGACCTCATCCTCCGGGTCGGCGAGGCCGAGGGCTTCTGGCCCGCGGGCAGGGAGGTCGTCTCGAGCGCATCCCGCCACAGACCCGGATCGAGCGAGGTCATGGCACTGCGCGTCGGGCACGAGAAGCTGACCGCCGAGACGGGCTGGCAGCCGCGCGTGTCCTGGGAGGAAGGCGTCCTCCAGACGATCCGCTGGTACGCGGAGAACCGCGAGCGGTGGATCGGCCGCGTCGACTGGCTCTCGACCGGCTCCCCGGCCCTGCGTCGCTAGCGGGGTCTGCAAGACACCGACGTCAGTCCTGCGCGTCGAGCGTGCAGAGAACCATGAAGTCGTGCTGGTCCGCCGTCGGCTCCTGGTCCCAGAGGAAGACGACCTTGCGATTCTGTTCGAGACGAGCCCCGGGCGATCCGACCGACTCGTAGTCGCCGACAATCCGCTTCGCATCGTCCTCGGAGCTACCGAGGGCAACCGTGACATGGTTGCCGCCGACGTTCGTTCTGAGCGCACCTCGACCCGCGCTCAGAGCGATGAGATCGCCGGTGACGGCTTCGAACGGGGTGCTGCGCTCGGTGAGGCACGTCTCGACCCTCTCGAGGTACGACGGCTCGTTCGATGCCGCCTGCTGGATGCTTCCGCCAACGAACTGGGCCGCGATCACGAGGCCGACCACGATCAAGCCAGCGGCGAGCCAACGCTGCTCGGCGCTTCTCGTTTCTGGCGCATCGAGTGCTGTCACAGGACGAGGAAGGGGAGCATTGCGAGCGCCGAGAGGACGAACAGGACGGCAAGAGCGAGACCGACCACGCGCCGCCGCGCAAGCACGTCCACGGCGAATCCAAAGCACAGCGCGAAGGCCGGTACGGCCGCGAGCGCATATGTGCCCTTGACGGTGTCGCCGTCGCTCGTCGGGTATGCGACACCCAGATAGAGGACTGAGACGACTGCCGCGATCGGCGGCAGCAGGGGCACGAGCCGTGCGATGTCCTCGCGAGGACGCGCGATCGACAGACCGAGCAGGGCGAACAGCCCCGCGAGGGCGAGCGCAGTCGGAACGAGGCCGAGAAGGTTCTGACGAACGAGCGACGCGTCGATGGCGTCGGTTCGATCGCCCCGACCCGGGCCCCACGACCAGATGCCGAAGTAGTCTCCCCACGTCTCCGAATACAGGACGCCGACGAAGCGATCGTTCAGGTGACCCTGCCAGGGATGGGAGACCACGTCGGGGTAACCGGCGTCGACGTAGAAGGCGAGCGGGCGCCGCGCAAGGAGGAATCGGTCATCCTGCGGGCGATCGAAGACAGGATTCGAGTAGCGAGTCGCCTGGTGTACGTACCACGGCAGCGGCACGATCGCCGCGAGTGCGAGTGCGATCGCTCCGGTCGCGAGAGCAGAACTCCGAGCCGCGCGATCGAGGATCGCGACCGCTGCGAGGACCACGAGGGCCACGCCGACCATCCACAGCGACCACGCTCGGACGAGCTGTCCCGCCCCGAGCAGGAGGCCGAGACACACCGCGTACTTCCAGGAGTAGATCCCGCGTCGCAGCATGAGGGCGAGCACGAGCAGCGAACCTGCGGCGACGAGCATCCCGAGCGGCTCCGGGTGAAACATGGCACCCGTCTTCAGCACGATCGGGAAGACCGCATAGAAGCCGACCGACGCGAGCCATGTGACCGGACGAGCAGGCCACAGAGTGCGCGCGAGCAGGAGAACGAGCAGCCCGGTCACGACGACCGCGACGGCGTTGACGAGCTGCCCCAGGTGATCCGGATCGTGCATGTGCAGAGCGCGGCCGAGGCTGCCCATGACCCCGGCGATCGCCATGAATCCGGGCGGCGTGTAGTACGCTCCCTCGCCGTTCGGCGGCAGCACGCCTCGATCGACGAGGTCGTGGGCATACGTGAGGTACTCCTGCGCGTCATACCCACCGATCGGCGGGTACGTGAAGGCATTCCACACCGCGATGGCGGCGAGAACGGCGAGAATGGCGCCGGACGCGACTGTGGCACTCCGAGCAGTCAGCGGCGCAACACCCGGAACTTTCCCGAATCCTCCGCGCAGCGCACGCGACCCAGCCTAACCGTGGCCTCAGTGGTCGTCGGTCGCGCCCGATTCGGCTTGTAGCCTCCTCCTGATGCGTGTCTTGGTCACCGGAGGCGGAGGCTTCCTCGGATCGCACCTCGTCGAGCGGCTCGAGGCCGATGGTCACGATGTCGTCGTCGCGCGCAGTGTCGACTACGACCTCACCGCAATGGGCGACACGGCCCAGCTCTTCGATCACGCCGACGCCGAGCTCGTCTTCCACCTCGCGGCCGAGGTCGGCGGGATCGGCGCGAACCGCGTGAACCCCGGCCGCTACTGGTTCGCGAACCTCACCATGGGCGCGAACGTCCTCGAGCAGGCGCGCGTCCACTCCACGCCGAAGCTCGTCATCGTCGGCACCGTCTGCGCCTACCCGAAGTTCGCACCTGTGCCCTTCGCCGAGGACGACCTCTGGGACGGCTACCCGGAGGAGACGAACGCGCCGTACGGCGTCGCGAAGAAGGCGGTGCTCGTCGGCGCGCAGGCGTACCGCGAGCAATACGGGCTCGATGCCATTTTCCTTCTCCCCACGAACCTCTACGGACCGCGCGACAACTTCGACCTCGAGACGTCGCACGTGATCCCGGCCCTGATCCGGAAGATGGTCGAGGCCGACGGCGAGGTCGTCCTCTGGGGCGACGGCTCGCCGACACGCGAGTTCCTGTACGTCGACGACTGCGTCGAGGGGTTGATCCTCGCGTCCGAACGCTACGACGGGGCCGACCCCGTCAATCTCGGCGCCGCGCGCGAGATCTCGATCCGAGACCTCGCGGAGCTCATCGCACAGGTGACCGGGTACGAGGGCGCGATCGTCTGGGACGACTCGAAGCCGAACGGCCAGCCGCGGCGGAGCGTCGACCCCGCGCGCGCCCGCGAGCTGTTCGGGTTCGAGGCGCGGACGCCGTTGCGCGAGGGGATCGAGCGCACCGTCGCGTGGTACCGCTCGGCGGTTGCGGGTGTCGGTACGTAGTACCGCGGTCGGCGCGGCGCGCCGGGGCGGACACACGGTCGACCGTCTCCTCGAACGGCCGCGCGTCGTCGTCGGGACGCTGATCGTCGGCCAGATCGCCCTCGTCCTGATCTTCGCGCTCTCGGTCGAGCACAACGGCTGGGTGTGGTACCAGGGCGGCGACCAGATCTGGATGTCGACGACCGGTTGGCTGCTGGGGCAGCGCGAGCTCCCGCCGACCGAGATCGGATACCTCTGGCCCGCCGCGCAGGCACCCGTCACGTGGGCAACGGGCGCGACGTACGTCCAGGCGCTGCCCGTACTCGTCGTCGCGCAGATCCTCGTCCTCGGCCCGATCGCCGTCTGCTGCGTGTATGCCCTGGCGCAGGAGATCGGCGGGCGCCTCCTCGGCTACTGGGCAGCGTTCCTGTGGGTGGTCGCGCCCTTCGCCGCCATCCCGCTGTTCGTCGACCGCTACCAGGAGCGCTGGTACGAGCAGTTCCTCCCTCAGGCGCTCGGCCTCACGGCGATGGCCGACTTCCCGTCGATGGTTCTCGTCCTCGCGGGCGCACTGTTCGTCGTACGGTCGCTGAAGCCGGGCCGCGTCCTGGACGCCGTCCTTGCAGGCGTGCTCATCGGCGCCGCCGCGGGCTTGAAGCCGCCGAACCTGCTCGTCGCGGCAGGCGCACTCCTCGCGTACGTCGTCGCACGCCGCTGGCGCGAGGGCCTCGCGTGCGGCATCGCGATCGCACCCGCGTTGCTCGTCCTCCTGCTCTGGAAGGTGCGCGGGCTGGGTCAAGTTCCCGCGTTCGCACTCGACGAGGCGCGGGTCGCCGTGGGGTCGGGCCCGTTGGCCGTCGACCTGAAGCTCAACCGTTACCTCGACATCGACCTGGAGCACTGGCGCGACCAGATGAACGAGCTTCGGGAGTTCTTCTGGAGCCAGCGACTCGCGCAGTGGGCGCCGTTCGCCGGGCTGCTCGCGGTCGTGCGCGTCCGGCGGGGCGCCGTCGCGGCCCTCCTCGGGGGCTGGCTCGCCGCATTCCTCGTCGTGAAGGGCTTCTCGCCGTTGGCGTCGATCGAGTCCGGCTCGTTCTGGCGGCTGCTGATGCCCGCGTGGCCCGCGTATCTCCTGCTCCTTGCATCCATCCCGCTGCTCGTGCCGACGCTCCCACGACGGCTCGGCGCACGCGTGCAGCCGGTCACGAGCGGCCCGGTCACACAGCGGTGGATCGCGATCGCGGCGGTCGCGACCGTGCTCGTCCCGGGCGTCGCGATCGCAGCGTCCTCGGCCCTCGGCAAGACGCAGCAGAAGACGGTGGTGCAGGACTTCGAGAGTGGGAACATCCTCACGCCGGTCGACGACGGGCTCCGGCTCGACGTGCAGCAGGAGGGCCCGGCACGGCGGCTGAGCTGGACGGACGGCGGGCCATGGCGTGCCGACGTCTTCTACCGCGTCTATCGGCACGACGGCCCGGGCGACGACACGTTCTGCCTCCTGTCGGGCGACGTCGCCTGGTACTGCTTCCTGAGCAGCGAGATCATCGCGACGACGCGCGACCTCTCCTACGTCGATCCCGATGGGTCGCCCACCGCGACGTACCGCGTCGGAGTCGGAACGAACTGGGCCGACGACCCGGAGGCCGGCGACATCTTCGCGTTCAGCCCTCCGGTTGCCGTTCGCGGCTGAGGCGCTCCTCGAGAAGCGCGATCCGCTGCGCGAGGTCGACGTTCTCGTCGGTGAGCCGCGAGATCACCGTCGAGTAGTGCAGGAGCACGAGAAAGATGAACAGCGTCGCGACGGCGAACAGCACGGCGGGCGGGTAGCTCGTGACGCCGAGCCACCCCGCGATCGTGTTGAGGCCCTCGCGCCAGAGCGAGAGCACGAGCAGCACGATCCCGGTAGCGAGCCAGAGGAGCGCGTAGCGCTCCTTCAGCCGGCGTCCGCGGACGAGCTCGACGACGACGAGGATGAGGATGAGCGAGGCGACCGCGCCCGCGATGGACGCGCGAATCGGGGTCATCGCCGCGCGGCCTCGAGCCGCGGATATCTCCGTAGGCTGGCCACGAGCAGCGCGAGCATGACCTTCACGATGTAGTAGAGCGAGCGGACGAACGTGATCGACGACGCCCCCGCCTGCCGCTCCCGCATCTCGACCTGCACCTGGGTGAGGCGGAGCCCGCTCCGCAGCGCGACGAGCGTCGCCTCGACCTCGGGGTAGTCGTGGGGATACTCGACGGCGAAGAGCTCGATCCCCGTGCGACTCATCGCCGCGAATCCGGACGTCGTGTCCGTCACCTTCTGCCCGCCGAGGAGCGATACGAGCCGCGCGAACACGCGGATGCCCATTCGCCGCGCGAACGGTGGCCGATAGCTCCCGCCCGGATCGACGAACCGCGAGCCGATGACGAGGTCGGCGTCGCCCGCGCGAATCGGGCCGAGGAGCTTCCCGAGCTCCGACGCGACGTGCTGGCCGTCGCCGTCCAGACGGACGGCGATCTCGTACCCCTCGTCCCGCGCGTACCTGAACCCGGTCTGGACCGCGCCGCCGATCCCGACGTTGAAGGGGAGACGCAGCACCAGCGCGCCGTGCTGCGCTGCGACCGCCGCCGTGTCGTCGCTCGACGCGTCGTCGATCACGACGACCGTCGTGCCGGGCTCGAACGCCAGGATCTCGTCGACGACGCCGCCGATGGCGCCCGACTCGTTCCACGCGGGGACGATCGCGACGACCCGCGTCATGCCGCGACCCCGGCCTCGAGCCCGACGAGCTCGAGCAGACGCCGCGCGCGGTGCGCGTACGTGTGCTCGTCGAGGACGCGCTCGCGTGCGCGGCGGCCCATCTCGTCGGCCTGTCCGGGGTCCGCCGCGAGCTCGCGGTACGCCGCGACCGCCTCCTCGGCGCTCTCGACGACCACGAGCTCGCGGTCCGGCTCGAACCACCGCTCGATCCCTTCGTGCGGGTTCGAGACGATCGCCGCACCCGTGGACGCCAGCTCGAACGGCCGTGCGGTCGAGGAGCCCGGCACCGTGGCATGAGGGCGCCGGGTCATGTTCAGGTTCACCCGCGCGGCCGAGATCGCACGGGCGAAGCGGTTGAACGGGATGTCGCCCAGGAGGCGGGCCGCTCCCGTGTCGCCCTGGAAGTCGAGCCCGCCGAGGCCGAAGTCGAGGTCGGGCGCGAGGCGCGACGCTTCGCCGACCATCGTCTTCATCCAGTCCCGCCGGAACTTGTCGCCGTAGCCGTAGAAGAACACGTCGACGTCCTTCTCGACGGCCTGGGGAGCGAAGAACTCGGGATCGGCCCCCCAGAAGAGCGCCTCCGCGCGCCGCGCCCCGAGCTCCATGAGCCTTCCGGTCCCGCCCTCCGAGTTCGAAAGCACGAGGTCGTACTCCCACGGATCGGCGCCGTGGTAGGGGTTGAACCCCGTGTCCATCCCGCCGAACTCGGGGAG
The DNA here is from genome assembly GCA_963736935.1 of uncultured Gaiellaceae bacterium. Classification (GTDB taxonomy): domain Bacteria; phylum Actinomycetota; class Thermoleophilia; order Gaiellales; family Gaiellaceae; genus GMQP-bins7. Next base: position 35,605 of record CAVTQX010000028.1, on the reverse strand, counting down.
GCTCATCGGCACGTCGCCGTCGTAGAAGACGATCGGGATGCCGAACCGCTCGCGGAGGGCGTCCGGGATGCCGCGGAGATGGGCCATCGGGATCGTGAAGACGATCACCGCGTCCGGCTTCTCCTCCTCGACCAGGCGCTCGAGGTGGCGCTTCCAGCGAGGCGTCACCCAGCGCGCGACGGTCTCCCGCGTGAGCTTGTCGAGGGCCGACTCGTCCGGACTCGACTCCGCCCGCCGCAGATAGCGGTCGCCCTTCACTCGCGCGAGGACGTCGCGCACCGCCTGGTACGACTCGCCCTCGCGGTAGGTCGGGTTCGGCGCGGTGCGCCACCACGGGGACTCGACCGGCCTGCCGCGATACGGCGTGACCACGAGGTCGACGCCCGCCTCGTACATCCCCTTCCACAGCTGCCACCACGCGGGCGTGCAGCCGTAGCGGAAGTCGAGATCGACTGCGGAGGCTGCCGCGAGGATCTTGGGCGAACGCATCAGTACGCCCCTCTCCGTGCGATGACCGCGGGGATCGTCTTGGCGATGATCGAGACGTCGAGCCAGACCGACCAGTTCTCGAGGTACGTGAAGTCGAGTCGGACGAGATCGTCGAACGTAAGCCCTGAACGGCCGGAGATCTGCCACAGGCCCGTCATCCCGGGCAGCACGCGGTACCGCGCTCGGTGCCAGTCCGCGAGCAGCTCGTAGTCGCGGAGCGGAAGTGGGCGCGGCCCGACGAGACTCATCTCGCCCTTCACGACGTTCACGACCTGTGGGATCTCGTCGAGCGAGAAGCGGCGCAGGAACCGTCCGACACGCGTCACGCGCGGGTCGTCGCGGATCTTGAAGAGGGCGCCCTCTGCCTCGTTGGCTTCCTCCAGCGCTGGTTGGAGCGCCGGGGCCTCGACGACCATCGTGCGGAACTTCAGCATCCCGAACTCGCGCTCGCCCACGCCGATACGCCGGTCGACGAAGAGCACAGGGCCGCGCGAGTCGAGCTTGACCGCAAGCGCGATGAGCGCCCACAGCGGTAGGCCGATCACGATCACGAGGATGCTCAGGACGAGGTCGAACGCCCGCTTGACGGCCCACTCCCAGCCCGTCAGGACCGGAGGCCGGAGCTCGAAGAGCGGCGCCCCCTGTCCCGGCACGTATTCGCCCCGCTGGACGAGCAACTCGGTCGTGTCGGGCGCCAGTCGCACCTTGATCCCCTGGCGGTGCGCCTGTTCGACGACCTCGAGCACGGCGCGCTCGTCGAAGTCGGCCTCCGTGAGGATGACCTCGTCGGGACGCGCGTCGTCGAGCACGCGTGCGAGCTCGGCCCACGAGCCCAGGAGGTGGAATCCTGGGACGCCGTCGGGCGCGACGATCCCGACGAACTCGTACGTCAGCCCGCTGCGAGCGCTGGTCAGCGAGCTCTTGAGCCGCGTGAGGCTCTCACCCGCGCCGACGAGCACCACCCGCCGCCTGATCCCGGCCGCGCGCATGACCTCGAGGGAGGCCGACTCGTAGGCGGCCCGTAGGAGGCCGATGGTCACGGCCGAGGCCACGACCGACGTCGGGATGAGCCCGGAGGTCGTGAAGTCGTAGCCTGTCCCGAGCCCGAAAGCGAGCACGATCAGCGCGACGACGATGAGACACGCGAGGATCCGCCCCGGGCCCGGCCGCAGCTCCCGCTGCCGGTAGAGCCCCGATTGGGCGAACACGAGGATCGTGATCGGCGCGACGAACTTGAGCCACTCGGCTGGCCCCTCTCTCCACAGCAGGCTCCAGAGGACATCGCCGTCGCCGGTGATCACCTGGCGCAGGACGAGCGCGAGGTAAATCCCGAGCGCGAGCCCGACGACGTCCAGCACCACGAGCGCAGCGACGGACACACAGCGCCGGACGACCGACACGATCGGCCCGCGCGAGAGCAGGTACAGGCGCGAGGCTCGAACATCGCGCCCCGCTGCGGCCTGCGTCGGGGTCGGCGTCGGACGCGACGTCTCCGCCGGCGGAACGAGCTTGCCGGACATGTCGTGGAAGCTTAGAGCCGAGCCACGTCGTCCCACGCGATGCGCGGTGCATCGGTGAGCGCACTCGCCGCGAGCGTGTCGAGGTCGAGGACGTCAGCCCGGCGCGCGAGCACGCGGAGACCCGCGTGCAGAAGTGCACGGCGGCGGCGGTCGAGGAGATCGGTGTCGTGGAAGTAGGTGTGGACCAGGGTTGGCAGTTCCCTCCGCGCGAGTGCGCGCGCGAGATCGCCGAGCGAGTGGGTCGTCGGGATGACTCCCAGCTCCCTTCCCGACGGGAGTTCGACGCGCGCGGGCCCGCTGAGCGACGCCCAGCGCTCGCCGGCTCCGAGGTACGGCGGACGTGACGCTCGTGGCGTGCAGTCGACGTAGCCCAGCTCCGCGCATGCCCCGGCAACCTCGACGTCCGAGTACCAGCCGCCGCCGCAGAACAGCGTCGGGGCGATGCCGCTTTCCCGCATGCGTCGTCCCTCCTCGCTCACCCTGGCCCCAGTGGCCTCACCCGTAGGGCGTGCGTGGTCGGGCGCGGTCCAGTGCGTGTGATGTCCGAGCGGCCCCCGGGCGGACGCCTCGCGGGCTCGCGCGAGCCAGGTCGCGTCGTCCTCTCCGTGAGCCGCGTCCGGCGGTCGCATCAGCGCCGCGATCGCAAAACCTCCGGGACGCGCGTCCTGGACCGCGGCGAACCGAGCCCAGACCGAGTCGTCGAGCGGTCGCTCAACGTGGCAGGAGACGACCGCGTACCGTTCCCGCGACGTGGCGCCCATCGACGCCGAAGCTAGATGAAACGGTCGGCGGCTGCCGCTGTCGTGGTCGTCGTCGCGGCCGCCCCGCGTCTCCTCGTGCTGGCGCGGGAGCGGGAGACGATCCTCGAGGAGTTCGTCGACAAGAGCGACCGTTTCGCGACGACGCTCGTCGATCACGGGACGTTCGGCTTCCTCCCGGGCGAGCCGTCCGCATACACCCAGCCGCTCTACGGCTGGTTTCTCGCAGCCATCTACCTGCCGTTCGGTCGCTCCTGGCTCGCGGTCGGGCTCGCACAGATCGCCGTCGCGGTCGCGACGGCGCTCGTCGTCCTCGCGATCGGGACGAGGCTCCGCTCGCCCGGCGTCGGCCTCGTCGCCGCGACTATCGCGACGCTGCACCCGTACGTCGTCTGGCACGACGTCCACCTGAACCGCGAGGTGCTCGACGGGTTGGCGCTGGCACTCCTCGCGCTCTGCGCGTTGGCCGCCTACGAGCGGCAGTCGCTTCCGCTCGCCACAGCGACGGGTGCCGTCGCCGGGCTGGCGATCCTCGGTAACGCGCGACTCCTGCTCCTCCCGATCGGCATCGCCGCGTACGTCGCCTGGCGCACACCCGTGAGCCATGGCTTGACCGCGGCCGCGCTCGTCATCGGGATGGCTGCGGTGGTGGTGGCACCGTGGGTCGTGCGAAACAAGGTGCAGGTCGGCTGCTACGCGATCACGACGGACTCGCGTGCCCTCTGGAAAGCGAACAACGAGAACACGCGCGAGGTCCTCGATCGCGGCGGCTGGATCGACGACGTCCCTGAGCTCTCAGGGGGGCCACCCTGGCCAGAGCTCGCCGCGGATCTCACGCTCGCGGGCGAGCCGACCACGATCGACGAGTGCGCCCAGATGCGCCTGTACCGGGACGAGGTCGTCGACTTCTGGCGCGAGCATCCGGGCGAGAAGGGACTGCTCGCGCTCCAGGCGACGCGCATGCTCTGGAACCCGGTGCCACGGGAGTCGGACGAGAGCGGAAGCGGCGCAGCCCGTACCGCGCGGAGGACCGTGGAGCCCGCGTTCGTGATCGTCCTCTACGCCCTTGCGATCGCCGGCGTCTTCGTCGCACCACCGCACTTCGTCGGGCTGGCGCTCCTCATGCTCGCCTACAACACGCTTGCGGCGACGGTGTTCGCCGGCACCGCCCGGTACCGCGCGCCGTGGGACTTCCTGCTCGCGATCCTCGCCGCCTTCGCCCTCGCGTCAGCGTGGGAGCGCGTGCAGCGACGCCGGACGCGCCACTACGTCGGCGCGGGCTCGAGAGCACGCGCGTAGAGCGCCTCGACACGCTCGACGCACCGCTCCGGCGTGAACTCCGCGAGCGCGCGCTCGCGTGCCGCTCGACCCAGCTCGACCGCGCGCGGCAGGTCGCCAGCGAGCGCGACGATGGCTTCCGCGAGCGCCTCGGCGTCGGCGGGCGGGACCACGAGGCCCGTCTCGGCGTCGGCGACGATCTCGGGAAGTCCGCCGACCGCGCTCGCGATCACCGGGCGCGCCCGTTCCATGGCCTCGAGCGCGACCATCCCGAACCCTTCGCCGAGCGACGGCACGACCACGATTGCGGCGTTCTCGACTGCCTTCTGTACCGGCGAGACGAAGCCGAGGAAGCGCACGGCGTCCTCGAGCCCGAGCTCGCGCGCGTAGGCCTTGAGGGCTGGCTCGAGCGGTCCGCGCCCTGCGACGTCCAGCACCACGTCGGGCACACGTGCGCGCGCCTGGGCCAGCGCACGGAGCAGGACGAGGTGACCCTTGATCGGGATGAGACGGCCGATGCAGAGAAGGCGCGGCTCGGACCCGTCGTACGGAGCCGGGTCCCCCGCCGAGGCGATGCCGTAGTGGACGATCTCGAAGTCGGCCTCGTCGAAGCCCTCGGTCTCCGCGAGGTACCGGGCGAGACCTTGCGAGATCGCGATGTGCACGTGCGCCAGCGAGCCCACAGAGCGATCGGCGAACCCGAACCAGCGCCCTTCTCGGAACTCGTTGAACCCGTGCTTCGTCGAGAGCCGAAGCGGGACACGGGCGACGGAACCGGCGAGCTGCCCGTACACGTCCGCGTGTACGAGGTGCGTGTGCAGGATCCGCGGCCGGACCCGCGCCAGGTACGCAGTCACTTGCCCGAAGGCGATCGGGTCGACGTCCGCCCGCAGGCGGATGTCGTCGAGCGGGACGCCACGCGCGCGGAGCGCGCCGGCGAACTCCCACGCGCCGGCCTCGTCCTCGTGGAGCATGAGGAAGCGGATGTCCCAGCCGCGCTCGCGGAGGTCGGGAAGCAACTGGAGGAGATGGGCCTCCGAGCCGGATATGCCCGCCACCTTCTGGGCGTGGAGGACGACGCCATCCCTCATGACAGGCCTGCCGCGCCGAGGGTGCCACGCGCCCACGACTCCACCGAGTGCCCTGCGGCCACACGCTCCCGGAGCCGCCGGCCGATGGCGGCACGCTCGTCCCGGGTCAGCTTCGTCAGTGCCCGAACCCGCTCGGCGAGAGCGCCGGGATCCCAGCGCGTGAAGCGCTGCTCGGGCTCGAGCAGTTCGTCGAAGATCGGGTTCGAGGCGAGGACGGGCAGACATGCCGCCGCGGCCTCGTAGACGACCTTGTCGGGCGCGCCGGCGCGCATGTTGTTGACGAGGGCGTCGTGGGCCGCGAACAGCCCCGGAAGCGCGGAACGCGGCACCGCATCGCCGATGGTCACGCGGCCATCGAGCCCGAGCTCCGGGACGAGCTGCTCGAGCTCGGCGCGGTGCGCGCGTTCCTCTTCGGAGAGCGCCGGACCGTGCAGGTGCAGCTCGACGTCGTCGCCAGCGAGCGGCACGGCGGCGACCGCGACGTCGAGCCCCTTCGCGGTCGAGTAACGCCCGAGCGCGAGCAGGCGCATGCCGGACCCGTCTCGCGGAGACGAGCAGGGGAACTCGTCGAGGTCGATCCCGTGGCCGATCGCATGGAGCTTCTTCGAGGGCAGGGGGAATGAGCGCTCGTCGACGCTCGTCACCGCCGTCGAGGCGCGTTCTGCCGCCCGCAGGAGACCGCTCGCGCGCCAGTGCGTGAACCAGAGGACGAGCGGGACCCCGAGCGGCCGCACGAGCGGTGCAGCGAGCACGGCGTAGATCGGGCACATGTGCGCGACGACCGCCCCGCCGCGCAGCCCCGGAAGCTCCCGCGCCAGCGCAGCCTCGAAGCGCGCGCCGCGAAGTGCCTTGTGCGGGGCCCGGAAGGTGCGCACGCGGCAGTTCTCCGGCAGCACCCCGGGCACCGCGCCGTCCGCGAGCACCACGACCTCGTCGACGTGTGCGGCGAGCGCCCGGATCTTCGGAACGGTCGCGGCGAGCGCGGGATGCCCCGGATCGACCTGTTGCGTGATGAACACGAGCTTGGTCACGGCGCTAGAAGAAGTCGAAGTCGCCGAGCGTGAAGTGCCAGGCCGATGCGGCGCCGTCGAGGCGAGCGCCGTCGTGGAGGGTCTTGCCGATGAAGCGGAGCTTCTTGTTCGTCGGCGCGAAGCCTGCACGGACGAGCGCGCGGCGCTGCGCCGATCCCGGTGGCGGCAGCAGCACGAGGGCGTCGGCCCCTCCCTTCACCTCTTCGACGGCACGCGCGACGAGCGCGCGCACGGCGACGGCGGCGTCGGGTGCCACAACGAGGTCGGCGAGGAAGCCCGCCGAGACGCCGTGCTTGAACGTGTGGCCCACGACCGCGACGCCGACGAGCGCGTCCTCCCGGTACACCCCGAAGCAGCGGTAGTCCCGCGGCGAGTCGAGGTAGCGCCAGTTGAAGTACCCGGCGTCGCGCGAGAAATGGCTCCCGTAGCCGGCTGCGGCCCGGGCGCCCAGCTCGTCCATGTCCTCGGCGAACCGCGTGATCGGGCGCACGTCAAGACCCTTCAGCTCGCGTTCGACCGCCACGGGCGCGCGCATCCCGCCGTGCTCTCCCTCGCGTCCCAGTGCGTAACGCACGACGCCTCCGACCCGGAGCGGCCGCGCCCACAGGCGCAGTCGAGGAAGGTCGACCCAGCCGAGCCTCCGGACGAAGATCGGGTACGAGTTCGCGTTCGGGAAGGTCACGGTGAGCGGCGAGCCGGAGGCAGCCGCGGCCTCCTCGTTCAGCTCCTGCATCGTCGTGAAGACGCCCTGGCCGCGGTAGCGCGCGTCGGTGGCCACGTTCACCGGGATCGCGAGCCGCGTCTCGACGCCCTCGAGGCGCGTCTTGAAGAAGCTCATCGCGGCGACGCCGATCACCTCGCCGTCGTCGACGGCGATGGACACGATTCCCTCGCCGCCTGGATTCCGGTCGAACCACCACGTGAACTCGTCGTCGGAGAGCTGCGTCGTGCCCACGCGTGCGAGCAGGGCGACGAGCGACGCCCGCCACTCCGGCGTGTAGCGGACGACCTCGAAGCTCATCGGGTGGCCGTGCCCAGGACCTTGTTGAACGCGCGCCGCGCGTACGTGCCCGGAACGGTGTCCTTCACCGAGATGAGGTCGCAGGCGCCGGAGAGGACGAGCTCGAAGGTGCGCGGCGGGTACGGCTCGACGTTGTAGCGGCGGAGCCGGAAGCGGTCGCTCGACGGGCCGTTCGCGCCGGAGACTGAGGTGAAGCCGAGCGCATACCCCGCCTGCTGCACGAGACTCACGTGCTCGGGCCGGTAGTCGGCGAGCGATCCCTTGACGAAGGCGTACGCGTCGACCGGGCGGCCGAGGCGCTCCTCGAGCCGGAGCTTCGAGAGCGCGATCTCGCGCGCCGCCTCCGCCGGCTCGAGCTCGGACACGGGGCGATGCCCGATCCCGTGCGACTCGACCCGGATCCCCCCGGCTTCGAGCGCCGCGAGCTCGTCCCAGTCGACAGTCTCGTTGCGCACGCCGAGCGTCCGCAGCGCCTCCTCGTGCGGCAGCGGACGATCGCCCTCGAGGAAACCGATCGGCACGAAGATCACCGCCGGATACCCGTGGCGCTGCAGGATCGGCAGCGCGTTCTCGAGGTTGTCGCGGTACCCGTCGTCGAAGGTGATGAGGACGGCACCCTTGGGAAGCGGCGCGCCGTCGACGTAGTGGTCGCGCACTTGCCCCAGTGAGACGGGGACGTATCCGAGCGTGGCGAGAAGCTCCATCTGCTCCACGAAGACGCCCGTCGGCACCGTCGTCGGGTTCGGCTGGACGTCGTTGACCTTGTGGTACATGAGGACGCGGAGCGTGCGTTCGGCCTCGCCGTCGAGCCCACCGGCGCCGGCCACCGTCTCGCCGATCGCTCGGTAGACGCCGTTCTTCAGCAGCTGCTTCGCGCGGTCCGCACGCATCGAATGAGTGTAGGCGGGCTATCCGGTGACGGCGTCCACGAGCTCGCGGATACGGCGGGCGTACTCCTGGGGCGTCGCGAGCCACGGCTGCACCGCGGCGAAAGCGGCCGAGCCGAGCCGTTCTGCGAGAGCACGATCTCCGAGGGCCCGCACGAGCGCGTCCGCGAGCGCCCCGGGATCTCCGGGTGGAACGAGGATCCCGGTCGCGCCGTCCTCGACGATGTCCGGGATGCCCCCGACGCGGCTGGCGACGATGCCGCGGCCGCGGCAGAAGGCCTCGACGACCACGCGCCCGAGACCCTCCGATCTCGAGGGGAGCACGAGCACACTCGCCTCGTCGAGCGCTCGAGCGACCCCGGGCGTGGGAAGCGACTCCGTCCAGCGCGTCTGTGCGGGAAGGTCCGCAACGAGGCGCGCGGGCACCTCGCGAAGCGCCCCACCGCCGACGAGGTGGAGAGCCGCTTCAGGGACCCGGGGGGCAGCAAGGCGCCACGCCTCGGCGAGGACGTCGACGGCCTTGTACCGCTCGAGCACACCCACGAAGAGCGCGACAGGGCGCTCCGGGAGCGGAACGGGAGCGCCCTCGAGGAACGGCTCGAGGTCCATGAACGCCGCGAACTCCGCGGTCGGCTCGACCCCGGCCTCGCGGACGAGACCGGACGTGTACGCGGAGATCGTGCGCACGCCGTCGCTCCGGCGAAGCCCGTAGCCGGCGAGCGCGTCCGCGGCCGGCGCGAGGAACCTGCGGTGCGACGAGCCGTAGAGCCGTGCCGGCGCCGCAGGGTCGCCGTGGATGTCCGCGATGATCTTCGCCGGGACCCTCGCAAGCCTGCGCCCGAGCACGCAAAGAGCCGTCTCCTGCGCGCCCTGGGCCAGCACGGCGTCGGGACGGAAGTCGCGAAGCTCACGCGCCACGCGAAACGGAAGCGACGCGTAGAACGCCGGCCCGTCGAGCACGCGTGGCCGGGCGGGGCGCACGAGCCGGAAGCGGGGATCCGCTCCATCTCCTCGGCCCTCCGCGGCGAGCACCCGCACGTCGAGCTCCGCGGAGAGCGCTGCGAACTTCTGCTCGAGCGACGGCGACAGCGGCACGGAGTAGCGCGAGCGGCCGACCATGAGGAGCCGCTTCTTCATCCGGACGCCGCCTGCGCGAGCTCCGCCTCGATCGTCTCGAAGACCGCCTGCTCGGAGTAGCCGGCGACCGAGTCCGGCGCGGCCGCTGCAAGCCGCTCGCGCAGGTGCGCCTCCGAGAAGAACCTCGCGATCGTCGCGCCGAGCGCCACGCTCTCGTTCGGCGGGACGAGCAGACCGTTCTCGCCGTCGCGAACGACCTCCGGAACGCCCCCGACCGCGGTCGCGATCACCGGGCACCCGACCGCGAGCGCCTCCACGACCGTGTGCGGAAAGTTCTCCCAGGCCGACGGGAGCACCGACGCGTCGGCGGCTCGGAAGAGCCGGAGCACGGCCTCGCGCGGCACGGTGCCCAGGAAGCGGACTCGCCCGTCGAGGCCGAGCTTCGCGGACTGTCGCTCGAGCGCATGCCGCTCGGGTCCGTCACCTGCGATGAGGAGGTGCACGCGGTCGGCTTCGACGAGCGCGTCGAGGAGCACGCCGACGGCCTTCTGTGGGCCGAGCCGGCCCGCGAAGACGAGAGCGTCGCCCTCAAGCTCGAACTCGCGGCGGAGCTCCTCGCGCGACGGCATCGGCGGAACGGTCGGCGCCGGGTTCGGGAGCACGGAGACCCGGCCGGGATCGAGACCCCAGCGTAAGGCGACGTCGCGCAGGTAGGCGCTCGGGCAGAAGACGTGCCTGGCGCGCTTCAGGGCGAACGTGCGCGTCGCTCGCAGGGCACGGGTGCGCACACCACCCCCGTCTCCTGAAACGCGTCGAGCGTTCCGACGTAGCGCCCGCTCCGGGTCGCGCGCTCGAACACCTCGTCCGAAACGAGCTTCACGACGAGCGGGCGGCGCGCGAGGCCAGTTCCGATCGCGGCCCGGCGGATCATGCTCGTCGCGTACACGGCGTCCGCCCGTCGCGCCGCCCGACGCACGAGCGCCGCGGCCCGGGCGTGTCGCAACGGCGAGCTCCGCGGCGCCCACGAGACGGGATATGAGCGCCGCGCCGGCTCCGAGTCCGCGGTCGTGACGACCTCCACCTCGTGTCCCCTCTCCGCGAGGAAGTCGGCGAGCGCCGGAGCATGGCTCGCAGGCCCGCCGGGATCGGGCGGCCAGATCCCGGATACGACGACGACCCTCACGGCTGCAGCGACACCCCGGCGGCCGACACCTCGTCGCGCAGGCGCACGACCACGACCAGCCACGCTGCCGCGAACACGAGCGTCGACAGGAGGACAGCCACGGCGGCACCCGTCGCGCCCCACTCGACGCCCAAGACGGCCACCAGCGGAACCGCCACCAGGGTCTCGAGCCCGTGCGTGACGATGCGGAGGCGCGGCCGGCCGATCGTCACGGGCAGTGACTTCGTCCAACCGAGGACGAAGTGAATGGCCGCAGCCACGAGCACGATCCGCGCCGCGTGTGTCGCGCCCTCGTAGTCCTCGCCGAAGACGATCCGGATGAGCCACGGCATCGCGACGAAGAACACCGGAACAGCCACGAGCATGAGCGCGCCCGCCCATTTCGAGTACGCGCGGAGCCCGGCGATGATCCGTGCGCGCTCGCCGCGCTCCCAATCGCGCGTCTGCTCGGTCATCAAGACGAGACGCGCGGGCGAGCTCGCAGCGGCCAGGCCCGTCTGCGGCGTCTGCGCGACGCGGAACAGGCCGACCTGAATCGTGCTCGATACGACCCCGAGAAGCAGCGGGACGAGCGTGCCCCTCAGCGAGATCACGCCCGTTGCGACGCTCGACTGGAGCACGAAACTGCGGATCTCCGGAACGTCCTCGGCGAGTTCCTTCGGTGACTCGGTCGGGAACTTCCGGAGAGCGACCGCACCGATGACGGAGATCACGAGTGTCGAGATCGTCTGCGCGACGACGATCGCGAGCAACGCCTCGACCACGCCGTAGTGCACACCGATGACGATCGCGACCAGACGAAGGGCCGAGGATCCAGCCTGGTAGATGCTCCGGAGGTCGTACCGGCTGTGCAGGAGAAGCGCGGTTGCACCGACGTTCTCCGACGCCTGCACGAGGGGGAGGAGCGCTGCTGCGAGGATCGCCTGCTCGATGTCGCCCGCGTCGAACAGCTCGTCGGCGAACGGAGCGAGGGCGATGAGGAGCATCGTCGCGACGAAGCCGCCCGCGAGCTTCAGCAGCAGCGCCTGCCGGAAGAGCCGCCGGAGCCGCCCCCACTCCTCGCCGGCGACGTAGCGAAACCCGAACTTCGTCAGCGACTCCTCGACGGTGAGGTCGAGCAGCGACTGGAAGAACCCCACCGTGACGAGCGCGGTCGCGAACACGCCGTAATCGGCGAGACCCAGGACCCGGGCTGCGACGACCGTCCCGGCGAACGCACATGCGACGGCGGCGTAGATCCACGCAGCCGTTGCCGACCGGCGCCGGAGGAGCCGAGAGGACATCGGGGGGTCAGTGTAGGGAGGGCGCCGCTCGGACAGATCCGTGGCGGACCGCCCCTATAGTGGCGCGGTGGCCTCGGAGGCGTTGGACAGCGCGCATGCCTCCACCGGCCTCCGGGTTCTCGTGAATCGGGATGCGCTCGGCGCACTCGTACTCGCCGGCTCGATCCCGTTCCTCTTCCTCCACGAGCGCTACCAGCCCGACCTGAGCGTCGGAGCAGGTACGACGACGGTCGACATCCGACTCTCCGACCTCGCCGTCCTCGTCGTCGTCGCCTTCGCAGCCGCCGCCGCGGCCCGCACGGGCGTCTCTCACCTGCGCGCCGCGCGGGCGCTGTGGATCAGCGGGGGCGCTCTGCTCGTGTGGCTCGCGTTCCAGACGTTCCGTCCGGTCTCTCTCGACGACGCACGTTTCGACGAGCATCTCGTGAGCTTCCTCAAGCTCGTCGAGTACAGCCTGCTCGCGGTCGCCGTGCCGCTCCTGGTACGACGCGCCTCGGACCTGACAATCGTGCTGGGAGGGCTTGTCCTGTGGGCGGGAGTCGCAGTCGGCGTGGCGCTCCTGCAGTTCTTCGGCGTCGACATCTTCGGTGCGTGGAACCCTGGCTGGCGGCAGCCGTCGTTTCTCACCCATCACGATCTCGCGGGACTCTCCGCTGTCGCGCTCTCACTCGCGACGGCCGGAATCGCTTCGCGGCGACAGGAGCTGCCGGCGCGACCGCTCTTCCCGGTGGCACTCGGCGCCGGAGTCCTCGGGCTCGTCGTGGCGGGGTCGCTAGCGGCTGCGGGTGGCCTGGCACTCGGCGTCGCCGTCCTCTGGCTGGCCGCACGACGCCGGTTCGCGCCGAACTGGCGTCACGTGCTCGCGCTCCTCAGCGTCGTCGCAGTCGTCGCCGGAGGGGTCACCGCGGTTCGCGGCGACGCGCTCGAGGACTTTCTCCGCTTCATCGGCGTTCGGGGGGACAACCCGCCGGCCGGCGTCGAGACCTACTCGCAGCGCACCGTCCTCGCTTACATCGGCCTACGGATTGCCGAGGACAACCCGGTGGTCGGCGTCGGTTGGCAGCGCTCGTCGCGGCCGGAGGTCTTCGAGGAGTACGTCGACGACGCGAGACGCCGCTTCCCCGACGTCGTCGACCTCGCCTTCCCCGCAGAAGGCCGCGAGTGGGGCGTTCAGAACCTCTACGTCCAGATGCTCGCGGATGCCGGCGTGATCGGGCTCGTACTCCTACTGCTCGTGGGCGGCAGCGCGCTCATCCTCGCCTGGCGCGCGGCAATTCGGGCACCGACGCCGTGGGCCGTCGGTTCGGGACTGCTCGTCGTGTGCGCGGTCATCACCCTCGCCGGTGAATGGGCGTCGCTCGGGATCGTCGCGGGAATCCCCCTCCAGGCCGCGAGCTGCGTCCTGTTCGGACTCGCCGCGGCAGGGGCGGCGATGGTACGAGACGCCGATGGCTGATCCGCGCCTCGATCATCCCGATCGATGCCGACGTATGCCGTGCGTGCGCCGCTCGTGCGTTTCCTGCGGGAACAGGCGAGCGATGCTTCGACGTCGTCCTCTACAACCAGGCGCTCGAGCACTGCGACGATCCGGTCAAGGCGGTGTCCGAGCCGTGCCGGGTGAGCGCGCCCGGAGGACGCGCGCCGGTCATCACGGACGGGGTGATGCCGTACCACCCCCTCCCCGACGACTACTGGCACATGACCCACGCCGTCTCGAGAAGCGCTTCGCGGACAACGGCACATGGGAGTCGGTTAAGGTGACCCCCGCCTCCAGCACAACCGCCTGCCTTGGAATGCTCTTCGCGATGTACCTCGACCTCGGATTCCTCCGCGTCTGGCTCGGCGCCCTTGCCCAGCCGCTCGTCGCCGTGATCAACACCGTCGCCATGGACATCGACACCCACTCCGCGCGCCTACGCGAGCCCGGCCCGGCGGGCTGTTCGCGAACCTCCACGTCGTCGGCGAGACGCCGCGGTGAAGGCGCTCGTGACGGGAGGCGGAGGGTTCATCGGCTCCAACGTCGTGCGTGCGCTGCTGGCGCGAGGCGACGACGTCCGCGTGCTCGACAACTTCTCGACCGGGAGCCGGGCCAACCTCGCGGGCCTCGAAAGCGACGTCCAGCTCGTGGAGGGCGACCTGAGGTCGTACGAACGCGTTCACGCCGCCGTCCGAGGAACGGAGGTCGTCTTCCACCAGGGTGCCCTGCCCTCCGTGCCCCGCTCGGTCCAGGATCCGCTGACGACAACCGCGGTCAACATCGAGGGCACGCTGAACGTCCTCCTCGCCGCGCGCGACGAAGGCGTGCGCCGCATCGTCAACGCGTCGTCGTCGTCCGTGTACGGGAACACGGGGTCGCTGCCGCGCGTCGAGACGCAGGCGCCCGACCCGATCTCGCCGTATGCCGTCGCGAAGCTGGCAGCCGAGCGTTTCTGCACGAGCTTCAGCCGCGTCTACGGGATGGAGATCGTGTCGCTGCGCTACTTCAACGTCTTCGGGCCCCGCCAGGACCCGACGTCGCAGTACGCCGCGGTCGTCCCGCGCTTCATCCGCGCGATCGCCGACGGCGACGCCGTCACCATCTACGGCGACGGAGAGCAGTCGCGCGACTTCACGTTCGTCGACAACGTCGTCGGCGCCAATCTCCTGGCCGCAGACGCGCCCGACGTCGGCGGCGAGATCCTCAACGTCGCGACCGGCGGCTCCGTCACCGTCAACGCGCTCGCCGATACGGTCGGCGCGCTGCTCGGGAAGCCCGTGGAGAAGGCGTACGAGCCGGCACGCGAGGCCGACGTGCGCGCATCGTGGGCGGACGTCGACGCAGCGAAGCGACTCCTCGGCTACGAGCCGCGCGTCGACTTCGACGACGGCCTCCGACGGACCGCCGACTACCTGCTCGGTGAAAGGAGCTGACGATGGGATACGCCTTCGGATCGATCGACGAGCTCGGCGAGGGGTACGGCTTCCGCAAGGTCCGGCAGCCCCTCGGGGTGACCGCGTTCGGAGTCAACGCGATCGTCTACCCGCCCTCGTACGAGGGCTTCCACCACTTCCACGACACCCAGGACGAGCTCTACTTCATCCACTCCGGCACGGCCCGCGTGGAGGTCGACGGCGAGGAGCGGACACTCGGCCCTGGATGCCTCCTGCACGTCGAGTCCACGACGCCGCGAAAGGTCTCGAACGCGAGCGAGACCGACGACCTCGTCATGCTCGTCATCGGCGGCAAGGACGGCTACGTCGAGCGGGACGGTCACATGGTCGACGAGGCCGACGTCGCTCGGCGCGCTGCGTTCGGAAGCGCGTCCGCCGGGTCCTGACGCACGCCGGTGGACCGCGCCGTCTGCGCTAGGCCGAAGGCTTCGTCGCCGTGAAGACGAGGTCACGGGCGAAGAGCCGTGCGCTCAGGCGCGCGTAGCGCCCCCCGACGAAACGGAGCTCGACGCGCTCGAAATCGGCCAGCAGGTGGCGGATCGCGGCTGGCGAGAACATCCGCAGGTGCGTCGGATCGTCCTCGGGCGGGCGGCCACGAAGGAACCGAAGCCGGCTCTGCACCCGGAAGGCGTTCGGCACGGATCCGGCGAGGACGCCGCCCGGACGGAGCACGCGCCGGATCTCCGCCACGAGCGCGTCGGGAAACTGGAGGTGCTCGAAGAGCTCACCAGCGACGACGGCGTCGAAGCTCGCGCCATCGAACGGCAGCGGCTGTTCGACGTCGGCCTGGACCGGCTCGACCCCGAGTGCGGCCGCCTTCTCGAGCGCGGCCGGATCGACGTCGAGGCCGACGACCGAGTTCCCGTCGAGGAAGTGCCGGGTGAGCGCGCCCGAACGACAGCCGAGATCGAGCACACGCTTCCCGCGGCCGACGGCCGCGACGAGCAGCGGAATGCGCTCGGGAACGAAGACGAAGTCGCCCTCGTCTCGTCGCTCGCGGTGGTGCTCTTCGTAGCGTTCGCCGAGCGAGCTCACGCGGAGCCGACGGCCGCCCCGTGCCCGAGTGAGGCGATCGTCCTGCGCAGGCCGTCCTCGAGCGCGACCTCCGGCCCCCAGCCGAGGATCTGCTTCGCGCGCGTGATGTCCGGCCGGCGCACCTGCGGGTCGTCGACGGGCAGCGCCTCGTAGACGATCTCGCTCGCGGAGCCGGTAAGGCGGAGGATGACGTCCGCGAGCTCGAGGAGCGTCTTCTCGTCTGGATTGCCGAGGTTCACGGGCAGGTGCTCGGCGGACTCGGCGAGCAGCACGATCCCGCGGATCAGGTCGTCCACGTAGCAGAAGCTTCTGGTCTGCGAACCGTCCCCGAACACGGTGAGCGGCTTGCCCGCGAGCGCCTGGTCGAGGAAGGTCGGGATCGCGCGGCCGTCGTTCGAGCGCATCCGGGGCCCGTAGGTGTTGAAGATCCTGACGATCGACGTATTCACGCCCTGCTGCCGGTGGTACGCCATCGTCAGCGCCTCCGCGTAGCGCTTCGCCTCGTCGTACACCCCGCGCGGCCCGATGGGATTGACGTTCCCCCAGTAGGTCTCGGGCTGCGGGTGCACCTCCGGGTCGCCGTACACCTCGCTCGTCGACGCGAGGAGGAAGCGCGCGCGCTTCCACTTCGCGAGGCCGAGCGCATGATGCGTGCCGTACGAGCCGGTCTTCAGCGAGTGGAGCGGCATGCGCAGGTAGTCGATCGGGCTGGCGAGCGCCGCAAGGTGGTACACGACGTCGACCTGCTCGTCGCAGGCGATCGGCGCGATGACGTCGTGGTTGACGAACTCGAAAGCCGAGTCGCGGAGATGTTCGATGTTCTCGAGCGACGAGACGACGAGGTTGTCGATGCAGATCACGCGGTGGCCGCGCTCGAGCAGCGCCTCGCAGAGATGGGAGCCGAGGAAGCCGGCGCCGCCGGTGACGAGTGAGGTCGGCATGGTCTCGATGCTAGCCGGGTCGTTCGGCCCCGGCAGGCTCCTTTACGACGTCCGCACAGGCGCTCCTGCGGCTACTTCGTGGCCGAGGTGAGCCCCGGATGCAGGCGTTTCCAGCTCGCGTCGGTCTTCTTGGCCGGGCTCAAGCCGACCCAGGTGAGGACGACGTGGTCCGGACCGCCGCGAGGCCGAGCAGGCAACGATGTCGACGACGTGCCGCATCCCATCCTCGTCGGCCCCTCGACGGGGAGGCGATCGCCCGTTCGAGCTAGACGCTCGGGGCTACCGGAGGTCCTTGTTCGCCTCCATGTCGAACCACATCGCGAAGAGCGTCATCTGCAGCCCCGCGATGACGAGGACCGCGACGAGGACGATCGTCGCAGGCGTGATGGCGTTGCCCGCGATCCGCAGCACGAGCTCCACGAGCCCGAGGACGAAACCGACGCCAAGCATCGCGAGGCCGAACACGTAGAAGAACACCAGCGGATGGAAGTCGCGGATCACGTACTTCTGCCCCATGCGCCACCAGAAGCCCTTGAAGAGCAGCCACGAGATGCGCGGGACGACCGACCGCAGCTTGATCCCCGAGCGCTCGCCGACGTCGTAGATCGGGCGTGACGGAACGTCGCGTACGCGTGCGTTCTGGACGTTCAGGTGGACGAGCATGTCGTTGGGGAAGCCGTAGCGGGGGTAGAGGGCGCCGAGGTCGAGACGGCGAAGCGCAGCGAGCGACAGTGCGGTGTAGCCAGCCTGCGAGTCGGCCACGTGCCAGTAGCCCGACGCGATCTTCGTCAGCAACGAGAGGACGGCGTTCCCCAGGTAGCGGGTGCGCGGGATGACCTGCCACGCCTCACCCGAAACGAGACGGTTCGCCTTCGCGTACTCGACGTCGCCCCGCGCGACGGGCTCGACGAGACCCTCGAGCTCTTGGGGGTCCATCTGGTTGTCGGCCGCCATCACGCACGTGACATCGATCTCCTCGTCCAGCGCCCGCCGGTACCCGGTGGCGATCGCCGCGCCGACCCCCTCGTTGCGCTCGTGGCGGAGGACGTCGACCCGCGGATCCCCGGCCGCCTCAGCGGCGGCGGACGTCCCGTCGCGCGACGCGTCGTCGACGACGAGGATGCGGTCGACGAACTCGGGAATGCCGCGAATCGTCTCGCCGACGAGGCGTTCCTCGTCGTACGCGGGCACGACAACGGCGACCCGCTGGCCCGCGAGCATCAGGACGAAGCCGGAGCGGCCGCCCCCGCCGCCGTCCGGCGATGGGGTCGACGACGAGCGCAGCGATCGCGCCCACGATGAGCCCGATCAGAGCCCCGACGAGGAGCGACGACCGGCTCGACCGGGCCGTCGTCTTACTCGCGGCCGCGGGCTCGACGACCCGGCTCGACTCGACGCTCTCGGCGAGGTTGAGGAGCTGACTCGCCTCCGCGGTGTCGTCCTGGATGGCGGCCCTGCGCGCGTCGGCGGTGGTGATCACGGAATTGAGGTTCGACGTGACGAGCAGCCGCTGCTCCAGTGGAATCGAGCGGTCGGCGATGATCGCGGCCTGCTGCGCCTGTGCCGAACGGATGCGCGCGTTCACCTCCGCGAGCTGTGTCTCTCCCGTCTCGACCTGCTCCTCGAGCAGCGCGACCTTCTCCGTCACGTAGACGGAGACACGTTCGGTGACACGGTCGGCGAGCGCCGCCGCCGCCAGCTCGACCTTGCGCTTGCCCGAGCCCTTGACGGTGATCTCCATGAGCGGGTTGATTCCGCGTAGCTGCCCGGCGGCAAGGAGCTCGCGCGTCGAGATGGCCGAGCGGAGCCGCGAGACCGGGACGCCGCTCGCGTCCGACGCGTTCTTCAGTGCAGCCTCGGAGCGGATGATCTCCCCGACCGTGCGCGGATTCGTGGCGAGGCTCTGGATCTGGCCTCCGCCGAGCGGCGCGAAGGGCTGGCCGAGGTAGACGATCGTCTGCGCGCGCCATACGGACCCGCCGGACAGCGCGAGCGCGATCCCGACGACAGCGCCGACGACGAGCCCGCCGACCGGCAGCCACCAGCGGAGCTTCAGGCGCTGCCAGGCAGAGGAGAGATCGACCTCCTGCTCTTCGTCGAGGGTGGAGGTGGTCGTCATGCGGCCGCGACCCTAGCAGCGGCCCAGCGCCACTGAGCCTCGAGGCCATCCTCGAACGAGGTCACGGGCTCCCAGCCGAGGTCGGCGCGGATCCGGGTCGTATCGGCCGCCGTGCGCGACGCGTCGCCCTGGCGCCGCGGGTGACGGACGATCTCGAGTCGGCGGCCCGAGACCCGGCCCAGCGCTTCGATCGCCTCGAGCATCGTGACCTCGGCCCCGCCTCCGACGTTGTAGACCGCCCCGCCCGGGGCGCGCTCCATCGCCGTGATCGTGGCCGCGACCGCGTCGTCGACATACGTGAAGCTCCGCGACTGCGATCCGTCGCCGTAGAGATCGAACGGCCTTCCCTCGGCGAGGTGGGTCACCATTCTCGTGAACGCCATGTCGGGCCGCTGGCGCGGCCCGTAGATCGTGAAGTAGCGCACGGCGGCGACGTCGAGCCCGAATTCGATCGCGTACGCGCGCGCGAGGTGCTCGCAGGCGAGCTTCGTGATCCCGTACGGCGACAGCGGCCGTGGGGTCGTGTCCTCGGGCGTCGGGTACGACGCCGCGTCGCCGTAGACCGACGACGAGGAGGCGAACACCACGCGTGTCCCTGCAGCTGCCGCCCGCTCGAACAGCCGGCTGCTCGCGAGGACGTTCTGGCGGACGTACACCGGGAAGATGCCCCCGAAGCTCGCGACGCCAGGCTGACCCGCCAGGTGGAACACGCCGTCGTAGCCGTCGAGGTCGAGATCGTCCTCAGCGACGTCCAGGCGCGTCACTGGCAGCTCGCGCGCGTTCTCCTCCTTGAGCGCCGGGTCGTAGTAGTCCGTGTAGGCGTCCCACCCGGTCGCGTCGTGACCGCGCTCGAGGAGCGTGCGGAGTAGCTGCGATCCGATGAACCCGGCGGCGCCGGTTACGAGGTAACGCATGGCCCGGGAATGCTAGGCCAGCGGCAGGATCGGCCGGAGAGTGCCGTCCTGGTCGGGCGTCAGGCAGACCTCGGAGAAGTAGCGCGTCATCGCAACGCCCTCCGTGAAGTCTCCGAGCCGCGGCTCGGGCTTCTCGCCGCGCGCGAGAGCGAGAGCGAGCTCCGGGTAGCGGCCGCCCGCGGCAAGCGGAACCGGAAAGCCGCCGCCGAAGCGCGTGTTGACGTCGGTCACCGGCAGTGAGCCGTCCGGCTCGCGGAAGCACTGTATGTTCGCGGGCCCCTTGACGCCGACGATCTCCGCGACGCGGGCGCCGTGCTCGATGAGCTCGCGATCCTTGATGGAGGCGCCCTTGATCGACTCTCCGCCCTTCGAGAGCAGCATCGTGCGGGGGATCGCATTGAGACAGCGGCCGTCCATGTCCGAGAAGACGTCGATCGAGAACTCCTCGCCGACGCAGACCTCCTGCACGAACGACGGCACATCCGTGTAGCGCAGGAAGAACGCGAGCTCGTCGTCGTCGGCCGCGCGATGGATGTTGCGAGAACCGAAGCCTTCGCGCGCCTTCACGAGCACCGGGTAGCGCGCGTCGCCGGGGACGCCCTCCGGCGCCCAGCTCCGCGGCGACGGGATCCCGTTCGCGACGAAGAAGTGATGGGCCTCGAGCTTGTCCGACATCCGCGCCGAGGCCTCGATGTCGGGGAGGAGCAGGAGCGCCGGCGCAAGCCGGTCGCGCTCCCGGGCGAGGACGGGGAAGTCGAGATCGTTGAGCGGGACGACGAGGCCGACCTCGTGCTCCTCGCGCAGAGCCGCGAGGGTCGGGACGTACTCGGGATCCGCGATTCGCGGGACGATGACCCGGCGGTCGCAGTGGTAGAGCGCGGGCGCGAGCGGATCGGCGTCGACCCCGAGCGTGACTGCGCCGGCGGCGCGGAACGCGCGCGCGATGTCGACCCGCTGGCCGACCGACGTGAGCATCACGATCACGACGCGAGAGCGTACTCGGAGGACTCGGAACCCACGGCGCTAAGGTCAGCGCCGTGCCCGAGCCGATCCGCATCCTGCGCGTCATCGCGCGGCTCAACATGGGCGGACCCGCGATCCACGTGTCGAACCTCGCAGCCGGGCTCGAGCTTCGCGGCTACCACACGACGCTCGTCGCGGGCAGCCTCGCACGCGGGCGAGGACTCGATGGCGTACGTCGCAGAGCGGCTCGGTGTCTCGGTCGTGAACGTCCCGGAGATCCAGCGCGAGGTCGCCCCGCTGTACGACGCGAAGTCGATCCGCCGCCTCACCGCGATCATGCGCGAGGAGCGGCCCCACATCCTGCACACGCACACCGCCAAGGCAGGAGCGCTCGCCCGCGCAGCCGCCCTCGTGGCCGGCGGCGCCCGTCCACCGATCATCGTGCACACGTTCCACGGGCATGTCCTGAAGGGCTACTTCGGTCCGGGGCGGACGGCGTTCTTCCGCCAGGTCGAGCGCCATCTGGCGCGAGCGTCCGACGTCCTCGTGGCGGTGAGCCCCGAGGTGCGCGACGAGCTCGTCGAGAGCGGGATCGCGCCGACGGACAAGTTCACGGTCATCCGGCTCGGCATCCCACTCGACGAGCGGCTCGGCGACGCCACCGCCGATCTCGACTACCGGAGTCTGTACGGGATCCCCGAGGACGCGTTCGTCGTCGGCTGGGTCGGGCGGATGACCGGCGTCAAGGACGCCCGCGCGGTCCTCGAGATCGCCCGCGCGACCCGCGCGCGCGGAATCGACGCGGTGCTCTGCATGGTCGGGGACGGTCCCGACCGTGAACGCCTCGAACAGCACGCGCACGACCTCGGGATCGCGCGATCGACGTTCTTCGTCGGCTACCAGGAGGACGTCGCCGGCTACTACCGGCTCTTCGACGCATTCCTCCTGCCGTCCGTCAACGAAGGGACACCGGTGAGCGCGATCGAGGCGCTCGCATCCGGCACGCCGGTTGTCGCCACTCGGGTCGGAGGCGTCCCCGACGTGGTGCGCGACGGGCTCGACGGCTTCCTCGTGGAGCCGGGGAACACCGACGCCGCGGCGCAGCGGCTCGCAGAACTCGCGGCCGACCCGGCACTTCGTGCGCGGCTCGGCGAGTCGGGTCGCGAGTACGTGCGCGAGCGGTACTCGGTCGAGCGTCTCGTCGACGACGTCGACCGGCTCTACCGCACGCTCCTCGCCGCGAAGGGCATCGTCATGCCTTCGGCCGCCACCCGCCCGTAGCGCCGCGATAGGTCCCGCGGAAGAGCGCGAGCGGCGTGCGCGCCAGGATCGCGAGATCCATACGCGGCGAGCGGTTCTCGACGTACCAGACATCGAGCTGGATGCGCTCGGCCCAAGGGAGCTCCGCGCGGCCGTGCACCTGCGCCCAGCCCGTGAGGCCGGGCCTGATGTCGAGCCGACGGCGCTGGTGCTCGTCGTACTGCTCGACCTGGTAGCGCAGTGTCGGCCGCGGGCCGATGACGCTCATGTCGCCACGCAGCACGTTCCACAGCTGCGGAAGCTCGTCGATCGACGTCCGCCGGAGGATGCGGCCCGTTCGCGTGATCCGGCGGTCCCCCTGGTCGACGGCGTAGCCCGCGCCCAGCCGCTCGGCGCCGACGACCATCGTACGGAGCTTCAGCACGTCGAAGTCGACGCCGTCCTTGCCCACGCGCGTCTGGCGGTAGAGCACGGGACCGCGGTCCTCGAGCTTCGTGGCGAGCGCGGCGAGGCCGATGAGCGGGCTCGCGAGCACGAGGCCAACGCCCGCAACGGCGACGTCGACCGCGCGGTTCACCTCGTGCCCTTCGCCTTGTCCCACGTCTGCGGCGTTCCCGAGCGGAGGTACCTGACGAGAGCCGCGACGGTCGACTTCGTGACGACGTAGTAGTAGTAGGCGAGCCGCGCTCCGGGAACCGGGAGCCGCGCCTTGCCTGCGCCCGCGAGGCCGAGACCGGCGAGCTGGACGGCGAGGAACAGCCGGTAGAAGGGCGCGCGCGCGACCAGCATCAGGTTCGAGACGAGCAGCGCCACGTGGAGGATCCCGGTCGAGTAGCGCAGCACGCGATGGGACACGAGCTGGGCGGCGTACAGGGGGCGCGACGGGCGAAACGCGCGGCCGGTGAGGATGTGGCCGAGGGCACGAGAGATCGTCCGGACCTTGCGTCCGTACTCGTCCTCCGGCTCGGCGGCGGGCTTCTCGACGGCGACGGCAGCCGGCTCGTAGACGGCGCGCTTCCCCATCTGCTCCATGAGGTACGGGAAGCCGAAGTCGTGCCCGAACTTCGGGTCGTCCTCCACGTACGCCTCCCGCTTCACGGCGTAGATGGCGCCGTTGCCCGCAGTGATCGAGCTGGCGGTCGACTCCTGCTCGCGCACCCACATCTCGTACCGCCAGTACGCGCCCTCCATGTTCGCGCCGTCCGGGCTCTCGAGGCGGAGCTGCCCGCAGACGTAGCCGACCTCCTCGTCGGCCAGGTTGCTGACGAGCTCGCGCAGCGCGTCCGGCATCCACTCGCTGTTCGCGTCGGTGAACGCGAGGACCTCGCTCGACGTCTCGCGCACCGCACGGTGCTGGGCCGCGACCTTGCCCTCGCGCGGACACTGCAGGAGGAGGACGCGCGGATTCTCGGCCGCCAGCTCACCGACGATCGCGTCGGTGAGATCCGTCGAGCCATCGGACGCGACCACTATCTCGAGGCTCTCGACCGGGTAGTCGAGCGCGAGTGCGTTCGCGAGCCGCCTGCGAATCACGGCTTCCTCGTTGTGCGCCGACACGACCAGCGCGACGGACGGGGTCTGCTCGGCCTTGCGCACGGGGCGCGGGCGCATCCGCGCGAGCACGCCCATCGCGAGCGGATATCCCGCATGCGTCCAGGCGAGGGCCCCGAGCGACCCCCAGAACGTCGTGCGCGCGATCACGCGGCGAGCATCTCGCGAACGAGGGCCCGGTACCGCTCCATGGCGACTATTCGGTCGGCCTCCTCCTCGACGTAAGCACGCCCGCGACGTCCCATCTCGTCGAGGTCGTACGCGCCCTCCGACGCCTCGCGGATCGTGCGCGCGAGCAGGTCGGGCCGTGCCGGCGGGATCACGACGCCGCAGCCGACCTCCTGCACGAGGCGCGCGGTCTCGCTCGTGCCCTCCGCTGCGACGACGACGGGGCGACCAGCCGAAAGGACCCCGTACAGCCGGCTGGGAACGACATAGCCCGCAAGGCCCTTCGCAAGGCCCACAACGTGCACGTCTGCGCTGGACAGCGAGAGAGGAAGCCGTTCCCGCTTCTGGTACGGAAGGAATCGCACCGTCTCGGTGACCTCCAGGCGCTCCGCGAGCGCGACCATCTCGCCGTGCCGCGCGCCGAAGCCGGCGATGACGATACGCACGTCCTCGCGGTCGCGCAGGAACGTTGCCGCGCGCACGAGGCTATCGAGGTCCTGTGCGTGCCCCACGTTCCCCGAGTGCATGGCGACGAAGCGGCCGACCAGGTCGTGCTTCGCCGCCCACTCGTTGTCCCGCGGCTGCGGCGTTATCGCACGCGTATCGACCCAGTTCGGAATGACCCGAAGGCGCTCGGGAGGCGCGCCCTTCGCCTCGAGGCGCTCGCGCATCGTCTCGCCGATCGCGACGATGCGGTCGGCGCGCCGTAGGTAGGCGCCGACCAGGCCTCTCAGCACGCCGATCACGGCGGGATTGCGCAACCGATCGAGCTCGGTCGCGATCTCCGGGAAGACGTCCTGGCTGATGACGAGCACGGGCGCGCCGACGCGCTTCCCGACGAGGACGCCGATGTCACCGATGATCGGTGGGTCGGTCATGCAGACGACGAGATCGGGGTGCGGCCCGGACAGGGCCTGCCTGAGCGCCGATCCGAGATACGAGAAGTAGTTCGCCGCCCGCCGCCCGAGCTCCGACCGCTCATAGGACGTCGACGACACGCGCGTGATGCGGACGCCGTTGTGCTCGATCTTCCGCGGCTCGTCCTCGTGACCGTGCAGGACGCCCGTCACCACCTCGACCTCGTAGTCCTCCGCGAGCGCCTCGCAGAGCTCCGTCAGAAGGTGAGCCGTCGCCTCGACGCCGGGCCAGTAGTACTGGTTGAGGACGAGAATCCGTTGCCTGGACACGGGATCAGGCTACCGCCGATCCGAGACTGCCTCCCGCACGGCCTCGACGAAGCCGTCCACGCTCGGTCCGTACCCCCAGTCGCCCGCGAGCTCGCGCGAGCGGGCACCCCACGCGCGCCGACGTTCCGGATCCGACGCGAGCTCACGTAGCCCCGACGCCGCGACCCCAGCGTCGCCGGAGCCGACCAGACGGCCGTTCTCACCATCGCGAAGGAGGTCGTGGGCGGCGCCGACGCGGTCCGAGAGGACGAGCGGGAGACCGCATGCGGCCGCCTCGTTCACGACGACCGCCCATGGCTCGCGCTCGGAGAGCAGCGCGAAGACGTCCGCGGCGGCGTACAGCTCGACGATCCGCTCCCAGTCCACGTCGCCCGTCAGGACGAGCCGCACCCCGAGCTCATCCGCCAGCATGCGAAGCGCGTGGCGCTCGGCGCCCTCACCGGCGACGACGAGGAGCAGCCTGGCATCCTCGGCCGCCGCAACCGCCCGCGCGAGCGTGTCGAGGCCCTTCTCCGGAGCGAGCCGCGCGACCGAGAGCACGATCACGTCCTCTGCGTCGGCACCGAGTGCGCGGCGCAGCTCCGGCCTCGTCCCGGCGAGCCGATCGACCTGTTCGCCGAATCCCTCGACATCGACGGTGTTCGCGAAGACGCGCACGCGCTCGGGACGTGCTCCTCGAGCGATCATCGAGTCGCGGGCGAGCGTCCCGGTGACGAGCAGCCCGGCCGCCCGCGAGACGATCGGCGGAACGACGGTGCCCTTGACGGTCCGCCGCCAGCCCGCGCGTGGCCCTTCGTCGTGGCTCTCGACGACGAGCAGGTACGGCACGTCCTTCAGACCGCACCACGTGATCGCCGCCTGTGCCGCGAACGTGCTCCAGCCCGAGACGACCACGACGTCGGGCCGCGCTTCCGTCAAGGCGCCTACGACGCCCGGTGTCACCGGGTAGTCGTGGTGGAGGACGCGCTGTGCCCCCGGGATGCGCACGCCGCGCATGAAGACGGCGCGGTGCTTCGGCTCGACCCGCCAGGTCCGCCTCGCGACGGTGTCGGCGGCGTAGAAGACCGTGAGATCGATCCCGGGCTGTGCCGCGACCCGATCGAGGAGCGGGGCCCGGTACGGCGTGGGCTCCGGGAACACCGCGGCGACGCGGACCGGCGGCTGCTCGTCACCCGCGAGTCGCGCGAGCCATGCCTCGGCCTCGCTGCGTGCGCCACCGGCTCGGCCGCCCGCGTGTCGCCGAAGGACGTGGGTCGGCAGCCCTGGATCGAGGCGGAGTGCCTCCCCGGTCATCCGGAGCCGTTGGGCGAGAGGGAGCTGCTCGGCGAGTCGCACGAGCGCGCGCGCGGCCACTCCGCGCACGCCACCCCCGACGCGCCGCTCGAACGAGTCGAGCAACGCCAGGAACGCGTGCATCGCCGTGTCGACATCCGCCTCGTCGACGGGCTCGTACGCGCCGATCCGCCAGGCAAGCTCGACCTGCTCGGGCGACAGTTCCGGCGCTGCAGCCGCGATCACGCGGCTCGCGACGCGGAGCTGATACGAGCGCTGGACGTCCCGCCGACGCTGCGATGCCTGCGCGGGATGGACGCGGTAGAGCACCAGCGGCTCCGGCAGATTGTCTCCGTCCGCGACGTCCAGGAGCCGCGACCACAGGTCGTAGTCCTCGCTCTCGTCGAAGGTCGGGTCGTAGCGGAGGTCGTGTCGCTCGAGGACGGCGCGGTCGACCATCACCGTCGGATGGAAGAACGGCGAGCTGAACAGCGCAGCCCAGCGCACCGGGATCGCGCCGACGGGCATCGCGTGCAGCGTCCTCGTCGTTCCCCCGTCCAGATCCATGACCGCCGACCCCACGACCGCCGGCACGGGCCTGGCCCGCAGGCGGGCAAGCTGTCGCTCGAGCCGTCGCGGCATCGCGACGTCGTCGGCGTCCAGTCGGGCGACGTACGTCCCGCGCGCCTCGTCCAGACCCCGATTCAGCGAAGCCGCGAGACCGAGCCGCTCGTCGTTCCGAAGGACGCGCAGGCGCGTATCGTCGAGGCCCGAGAGGATCGTCGGCGTGCTGTCCGTCGACCCGTCGTCGACGACGAGCAGCTCGAGGTCTCCCACGGTCTGTCCGAGAACGCTTGCGAGCGCCGGCCGGAGGTAGTCCTCACCGTCGTGGACGGCGAGGAGCACGGTGACGAGCGGAGCGTTCGGCACGGGCGTCCCCTAGCCTACGGCCCGTGTCGCCGGAGTCTCCGTCGTTCGATCTCGTCGTCGCGACGGTCGGGCGGGGAGACGAGCTCGCCCGGTTCCTCGATTCGGTCGAGATGCAGGCGTATCCGCGGCTGCGCGTCATCCTCGTCGACCAGAACAGCGACGATCGCGTGGCCGCGGTCACTTCCGGCCGGGAGCTCCGACTCGAGATCCTCCGCTCCGCGCCCGGCTTGTCGCGGGCACGGAACGTCGCGCTCGCGCACGTCGACGCCGACGTCGTCGCGTTCCCGGACGACGATTGCATCTACGCGCCGGCCTTCTCGCCCGTGTCGCGAGCCGGTTCGCGACGGACCCGAGGCTCGACGGGCTCAGCGGCCGAGCCGCGAGTGCGGACGGGCGATCCGCCGCATCGTGGAAGAGCGACGCCGCCACGTTCACGAGCGACAACCTCTGGAATCGCGCGATCTCCTTCGCGATCTTCCTGAGACGTGGCGTCGTCGAGCAGGTGGGCGCGTTCGACGAGAGCCTCGGACTCGGCTCCGGTGAGCCGTGGAGCTCGGGCGAGGAGATCGACTTCCTGATCCGCGCCGTGCGCGGCGGCGCGCGCATCGAGTACGACCCCTCGCTCGTGGTCGTCCATGACGTCCGAGAGGACGACGCGGAGATCGGCGCGCGGGACGGAGCGAGCGTGGGCTACCTGCTCCGAAAGCACGGTTACGGGCCTCGAGTCGTCACCCGGATGCTCGTGCGCCCGGCCGGGGGCTTGCTCGTCTCACTCGTCGCACGCGACCGAGACCGGGCGCGGTACCAACTCGCGGCGCTCCGCGGTCGCATCCGCGGCTACAGCGGCGCGAAGCGCTCGAACAGCTCGGCATGACGGTCCAGCCAGGGCGCGAGCGCGGAAGTGCGCGACCGCCCGGCCTCGGCCGCGGCGGCGAAAGCCGGTAGGTCGGCGAGGACCTTGCCGACCGCCTCGGCCAGCGCCTCTGGAGACGGTGGCTCGTCGCGCTCGAACCCGTCGGGATGCGGGACGCCGATCCCCGCGTCGGCGCCGACGAGCTCGGGCACGCCGCCGCTCCGCGGATAGACGACGGGAAGCCCCGCCGCCATCGCCTCGAGCACGAGGCTCGGACAGGGGTCGTTGACCTTCGTATGCAGGAGGAGGTGAGCCCGGCGAAACAGCGCCGGCGCATCCGCCTGCGTGTACCGCCCGAGAACGTGGACCCGGCCGTGCAGACCGAGGCGGTCGATCGTCGGCTCGATCGGAACGACGAGCCGGCCGGTCACCAGAAGCTGGGCCTCGGGGTGGGACGTCAGCACCGCCGCCAGCGTCTCGAGCCCGAGCTCGAGCCGGTACGCCTGGTACTGGTCGCCGCCGAGAAGGAGCACGGGCCCACCCTCGGGGTCGCGATCCGCCGGCGTGAACAGATCGACGTCGACCGCGTTGTGGAGGACCTCCCACGTCCCGGTTGTAGAGCCGACCCACTCGTCCGCGGCCCGCTTGCAGAACTCGCTCTGGTAGAGGACGTGCGCGGCCTCCGCGAGGATCTTCCGAAGCGGTGCGTTGAACGACTCGGTGGCACCCCCGGCCCAGCCTGGGTAGCCGACGCCGTTCTGGTTCACGAGGAGCGGGATGCGACGTCGGCGTGCGAGCCGGAGTAAGGGGCCGAGATCCCGTGGCAGCCACGTGGAGCCCAGGTAGAGGAGGGAGAAGTCCGTCGGGTCGTTCGGAAAGCGCTGGGCGAGCCGCTGGAACTTCGCAGTCCCGCCGGCGACGGCCTCCCCGGGCTCGGGGACGCGGTCGTGACCGTAGAAGACGCGGACGCCCGGTCTCGGTGCGCCTCTGGTGACAAGGCGCGCCCAGCGGGCAGCGCCGCGCGCGTAGCGACCAGCTCGTTCGAGATCAGCCATCGCGCGTGACCAGCTTCCGAAGGAGTGCGTCCCACGCAGGGTCGAGCCGATCATGGGCGTAGCGCTCCGCCGAGGCGCGCCCGGTCACGGCGAGCGAGGCTGCGAGCGCCCGGTCGCCGCGAACGCGTACGACCGCCTGAGCGATCGCCTCGGAGTCGTCGACGTCGACGACGAGTGCGCTCTCGCCGTCGGCGGCGATCTCCTGGGCCTGACCGACGCGCGTCGTCACGAGCGGGACGCCCGAGGCCATCGACTCGAGAACGCCTTTCGGCCCTCCCTCCTGGCGCGACGCGACGACGTAGACGTCGAGCGCCTGGTACGCCCGAGCCAGCTCCACGCGATCCTCCGCGAGCACGTGCGTGTGCACGATGCCGAGTCGCTCGAGCTCGCGCCGGACGTAGCCCCGCGCTGGTCCGGTCAGGAGCACGTGCAGATTGTCGACCTCGGCCGCGACACGCTCGAGCGCGGCGACGAGCACGTCGGGGCCTTTCACGAGCTTCGGCTCGAGCCCGGCTTCCCATCCGACGCCGTCCTTTTGGAACGAGCCGACGACGAACGCGGCCCGAGGGATACCCAGAACTTTCCGTGCAGCGTCGCGCCGCTCGTCGGTGATGATCGGGAAGTTCTCGAGGTCGATCCCGATGCGGATGACGTGCACGGAACTCGGCTCGACGCCCGCCGTGACGACCAGATCTCGCATCTCGGCGTGCGACACCTGGATTGCTGCGAATCGAGCCGGGCAGGCGCGCAGCGTCTCGTACGCCCGATCGAACTCCGGATACCCGGGAGTTCCGGGCCGCCCGTGCAGGTAGGCCGTGCCGAGGCGATGCGACGTCGCGAGCCAGCGGGGCTGGAGCGCCTCGAAGTGACTCGTGAGGAACACGGCCTGGTCTCCGGCGAATCGAGCCCAGCCGGAGGGAGCGACGTCGTACGCGAGCCGCTGCGCCGTGGCCTCGAGGTGGCGCGCGTCCTCGTCCACGGACCAGCTCGTCCGCTCGCCGACTGCGAACAGTCGCGAGTTGCTCGGCCACGCGCGCGTCGCGTACGCCGAAGTACCCACGCACGACGATCTTTGCCGGCCGCGCCGCCAGGGAGCGGACCGTCATCCGCGCAACACCTCGACGTACCGGTCCGCAACCTCGTCGATCCGCGTCAGCCTGATCGCCGACCGCCGCTCCTCGAGCTCGGCGACGAGTCGGTCGAGCGCGGCAGCCGTCTTCCTCCGCGTCGGCGAACGGCACGCCTGCGTCACCGACGAGCTCGGGATGGCCCCCGCTCTTGCGATAGACAGCGGGCAGCCCGCTTGCAAGTGCCTCGAGGAGCGCATTGGAGCACGGATCGTTTCGGCTGGGTGCGAGATACACGTCGCTCCGCCGCAGCTCCGCCGCGAGCGGCTCCGTCGCGATCGGGCCGAGCACACGGACGTGCTCGAAGACCTCGTCCGTACGACCCGCGAACGTCAGCTCGTAGCGCGCGTGGTCGAGATGGCGCGTCGAGCCAGGCGAGGACGTCCCCGCCCTTGTTGGCGTTGTCCGACCAGCTCGACGCGATGACGCGGACGCGTCTACCCTCGAGCGGCTCTCGCTCGTCGGGTGGGTGGAAGATCGACGGGTCGACCGTGTTCGAGATCAGATGCGGCTCCACGAGCTCGATGCCGAGATCGCGGTGCGCGTCGAGGCTGTAGCGCGACTGGACGATCGTCGCGGCCGCGAACTCGGCGTTGATCTCGGCGATGCGCTCGTCGGTGCCGTCGTCGAAACCGCGATACGTCCCGATCGGGCCGTCCACGCGGTGGACGAAGCGGACGTCGTCGCGCGCGAATCGGCGGAGGCGGTGGAAGTCGAAGTTGAACGAGTTGACGAGACAGACGGTGGTACCGCGGGAGATCGTGTCGAGCTCGACCGTCAGCCCTCGGCGCTCGAACTCGGCGACGAGCGCGCGCAGGAACTGGTGCCCCCCTCCCGTGGGCGGCGGAGCGAAGTCGTGGAAGAGCGCGAGGTCGGCCCCGCCGCGACCGCGACGCGAGCGCATCACGTCGACCTCGGTTCCGAGCCGTCGAGCTACGCGCGAGGCGACCCTCCGCGCGCGAACGTATGCGCCGCCCACCGTCATCGAGCAGCCGCCGCGTCGTCGAGCAGCCGCCCGAGCTCGGTCGTGTACGTCGACCACGCGAGGTGGCGCTCGACCGTCTCGCGAGCGTTCCGCCCGAGCGCATCCGCCCGCCCGTCGTCGTCGAGAACTCCGCTCACGGCCTGCTCCAGCCGGGCGAGGTCCCCCGGAGGGACGAGCCGGCAGTTGGCGTCGTCCTCGAGGTGGTAACCGCGCGCGATCGCAGCCGTTCGCGTGACCACGACGGGCTTGGCGCACGCCATCGCCTGGAGGAGCGTCGTCGTCGCACCGGAGTAGGAGTTCTCGCGCACGGGGAGGACGACGACCCTCCGCGCCCACGCAGGCATTCGCGCACGCGAGCGAAGGGAACGTCGGTCTCGAGCTCGACGTTCGCGGGCAGAACACCGAGCTCCCGCGCGTTGTCGGCGGACGCGACGATCCGAAACGAGCGGCTCGGGAGCCGACGCGCGAGCTCGACGAGGAGCGGGAAGTCGCGTCGAGGGTCGGCCCCGACGGAGACGACGTCGTCGACCACGGGCGCGGTCCGGTCGGGACGGAAGTGCTCGACGTCGACGCCGAACGCGACGAACTCGACCCGCGGCCCGCCCTCGCCGAGCCAGCGCCGAAGCTCCTCGACCTCGCCCCAGCCGTACGCGACGATCGTGTGCAGCTTCCGGAAGGCATCCTTGAAGAGACGCTTCGCCGGAGCGCCCCGGAGCTGCGCGAGCCGCTCCGGCAGGCCGATCGCCGCGTACACGACCGGCCTCCGCACGCGTCCGAACCGTCCGAGGAGCGCGAGCGGGATGCCCACCGTGTCGACGGTGGAGAAGACGGCATCGGCGCGGTTCGCTGCGTCGAGGGAGGCCAGGACGCGCGCGAAGTCGCCCGAGTACCCCCCGCCGAGGCGCACGGCGCGGTCAAGGAGCCGCGCTTTGGCACGCTTGCGTGCATCAGGCTCGAAGCCGGGCTCGAGGTCGTGACGGACGTCGAAGCCGCTGCGGCGGAGCTCGTCGAGCCCGTACAGGCTGTACCGCGACGCATCCCCCTCGGGCGCCCGCAGCGCCTCCCGTCGGAGCGCTGAGTCACGGTAGAGGACGAAGACGCTCGCCACGGCTCGGGTAGCGTACGGCCCTGTCGTGCACCGGACGAAGACACGGTTCGCCGCGAGGATCAACCACGTCGCGAGCGCCCTCGAGAAGCGCGGAGTGCGCGCGACCTACACGCTCCACGACCGCGTCCTGTCCAATCGTTCGAGCCGCCGGCACTTCGCAGGCTCGGCGCCGGATCTGGACGACACGCAACAGCGGATCGTGGCCGAGCTCGCCGCCGACGGCTACTGCGTCCTCCCGTTCTCCGAGCTGTTTCCCGAACCAGAGGCGTGGCAGGCGATCGAGCGACAGGCGGAAGCGTTCGTGGCCGAGACGGAAGCAGCGCTCGCCGGGGATCGCGAAGCGCTGCGCGTGCGCGCCGGCAAGGAGTTCGTCGTGCGGCTCAACAGCTACGGGGTCGACCTGGCTCTCGACGACCCCTGGCTGGCCACCTGCACGTCGCATCGCCTGCTCGACATCGCGAACACGTACCTCGGCCTCTGGTCGAAGCTCGAGTACGTCGACCTGTGGTACTCGGTGCCGCAGCCCGCGGACGCCGACCGCAAGGCGTCGCAGCGCTGGCACCGCGACTTCAACGACAAGCACCTCCTGAAGGCGTTCCTCTACCTCGTCGACGTCGACGAGGGCACCGGGCCGTTCGAGTACGTACCCGGGAGCGCGCCCGGCGGCCGGTACGCGGACGCGTGGCCCTGGCGCCCGCTCGGCGAGAACTACCCGCCCGACGGCGAGCTCGAGAACCGGATCCCGGAGGACGGCATCCGCACGTTCACGGCGCCGAGGGGGACGATGGTCTTCTGCAACACCTCCGGCTTCCACCGCGGGGGCTTCGCCACGGAGCGGCCGCGCGTCCTCGCGACCGTGACGTACTCCTCACCCGCGTCGCTGAAATCCCTGACCGAGCGCAGCTACCGCTTCACGGGGTCGCCCGACGAGCTCGACGACGCAGTCCGGTTCGCGGTCGACTGACCCAGCTCGGCTGCGAGTTCGCGTAGGCCGACGACGGCTTCGACGTGAGTGCTGCGCTCCGTCTCGCGAAACAGGGGCTCGACCTCGGGTGTCTTGTCGGATCGCACGGGATGCCACAGGTGAAGCACCGTTGCTGCGGGGCCCGGCCAGCCGCACCGAAGTCCGCTGCGGCGCAGCCTGATCGCGAGATCCTGATCCTCACCGTCGTCGGAACGCACGCAGCGCGCGTCGAACCCGTTCACCTCGAAAAGACGCTCCCGCGGGAGGGCGAAGAGGCAGTAGGCGTCGTACGGGGGGACGAAGTCGGGTTGACGCGGTCGCCAAGGCCGTCGTCGGTCACGCCCGGGCACCAGATACCCCGGCCGTCCGACCTCTCGCGGCGCGCGCACGAGCCACTGGCCGGCGGACCACCGCCACACGGGGAGCCGGTCGCCGAGAACCCGAGCTGTGAACGGCTCGCTCAGGTCGATCCGTTTCGTCGTGAGGAACCAGTCCGGCCGAGCAGCCGTACGAATGCTGCCCACGAAACCGCTGCGCGGAACGCAGTCTGCGTCGAGGAAGACCAGGTAGTCGCCCGTCGCCGCCAATGCGGCACCGTTGAGTGCTCGCGCTTTCCGGAATCCGTCGTCCGGCTGCCAGACGTGCCGGAGGGAAAGCCGCGACTTCCAGTCGTCGACGACGGCAGCGACCGCGTCGCCGGAGCCGTCGTCCGCGACGACGATCTCGAAGTCAGGCTGCGGTCCCTGGTCGGAGAGCGCGCGCAATGTCGTGTCGAGAAAGGCGGGCTCCTCGTACGTCGCGATGACGATCGAGAGTCGAAGCGAAGTCATCGCAGCGGCGCGTCTCATTGGGCCGCGACCCGCTCCCGGGAGAGCTCACGGAGCCCGGCGACGGCCTGCTCGCGTTGGCTTGCCAGCGTCTCACCGAGAAGACGATCGTTGGGACGCGCTCGATCGTTGCGCGATTCGTGCCACAGATGGACGAGGGTCGAGCTCGGACCAGCCCATCCGCACCTGAGCCCTGCGTGTCGAAGACGAGCGGCGATGTCCTCGTCCTCCTGACCCCACCCGACGAAACGCATGTCGAAACCGTTGACGTGCTCGAAGTCACGGCGGTCGACGGCGAAGAGAAATCCGTAGCCGTTGTACGGCGGGACGAACTCCGCCTGACCAGGCCGCCACGGTCGGCGGCGGTCGCGCAGAGGGAGGAGCATGCCCGGCCGGCGGACCTCGCGTGGTGCGCGAATCACCCACTCCCACGGAGACCAACGCCAGACCGGGAGTCGGTCGTCGAGCACACGCCGAGTCAGCCGAGGTCCGAGCCCGAGACGCTTCCCGGCAAGGAACCACCCGGGGAGCAGTGCACGGCGTACGGACCGGACGAAGTCGCGGCGTGGAAGGCTGTCGCCGTCGAGGAAGACGAGGTGTTCCCCGGTCGCCGCGGTCGCGCCGACGTTCTGCACACGTGATCGTCGAAACCCCTCGTCCGGCTGCCACGCATGGAGCAGACGGTCGCCGAAGCGCCCACGCCACGTCTCGACGACTGCCGCTGTTCGTGGGCCAGATCCGTCGTCCGCGACCACGACCTCGAACACGGGATCGCTCTGCTCGGAGAGCGCGCGCAGCACGAGGTCGAGCGCCTCCGGCCACTCGTAGGTCACGACGACGAGACTCAGCACGGTTCGTCCCGGTGCGCGCGCGCCAGGAAGGATGACACGTCCACCGTCAGGCGCTCACCGCGGCGATACTTCTCGGCCTTCCAGCGCGCGCCACGTCTCCCCGTGCCCAGGGAGCGACCGGACATGCGCCGCACGGCACGCTCGAGCGTGCCCACCGGTCCTCGCCTGAACGCCCCTGACTCGGCGAGATTGGCCCGCCCCTCGGGCGGCGGCTCCCCCTCGCCGCTCGAGCGACTCAGGAAACACGCGTGAAGCGCCCGGAAGGGGCTCGCGTCCCAACCGGGATCGGAGCCGAGGTGTCGCCAGCGATCGAGGTCGTATCCCCGCCTGAATCGGATGTCGCCACCATGAAGTCGCTCGGAGCGAACGCCGGACCACTGATCGATAGCGGCGAAATTGAACAGACCCAGCAGCGGCCTACTCGGCGGCGAGAGATAGCCACTGGCCCGAGCGTGCGTGTCGTCGAGCTCGTCGCAGTGGAGCGCAGCCGGACGGACTCGGAAGACGTCGGCATGCACCCCCCGCTCCAAGTCGTCCCGGAAGTGAAGCAGGCCGCCCGGGTCGTAGAGCTCGTCCCCGTCGACCGACAGGACCCAGGTCTCCGTCCCGGCCAGATCTTCGACGAGCGCATGCGACTCGGCCGAGTGTGAGATCCGCACGACCTCGAGGTTGTCGAGTCGGCTTCGAGAGCTCCTCGAGAATCGCCGGCGTCCGGTCCGTCGAGAGATGATCGGCGACGACGATCCTGTCGCACACCTCGGCGACGTTGAGGAGTGCCTGGCGGACGAACCGGTCTTCGTTGCGGACGAGTGAGATTCCTACGATCTGCATCGGCGTGCCTCATGGGCGCGGGTCTCCGCGACGACGTCTTGGTGAAGGCCCGGTCCGCGCCCGGACAGCGGTACCCGGTCATGCTCGTGGGCGCTCAGGCCTCGCGCGTCGTCCA
>CAVTQX010000027.1:0-36462 GCA_963736935.1 uncultured Gaiellaceae bacterium | reverse complement strand
GGTAGCTCGCACGATGGGCGAGAGGGGCGGCGCGAGCCGCCCCTCGCGCATCAGGCGATCAGTCCTCCGACTCGTACTTGAAGGAGATGTCGAGGCGGACGCGGTACTCCGCGACCTTCCCGTCCTTGATCGTGACGTCGAAGCGGGTCGCCTCGGCGACCCTCAGGTCGCGGATCGTGCGACCGGCGGTCTCTACCGCGTTCCGCGCTGCCGCCTCCCACGAATCCGAACTGGCGCCGATGACCTCGGTGACGCGATACACACTGTCGCTCATCTTGGCTCCTCTCCTGCCACGTGCCGGACCACGGATACTGGCGTTTCCCGGCCTCCGAGGCTGCGAAACCGCGACCGCTACGCCGCGCGCACGGCGTGGCCGAGAGGCGAGCGAGTCGCCGTTCGTCAGTCGGGTGACGTGAGGAGCGCAAATGCGTGCGCCCGGACGTCGGGCTCGACGAGCCCTTTCTGGAACGCCATGGCAACGGCCTGCGCTCTCGTATGAACGCCGAGCTTCGAGAGGACGTGCTGGATATGCGTCGCAACCGTCTTCGAGCTGATGACGAGCTCGTCGGCGATCTGGCGCTGCGTGCGGCCGTCGGCGAGCAGGGTGAGGATCTGCCGCTCTCGCGGGCTGAGGCCGGTCTCGGCTCCGCTGCCGTGGCCGTTGCCGTTCGAAGCCGGGTTGACAGACGTGCCCGACGGGAACAAGTTCGACCAGTCGTCCCCTGCGCCGGGCCCATGCGCCCGACACGAGCTTCGTGACGTCCGCGCTACCGGAGTGCGAGGTCGCGGTGGTGCCGCCCTGCGCGCGTTGGATCGTGTACGTCCTCTTGACGATGGGCGAAGGACGGGCCTCGAGGTCAGGCGTCAGCTGCTCGAGGCCTTCGACGACGCGCGTCGTCTACGAGGGCATTCCCGGCCTTCGCACGGGTGTGCGAGGGATACCATCCCGCGGCGTGTCGAAGCATCAGCTGACCGAGCTCGCGACCGGCGAGCGCGTCATCTCCGAGCGCGTGCCGGGCGTTCGCTCGGTCGCGCTCGGCTTCTGGATCGGAGCGGGCTCGCGCGACGAGTCGGATGCACGCGGCGGCGTGTCGCACTTCATCGAGCACCTGCTGTTCAAGGGCTCGGCGCGCTACTCGGCGCAGGAGATCGCCGAGATCTTCGACGAGCTCGGCGGCGAGCTGAACGCCGCCACCTCACGTGAGACGACCGTCGTGTACGCACGGATCCCCGACGATCGCCTGGAACGCGCGATCGACGTCATGGCGGACATGGTGTTCCGTCCGGCGTTCGTCGACGTCGACTCCGAGCGCGAGGTCGTGCTCGAGGAGATCGCGATGGTGGAGGACACCCCGAACGACCTCGTCCACGACATCGCCGCGGAGGCGGTGTTCGGAGCGCATCCGCTCGGGAGGCCCGTGATCGGGAGCGCCGACGTGATCTCCACCGTGTCCCGGCGGGCGCTCGCCGGGTACCACCGTCGCGCCTACCAGTCCGAGAAGATCGTCCTCGCTGCCGCCGGCAACGTCGATCACACGGCGCTCGCGTCGCTCCTCGACGAGCGAAGGAACGGCGCTGCGCCTGGGCCGGGTCTCGCCGCTCGCAAGCCCGCACGTGTCGAGAAGCAGCCGAGGCTCCGCTTCCAGCGCAAGGACACCGAGCAGTACCACGTCTGCCTCAGCGCGCCCGGCATCGCACGCACGGACGAGCGGCGGTTCGCGGGCTCGCTCATGGACGCCATCGTCGGAGGCTCGGCGTCGTCACGGCTCTTCCAGGAGATCCGGGAGAAGCGCGGGATGGCGTACTCCGTGTACAGCTACTCGTCCCAGTACGAGGATGCCGGTCAGGTCGGTGTCTACATAGGGACGCGCGAGGACAACCTCGCCGAATGCCTCGAGATCGCGGTCGCGGAGCTCACGGACATCGCGGGCGGCAACGTTCGCGCCGAAGAGCTCGCACGCGCGAAGGAGAACCTCAAGGGACGGATCCTGCTCTCCCTCGAGTCGACCTCCGCGCGCATGACGCGGCTCGGGAAGTCGACGATCACGGACACCCCGCTGCTCACGCCCGAGCAGATCGTCAAGCGTCTCGACGCCGTCACGGCAGGCGAGGTCGCGGAGCTCGCCGATGCGCTCCTCGCCCCCGAGCGCCTCTCGGTCGCGGGGATCGGCCCGAACGAAGCGCGCTTCGCCGACGCCGCCGAGCGCGTCAATCCCGCGCTGGCCGCGAGAGCGGCCTGATGCGCGTCGCCCTGTACGGCGCCTCGGGGAAGGTGGGTGCGCTGCTCGCGCCAGCGCTCGCGAGTGCCGGGCACGACACGATCGACGGGCGCACGGACGGCCCGGCCGGCTGCGACGCCGCGATCGACTTCACGACGCCCGACGCGGTCGGCGCGAACGTCGCCGCCTGCCTCGACGCTCGTGTGCCCGTCGTCATCGGGACGACCGGGTTCGATCTCGACGCGACCGATGCAGCTGCGCGGGGGGCAGGCGTCCCGTGCTTCCACGCGCCGAACTTCGCGCAGGGCGCGGTGCTGATGATGCGCTTCGCCGAGGAGGCCGCGAAGGTCTTCCCGCAAGCGGAGATCGTCGAGCTCCACTCGGATGCCAAGCGCGACGCGCCGTCGGGGACCTCGCAGGCGACCGCGGTGCGGATGGGGACGAACCCCCCGATCCACTCGATCAGACTCCCGGGTCTCGTGGCGCATCAGGAGGTCGTCTTCGGCGGCCTGGGGGAGACGCTCACGATCCGGCACGACACGACCTCGCGTGAGGCGTTCGTCCCCGGCGTCCTCCTCGCCCTCGAGCGGGTTCGCGACCTCCCCCCGGGCCTGACGGTCGGGCTCGACGCCCTCCTCTAGCGCCTGAGCCCCTCGAGCGCCACCAGGAGCTCCTGGTGGCGCCGCTCCTCGTCGGAGACGGCCTCCTCCTCGGGCTGCCTGCGCCGCGACGTCAGCGCGTCCATCGGCTTGACCACGAAGAAGAAGATCGCGGCAGCCGTCGAAACGAACGTGATGGTCGCCGTGACGAATGCCCCGTACCGGAACACGGCATCGTTGATCGTGAACGTGAGGCCGCTGAAGTCCGGCTTGCCGATGATCATCGCGACGATCGGCATGATCAGGTCGTTCACGAACGACGTGATCAGTGCCGCGAACGCGAGACCGATGACGAACGCGACGGCGAGCTCGACGAGGTTGCCGCGCATGAGGAAATCACGGAACTCCTTGAGCATGTGCCTGCCTCCCGTGCCGTAGGATCACGACGTGCTGGGTGAGATCCTTACCGCGATCGTCACACCCTTCAAACGGGACGGTGCGGTCGATCTCCAGGCGTTCCGCGCGCTGGCCGCCCATCTCGTGGACAACGGCTCCGACGGCCTGGCCGTGACGGGGACGACGGGTGAGTCCCCGACGCTCTCCGACGACGAGCGCTTCGCCCTCTACGAGGCAGCCGTCGACGAGGTCGGCGACCGGGCGACGGTGATCGCCGGGACCGGCACGTACTCGACCGCGCACTCCGTGCACCTGACGGCGCGTGCGCACGAGCTCGGCGTCCACGGCTTCCTCGTCGTGACGCCGTACTACAACAAGCCTCCCGTCCGCGGGATCGTGCGCCACTTCGAGGAGATCGCCGCCGTCACCGACCGACCGATCGTCGCCTACAACATCCCGTCGCGGGTCGTGCTGAACCTCGAGACCGACGCGATCGCGCGGCTCGCCGAGCTGCCGACGGTGCGCGCGGTGAAGCAGGCGAACCCGGATCTCGAGCAGGCGCGGGCGATCGTCGACCTCGGTCTCGACCTCTATGCCGGCGACGACGACCTCGTCTTCCCCTTCCTCGGGGTCGGCGGCCTGGGCGGCGTGTGCGTGCACACGCATGTCGTCGGGCCGCAGGTGAAGGCCATGGTGCGCCGTTACCGGGACGGCGACGTCGACGGCGCGCGTGCGCTCGACCGGGAGCTCGCGCCCTCGATCGACCTGCTGCGCGTCGTCGTGAACCCGATCGCGGTCAAGTGCGCGCTGAACCTGCTCGGACACGAGGTCGGCGGCCATCGGCTTCCCCTCGTCGAGGCCACCGACGAGGAGCAGGAGGCGGTTCGCGGCTGCCTCGAGCGGCTCGGGCTACTCGCTCCGGTCGCGGCGTGATGGCGCGCTTCGACGACATGCTCGCGGCACTCGGCGCCGGCGCGGCGATCCCGGGGGTGATGGGCGTCGGGCCCGGACGGACGCTGGGACGCGGTCGTCGCCGCTCATGCCCCTGTCTCTCACGGGCACGACTGTGACCTTCGTTGCACTCGAGGACGGGACGCTCATCGTGGACGAGGACGTGCCCGACGGCTCGCTCGTACCCGTTGCCGACGCGATCGAGGAGATGGTCGGCCCCCCGTATCGTGCGGCGGCGGCAAGGGGCGAGGGCGACTCGTGGACAGCCGTCGCGGAGTCCATCCGGATCGTCGAGCTGCCGGGTGTCGGTACGGACGAGGTCGAGCTCACCGTGGTGGACGGCGTACGGACGCTGACGTTCGGGGAGGACGAGACGGATCGCGAGCTTCCGGCCCTCGATGCCCTCGCCCGTGAGCACGAGGCCGTCGCCATTCATGCCGAGCGAGTGGATGGCGACACGTTCGCCGTGGACGTCTTCCCGCTCTAGCGGGAACCGCTGCCCGCACCCGACGTCCGTAGACTCAATCCGATGAGCGACACACTCCGGATCATCCCGCTCGGCGGGCTCGGCGAAGTCGGCAAGAACATGACCGTGTACGAGCTCGGCGACGAGATCATCGTCGTGGATGCCGGACTCGCGTTCCCGCGTGACGAGCATCTCGGCGTCGATCTGCTGCTCCCGGACATCGGGTACCTGGAGGGGAGACGCGTGCGCGCGGTCATCCTGACCCACGGGCACGAGGATCACGTGGGTGGGCTCCCGTACCTCCTGCGCGAGGTCGACGTCGGGTCGGTCATCGCGACGCCGCTCACGCTCGCGCTCGTGAAGTCGAAGCTCGACGAGCACGGGCTCGGTCAGAAGTCGGAGCTCGTGGCCGCCGAGCCCGGTGACCCGCCGCTCGAGCTCGGGCCGTTCAGGGTCGAGCTCGTCCGGGTGGCGCACTCGATCCCGGACTCGGCTGCGCTCGTGATCGAGACCACCGCCGGCCGCGTGGTGCACACGGGCGACTGGAAGCTCGACCACACGCCGGTCGACGGCCTGAGAACCGACGTGGGTGCGCTCGCGGAGATCGGCAACCGTGGCGTCGACCTTCTGCTGGGCGACTCGACGAATGCCGAACGACCCGGGAACACCGGCTCCGAGCGTCTCGTCGGCGAGGCGTTCCGCTCGATCTTCCCACTGCGCCGCGGGAAGATCCTCGTTGCGTCGTTCGCGTCGAACATCCACCGCATGCAACAGGCGGCGGATGTCGCCGTCGAGTGCGGTCGAAAGGTCGTCGTCGTCGGCCGGTCGATGCGCAAGAACCTCAACATCGCCCGCAACCTCGGCTACGTGTCGTTCCCGGAAGACGCCATCGTGAACCCGGACGAGGCCGCGATGCTTCCGGCCGAGCAGGTGCTCGTGCTGTGCACCGGGAGCCAGGGTGAGCCGATGTCGGCGCTCACCCGGATCGCCTACGGCGACCACAAGGCGGTCTCCGTCGAGCCCGGCGACACCGTCATCATCTCCGCGAAGCCGGTGCCCGGCAACGAGCTGCGCGTCCACGACTCGATCAACCAACTCGCGCGCGCCGGGGCCGAGGTGCTCCACGAGGAGATCGCTCCGGTCCACGTGTCCGGTCACGCGTGCCAGGAGGAGCTGAGGACGATGCTCTCGTTGCTCCGTCCGCGCCACGTCATGCCGATCCACGGCG
Source organism: uncultured Gaiellaceae bacterium (assembly GCA_963736935.1). Taxonomy (GTDB): domain Bacteria; phylum Actinomycetota; class Thermoleophilia; order Gaiellales; family Gaiellaceae; genus GMQP-bins7. The sequence continues at coordinate 30,603 of CAVTQX010000027.1, read as the reverse complement.
AGTACAGGATGCTCGCCGCTCATGCGAAGCTCGCTCGCGACGCAGGCGTGCCGGAGGAGCGAATCCTCATCGCCGAGAACGGCTCGGTGATCGAGCTCGCCCGCGGCGGCGCGCGGCTCGCCGACAAGGTGAACGCGGGAGTCACGTTCGTCGACGGCCTGCGGGTCGGGGACGTGAAGGATGTCGCGCTCCGTGACAGGCGCCGGCTCGCCGACGACGGAGTCCTCATCGTGGTGACGACGCTCGCGTCGTCGGACGGTGGAGAGATCGCGCCGCCCGAGCTCATCGCACGCGGATTCGCGGAGTCGGACGAACTCATCGACGAGCTGCGCGACGAAGCCGATCGAGTCGTTCGCGAGCTCGCCTCCGACCACGTGATGGAGATCAAGCTCCTCCAGGAGCACATCCACGACGCCGTCGGGCAGATCGTCTACGACCGCACCCGTCGACGTCCCATGGTTCTTCCAGTAGTCATAGAGGTATGAACTCGGACTGGACGAGCGTCATCGAGGTCAACGCGGCGAGCGAGCTCACCGGGCGGCGTCTCGTCGCCCAGCTCCGCGCCTGCGAGGCCTCGTCGCTCGCGTTCTGCCGTCTTCTCGAGCGTTGGGGCAGAGGCGACGCGATGCCCGCCACTGCCGGAGGGCGTCAGGCGGCGCTGCGGCGAGCCGCCGACCGCGTCGAGACGGCGATCGCCGGCCTCGAGCGGCCGCTCGCGCAGTACCTCCTGGAGCTGGAGCCCGAGCGCGCCGAGGGACGGTCGTGGTACGCCGGCCCGGGTGCCGGCGAGCTCGTCGAGTGGCAGCCGATCCTCGACCGCGCGGGCGTGCGCGCCTGTCCGAACCGTGTGGCCGCCGTCTACCTCGAGCTGGCGGTGCTCGTGCGCGCACTCCAAGGTCTCGCGACCGCGGCGAGCCTCGACGCCCTGCCCGACCGCTCGTCGCTCTGGGCCGGGCTCTTCGACCTCCAGGACACACTCCTCGGCTCCACCGTCGACGACCTTCGCGCACTGGCGGCGTGAGACCGCGGATCGCGGTCGTCGGATCGATCAACCTGGATCTCGTCGCACGCTGCGTGCGGCTTCCACGCCCCGGCGAGACGGTCACGGGTGCGACGTTCGCCCGGTATCCAGGCGGCAAGGGCGGAAACCAGGCCGTCGCATGCGCGCGTCTCGGGGCCGACGTGACGATGATCGGGGCGGTGGGGCGCGACCCGCTCGCGGAGGAGGCTCTCGCAGGGCTCCGCGAGGCCGGTGTCACGCTCGACCTCGCCGACCTGGAGAGTCCGACCGGGATCGCGGTGATCCTCGTCGACGCCGGCGGCGAGACCGAGATCGTCGTCGCGCCAGGCGCCAACGCCGAGCTCGCCTCGGTGGCGCTTCCCGAGCACGACGCCGTCCTCTGTCAGCTCGAGATCCCCGATGACGCGGTCGAGGCGTCGTGGGAGGCGTGCACGGGAGTCTTCTGCCTGAACGCCGCGCCCGCGCGGCCCGTGGAGGTGGATCCCGACCTGACGGTCGTCAATCGCTTCGAGCTCGAGTCGCTGACACGCCGAGACGGGCTCGTCGCGGTGACGCTCGGCGCCGAGGGGGCGCTGCTGCTGGAGGACGGGGAGGAGGTCGCACGCGCCGTCCCGCCCGTCGTGGAAGCGGTCGACGGCACGGCCGCGGGCGACGCCTTCACGGCCTGCCTTCTCGTCTCGCTGCTCGAGGACCGAGACCTCGACGAGGCGCTCAGGCGGTCATGTGCGGCAGGCGCCGTTGCGGCGTCGCGGCACGGCGCGCAGCCGTCGCTTCCCACGTCCGACGAGATCGACGCGATCCTCGGCTAGCCGTCGAGCTCTGCGACGAGCCGCTTCGGCGCGACGATCCGATAGCTCTCCTCGATCCATTCGCAGAGGAGCTCGTGGCCGAGCCCGTCCGCGTCGACCGGGACGTTCACCCACCCGGAGCGGCCGAGTCCGTACCCGGTCGGCTCGGCGCCCTCGATCGAGAGGGCGTGCGGGTGCGACTCGGCGAGCTTCACCGTCATGAGCTTCGGCGTCCCGCCGAAGAACACGAAGACCTTCTTGCGCACTTTCGCGACGGTCTCGTCCCAAGGGTGATCCTCGTAGGCCTCGGGAAGCGAGAGCGCGAAGCGGAGGAGTTTCTCTCGAACGCGATCCACGCCCGGCCACGATACTCCCGGCCGTGAGCACGCCGGTCGTCCGACTGTGACCCCGGTGGCCGAGGTCGACACCGCCGTCGCCCGGGAAGCGTTCTCGACCGTCTCCGCGGTCGAGGTCGACTAGCCTCAGGGCGTGCCCGAGCCCGTCGTCGTCTTCGTGGAGGTGCCGTCGGGCTCGCGGAACAAGTACGAGTTCGACGACCAGCTCGACGCCATCGTCCTCGACCGGCGGCTCTTCACGTCGATGGCGTACCCGGCCGACTACGGGTTCATCGAGGGCACGCTCGGCGGCGACGGCGACCCGCTGGACGCGCTCGTACTCGTGGGCGAGCCGACGTTCCCGGGCTGCCGCATTCGCGGCCGCGTCGTCGGTGTCTTCCACATGTCGGACGAGAAAGGCCCCGACGAGAAGATCATCTGCGTGCCGCTGAGAGACCCGGCGTGGATGCGCATCAGCGATCTCCACGACATTCCGGCCGAGCTCCGCAACGAGATCGAGCACTTCTTCCAGGTCTACAAGGATCTCGAGGAGGCGAAGGTCGAGACGCACGGGTATGGCAACCGCGCCGACGCCGAGCGGATCGTCGCGGAAGCGCGCGCCCGCGCCGAGTAAGCGCGAAGGAGCGGACGACACCGCGTCGAATCGGCCGAGCATGGCTGCTCGAAGGAAGAAGCGGCCGCTTCGGCCACGCGTCCCCGCACGCGTGAAGAAGCGGACGAGGCGACCGCGCTCGCAACACGAGAACGAGCTGCTCGGCCTCGCGCTGCTCGCGCTCGGGCTCGTCCTCGCGGCCATCCTCTATCTCGGGCTCGACGGCGGCGCCGTCGGCTCCTGGCTCGCGGACGTCCTCACGGAGGTCATCGGAAACGCCGCCTACGTGCTGCCGGTCGCATGCGTCGCGCTCGGCGGACTCCTGCTCGCGCGCAGCGACCTTCTGGACGTTCGCCCGTTCCGGCTGGGAGTGGGGGTGAGCTTCCTGGGGCTCATGACGCTCCTCGGCAAGGACTCCGGTGGCTGGATCGGCATGGCCATCGGCGGCACGCTCGCTGCGCTCATCGGGCAGACCGGCGCAGCGATCATCGGCGGCGCCCTGCTCGTCGCAGGGCTCCTACTCGTGACGGGTGCGTCCACGGGCGCGATCCTGCGTCGCACTGGACACGCGGTGAAGCGGGCCGGGACGGGCGCACGCCGCGCGTTCGAGTGGCCGTCGAGCGAGTCGCAGACCGCGGACGACGTCTTCGTCCGAGAGCGGGTCTCCGCACCCGATCCGGTAGCGAGCCAACAGCGGGTACTCGACGGAGCCGAGGCATATCCGGACGTCGTCGGAGCGGCCGACTCGGAGGAGGCGCCACTACTCGTCGTCGACGAGTCCGAAACCGGGTTCGAGAGCGTCGAGTCCGTCTTCGAGACGACGGCCGAGCACTCCGAATACCGACTGCCGGATCGCGCGCTCCTGCGGCCGTCGCCTGTCGGGAGCGCCGCGAAGTCGGATACGAGCGCGAAGACCGCCGACCTCCTCGTGCGGACGCTCTCGGAGTTCGGCGTCGAGGCGACCGTGACGGGTCAGATCTCGGGCCCGCGCGTGACGCGCTACGAACTGCAACTCGCTCCGGGGACCAAGGTGTCGAAGGTCGCCGGGCTCAAGGACGATCTCTCCTACGCGCTCGCCACGACGGAGATCAGGATCCTCGCGCCCATTCCAGGCAAGCAGGCCGTCGGCGTGGAGATCCCGAACCTCTCGCCGAAGCTCGTCACCCTCGGCGACATCTTCGGCGACCTGCCGGCGAGCGCGAGCCCGCTGTCGGTGTGGCTCGGCAAGGACATCTCGGGCAATGCAGTCTGGACCGACCTGGCGCGCATGCCGCACCTCCTCATCGCGGGCACCACCGGATCGGGCAAGTCGGGCTGCATCAACACCATCCTCACGTCGACGCTCCTGCGCTCCACGCCGGACGAGGTGCGGATGATCCTCATCGACCCGAAGCGGATCGAGCTCGGCTACTACGAGTCGATCCCGCACCTCCTGACGCCCGTCGTCTCGAACCCGAAGGAAGCTGCGACCGTCCTCCTGAACGTCGTCCAGGAGATGGAGCGCCGGTACGAGCGCCTGTCGTTCGTCCGCGCCCGCAGCCTCCCGGAGGCGAACCGCGCCTTCCGGGCACGCGGCGAGGCGCCGCTCCCGTATCTCCTCGTCGTCATCGACGAGCTGGCCGACCTGATGATGGTCTCGCCACAGGCCGTCGAGGACTGCGTCATCCGTCTCGCGCAGAAGTCACGCGCGGTCGGCATCCACCTCGTGCTCGCGACGCAGCGCCCGTCGGTGGACGTGATCACCGGGATGATCAAGGCCAACGTGCCGTCGCGCATCGCCTTCGCCGTGTCGAGCCAGACCGACTCGCGCGTCATCCTCGACGGCGCCGGCGCAGAGAGCCTCCTCGGCCAGGGCGACATGCTCTTCAAGCCACTCGGCACGTCCCGGCTCCAGCGCCTCCAGGGCGCCTACGTGACCGAGGAAGAGGTCGCGCTCGTCGTCGAGCAGTGCCGCACGCAGCGGGAGCAGGACCTCGACGAGTCGCTGCTCGAGGCGCCAGAGGCGGCGTACGAGGAGGCGGGCGAGGACGTGGACTTCGACCCCGACGAGGATCCGCTGCTCGACAAGGCGATCGAGATCGTGGTGCAGACGCAGACCGCGTCCGTCTCGCTCCTCCAGCGTCGTCTCCGGGTCGGATATACGCGGGCGGGACGCCTCGTCGACATGCTCGAGCGGCGCGGGATCATCTCCGGCTACGAAGGCTCGAAGCCCCGCCGCGTGCTCGTCTCCGAGAGCGAACTTCACACCGTCTGAACGCGTTCCGCGGTAGGCTGCGCGGCGGCCGCAAGGGCCCCGTTAGCGACTTGTGATGCGGCCCAACTTGCGGTTAGATCAAGCGTCCAATCAGGGCGGCAGGCTTACTCGTAAGGAGGGCACGTGAAGGTACGCAAACCGGTCGCGATTCTCGCGGCTTTGGTCGTTGCGCTCGTCGCAGTGTTCGCGGTCGGCGCGGGCACGGGCGGAGCGCAGGGGTCGTTCCAGGCCTCGTTCAACACCGATACAGCAGGACTCAACGACAAGAGCTTCAACCATCTCGGCAACCTCGGCCGATTGAAGGCTCAGAAGGACCTCGGCATCCAGACGAAGGTCTACATCTCCGCTACCGAGGCCGACTATCTGCCGAATGCGGTCGCCGCGACCCAGTGGGGCGCCAAGGCGGTCGTCATGAACGGCTTCCTGCTTGCTGACGCCACCAACACGTCGGCGAAGCAGTTCCCGGACGTCAAGTGGGCGATCACCGACTACTCGCAGAGCTTCTTGCCCGACAAGCCCGCGAACGCGTACGGGCTGACCTTCAAGTCGGAGGAGTCCGGCTACCTCGTCGGCTTCCTCGCCGCTCAGATGGCGAAGGCAAAGATCGGGGCGAAGGGCAAGTCGTCCGGCAGGCTCGTTCTGAGCGCGGTCGGCGGCAAGAAGATCCCGTCGGTCGACAACTGGATCGCCGGCTATCGCGCTGGCGCGCTGGCCGTCGACAAGCGGTTCAAGGTCCTGATCGACTACTCGGGCGACTTCCCGCCCTCCACCGCTCCGAAGTGCAAGGAGATCGCGCTCAAGCACATCTCCCAGGGCGCTCAGGCGGTCTTCCAGGTCGCCGGCGGCTGTGGCCTCGGCGCGCTGCAGGCCGCAAAGCAGAAGGGTGTCTGGGGCATCGGCGTCGACGCCGACCAGGGCTACCTCGGCAAGCACATCATGACGAGCGGCGTGAAGCGGGTCGACACGGCCGTCTACACGTTCTACAAGCTCGCGCAGGAAGGCAAGCTCGGCGCCGGCCACGACTTGCTCTTCAACCTGAAGAACAAGGGCCAGGACGTCGGCAAGATCAGCCCGCGCGTCCCTGGCGCGTTCGTCACCAAGATGAACGCCCGGAAGGCGCTCATCATCAAGGGCAAGATCAAGCCACCCGCAGTGCTCTAAGCTCGTCGCGGTTCCGATTCGAAGGGGGCGCTTCGCGCCCCCTTCGTCATTTCTCGCCGTAGAATCGCGGCCCATGGCCGACCGTCCGCCCGTCCTGGAGCTGCGCGGCATCACGAAGCGCTTCCCCGGGATCGTCGCGAACGACTCGATCGACCTCGATCTCCGGCCGGGCGAGGTGCACGCGCTGCTCGGGGAGAACGGCGCGGGAAAGTCCACGCTCGTGAACGTCGTCTACGGCATCTACAGGCCGGACGAGGGCGAGATCCTCGTCAAGGGCGAGCCGATCACCATGCACTCCGCGCAGGACGCGATCCAGCACGGCATCGGGATGGTGCACCAGCACTTCATGCTCATCCCCGTCATGACGGTCGCCGAGAACATCGTGCTCGGGACCGAGCCGAACAAGGCGGGGATCTTCCTGGACCACCGCTCGGCGGACAGCCGGGTCCGTGAGCTGGCGCAGAGCTTCAACTTCGCGATCGACCCCGACACGCGCGTGCACGACATCACCGTGGGCCAGCAGCAGCGCGTGGAGATCCTGAAGGCGCTCTACCGGCGCGCTGACATCCTCATCCTCGACGAGCCCACCGCCGTCCTCACCCCTGGCGAGGCGAAGGACCTCTTCGCGATCCTGAAGTCGCTGACCCGTGAGGGGATGTCGGTGATCTTCATCAGCCACAAGCTGCACGAGGTCCTCGAGATCGCGGACAGGATCAGCGTGCTCCGGCGCGGGAAGCTCGTCGACACGGTGCCGCGAGAGGGGGCGACCGAGCAGGGCCTTGCGCGCCTGATGGTCGGGCGCGAAGTCGTGCTGCAGGTGGACAAGGACCCGGCGAACCCGGGCGAGACACTCCTGGAGGTCGACGCGCTCACGGTCGAGGACGACCGCGGACTCCCGGCGGTGCGCGACGTGAGCTTCACCGTGCGTGCCGGCGAGATCGTGGGTATCGCCGGAGTCGACGGGAACGGGCAGACGGAGCTCCTCGAAGCCCTCACCGGGCTCAGGCGCACGAGCGGAGGGAACGTGACGCTGGGCGGCAAGGACGTGACCAAGGGCGGAGCGCGGGACCGGCTCGACGCAGGGCTCGGACACATCCCCGAGGATCGCCTGCGCCGCGGCATCATCCTCGACTTCTCGCTCGCCGAGAACCTTGCTCTCCACGACTACCGGCACGAGCCGAACGCGCATCTTGGCTGGCTGCGGCCGAGTCGGATGGTCGCGAGCGCACGAGAGCTCATCTCCGAGTTCGACGTCCGCGGCGGGACGGTCTCGTCGAAAGCCTCTGAGCTGTCCGGCGGCAACCAGCAGAAGCTCGTCGTGGCCCGAGAGGTCTCGCGCGATCCGAGCGTTCTGATCGCCGCTCAGCCGACGCGAGGCCTCGATGTCGGCGCTATCGCGTTCCTCCACAGCCGCCTCGTCGCCGAGCGGGACGAGGGGCGCGCGATCCTGCTCGTGTCGCTCGAGCTCGAAGAGATCCAGTCCCTGTCCGACCGCATCCTCGTGATGTACGAGGGACGGATCGTCGGCGAGTTCGGCCCTGGCGTCGACGCCGAGACCCTCGGGATCGCCATGATCGGTGGGGGCGGCGAGGAGGCGGCGGCGTGAGCGACCCGGCGGCGGGAAGCTCGGCGCAGCCGCCCCAGGGCGAGCCTGGCGGCTATGCCCCGAGCGTCGCCGAGCGCTTCTCCGCCTTCCAACGGGCGGGCGGCCTCGTCGTCCCGCTCGTCACGATGTTGCTCGCGTTCTTCATCGCCGGCCTCGTCGTGCTCGTGACGACCGGGCACAACCCGCTGTCCACGTACCACGCAATCTTCAACGGGACGGGGTTGAGCTGGTTCTTCCACCCGGGGAGCTACACCATCGGCATCCCGTTCACGGAGTCGACGGTTTGGTTCCCGTTGGACACGAACAGCCTCGAATCACGCGACGCGTACGCACTGCAGCAGACCCTGCTCCTGACGACCACCCTGATCTTCACGGGACTCGCCGTCGCCTTCGCGTTCCGCTGCGGGCTGTTCAACATCGGCGGCCAGGGTCAGTACATCGCGGGCTCGCTGGCCGCCGTCTGGGTGGGCTCGTCGTTCGCAGGCATGGCGCAGTTCCCGCACGTCGTTCTCGGAATTGCAGCAGCCGCGCTTGCGGGCGCGCTCCTTGCCGGCATTGCCGGGTTCCTGAAAGCGACAGTCGGGGCTCACGAGGTCGTGGTGACGATCATGTTGAACTGGATCATGTTCTGGACCGGGCAATGGCTTCTTGGTTCGGACGGCCCTCTCAACGCAAACATCGCGACCTCGACGTCCGAGGACGTGGCCGACAGCGGCAAGCTCCCGACCTTCTGGGGGCTCGGCGTCCTGCAGGGAGCACACGTCGGCATCTTCATCGGCATCGCCGCTCTCGTCGTCTATGCGATCGTGCTCAACCGGACCACCCTCGGATACGAGGTCCGCGCGGTCGGACACAGCCCTGATGCCGCTCGCTACGGCGGGATCAGCGTCGCACGGAGCTACTTCCTCGCCATGGCCATCGCCGGGGCCTTCGCAGGCATCGGCGGCTCGATGGACGTTCTCGGCTGGGAGTATCGGGTCGCAGCGAGCACGATCTCTGTGTCGACCATCGGGTTCCTCGGCATCGCCGTCGCGCTGCTCGGCCGCAACACCGCCATCGGCACTGGGCTCGCAGCCCTGCTCTTCGGCGCCCTCCTCACCGGCACGTCGCAGCGCAATCTCGATCCGGAGATCTTCAAACCGGAGCTCGCGAGCAACCTGACGCTCCTCATTCAGGGACTCGTCGTGCTGTTCGTCGGCGCAGACCTGCTGATCCTCTACGCCTGGAACGCGCGGAAGAAGCTCAGCCGCGGGGAGGCATCTCCGCCGGGGGCTCACCCGGAGCCCGTGTCGTGAGCACCCTCGCGACCGCGGCGCGCCCGGTCGGCCGTCTGACGACGCCGCATGCGATCGGCGTCCTCGGGATCGCTCTCGGCCTGATCTCGTGCTGGCTGGCTCTGCCACCGATCCATGCGCGCGGACTCGGCTGGCCGGCACTGTTCGGGATCCTCGCGCTCGCGGCGGCGATCACCTCGATCACCCGTGGGGGTGGCCGCGTCGGCTGGGGTGCCGCGGCGACCGCGATCATCGGCATGAGTCTCGGGATCGCGGCCCAGCAGTCGGGTCTCGGCAACCTCGACCTCGTCTTCGCGTGGTCGGTCCTACTCGGAGCCACGCTCCGCTACGCGACACCGCTCGCATTCGCAGCCATGGGCGGCCTCTTCTCCGAACGGAGTGGCGTCGTGAACATCGGCCTCGAGGGGATGATGCTGATGGGAGCGTTCTTCGGGTTCTACGCGACGGACCAATTCGACTCCTGGCCGCTCGGGATCGTGGTCGCCATGCTGGCCGGGGCGGCGCTCGCCGCCGTTCACGCCTTCTTCTGCATCCACCTGCGCGCCGATCAGATCGTCGTCGGGACGGGCATCAACTTCCTGGCGCTGGGAATCACCGGGTACGCATTCGTCGACATCTACGGCGACCAGGGCTCGCCGACCGACGTCCCCACCGTCGGCAGCCCGTCGCTCGACTTCCTCGGGCACATCCCCAACCTGTCGATCGGCCCGGTCGAGGTCGGCGGAGCGTTCCTGCAGGCGGTCTTCGGCGATCTCAACTGGATGATCTGGTTGAGCTTCGTCGTCCTCGTCCTCACCTACGTCGTCCTCTTCCGGACGTCGCTCGGCCTTCGCATCCGGGCGGTCGGGGAACATCCTCGGGCTGCGGACACCGTCGGCATCTCGGTCTACGGCATCCGCTACGGCGCGGTCATCACGTCGGGCGCGCTCGCTGCCCTCGGCGGGGCGTACCTGTCGGTGGGGGACGTCAACCTCTTCGACCAGAACCTCACCGGAGGGCGGGGCTTCATTGCGATCGCCGCGATCATCTTCGGAAACTGGAGGCCGTTCGGTGCATACGCCGCATGCCTTCTGTTCGGCTTCTCGAGCGCGCTCGGCGACCGCCTACCGGCGTACTTCGAACAGGGCAGCGCGACGCCCCTCCTCTTCAACGCGCTGCCCTACGTGCTCACCCTCGTCGCCGTCGCGGGCGTGATCGGCCGCTCGATCCCTCCGGCGTCGATCGGCCGCCCGTACGTCAAGCAGTAGCGTGGGATCGAGCGGAACACGCGCCGCGTGGGGTTCGGTAGCGGCGGGCGCGGCGTCGACCGCGACGATGCCGCTGGCGATCTACGCCACCCGGTTCAGTGGCACGTACGACCTCCTGCATGCCGGGTTCGCGATCCCCATCGCGGCCGTGCTCGGTCTGGCCGCGCTGGCTCTGTCGCGACGAGCCCGGCGTCGGACATCCGTCTCGCTCGCGGGCGGAAGCCCGCAAGGGGCTGCGACGGCGGGCCGCGTGCTCGGGATCCTCGGGCTCTGCCTCGCTGCTTCGGCGCTGGTTGCGCTCGGCGTGTACGGACTCCTCGAGTACGTCGGCTCACGGGAATAACTGGCAAGCACCTCGAAGCAGGTCCTAGCCACGGGCTGATCACGTCTACAATCCCGCGGCGTGTTCGACATCGGCTCCAGCCTCCGCGAGGCCAGACTGCGCCAGGACCTCGACTTCCCCGAGCTCGAAGAGCGGACGAAGATTCGTCCCAAGTACCTCCGGGCGCTCGAGGACGAGCGGTTCGACCTGCTCCCTGCACCGACGTACGTCAAGGGCTTCCTGCGGTCGTACGCCGAGGCGCTCGGACTCGACGGGCAGCCGTTCGTGGACGAATACAACTCGCGCTTCACGGTGGGCGAGGACGACGCGCCGCTGCGAGCGCGCCGCGTTCCCCCGCCGACTCGCGTCCGCGGGCCACGTGAGTCGCGGATCGCCGCCGTCGCGCTCGTCGCGATCGCGATCGCGACCGCCCTCGTCATCGCCGCGTGGAAGTTCGGCGGCCCGGAGGGCGAGAACGTCCACGGGCTTCAGACCGGATCGCCGACCACCGCCTCGACCTTGCGTGCGAAGGGCACTGCGCGGCTCGCCGTTCGCGCGAGCGACGGAAGCTCGTGGATGGAGGTGAGGGAGACTTCGTCCGCCGGCAAGCTCCTCTACAGCGGGACGCTCGAGGAGGGTCAGCGCAAGTCGTTCGAGGGGCAGAGCCTCCAGCTCGCGCTCGCGAAGCCGCGCCACGTCGTCGTTCGCCTCAACGGGAACCGGGTCGAGCTCCCCAAGGGCACGACGTTCGTCGTGACCTCACAGAGGATCGTCCGGGCCACCTCTTGAGTCGGCCTCGCGCGGCGATCGTCGCGACGGGGTCGGAGCTCGTCCGCGGCGAGCGCCAGGACCGCAACGGGCCCTTCCTCGCGGCCGAGGCCGTGCGCCTCGGTCTCGAGCCGGCGTCGATCGCCATCGTGGGCGACACCGTCGAAGACCTCGAGCACGCCTTCCGCGAGGCGTTCGCGGCGGACATCTGTCTCGTCTCCGGAGGGCTCGGTCCCACGCATGATGACCGGACGGTCGAGCTCGTCGCGCGTGTTGCGGGTCGGCCGCTCGTTCTCGACGAGGATCTCGAAGCGCAGATCGGGAGCATCTCGCGCACGATCGCCGAGCGACTCGGGCGGCCGTATTCCGATTTCGCCGCAGGAGTCCGGAAACAGGCGACGCGGCCGGAAGGCTCCGTGTCGCTGGGTCTCGCCGGCACCGCGCCCGGCCTCGTCCTCGATCTCGACACCACCGTCGTTGTCGTTCTCCCGGGCCCTCCACGAGAGCTGCAGCGCCTCTGGCCACGCGCACTCGATACCGAGGTCGTCCGTCGCGTGCTCGAGCGAGCCCCGGCGAGGACCCATCACGTGCTGCGCTTCTTCGGGACGCCTGAGTCGGCCGTGGCGGAGGCCCTCGCAGCGGCGGGAGGCGAAGGTGAGGGAGTGGAGGTCACGATCTGCGCACGGGAGTTCGAGATCCACGTCGACGTGTTCGTGGAGCCGAGCGCGGAGGAGCGTGGCACCGCCATTGTCGAGTCGATGCGGAGCGATCTCGCCTCACATCTGTTCGGCGACGACGAGCGCTCGATCGCGGAGATCGTGCTCGACCTCTGTAGGGGACGCGGTCTGACGCTCGGCACTGCGGAGTCGTGCACGGGCGGGATGGTCGCGGCGAGGTTGACGGCCATACCGGGGGCGAGCGACGTCTTCCGCGGATCCGTGGTCGCATATGCGAACGACGTGAAGGAAGGGGGCCTGGGAGTCCCGGAGGAGCTGATCGCGTCGCACGGAGCAGTCTCGGCGGAAGTGGCCGCCGCGATGGCGCACGGCGCGCGTGCGCGACTGGGTGTCGATCTCGGTGTGGCCGTCACCGGCGTCGCGGGACCTGATGGTGGCACGGAGGAGAAGCCGGTCGGACTCGTCTTCGTCCACGCCGTCGGCCCCGACGGGGAGAGGACCGTGCGCAGCGAGCTTCCCGGCGACCGAGACATGATCCGGGGTCGCGCGACGGCGGCCTCGCTCCACCTCGTCCGCCGATTGTTGGAGAGTCGTCACACGGGCACGTGAACGCGCCGGGTACCGTCGAGAGCGATGACCGGATCCGGCTCTTCGTCGCGCTGGAAATCCCGGCTGACGCGGTCGAGGCACTCGTCAGCTGGGGAAGGAAGCATCTCACCGGTGGGCGGCCCGTCTCAGGTTTCCACATCACGCTCGCGTTCCTCGGAGGCCGTTCGCGAAGCACGCTCGCGCCGATCGCCGACGTCCTCCGACGTGAGTCCGCGGCGACCGAGCCGTTTCTGCTCGAGCCCGTGCGCTACCGCGAGACGAGGTCCGTCGGAATGCTCGTCCTCGACGATCCCTCAGGGCGCGCGACCGCCCTCGCAGAGCGCGTGCAGCTCGGCCTCGAACGCCTCGGTGTGTACGAGCGCGAGCGCCGCCCATGGCTGCCGCACGTCACCGTCCTCCGCTTCCGCGAGCGCCCGCGCCTCGACCCGCCGTTGCCTCGCCTCGGGCCGTTCGCTCCATCCGGTGCCGCTGCTTTGCTGTCACGCCTGTCCCCGTCAGGGGCGAGGTACGAGGTACTGGAGACATGTGTGCTCGGAGAGAGCTGAGGACGACGAGGAGAGGATGAGACGATGAAACGCGAGGAAGCGCTCGATGTCGCGCTCGGTCAGATCGAGAGGCAGTTCGGCAAGGGCTCGGTGATGCGAATGAGCGACCGGCCACAGGTAGCGGTCGGCGCAGTCTCGACCGGCTCGCTCGCCCTCGACATGGCGCTCGGGATCGGCGGCCTTCCCCGCGGCCGGATCGTCGAGATCTTCGGCCCGGAAGCCTCCGGGAAAACGACGCTCGTCTACCACGTGATGGCGGAGGCGCAGCGACGCGGTGGGATCTGTGCGTTCATCGACGCCGAGCATTCGATGGATCCGCAGTACGCACGCCGGATCGGCGTCGACATCGACCAGCTCCTCGTCTCCCAGCCGGACACCGGCGAGCAGGCGCTCGAGATCACAGAGCTCCTCATCCGCTCCGGTGCGCTCGACATCGTCGCCGTGGACTCGGTCGCTGCGCTCGTGCCGAAGGCGGAGATCGAGGGCGAGATGGGAGACGCTCACGTCGGCCTGCAGGCGCGGCTCATGAGTCAAGCGCTGCGCAAGCTCGCCGGCACACTCAACCGCACGGACACCATCTGCATCTTCACGAACCAGCTGCGCGAGAAGATCGGCGTGATGTTCGGGAACCCGGAGACGACGCCGGGAGGCCGGGCGCTCAAGTTCTATTCGTCCGTCCGGCTCGACATCCGCCGGATCGAGACCCTGAAGGACGGCGCCGAGGCGTTCGGCAACCGTGTCCGGGTCAAGGTGGTCAAGAACAAGGTCGCTCCGCCGTTCAAGCAGGCCGAGTTCGACATCATCTACGGCTCGGGCATCCCGTGGGAGGGGACGGTCCTCGACGTCGGCCTGGAGACGAAGGTCGTGCAGAAGGCGGGCTCGTACTTCAGCTTCGGCGACGAACGGCTCGGACAGGGCCGCCAGAACGCGACGAGCTTCCTCTCGGAGAACCCCGATCTCGTCCAGCAGATCCTCGCGCGCATCCAGGCCGAGGCGCCCGACGAGCAGATCATCTCGGCGCGGCTCCTGCCGGCGCAGGCAGCCGGCGAGGCGGTCATCGAGGTGGAGACGGTCATCGAGACGGAAGAGGCGGTTCCCGTCGAAAGCTGACGCCACGACACCGGTCGACGCAGCGCTCGAGCAGGCGCTCCGGGCGCTGCGGTATCGCGATCGCACGGCGACCGAGATCGATCGCTACCTCGAGAGCCGTGGCGTGGGGGAGGACGAGCGACGCGACGTGCTCGAGACGCTCGTGCGAACCGCCCTCGTCGACGATCGCCGGTACGCCACGGCACGGGCGGGTGCCCTCGCCGAGCGCGGCGCCGGGAACGAGCGAATCCGCCACGAGCTCTCATTCGCGGGTGTGGGCGGCGAAGACGTCGATGCCGCGATCGCCGGGCTTGCGAGCGAGGCGGACCGCGCCGACCGGGTCGTCGCGCGTCGCGGCGCGTCGGTGAAGACCGCGCGCTACCTCTCCGGGAAGGGGTTCTCGGACGACGTCGTCCATGCAGTCGTTGCGCATGCTCGCGACGAGCCGTTAGGATGACCGGGCTTTCACTCGAAACGTTTTTCCTGCACGCGTACGCTTTCTGAATCCATGACCTCTACGTTCCTCGATCCGACAGCCCCCCGGGTGCGCAGCGCCCGACCAACGGAGGACGCGCGCCACCTGAGGTAATCGGCCGGCACCCTCCGGTCGCGACCGTGCAGGTCGACGTCCGGGTGAGAGCATCCGCGGAAGTCTCCGCGGGCAACGACATCCTCCAACGGAGGCTCCATGCTCTCGGCCGGCGCAGCACTCATCGGAATCGTCCTCGGAGCAGTCGGAGCGTGGGTCGTCCTTCACGGATGGTCGCGGTCGCGCCTGCGCAGCGCTCGTGCCGAGCACGACAAGCTTCTCGCGGACGCACAGCGGGACGCCGAGACGGTCCGGCGCGAGGCGCAGGTCGAGGCCCGCGAGCAGGCCGTCGCGCTCCGCAGCGAGATCGAGAGCGAGGTTCAGGACCGCCGCGTCCAGATCGCGAAGATCGAGGAACGCGTCCTCCAGAAGGACCTCGAGGTCGATGCGCGGCTCACAGAGCTCGAGCGGCGCGAGCAGGGGCTGGGCGATCGCGAAGTCCACGTCAAGGCGCTCCAGGACGAGCTGCGGGAGACGCAACATGAGGCGCTTGACGCGCTCGAGAAGATCTCGGGGCTGACTGTCCACGAGGCACGTCAGCAGCTGCTCGACCGCTCGAAGGATCTCGTCCGGCACGAGCTCGCACGTGAGGTGCGCCAGATGGAGGAGGAGGCACGATCCGACGCCCGGCGGCGGGCCCGCGCTCTCGTCGCCGACGCCCTCCAGCGCGTAGCTGCGAGCCATACCGCCGAGGCGACCGTGACCGTCGTGGAGCTCGCCTCCGATGACCTCAAGGGGCGCATCATCGGACGCGAGGGCCGGAACATCCGGGCGCTCGAGCACCTGACCGGCGTGGATTTCATCATCGACGACACGCCGCACGCGGTGGTGCTGTCGTCGTTCGATCCCATCCGCCGCGAGACGGCGCGTCTGACACTCGACAAGCTCATCGAGGACGGGCGGATCCATCCCGCGCGCATCGAGGAGATGTACTACCAGGCGAAGGCGGAACTCGAAGAGCATGTGCTCCAGGCCGGCGAGCAGGCCGTTTTCGAGGCGAACTGCGGGGAGTTCCACGAGGAGCTCGTCCGCATGCTCGGACGCCTGCGCTACCGGACGAGCTACGGGCAGAACGTGCTCAAGCACACGCTCGAGGTCGTCCACCTCGGCGGGATCATGGCGGCCGAGCTGGGCGCCGGCGTGAAGACGACGAAGCGCGCGGCGCTTCTACACGACATCGGCAAGGCCGTCAGCCACGAGGTCAACGGCTCGCACGCACTGATCTCGGCTCAGCTCGCGCGGCGCTGCGGCGAGTCCGAGGGCGTCGTCCACGCCATCGAGGCACACCACCACGAGGTCCAGCCGCAGACGGTCGAGTCCGTCCTGCTCATCACCGCCGACGCCATCTCCGCCTCTCGTCCCGGCGCGCGGGGGGAGAGCCTCGAGAACTACATCCGCCGGCTGGAGGCGCTCGAGGAGATCGCGACGGCGAAGTCCGGCGTCGCCAAGGCGTATGCGCTGCAGGCCGGCCGCGAGATCCGTGTCATCGTCGAACCGTCGGAGGTCGACGACGACGGCGCTGTTCTCCTCTCGCACGAGATCGCACGGGAGATCGAGGATCAACTCGAGTACCCGGGCCAGGTGAAGGTGATCGTCATCCGCGAGAGCCGCGCGATCGAGGTGGCGAAGTAGACACACGGACGGCTGCGGCGCGCTGGGCGGCGGTCTGGGCCGATGCGTGGCCGAGGGCGGACACCGACGCGATCGCCGCTCTCTACGCGTCCGACGCGGCTTTCCACTCGCATCCGTTTCGCGAGGCGCAGGTGCCACACGAGTACGCGGCGTGGGCCTTCGGAGACCAGGACGCGGCGGAAAGCCGGTTCGGCGAGCCGGTCGTGCAGGATGACCGCGCCGCGGTGGACTGGTGGGCGGTCGTCAGGTCCGTTGACGGATCGATCGAGACGCTGGCGGGTATCTCGCTGATCCGATTCGACGGGACGGGGCTCGTCGTCGAGCAACGCGACGTCTGGGCTACGCACACGGGTCTCCACGAGCTCGCACACTGGGCTCCGGAGCCCTGAGTCCGCTCGACCTACACTTTCCACTCATGCGCCGGTACCACGTCACGACCTTCGGCTGTCAGATGAATGCTCACGACTCCGAGCGGATCAAGGGGATGCTCGAGTCCCTCGGCCTCGGGGAAGCGACGTCTCCCGACACGGCGGACGTCCTCGTCTTCAACACCTGCACCATCCGCGAGAAGCCGGACACGCGGCTCGCCGCGTACCTCGGGAACGCCGGGGCGATGAAGCGCGATCGGCCTGACGTGGTGGTCGCGGTCGGAGGTTGCTACGCCGAGGCGCAGCGCGAGCGAATCTTCGATCAATACCCGTTCGTCGACGTCGCTTTCGGCCCAGGCTCGATCCCGCATCTCGGGGAGTGGATCGCGGCCGGTGGTTACGCGATCCCGCGCGGCCGGTTCGGCACGCACGAGCATTTTGCTGCGGATCTTCCACTCCACACCGAGCGGCAGTTCCAGGCATGGGTGCAGGTCTCGATGGGCTGCAACTCGAAGTGCGCCTACTGCATCGTCCCAGCGGTGCGGGGACGCGAGCAGAGCCGGCGTCCGGGCGACATCGTCGCGGAGGTCACGGGCCTCGCGACGAATGGTGTCCGCGAGATCACACTTCTCGGTCAGAACGTGAATTCGTGGGGGCGCGACCTCGCACCGGCGATCAGCACGGAGTTCGGTGAACTGCTGCGCGGATGCGACGCCGTCGCCGGCATCGAACGGATCCGGTTCACGAGCCCGCATCCGAAGGACTTCCGCGATCCGGTCATCGCGGCCATGGCCGAGTGCGAGAGCGTGTGCGAGCACGTCCACCTGCCCGCGCAGTCAGGATCCTCGCGGATCCTCAAAGCGATGCGGCGCACGTACGACCGGACGCGGTACGTCCGGCTGGCCGAGCGGCTGAGGAGCGAGATCGGCGACCTCGCGATCGGCACGGACCTGATCGTCGGATTTCCGGGTGAGACCGATGCCGACTTCGAGGACACGCTGTCCCTGGTGGAGGAGGTGCGGTTCGACAGCGCCTTCACCTTCATCTACTCGCCTCGCGCAGGGACCGAGGCGGCCGATCTTCCGGATCAGATTCCCGACGACGTCAAGCACGGCCGTCTCGAGCGGCTCGTCGACCAGGTACAAGCAGGCGCAGCCGAACTGAATGCTGAACGTGTCGGCCGGGTCGAGCAGGTTCTCGTCGAGGGGCCGAGCAGGACCGATCCGGCGCTGCGGCGCGGCCGCACTCGGCGCAATACGACGGTCAACTTCGCCGGCTCGGCGGAGCCCGGCGAACTCGTGGACGTCACGATCGAGGCGTCTACGTCTACAACGCTGCGCGGGCACGAGGTGTCGCTCGTCGCGGCCTGACGCATCGACGAATGCACACTTCCGACGCGGTCCGTGAGCCACGCGTGCGCAATTCGGCGAGACGCTCGCAGCGGGTGGTGGGCCGGGGTGCCCCACGGGACGTGACCGAGCTCGCCTACTTCGTCATCGCTATCTTCGGTCCCACTGCGTCCGGCAAGTCGGCGGTCGCACACGAGCTGGCGACGCGGATCGGCACCGAGGTCGTGTCCGCGGATGCGCTCCAGGTCTACGCCGGACTGCCGATTCTCACGAACCAGTCGCCCGCACCGACGCGACTGACGGCGTTCCGGGACCTGTCCGAGGAGATGTCCGTCGGGGAGTACGCCGGGCTGGCCCACGCGGCGATCGACGAGCTCGTCACGGCTCACGGAGGGGCCGTCGTCGCGGGTGGGACGGGGCTCTACCTGCGCGCCGCCCTTGCGGACCTGGCGATCCCCGCGTCGGTCGCGCCTGCGCAGCGCGCCGCGCTCGAACGGCTCTACGACGACGATCCGCAGGCGGCACACGACCGACTGGCGGCTCTCGACCCCGCCGCTGCTGGCCGCGTTCACGTCAACGACCGTAGGCGTGTGGTCCGTGCACTCGAACTCACTGAGAGCGGCTCCTCGCTCGCTCCCACGACGGACGAGTTGTGGTCGCCCACGATGCGGCACTCGACGCTCGTCGTCGGGCTCGAGCTTCCCGCCGAGGAGCTCGATCGACGCATCCGCGCGCGCGCGGAGGACATGGTCACGCGTGGCGTCGTCGCCGAGGCGCAGTCTGCGACGGCCGGCCCGATCTCGAAGACGGCCGCCAAGGCGCTCGGGCTCAACGAGCTGACGACGCTTCCGCTCGACGAAGCCACCGAGCGGCTCGTTGCCCGGACACGTCGGTATGCCGCCTACCAGCGGAAGTGGATGCGCCGTATTCCGGGCATCGCCCTCGTCGATGCGAATCGCGCACCGGAGGAGGTGGTCGATGAGATCCTCGACGTGGCACGCGCTCGGTAACACCTACGTCGTCGTCGAACCGGGTGAGCACGGGCTCGACGCAGCAGGAGCCTCGACGCTCGCGCACGGGACGGACGGAGTCCTCGAGGTGCTCGATCGGACCGAGAGCTCTGTCGAGATCGCGATCTGGAACCCCGATGGCTCCCGGGCGGAGCTCTCGGGCAACGGAACTCGAATCGCAGCGGCGTGGCTCGCCGCGCAAACCGGCGCATCCGAAGTGGCCGTCGCGGTCGGCGGACGCGTCGTTCGCACCCGGCTGCGGGCCTCGGGCGACATCGAGCAGGACCTCGGAGAGGTCGTCGTCGGGCCCCGGGAGACGATCGACGGGGTCACCTTCGTGCCCGTGTCGGTCGGCAATCCGCACGCCGTAGTGGAGGGCGACCCTGCGCAAATCGGAGTCCTCGGCCCCCTGCTCGAGAAGCACGAGCGGTTTCCGCAGCGGACGAACGTGCAGATCGCGCGGATCGACGGGCCCGGTGAGGTGACCGCACGCGTGTGGGAGCGCGGGGTGGGGGAGACGCTGTCCTCGGGGACGAGTGCCGTCGCCGTCGCCGCCGCGACACACGGCGCCGGCGAAGTCGTCGTCCACTTCCCGGGCGGCGACCTCCGGGTCCATCTCGACGCAGGGCGCGCGACGCTTTACGGCACTGCCGAGCGCGTCGCCTGAGTCAGCCCTGGGCGAGCTCGACCAGGCGCCCGTCCGGGTCGCGCAGGTACGCGGAGCGTCCCCACCGGTAGACGCGCGGCTCGACGAGAACCTCGCAGCCATCCGCCCGGAGGGCGTCGCAGGTCGCGCCGAGGTCGGCGACGGACACGGCGAAGTGGTCTTCGTTCGGCGGGCCGCCGTCCATGGCGGCGGCGCGCTCGTGCACGAGGATCCTCACGTCGCCGACTGCGAAGACAGCGCCGCCCGGCCACTCCGCGACCGGGGGCGATCCGGCCAGGGAGTGGTAGAAGGAGCTCACCGCCGCCACGTCGTCCGTGAACAGCGCGACCTCCGTGAGGCGCCTCATGTCGCGATCTCGAACTCTCGGAGGACGTCGTTCAGCGACGTCTTGAGATCCGTCGACGCGCTCCGCGTTCCGACGATGAGTGCGCAGGGCAGGTCGAATGTGCCCGCCGGGAACTCCTTCGGCCGCGTGCCCGGCAACACGACCGAGCGCGGTGGCACGTACCCCCGGTGCTCGACCGGCTCGCGACCCGTCACGTCGATGACGGGGATCGACGCGGAGAGGACGACGTTCGGCGCGATCACGGCGCCTGCGCCGATCACGACTCCCTCCACGACGACCGCACGGGAGCCGACGAATGCACCGTCCTCGACGATGACGGGACGTGCCTGGGGCGGCTCGAGGACGCCTCCGATCCCGACGCCTCCGGACAGGTGGACGTCGGCTCCGATCTGCGCGCACGAGCCGACGGTTGCCCAGGTGTCGACCATCGTTCGCGGCCCGACCCAGGCTCCGATGTTGACGTAACCCGGCATGAGAACGACACCTTCGGAGAGGAACGAGCCGTAGCGCGCGACGCCGGGTGGGACGACACGGACGCCACGGGACGCGTAGTCCGACTTCACGGGAATCTTGTCGAGAAAGAGGAGGCCGCCGATCTCCATGGGCTCGACCTTGCGCAAGCGAAAGTACAGGAGGATCGCCTTCTTCACCCACTCGTTCACGCTCCACTCGTCGCCGTCACGCTCCGCCACCCGGACGTCGCCCGCGTCGAGCCGCGCGATCGCCTCCTCGATCGGCCCGGCCTCGAGTTCTCCGGACTCCCACAGCTCGTCGATTCGGTCCCGGAGGTCCATCAGGCGCCATCTTCCCCGATCGGATGCATGAGAAAGCGGTGTAGGACGTCGTACGCGCCAACGAGCGACTCGACGGCGACGCGCTCGTCCGGGTGGTGGGCGAGCGCCGTGTGCCCGGGACCGAAGTTCACCGCGTCGAGACCGCGCGCCGTGAAGTCCGCGACGTTCGTCCATGCCTGCTTCGGCCGAACGGCGAGGCCTCCGGCAGCCTGTAGCGCCCGCACGGAGACCGCGTCGGTGACGACGCGTGCCGGCGGGGCGTTGCTGACGATCTCGAGGATCGCGCCCTCAGGGGCTAGGCTCGCGAGGTAGTGCTCCGCCTCGACCGGTTCACGGTCCGGCGGATAGCGGAGGTTGAGCGTCGCCGTCGCCAGCCCGGGAATGACGTTGTCGGCGATCCCGGCGTCGAGCCGCGTCACGGACACGACCTCACGGAACTCGAGCCCTTCGACGACAGCGACCCGTGGAGCGAGCTCGAGCAAGGGGAGGAGGCCACGCACGGCACGTTCGAGGGCGCTGTCGGCGAGCCACGGGCGCGCCGAGTGGCCGCTCGTCCCCTGGAACACGAGTCGCGCGACGATGTTCCCGAGGCACCCCGAATGGAGCTCGAGGTCGGTCGGCTCGAGCACGACTGCGAGCGTCGTCTCGTGGATCACCCGTGACGCCGCGAAGAGAGCAGGAAGCGGGTTGTGCTCGGCGGGAAGCTCCTCGCGTCCGAAGAGCAGCAGTCCGAGGTCGCACGGCGCGCCCGCGAGAGCGATGTCGCGCGCGAGCTCGAGTGCGACCGCCAGACCACCCTTCATGTCGCTCGCGCCGAGCCCGTGAACCTGGCCGTCGACGATCCGGCCGGGAAGATTGTCCTGCGCCGGGACCGTGTCGTAGTGCGCGACGAGCACGATCAGCGGAACGTTTTCTCGGCGAGGCGAGACGTAGAGGAAGGCCTCGTCGCCTGCGTAGTCGGCCACCCAGCCCGACGGAACGAGCTCGAGCACGTACTCGCGTATGGCCGCCTCCTGGCCGCTCTGAGAGGGGATGTCGACGAGCTCGAGCGTCCGCGCAGCGAGGCGGTCGGCGAGCGCGGTCACCGCCGGAGCGTACCGGGGGCATAATCTCGCGGTGACTGCGCGCCAGCCCGATCCCGCACCCGGGGCGGAGCCGGAGCGTGGACTCCTTCTCGCCGTCTTCCCGAAGGGTACGGACGCAACCGACGAGCTCGGCGAGCTGGCAGAGCTTGCGCGGACGGCCGGCGTCGACCCGGTCGGTGAGGTCGTGCAGTATCGCGTGCGTCCGGATCCGCGCTCGTTCGTCGGGAAGGGGAAGCTGGAGGAGCTGAAGCAGTCGTTCGCCGACGCCGACGCCGAAGCGCTGCTCGTCGACGACGAACTGAGCCCGACACAGCAGCGGACGCTCGAAGACGCGTTGAAGACGCGCGTCGTCGACCGCACGCAGCTGATCCTCGACATCTTCGCGCAGCACGCACGCAGCTCGGAGGGCAAGCTCCAGGTCGAGCTGGCGCAGCTCGAGTACAACCTGCCGCGCATGCGCGGCCTGTGGCAGCACCTGGAGCGCCTCGGAGGCGGTGTCGGCACTCGTGGCCCTGGCGAGAGTCAGCTCGAAACCGACCGGCGCCTCGCCCGTACGCGCGTGTCGCTCCTCAAGAAACGCCTCCGCGCTCTCGAGGGACAGCGCTCGACGAGGCGGAAAGAACGAGTACGGACGAGCGCGCCGACCATCGCGCTGGCCGGATACACGAACGTCGGGAAGTCCACACTCCTGAACGCGCTCACGGGAGCCGAGTCGTCGGTCGACGATCGCCTGTTCGAAACGCTCGATCCGACAACACGCGGATTCGAGCACGACGGCAAGCGGTACCTCGTGACCGACACGGTCGGATTCATCAAGCGGTTGCCCACGCAGCTCGTCGAGGGGTTCGCGGCGACGCTCGAGGAGACATTGGTCGCGGATCTCATCCTCCACGTCGCGGACGCGTCGCTTCCCGACCACCGCCTGGCCGAGACGATCGGGGCGGTCAACGGCGTGCTGGCTGACATCGGGGCGGACGACGTCCCGGTCGAGCTCGTCCTGAACAAGGTGGACGCGCTCGATCCGCTGGCTCGCCGGCGGATCGAGCACGCCTACCCGAGAGCGCTGCTGATCTCGGCTCGCACGCGCGAAGGGCTGGAGGCGCTGATGGGCAGGATCGCCGAGCTGTTCTCGGATCGGTTCGAGGACGTTCGCCTGCTCGTGCCGTATTCGGACGGCCGGACACTCGCGGCGCTCTACGACCTCGGAGCGCCCATCGCCGAGCGGCGCGACACGCCGGAAGGCGTCCGCGTTCGCGCGCGCCTCCCGCGTGCCGAGGCGGCGCGCTTCGCCCGGTATCTCGTGGCCGGCGAGCAGGACCTGGAGCAGGTGTCGGCCCGGTGATCGATGTTCCCGTCCGGCGCCTTCGCCCCGACGCCCACCTTCCACGACAGGCGTACGACGGCGACGCCGGGCTCGATCTCTCCGCCTGCGAGCGGGCTGTCCTGGCTCCGGGTGCGCGTGCCGTCATCCCGACCGGCGTCGCGGTCGAGATCCCGGAAGGGCTTGCGGGGTTCGTCCAGCCACGCTCAGGCCTCGCGGCACGGCACGGCATCGGCGTCGTCAACGCTCCGGGGTTGATCGACTCGGGATACCGGGGTGAGATCCGCGTCGTGCTGATCAACACGGACCGCGAGCACGCGTTCGTGGTCGAGCCGGGCATGCGCATCGCGCAGCTCGTCATCGCTCCTGTGGCGTCCGTCCGTCTCGTCGAAGTCGAGGAGCTCGCTGGCAGCGAACGCGGCGTTCGCGGGTTCGGGTCGTCGTCGAGCTGACGGCGATGGCCGAACCGAGGATTCGCGTGTCGGCCATCCTGCGCTGGCGCGGGCGGATCCTTCTTGCGCGGCACGAAAAGGCTGGCGGAGAGGTCTGGCTCCTACCGGGTGGCGGCGTGCAGGCGGGTGAGAGCCTCCTGCGTGCACTCGAGCGCGAGCTGTGGGAGGAGACAGGGCTCTTCCCGGACGGCCTCGACGTGCCGCTCGAAGGCCCTGTCGCGATCGTGGACTCCATCTCGCCGGAGGGAACGAACCGGAAGCACGTCGTCCACGTGATTTTCGCCGCGGACGTATCCGGAACGCTCGAGGACGTCGTGTCGCGCGACGACGCGGTCCGCGGCCATCGCGCGTTCCTCGTCCGCGAGCTCGACTCCGTGCAGCTCCATCCACCGATCACGCGCTTCCTCCGGCGCTGGCAGCCCGGTGATCCCGCGGTGTACCTCGGGGAGATGTGGGTTCCGTGACCAACACTGTGCGGTCATGTCGCACTCGCGAGCACCACGCGTGCTGGCCTTCGAAATCCCGGTATCAGCGCTTTCCGCCGCGCCTACGAGCCCGCTCGGCAGCTACCCGGAACGCTTGCTCCTCGAGCACGTCGGGCAACGACTCGAGCGCCGGTGGTTCGCCCGCGCCGGCGTGCGCGAGAGCGCGCGCGAGCAGCCAGTCCGCGAGCCACGGGTTCCGTGGAAGCAACGGCCCGTGCAGGTACGTGCCGACGGCGTTGCCGAGTCGGCAGCCCTCCACGCCCGACGCGCCGTCGTTCCCGAAGCCGTGGACGACGCGTCCGAGCGGCTCGGCGCCGGGATCAAGCAGGGTCCGGCCCGCGTGGTTCTCGAAGCCTGCGAGCTGCCGCCGCACGCCCGGCTCGAGCTCGCAGTCGAGCAGCACGTCGCCGATCATGCGCACCTCGCCGGCTACCGTCTCGTGCGGAAAGAGACCCGCTCCCGGCATGAACGAGCCGTCCCGGCCGCGGTAGCCCCGCCCGAGGAGCTGGTAGCCACCGCACACGGCGAGCACCGCAACGCCGCGCGTGTGGGCCGCGGCGACCGCATCAGCCTTCGCGGCGAGATCGGGAGCGACGAGCGCCTGCTCGCGATCCTGCCCTCCACCGATGTACAGGAGATCCTGCGCGGCCGGGTCGAGCGTCTCGCCGACGTCGATCGCGTGCACGACGAGCTCGTGCCCTCGCAAGGCCGCTCGCCGCTGGAGGACGGCGAGGTTGCCGCGATCGGCGTAGATGTTGAGGTAGTCGGGGTACAGATGCCCCAGCCTGATCCTCACGAGCTCCCCTCCCAGTACGGACGCACAGCACCACGGTCGGTCAGGACCCCCCGCAGCGCGAGCATCGCCGTGTAGGTGGGGAGGACGACGAGCTCGGTTCCTGCCTCGACGAGTCCGAGGCCGCGGTCGAGCGCGGCCCCGAGCGAGGGGATGACCTCGAGCCGGTCATGCGGAAGCCCGCCGTACGTCATCCGCAACCCGAGCTCCGCGGCGCGGTCGCCGGAGACGATGACGAGTCCGGCATGGTCGAGCAGTGGCTCGAAGTCCACGTCCCAGATCCACGACACGTCCTGCCCGTCGGCGATCGCATCGTTCAGCGCCACGATCAACACGGGCGGGATACCCGTCTCGAGCGTGCGCACGACCTCGTTGGCACCGGCAGGGTTCTTGATCAGGAGGAGCACGACGGATTTGCCGCCGGCGCGGATCCGCTCGAACCGGCCGAACGCGGCGCCGAAACGGGCGAGCCCGCTGCGCACCTCCTCGAGTGACGCGCCGACCGCCAGCGCGAGCGCCGCGGCGGCCGTCGCGTTGTAGACGTTGTAGAGACCCGGGAGCGCCAGGTCGACGGGGACGTCGCCCTCGGGCGTCGACAGCACGAACCTCGACGCCTGCAGGCCCCGGAGCTCGATCTGCCGCGCGGCGACGTCGAGCGGCGGCCGCGCATGTCCACAGCTGGGACAGCGGTAGTCGCCGAGGTGCCCGACGTAGGCGGCGGCGAATTCGTACGGAGTTCCACACCGCAGGCAGTACTTCGAGTCCGCGGCGTGCTGCAGCCGCGGCCGGGCGTGCGTGGGATCGTCGAGCCCGAACCGAACGGCGTTGGGCCGACCGTCCGCGAGATCGGCGACGACGGCGTCGTCCGCGTTGACCACGAGCATCGTCTCCTCGGGCAACGCCGTGACCGCGGCGCGCCACCTCTCGGCGACGAGCTCGAGCTCGCCGTAGCGGTCGAGCTGATCGCGGAAGAGATTGCCGAGTGTCACGACTCGTGGGCGAAGACGTACGACGGCCTCCGGGAGCGCGCCCTCGTCCACCTCGAACAACCCGAGGTCCGCCTTTCGGGCATCGACGAGCGCTGACGCGATTCCCGAGAGCAGGTTCGCGCCCGCCCGGTTCCAGGCGAGCCGGTGCTCGTCCCCGAGGATCTCTGCCGCCATGGCCGTCGTCGTCGTCTTGCCGTTCGTCGCCGACATCACAACGACGCCGTCGGCGAGCTCTGCGGCGAGCCGGTCGACCGCACCCGGGTCGAGTTTCCAGAGCGCCTTTCCCGGGATCGTCGTCCCGCCGCCGCGTCGGGCGATGCGCGAGAGACCGCCGAGAACCCGCGCAGCCGAGGTCTCGAGTTCGAGTCGAACGCCCATCGCGGCCGAGCGTACCGCGAGCGAGGGGAGAGGCTGCTCTGGGGAACTTGCAGAATACGTAGAACGCTCTAAGCTTTTTGCAGAGATGGCGCGTCCGCGCTCACCCAAGCGTGCTCCGGTGCGCATCGACGAGGCCGAGCTCGCCGCCTTTCGTGCCGGTATGCGCCGGCGCTACACGGACGACGAGATCCTCGCCGAACTGCGCGCCGCCGCCGAGCGGCTTGGGAGGTCGCCCACGATGCGCGAATTCGCGCGGGATCCGGACGCGCGGGTCCATCCACAGACCGTGATCGAGCACTTCGGCACCTGGAACGCGGCGAAGCGAGCCGCCGGCCTCTTTCCGCGTCGATTCCTCACGCGCGACGAGCTCTTAGAGCAGCTGCGCGCGCTCGGGGAGGAGCTAGGGAAGGCTCCGAGCGCCCGCGATCTCGCCGCACGTGGACGTTCGATCCCGTCCGCCTCGCTGTACGCGCATACGTTCGGGTCGCTGGGCAACGCGCTTCGA
This sequence comes from uncultured Gaiellaceae bacterium, assembly GCA_963736935.1. Taxonomy (GTDB): domain Bacteria; phylum Actinomycetota; class Thermoleophilia; order Gaiellales; family Gaiellaceae; genus GMQP-bins7. The sequence continues at coordinate 3,510 of CAVTQX010000027.1, read as the reverse complement.
GAGGCAGGGTTCGAGGTGCTGCAGGGTGAGGAGCGGCTCGAGCGCGCCGTCGACCAGGGCGCACGACTGGCCGTGACGGTCGGCCGTCTTCCGAAAATGGCGGACTGGGCGGAGGCGCGTCGGCAGGATCGTGCGCTGCTCTCGGAGTGGCAGGTATATCGGCTGCTCGACGTCCCGCGCGGTGCGTGGACCGCGTTCCAGTTCCTCGTTCGGGAGCGGCTGCGTGAGGACGGGGTGGAGGTCCGCCCGGACGGCTCGCTAGGCGGGACTGACTGAGGCGAGGGCAGCGAGGCGCTCGAGGCAGGAGACGGCTTCGCGTGGCGCTCGCACGGGCGGGAGGTAGCCGGACTCGCGATAGTGACGGTTCGGGCGGAAGCGACGCTCGCGACTCGCACGTCCCGCGACGACGTGGAGGAGGCGCCCCTCGTGAAGCTCGGTGACGTCCACACGTGTCTTCAGGGCCGCCGCGGCGATCGCGAGCGCCCGTCGCGTCGACGCGAAGTAGAGGCCGTGGTCGGTCCGACCGAGCCAAAGCGGTCGAAGCCGACCGCGCGCGAGGAAAAGCGTCTCGTCGTCGCGCTCGTCGATCCATGCCGCCGCCATGGCGCCCCGCATCTCGGAGAGGGCGCGAGGGTCGTGCTCGCGGCGTTCCATGATCGCGAAGATCGCCTCCGAGTCGACGGTCATCTGCGGCTCGGCGCGTTCGATCCCGTAGCGGGCGAGGATCTCGTCGTCGTTCTCGACGATGCCGTTGTGGATGCCCACGACGGTTCCGTGCCGGATCGGGTGGTTGTTCGCCTCGATCTCGGGATGACCCTTCGTGAAGTCGCGAACGTGGATGAGCGCGTGGCTCGCGTCCGCCGGGAGGTCGAGTTCGTCGAGCAGGGCGCTCGCTCCTCCGCGGAGCTTCGTCACGCGGATCTGGCCCGAACCGCCGCGGTGCGCGTAACCGACCGCGTCGGCGCCGCGCTCTGCGATCCCGGCGAGGAGCGCCTGTGCTGCCAGCGTCCGATCGACCGTCGCGTCAGGACTGAGGCTGAATCCCGCTATGCCGCACATGGACCTATTCGACTCCGTGGATCGGACGACACCTAACGTAGACGCTCGTCTGATGGCGCTGTTTGTAAAGGCCGCGTTGCTCACATCGGCTTCTGCACCCGACCGCCGATCCCTCGCAGGAGCTGTCATCCCTCAAGCGGGGCAACCGTGCGGCCGATAGACGAGCCGTGGAGGGCTATGCAGCCGAGCATCTGTTCGATCCGACGGACGAGGACTCGACCCCCGTCGCGGATGAGCCGGCGACGCCCGCGAGTTGCCGGGGCTCGCAGGGCCGAGCGCCGACGACCCGCTGAAGCTCTACGTCCGCCAGATCGGCGACGGCCGCCTCCTGACACCTGCGCAGGAGCGCGAGCTCGCCCGCCGCAAGGACCTGGGCGACGAGGCGGCGAAGCGCAAGCTGATCGAGTCGAACCTGAGGCTCGTGATGTCGATCACGCGGAACTACACACGCGCCGACGTGCCACTCCTCGACCTCATCCAGGAAGGGAACCTCGGCCTCATCCGCGCCGTCGAGAAATTCGACTACACGATGGGCTTCAAGCTCTCGACCTATGCGACGTGGTGGATCAAGCAGGCCATCTCGCGCGCACTCGCAGAGCAGGGGCGCACGATCCGCCTTCCCGTGCATGTGGCGGATCAGGTTCGGAAGGTGACGAAGACACGGCGGCTGCTCGGGCAGAAGCTCAACCGCGATCCGTCGCTCGAGGAGATCGCCGCCGAGCTCGACATCACCCCCGAGCGTGTGCAGGAGCTCCTCGAGCTCATTCTCGACCCGGTCAGCCTCGAAACGCCGATCGGCGACGGCGACTCGAGTGTCGCCGACCTCGTCCCGGACCTGAGCGCACAGCAGCCCGAGCACGAGGCCGCCGATCGAGCCCGCTCGTCAGAACTGCTCGACGCACTCGACAAGCTGCAGCCCCGCCAGCGGCGGGTCGTCGTCGAGCGCTTCGGGCTCGACGGTGTCCGACCGCGCACGTTGGAAGAGGTGGGCGCGAACCTTGGCATCACGCGCGAGCGCGTCCGCCAGCTGGAAGCTCGTGCCCTCCGCGAGCTCCGCGCGATCGCGCCCGGGCTCGAGCTCTACCTGCGGTCGTAGCTAGATCACGTCGACCGACTGCATCTCGCGGAGAGATGCAAGGCGACGCAATGACTCGAGCTCGATCTGGCGAACACGCTCGCGCGTCAGGCCGAGCCTGCGGCCGATCTCCTCGAGAGTCTGCGGCTCCGCACCGGTCAACCCGTAGCGCATCACGACGACCTCGCGCTCGCGCTGGGGGAGGGAGGCCAGTGCGTGCCGCAGCGCCTCGCTCCGGAGGTTGAGCTCCACCGTCTCCTCCGGCAGTGGCTCGTCCCCGGCGACGAAGTCTCCGAAGACCGCGTCCTCGCCGTCACCGACGGGCGCGTCGAGACTCGTCGACGCCCTAGCGGCCGCACGCACCTCGAGCACCTGCTGCACGGTGAGTGATGCCTCGTCGGCGATCTCCTCGAGTGAGGGTTCGCGTCCGAGCTGCGTCCAGAGCTGGCGATCGGCGCGGTTGATCTTCTGCAGGCGTTCGACGATGTGCACGGGCATGCGGATCGTCCGGGCCTTGTCGGCGAGCGCGCGCGCAACCGCCTGCCGGATCCACCACGTGGCGTACGTCGAGAACTTGAAGCCGCGGCGCCAGTCGAACTTCTCGACAGCGCGTATGAGGCCGAGCGTGCCTTCCTGGATCAGATCGAGGAAGGGGAGGCCCTGGTTTCGGTAGTTCTTGGCGATCGAGACCACCAGGCGCAGGTTGGACTGGATCATCCGTTCCTTCGCGTCCATGTCGCCGTGCTCGATCCTCTTCGCGAGCTCGACCTCCTGGGCGGCCGTGAGGAGCTGATGCCGGCCGGCCTCTCGCAGGAAGAGCTGGAGCGCATCAGTCGTCGTCTCGACCGGAGCGGTGAGCGCGACGACGGTTTCCGATTGAGGAGGCGGATCGACGATCTCGATCGACCGCTGGTCGAGCTCGCGCAACACTGCATCCTGCTCGAGCTCCGTGAGCTCGTAAGTCTCCGCGACTTCCGCCAGATCGGACGCACGGACCGTGCCGACCTGCTCTGCTGCCTCGAGCAGTTGCCGGATCTCCTCGATGAGGAGGATGTGCTCGATGTCGATTTGGGTCACGCGGCGGGGTCGAACTTGGGCGGTAGGTGACAATCTCTCGCGTTCGCGCCCCGATGTCTAGGGGTGCGGCGAGATTTCCCTCGTCCGGGTCAGACCCGTCCGGCCGCGCTCACGCAGTCGCGATCAGGAATGCGACCGCGGCGATCGTGAATCCTACGACGGCGATGAGAAACAATCGGACGCTCATGGCCAGCATGGCCGACACCCCCTCAGGTAGATCGAGCGTTTCCAAACCCTAGTCGATCCGCGCAGGGGTGAGCGAGGTCAGATCGATCCGAGCCAAGTGACATGACACAGGG
>CAVTQX010000026.1:0-15681 GCA_963736935.1 uncultured Gaiellaceae bacterium | reverse complement strand
TCCTCGGGATACGGCGTGAGCGTCGTTCCGGTCCGGAGACCCGCCTCCACATGTCCCACCGGGATGCGCAGATTGAAGGCGGCGATTGCCGCAGCCACCGCCGACGACGTGTCGCCGTGGACGAGCGCGCCGGCCGGGAAACCCCTCTCGCGGATCTGGTCGCGGGTTGCGACCGCCGCCCCGCTTGCATGGAAGCGCTCGCGGCAGAAGGCGTCGAGCCCGGTTATCACCGATGCCACGAGATCGTTGAGCGTGAGGCCGGGGACAACTCCGAGGTCGAGGTCCGGCGTGATTCCGGCCAGATCGAGAATCGGCTGGACCAGATCGCGATGCTGTCCAGTCGTCACGACGACGGGTTCGAACCGGTAGCTGCGCTCCAGCGCGTGGACGACCGGGAACATCTTGATCGCCTCCGGCCGAGTCCCGAAGAGGACGAGCACGTTGGTTCGTCGAGTGTCCGCCTTGATCATGTTCGGACCAGCGTAGGTCGACACCCCGACGACTTACATCACCCTGCCGGCGTGCGCGGGTGTCCGGCCGTGCTGTCCGGCGGACGGAACCTCGAGCGGCAGCGCAGGCGTGCCCCCGCGCCCGAGCGCCTCGCGAGGGGACGGCCGTCGCCTGCGAGAGCAGGAGCAGAGCTCCGAATCCGGAAGAACCACGGCCACATCTCGCACGGTGCATCCGCATGCGAAATGCCGACATCCGCAGGCTCGCCCGCCTCATGCCGCTCGGGACGCCGATCACCATCGTGTAGTCACGCTCATGTGCCCGCGGCTAGTGTCGATGCGTGCGTGCGCTCGTCCTCCAGCACATCGCGTGCGAGCCGCCCGGCGTCTTCGAGGACGTTCTGGATGAGCGTGCCGTCCAGCTGCACCGAGTCGAGCTCGACGAGGGTGATGCGCTCCCCGACTGGCGCGAGTTCGACGCCATCGTGGCGATGGGCGGACCGATGTCGGTCAACGACGACGCGACGTTCCCCTGGCTGACGGAGGAGAAGCGTGCGATCGGCGATGCCGTCCGTGCGGGCACGCCGTACTGGGGCGTCTGCCTCGGCGTGCAGCTGCTCGCGGCGTCTCTCGGAGCTCGGGTCTACCCCGGCCCGGAGCCCGAGGTCGGACTCCTGCCCGTGAGCATGACGGGAGAGGCTCGGTCCGATCCGGTGTTCGCGGATGCGCCGCACGAGCTGCTGACGTTGCAGTGGCACGGAGACACGTTCGACCTACCGGAGGGTGCGGTGCGGCTCGCCGGCTCACGTGCCTACCCGAACCAGGCGTTCCGCTTCGAGCGCGCGTACGGCGTGCAGTTCCACCTCGAGGTCTCCGCCGAGATGGCGCGCGAGTGGGCCGAGGTCCCGGAGTACGTGGCGTCGCTCGAGCGAACGCTCGGCTCCGAAGGCGCTCCGGACTTCCTCACCGCCATCGAAGCAGGCGCCGACGAGATGCGCACCGCGGGACGATCACTGTTCGAGCGGTGGCTCGACCGCGTCGCTAGCTGACGCGGAACGCCCAGACGCGCACGAGGACCTCGGGCTCACTCGTCGGCATCGCCTGGAACTCGTCTCCTTGCTCGACGAGCTCCCACCTGCCTTCCTCCCTGAGCCCGGCGAGCTTCTCGTCGTAGCCGGGCGGCGTCCGGTCTGAGCGGAGCGTGAAGACGACATGACCACCGGGTCGCGTCACGCGGACGAGCTCGTCCAGGGACGACGCCGGCGCATGGCCGGTCGTCAGCACGCCCGAGGAGACGACGGCGTCGTACGCCGCGTCCTCGTACGGGAGGCGCGCACCGAGGCGCGCCTCCACGAGCGAGCGGTAGACGCCCTTCCGCTCGGCCTCCGCGAGCATCGCCGGGGAGAGGTCGAGGCCGTCGAGCGACGTGAACCTGCGCTCGCGGAGCGCAACGCCGAGCAGCCCCGTGCCGGCGCCGGCGTCGAGGATCCGGGAGTCAGCCGAAAGCATGCGTTCGCAGACCTCCGCGACCGCCGCCGGAGAGAGGTAGTCGTCTGGACCCGCGAGGTCGTGGTCGTAGACAGCAGCGATCCGCTCGTACTCGGCGCGCAGCTCGTCGAGGTCGCGCGCGCCGTAGAGGCGGTCGACATCGACCCGCCGGTCGGCGATGGCTAGACCCCGCGCGGCGAGCGGTCGTCGAGCGCGACCTTCATGAGGTCGCGGATCGAGACGATCCCGACGACCTTGCCGCCGAGGACGACGGGGAGATGCCTGAATCCACCATGGATCATCAGGGACGCCGCATGGTCCGTCGTATCCTCGGGCTCGATCGTCTCCGGATGCCGCGTCATCCAGTCCGCGACGGGCGTGCTCCCATCGTTCCCGGCGGCCACCGCCTTCAAGACGTCGCGCTCGGTGAGGATCGCGGCGATCGCCTCACCCTCGAGCACGACGACCGCACCCACGCCACGCTCGGTCATTGCGGCGGCCGCGTCGCCGATCGTCGCATCGGCCGAGATCGTCAGCAGGCTCGATGTCATGTGCTCGGAGACGAGAGGCATCCGGCGATTCTACGATTCGCCCGTGGAGAGCGCCGCCGAGCCCCGCGCCACGGGCCGCTGCCTGTGCGGTGCGGTCACGTACGAGGTGCGCGGACCGTTGCGCGACATAGTCATCTGCCACTGCATCGAATGCCGCCGCTGGTCCGGCACCACCGGTGCGTTCGCCGCGACGCGCGTCGAGCATCTCGCGATCGGCGAGACGGCCGCGCTCCACTGGATCGACAGCCCGGACAGCGCGCGACACGCGCGCCGGGCCTTCTGCACGGAGTGCGGCTCGAGCCTCTTCTGGCATGCGGCCGACGGCGAGCGGATCGGCATCGCAGCCGGCACGCTCGACGCACCGACGGGGCTTCGCGTCGCAGCGCACATCTACACCCGGCAGGCGGTCGACTGGGACGATCTCCCCGACGACGGGCTCCCGCAGGAAGCGGAGACCGGCACGATCGAGATCCGCTGGACGTGACGTTGTTGCGAACTCGGCACAGGCGTCACCCGGGCGCGTTCCTATACTCGCCCGCCTGACCGATCTCGTCTCACCGCTGCACGAGCTCTTCGGCTTCGAGGCCTTCCGGCCCGGGCAGGAGGACGTCGTGCGCGCGGCCATCGCCGGCCGCGACACGTTGGCGCTCATGCCGACCGGCTCGGGCAAGTCGCTCACGTATCAGCTCGCCGCGATGCTGCGTCCCGAGCCGACGCTCGTCCTGTCTCCGCTGATCGCGCTCATGAAGGACCAGGTGGACAAGCTGCCGCCCCGGATCGCTGCGACCGCGACGTTCGTCAACTCGTCACTGAGCGCGGACGAGACGGCCGAGCGGCTCGCCGGCGTCTCCGCCGGGCACACACGCCTCGTCTACGCGGCCCCGGAGCGGCTGAGGCAGTCGCGCTTCGTCGAGCTCCTCGCGACGGTCGGCATCGGCCTCGTGGTCGTCGACGAAGTGCACTGCGTGAGCATGTGGGGCCACGACTTTCGGCCCGACTACCTCTTCATCCGTCGTGGTCTCGAGGCACTCGGCGATCCCACGCTCCTCGGCATGACCGCGACGGCCACGCCGGAGACGGCACGCGACATCGGGCAGGCGCTCGGTCGCGCGCTCGAGATCGTCCACACGAGCGTGATGCGCCCGAACCTGCGCTACGACGTGCAGGAGGTCGCCAACGCCGAGGATCGGCTCGAGATCCTCGTCGAGCGACTCAGCGCGCTCCGCGGCGGCTCGGCGATCGTGTACGCGCGGTCGCGCCGCTCGACCGAAGAGCTCGCGCGCGTCCTCCGCGGTCATGGATTTCGAGCGGAGCACTACCACGCCGGTCTCGAGGCGCAGGAGCGCACCCGTGTCCAGGACGACTTCGTCTCGGGTGCCACGCAGGCCGTCGTGGCCACGACGGCGTTCGGCATGGGCATCGACAAGCCCGACGTGAGACTCGTCTGCCTCGTGAACTACCCGGACTCGCTCGAGGGGTACGTGCAGATGGTGGGTCGGGCGGGGCGCGACGGCGAGCCGAGCCAGACGCTTCTGCTGGCGAGCCCCACCGATGCAACGGCGCTCCGGCGATTCGCGGTGTCGGACGTGCCCACGGCGGCCGAGCTCCGCGCCGTCTACCGGCAGCTCAGAGGCGGAAACGGGCTCGCCGACCCAGGGGACCTCGCTCCTCTCGTGCCCGACCGTGACGTGCGCGTCCTCGTCGGGATGCTCGAGCAGGCCGCGCTCGTCCGTCGCGACTTCGACGACGGGAGGCTGATGCGCATCGAGCTCGCGGCCGCACCGAGCGATGCGCGCGAGCGCGTCGAGGAGCTCCTCGATCGGGCACGGCTCGTCGCCGAGTCCCGCGCCGACCGGATCGTCGCGTTCGCCGAGACGCGGACGTGTCGTCACGCGCAGGTGGCCGCACATTTCGGCGAGCAATTCGCCGCGCCGTGCGGCGCGTGCGACGTCTGCGCACCGGTGACGCGCGGATCTGCGTCGGTCTCGAGCCCACCGCCCCTGCTCCCCGACGACATCGGCGAGGCCATCGTCGACGCCGTCGCGTCGCTCACGTGGCCGCTCGGTCGACGCAGTCTGGTCGCCACGCTCCGTGGCTCCCTGAAGGCGCCTCCTTCCGCACGGCGCTCCATCGCCTACCGGCTCCTCGCGGCGGCGACCGACGCCGACGTCCGCCGGTGGGTGCAGCTGGTCGAGCGCTCGGGCGCGCTTGCCGAGGTGACCACACCCGACGGGTACCGCGTCCTGCACGTCGACCGCTCCGTCGAGCCGCCGCAGATCCGGACGGTTGCCGATGCGAGCGTCGACGAGCAGCTGGTCGGACGTCTCCGCGACTGGCGCCTCGAGCGCTCGCAGGAGGATGCCGTCCCGGCGTACGTCGTGCTCCACGACGCGACGCTCCGCGAGCTCGCTGCGCTCCGCCCTCGGACACTCGACGAGCTCGCCGAGGTGAAAGGCTTCGGCCCGGTCAAGCTCGAGCGCTACGGGGACGACCTGCTCGCCGTCCTGGCAGCCATGCCGTAGGACGGTCCCGCTTGCCCCGCGATGCGGGGGCGGCCTACGATGGCGCGCGAGAACGCCATCGACGTGGAGGCCGGAATGTCCGAGAAGATGTGGGGAGGCGAGCCGTTCTGGGGGCTCGGCTACGAGTGGGATCCCGACTGGGTCTTGACCGACCGCCAGAAGGAGCTCCGCGCGACGCTCATCGAGCTCTGCGAGAAGGAGATGCGGGCGAACGCGAAGCGCTCGGACGACGAGCTGCTCTACCCGCGCCGCAACCTCGAGCTGCTCGGCGAGCACGGCTTCCTCGCACTCACCGTCCCCGAGGAGTACGGCGGCCTCGGTGAGAACCACGTTGCGTACGCGATGACCTGCGAGACGATCGCGCGCTACGGCTGCGCCTCGACGGCCATGTGCTACGTCATGCACATCGGCGCGGTCAACGCGATCATGCTCCGCCCCACCGAGGAGCTGATCGAGAGGTACATCCGGCCACTGAACGCGGGCAAGATCGGGACGCTCTCGTACTCGGACCCCGAGACCGGCTCCCACTTCTGGTATCCGATCTCGTCCGGCGCCGAGCGCGTGAACGGCGGGTTCAAGGTCCGCAAGAAGGCGTCGTGGACGACCTCCGCCGGCTTCGCCGACTTCTACGTGGTGCAGACGACGAGCCCGGACTTCTCGGGCTACGACGACCTCTCGGTGTTCGTGATCGACGGCGAGGAGGCGCAGGCGCAGCCGTCGCTCTGGGACGCGCTCGGTCTACGCGGCAACCAGTCCGGCCCGCTCGAGGTGCCGGACGTGGAGATTCCCGGCGACCAGATCGTCGGCCCGGTCGGCGACGGCGCCGCGTCGAACGACGAATCGGTCGACCCGTGGTTCCTCATCGGCTCGTCCTCGGTGTGGAACGGAATCGCGCTCGGAGCGATCGACATCGCGAAGCGGCACACGACGCGCAAGCGCCACGTCGACGTCGGGCTCCGCGTCGCCGACTACCCGACGATCCAGGACTACGTCGGCGAGGCGCTCATGGATACGAACGCGTCGCGCCTCTTCGTGCTGTCCGTCGCACAGGCGATGGACAACGCGACCGAGAACAACACGAAGGTGCTCGGGGTCGGCGAGCTCGCTCGCGCCGACTTCCTGCACTGGGCGTGGCAGATCAAGTTCGAGGCGGCGAAGAACGTCGCCCACGTCGTCGACAAGATGCTCCACGCGTGCGGGGGCTCGGGCTACAAGCGCGACATGGAGCTCGAGCGCTACCTCCGCGACGCGAAGGCGGGCTGGGTCATGGGCCCGACGAACGAGGTGTTGCGCCAGTTCGTCGGCAAGGCCGTGCTCCTCGGGTTCGACGCCCTCGACTACTGGAACCAGTCGTACAACCGCCGGGCAGTCGAGAACGAGGTGAAGAAGCTCGACGCCGACGGCAAGCGCGAGCTCGCGGAGAAGCTCGTGGCCGAGGCGGCCGAGATGGAGGCGAAGGCGCCGGCCAGCGCCTGACGTGAGCAGCCTCGGAACACCGGGCCTCGTCCGGGGGCTGCTCCCGGAGGACCCGTTCGTCGAGACGTACCTCGTGCGCCCGGGCGGCGCGACCGTGTTCGCGCTCGGTCCGGACGAGCGCATGACGATCGTCGACACACGTGGGAGCCAGGCGGCGGAGGTGTCGGTGCTCGGCGCCGACGGCCGCGACGACGCGGCCGCGGTCGACGCGAAGGCGGACGCTCCGGCGACCGTGATCCGCGCGGCGCTCGCGGATCGCAACGGGAGCCTCCTCGCGCACGAGCTGGGCTCCCGCGGGCTCGACCCCGCCGAGGCCACGGCGATCCGGCTCTACGGAGAGTGGTCACCCCCGGGCTCGGCGCAGACGTTCCGTGCCGAACGGGCCGTGACGGTCGTCGTCGCCGCACCGGCAGGGCGGATCGTCGACGGCGCGCCGGCGCCGTCCGAGCTCCTCGTCGAGGTCCGCCGCGCAACGCCGCGAAGTTACGAGCAGCAGGAGCTCCCTCCCCCGCTCGCGGAGCCGCGGCTCGACATCCGCGTCGATGCTGCCACTGCGCTCGCGTACGAGGTGCGGGCGGGCGAGTTCATCCAGGTGATCGACGTCGAGGGCAAGCAGTGCTCCGACTTCCTCGCGTTCCACCGCGGCAAGCTCGAGTCCGGGCTCGAGCGCGGCCTCGACGCGACGACGACACGCTCGCTCATGGGCCAGGCGTACCCCATGCCCGGCCTGCAGGGGAAGTTCTACGACGTCGACCAGGACCCGCTCATCGAGGTCGTCCGCGACACGGTCGGCCGGCACGACACGTTCGGCCTCGCGTGCACCGCCAAGTACTACGAGGACAAGGGCTATCCCGGCCACGTCAACTGCAGCGAGAACTTCAACGGCCAGGTCAGCGCCGTTCGGGGTCGCGGAGCGCGCGGGCTGGGAGGCGCTCAACTTCTTCTACAACACCGGCTTCGACGCGAACAACGTCTTCGTCATGGACGAGCCCTGGTCGCGTGCCGGGGGACTACGTGCTCCTGCGGGCGATGAGCGACCTCGTGTGCGCGTCGTCCTCGTGCCCCGACGACATCGACCCGGCGAACGGCTGGCAGGTGACCCCGATCCACGTCCGGGTGTACGCGCCCGACAACACGTTCTCCGTGGCGATCGCACGCCGGGTGACGGCCGACGCCGACCCGGTGCTCACGAAGGAGACGACCTTTCACCCGCGGACGAGCGAGCTCACGAAGAGCTTCGTCGAGTACCGCGGCTACTGGCTGCCGCACTGCTTCGACAACGAGGGCGCGATCGCCGAGTACTGGGCGTGCCGCGAGAAGGTCGCGATCATGGACCTGTCGCCGCTGCGCAAGTGGGAGATCCTCGGCCCGGACGCCGAGGCGCTCGTCCAGAAGGCGATCACACGCGACGCGCGGCGGCTCTCGGTCGGCCAGGTCACGTACACCGCCGTCTGCAACGAGACGGGCGGGATGATCGACGATGCGACCGTCTACCGGCTCGGCCAGGACAACTTCCGCTTCGTCGGCGGGGACGAGTACGACGGCATCTGGCTGAACGAGCTCGCGCGAGCGCGAGGAGCTCAAGGTGTGGGTGAAGCCCTCGACCGACCAGCTCCACAACGTCGCCGTCCAGGGGCCGGAGAGCCGCGAGCTCTTGACGAAGATCGTCTGGACGCCGCCGACGCAGACGTCGCTCGAGGACCTCAAGTGGTTCCGCTTCACGGTCGGTCGCATCGGGACGTACGACGGGATCCCGATCGTCGTCTCGCGCACCGGGTACACGGGCGAGCTCGGCTACGAGGTCTGGTGCCATCCCTCGGACGGCCCGGCGGTCTGGGACGCGATCTGGGAGGCGGGCGCCGACCACGGCCTGACACCGCTCGGCCTCGAGGCACTCGACATCCTGCGCATCGAGTCGGGGCTGATCTTCGCCGGCTACGAGTTCGACGACCAGGTCGATCCGTTCGAGGCCGGCGTCGGCTTCGCCGTCGATCTCAAGACCGACGACGACTTCGTCGGGCGCGCCGCACTCGAGGAGCGGCACGCGCATCCGCAGCGCACGCTCGTCGGGCTCGAGCTCGAGGGCAACGAGACCGCCGGCCACGGTGACGAGGTGTACGTCGGCCGGCAGCGCGTCGGCGTCGTCACGAGCGGGACGCGCAGCCCCGTGCTCAAGAAGAACATCGCCCTGGCGCGGATCGCCGTGCAGTACGCCGAGCTCGACACGAAGCTCGAGGTCGGCAAGCTCGACGGGCTGCAGAAGCGCATCCCGGCAACGGTTGTCCGCTTCCCGTTCTACGACCCCGACAAGACGAGGCCGCGCTCCTGATCGAGTCGTTCACCGAGGATCAGGTCGAGGCGTTCCGCCGCGATGGCTTCCTGATCGTCGAGGAAGGGCTCGTGTCGGACAAGGGACTCGAGCTCCTCCGCGAGCGCTACCCCAGGCTCTTCGACGGCGAGTACGAGACCGGCATCCGACCCGACGAGGTCAACTGGGTGCCCGGACGCGACCCCGAGGACCGCACGCGCCAGCTCTGCAACGCGTGGAAGTCCGACAACATCGTCGCCGCGCAGGTGCTCGCGGCGCGCACCGGGCGCCTCGCCGCACAGCTCGCCCGCTACTCCGGCGTCCGGATCCTCCAGGACAACGTCCTCTGGAAACCTCCCGGCACGAAGGCGATCGGCTTCCACCAGGACTCCTCGTACGCCGACTACCTCGTGCCGCCCGAGATGATCACGTGCTGGATCTCGCTGCACGAGACGCAGGCCGACGCGGGGCCGCTCGAGTTCGTCCCGGGCTCGCACGCGTGGCCGAAGTCGCCGCCCGCGCGGTCGCAGTTCCACGCGCCGGACGACTGGCTCGCGGGGCCGCGCGCGGCGGCACCGGAGGGGGCCAACCTCGACACCGTCCCCGTCGTGGTCGAAGCCGGAGGCGGCTCCTTCCATCACGGGCTCACGTGGCACGGATCCGCGCCCAACACCTCGGGCAGCATCGCCCGCATGGCACTCGTCTCTCACCTCGTCCCGGTGGAGACGCGCTTCCACGAGACGAACGTCGACGTCACGTACTCGCGCTATCGACGACGCGGCGACCTCGCGCTCGACGAGTCCTTCTTCCCGGTCCTCTGGGACGAGTCGGGCTACCGGACGCCCTGGCTCGACGACCTTCCGTATCTCGGCTAGCCGGGAAGGAAGCTCCCGAGACGCTCGAGCGCCTCGAGGATGAGCCACGGCGGAAGGTCCTCCGCCGCCTTGCGCACGAGCGGCGCGACGAGGCCGGGAAGGGTTCCGTCCTCCTCGGCCTGGTCGACCGCACCGACGAGACCGTCGTGGATCGCGCGTTCGGCCTCAGCGCGGTCGATGTCGTGCTCGGTCGTGAACGAGTCGAATGCGTCCTCGCTGCGAAGAGCCAGCACGAGCTCCTCCCGCGAGACGCCGAGCTGACATGCAACGTTGTCGACAGCCGTCAACGCGATCCGCTCGATGGTCTCCCCGAGCCCCTCGGCCTCCAGCAGCGCACGCGCCTGGCAGGGATCGGCGACGGGCGTCGGCTCGAAGGAGCCTCCGCCGAGCGCGACGTACGGGACGACCACGGTGGCGACGAGCCCGAGCGCGACGAGGACTGGAACGAAGCGCCTCACGCCTGCCGCCTCCGAACGAACGCGAGCGGGACGAACGCGCACAGGGTCAGAACGGCCGCGAGCAGGAACGGGCCGGAGAACGCGCTCGTGACCGCCCGATCCAGCTGATCCTGGAGCGCGGAGATCAGCGATCGCCACTCGTCGTCGTCGGGACGGTCGGCGAGTGCGCGCTCGACGTCCGGCAACTCGCCCGCGTCGTTCGAGCGGTCGACCTCGGCGAGCACGTCCTGCGCCACCCCGAGCTTGTCGAGCGGCGGGATCTCGCTGTCGAGCACGACGGCCGCGCCGGCGCGGATCGCCTCGTCGCGGTTCTCGTCGAGCGCGCTCGTCAAGACCGGCGCGAGCAGCACGAGGCCGACGACGACACCCGCATGGCGTGCGGACAGCGTCCACCCTCCGTGCACGACCTGATCCGGCACGACCGCGCAGGGCGAGCTCGGTCAGTCCGCCGACCGTCAGGCCGAGACCGGCGCCGACGAGGAGCTGCGGCGGGAGCGTCCATCCCCAGCCGGCACGCGGCATGAGCGCGAGCGCGGCGAGCCCCCCGGACAGCAGGATCACGCCGGCTGCGACGCCCTGGACCTCGCCCACGGATCGCGGTCGCAGGCGTCCCACAGCGATCGCGGTCAGCGGCATGACCGTGACGACGAGCCCCGCCGCGGCAGGCGACATGCCCCAACCGTCGACGAGAAGCAACACGACGAGGAAGAGCGCGGCCACGAGCCCGCCCGCGACGAAGAGGAGCGCCGCGTTCGCGGCCAGAGCCGGGCGGCCGGCCGGCGTCGCGATCGAGCGAGCCTCGACACCCCGTAGCGCGATGAGCAGAAGGAGCGCGAGGGGCACCTGCGCGAGGAAGATCGACTCCCACCCGAGGAGCTGCGTCAGGACCCCGCCCGCGGCCGGCCCGAGCGCGGCCCCGAACACGCCCGCGACGACCCAGACGCGGAGCGCATGCTCGTCCCCGTCGCGCTGCGAGAGGAGGTCGAGCGCGGACGTGACGAGCAGCGCGGCGCCGACCGCCTGGACGCAGCGGGCGCCGACGAGGACGTCGAAGGAAGGCGCGAGGCCGCAGGCGAGCGACGCAGTGCCGAACACGAGGACGCCGGCGGCGTAGGACTCGCGCGGACGTCGGCGCGAGACGTATGCGGCCGGAACGGCGACCACGGCGAGCACGAGATTGAACGACGTGAGCACCCACGAGACCGACGTGATCGCCACATCGAACTGCCCGAGGATCTCGGGGAGCGCGAGCGTGACGATCGAAGAGTCCGCGAGCGCGAGTCCGACACCGACTGCGAGCAACCCGCGGCGCATTGCGCGAGTCTAGGGACGTGGCTACCGTCCCACGCCATGCGCAGCCACGCACGCCGCTCGATCGTGACCGCCGGCGTCGTGCTCGCCGTTGCAGGCACGTGAGCGCCGGGCGCGTCCACCGCGTGCGCGAACAGGACCGCGGCGTGCGACTCCGGGTCCGGATCGTCGCGATGAACTCCGTCGGTACCCGCAGCGCGGTCAGCGAGAAGACGCGGGTGGTGCGCTAGAGCTAGACCGTCTCGCGGAAGCGGGCAGCGAGCACCTCGATCAGAGCCACTGCTGCGCGCGGATCCGCCTCGAGCGCCGAAAGCAGTCGCTCGCGTGCAACGGCGATCGCGCGAACCGCGCCGATCGCGTGGATGTCGGCAAGCCGGCCGCGACCGGGATCGAGAACCTCGATCTCGCCGACGAGCTCACCCGGCCCGAGCGTCGTCGAGAAACCGGGTCGCTCGACGCGCACGGACCCCTCGACCACGAGTAGGAGGTCGCAGCCGGCATCGCCGATCCGCATGAGCGCCTCGCCGTCGGCGAACTCGCGCTCCTCGCCCAGCGCGAGAATCGGGTCGAGGAGCTCGCGCGGGAGCTGCGAGAAGACGCGCGGATCCTCGATCAGCCGCTCGTAGCGCCCACCGTGGAAGAGGAGCGGCCTGCCCTCCCCGTAGCGGGCGAACTCGACCTGACCGAGAAACAAGGAGTGGTCGCCGCCCCAGTACGAGCGGACGACGCGGGCAACGAGGTGAGCGAGCGCACCCTCCACGAGCGGTGTCTCGTGGATCACCTCGAACGTCGCCTCCGGGGAGTCGTCTGCCACGCGGCCGGCGAAACGGTCCGAGAGCGCCGTCTGGCGCGCCTCGAGGACGCTCACGCCGAAACGCGTCCCCTCGTGCATGAGCGCGCCCATCTTGGCGCGACGATCGATCGAGATGAGGACGAGCGGCGGTCGCAGCGAGACCGACATGAACGCGTTCGCGGTCATCCCGTGCACCTGCTCCCCGACCCGCGTCGTGAGCACTGTGACGCCGGTGGCGAACATCCCGAGCGTCCGCCGGAACGCGACTGCCGGATCGCCCTCGAGACCCTCGCCGAGCTCGAGCGCCTCGGACAGCGGCGCGACGTCGTAGGAGGCTCCGAACGCCTCGGCGGAGGCGATCGCGCTCTCCATCGCGACCTCGAACTCGGGCGGCCTCGAACCTTCCACGCGCGTGATTCTGACGACAAGCGGCGAGGCGCGGCCGAAGCCGCGCCTCTCGAGCATTCGCCTGAGTCGAGCCTTACGTGGTGCGCATCTCTTCGGCGAGCAGGGCTGCCTGGTGCGAGTCGGGCATCGTCGGGACCTCCTCGCGCCATTGCGGCCTCTCCTTGTCCTGCACGATCCTCCTGAAGAGATACAGCAGGATCGAGATGCACAGCACTCCGACGCCGTACAGGATCTCCTTCGTGCCGCCGTAGCCGATGAGCTCCGTGTACCAGACGCCCATCACCGTCAGGAACAGATTGACAGCGGCGAGTAACGCGGCTATCGGCACCCACATCCTGCTCAGATTGATCGGCCTCGGCCAGTCGGGCCGATCCTTGCGCAGGAGCACGAACGCACTGAGCGCGAACACGTGCGCGAGGATGTACCCGAGGTTCCCGACTACGTAGATCGCCAGGACATTCCCGACGAAGAACACGAGCGCGAGGTTGATGACCATGTCCGCGGTCATCGCCCGTGCGGGGACGTTGAAACGATTCAGGTGGTACAGCTGTTTGATCGTCATGTCATCCCGGGCGATGCCGTACAGCGCACGCGAGCCATCCGCTGTCGCCGTGTTCATCGAGAGCACGAGGCTCGCTATCAAGAGGATGACCATGAGGTCCGAAGCACCGCCGACGAGCTGGTCGAACACCGGGACGTAGAACGCGTACGGATTTGCCGCGATCTCCTCCTGGGGCAACATGCCGCCGAGTCCGAGTGGGAGCAGGACGTAGACCGCGAGCGAGAAGATCGCCGCGCTGCGCAGCGCGAGCGACGTGTCGTGTGCCGTGTTCTTGTACTCCGGAGCGAACGTCGCGCAGGCTTCGACGCCGTACGCCGACCAGCCCATCAGCCAGAGCCACGCGAACGCCGCCGGCCAGCTCGGAACGCTCCACGTCATATCGGAGCTCTGCCAGTCCCCCGTGATGAAGGGGAGGAAGATGAACACCGCGAGCGGGATCATCATGAGAGCCCCCGTCGCGTATCCGACCCAGAGCGCCGGGCGCACGCCGAAGATGTTGAAGAGCCAGACCGCGACAATGAGCACCGCTGCACATACGTGTGGGAATCCGGCAGTCACCGGGCCGGTGTCGAAAGTCCAGGCAGCGCTCGTTGCCGAGGACGGATACCACTCCGCCTGCACGATGTACCCGATCAGAAGTCCAAAGCTCGCGAGCACGCTCGACCACGCGAACCAGTAGCCGAACGTAGCGACCGGGCCGACTAGCGTGAAGTACTTTCGCCAGCCCTCGTGCGCATAGAGCGAGATTCCGCCGGGTTTGTCCGGGAACATCGCGGCCTGCTCCGAATAGACCCAGTTCTGGAGCACGCCCAGCGTCATCGAAACGCCCCAGAGCGTCATTGCGCCCCACCCGCCGAGCACCCCGATCGATCCACCGAGCGCGCCGAGCAGGAAGCCCGGATTCGCGAGCGCGATGACGAACCCGTCGTACCAGCGGAGGGACTTGAGGAGCTGTCGCTCCTCGATCATCGCGCCCGCGTACACAGCCTCGGTCGCCACCGACCACCTCCTTGCAGAAACGGGATCCCTGGAGTCCGCGCGACCGTAACAGGGTCCGCGGCCGGACTCAACCATCACGTTACGATCGCCGCGTGAAGGGACCGCCGATCACGGTGTCGTGCCACTGCGGCAATGCGAGGCACGTTCCGTACGGCGAGATTTGGAAGTGCGAGACCTGTGGTCGCTCCTGGAACACGACCCAGATCCCCGAGGCCGAGTACCACGGGATCATGCGCGAGATGCGGAACTACCGTCTCGTCGTTATCGGTGTCGCGCTGGCGGTGACGCTCGCGTTCACCGTCCTCGCGTTCTTCGTCTCGCAGAGCCTCATTCTCCTGCTTCCACTCATGCTCATGCTGTGGTTCATCTGGTTCATGCCGTGGTGGCGACGGCGGATCAGGCAGAAGGCGCGCAGCCTCCCCGGCTGGCAACTCACGCCGGAGTGAGCTAGGTTTGTAGGCATGGTGGCAATTACATTGGCGAGTAGGCAATGACCGTCGCTGACGGGCCGATCGCCGTACGTCGTCGTCGGTGCCGGCATCCACGGTCTCTCCACCGCCTACCACCTCGCCAAGGAGCTGCGTGCGCGCGGCGCCGGATCCGGGCTCCGACGTCGTCGTCCTCGACAAGTCGAAGCCGGGGGCCGGTGCCTCCGGGATCGCCTGCGGCGTCGTCCGCAACAACTACTTCCAGCCCGCGATGAGCGAGCTGATGCAGGCGTGCGTCGAGGTGTGGGAGTCGGATCCGGCCGCGTACCACTACAACGCCGTCGGCTACATCGCGCTCGGGGCGGAGGTGCAGGAATCCGACCTCGCTGCGACCTTCGAGCGTCAGGAGCGGATCGGCTACCGCTCCGACCTGATCACCGGCGAGGCCGAGGTCGACGAGCACATGAAGAGCCTCTTCCCCGACTGGCGCGCACAGAGGGGTCACCGTGTGCCTGCACGAGCACCAGGGCGGCTTCGCGTTCAACGTCGAGTCGGTGCTCGGGCTGCGCGACAAGTGCCTCGCCGAGGGCGTGTCGGTGCTCCAGGGCGTCGAGGTGACCGGCTTCGTGTCACGAGACGACGACTCGGTGTCGGCGCTCGAGACGAGCGAGGGAGCGATCGAGGTCGGCGAGCAGGTCGTCATCGCGCCCGGCCCCTGGGCAGCGCGGTTCTGGTCGCTGCTGGGCATGCCCGACCGGATCGACATCACGACGCCGTCGGGCGACGTCGTCAGAGACCGACCGATGTGGACGTACTGGAACCTGCAGGAGGGCGAGATCGCCGTCGATCCGCTGATGTTCGCGACGGCCGACGGCGGGGCGCCCCCGGTCATCCACCTCGACACGGACGCACCGCTCTACACCGACGACGGCGACCTCGTGACCGACGAGCTCTGGGGGATCTACTTCAAGCGCGACCGCCACGGCGTCCAGGGCGGCGCGTCACCGCTTACCGTCGACGGCGACGTCGAGCTCGACCCCTATCCGTCGACGA
>CAVTQX010000025.1:0-13220 GCA_963736935.1 uncultured Gaiellaceae bacterium | reverse complement strand
GCGGGACGACCTTCGCCATCAGCGGCGGTAGTTCGGCGCGTCCTTCGTGATCGTCACGCCGTGCGGGTGGCTCTCCTGGAGTCCCGCCGGCGTGATGCGCGTGAAGCGCGTCGTCGTCTTCATCTCATCGATCGTGGCCGCACCGCAGTAGCCCATCGACTGGCGCAGCCCACCGACGACCTGGTGGACGATCGGGGCGAGTGGCCCCTTGTACGGGACGCGTCCCTCGATCCCCTCCGGGACGAGCTTGTCGACGTCCTCGACGTCGCCCTGGAAGTAGCGGTCCTTCGAGAACGACCGGGCCTTCATCGCCCCGAGCGAGCCCATCCCGCGATACTCCTTGAAGCGCTCGCCCTGAGCGACGATGACCTCGCCCGGCGCCTCGTCCGTCCCGGCGAGCATCGACCCGAGCATCACGACGTCCGCACCCGCAGCGATCGCCTTCGCGATGTCTCCCGAGTTGCGCACGCCGCCGTCGGCGATGACCGGGATGCCCTGTCCCTCGAGGGCCTGTGCGGCGTCGTAGACGGCGGTGATCTGGGGAACTCCGACGCCGGCGACGATCCGCGTCGTGCAGATCGAGCCGGGTCCCTGGCCGACCTTGACCGCGTCGGCACCTGCATCGGCCAACGCGAGCGCCCCCTCGGCGCTCGAGATGTTCCCTGCGATGAGCTGCACGTCGTGCGCACCGCGGATCGCCCGCACCACGTCGAGGACACCGTGGGAATGCCCGTGCGCCGTGTCGACCACGAGCACGTCGACCTCCGCGGCGACGAGCGCAGCTGCGCGCTCCATCGCATCGGGACCGACACCCACGGCGGCGCCGACCCGGAGCCGCCCCTGGTCGTCCTTCGTCGCGTCCGGGTACTTGATCCGCTTCGAGATGTCCTTGACGGTTATGAGCCCCTTGAGCCGACCGTCGGCGTCCACGACGGGGAGCTTCTCGATCTTGTTGCGGTGCAGGATCGCCTCGGCCTCCTCGAGCGTCGTTCCGACCGGCGCAGTCACGAGGTTGCGCGCGGTCATGAGCGCCGAGACCGGCTGTGCGGTGTCGGTCTCGAAGCGGAGGTCGCGGTTCGTGAGGATCCCGACGAGGACGCCGTCGTCGTCCGTGATCGGAACGCCCGAGATCCGGTAGCGCTCCATCAGCTCGAGCGCCTCGGCCACGGTGTTCCCGGGCGCGAGCGTGACGGGCTCGACGATCATCCCCGACTCCGAGCGCTTCACCTTGTCGACCTCGGCGACCTGGTCGAGGATCGAGAGGTTGCGGTGGACGATCCCGAGGCCGCCCGCACGAGCGAGCGCGATCGCGAGCCGCGCCTCGGTGACGGTGTCCATCGCAGCCGAGACGAGCGGGATGTTCAGCGCGATCCGCGGCGTCAGCCGCGAGACGGTCGAGACGTCGTTCGGGAGGACGCTCGACTCCGCGGGGACGAGCAGCACGTCGTCGAACGTGAGCCCCTCCTTGCCGAACTTCCGCTCGAACGCGACGAGGTGCTCGATCTGCTCCTGCCGGAACTCGGTCTCCATGGAGCGACGTTAGCAGCGTCTGGCGACGGCTATCGGCCGTATGCGATGCCCGATCGATCGAGGTGCTCGCGGAGGCGTGCGCCGCCTGTGAGATCGCCCTTCGCGTCGAGAATCGCCAGCGCCTCCGACGCGAGGGCGCTCGCCTCGGCCGGTCGATCGGCCAGCGCGAGGGTCTCGGCGAGCAGCATGCGCACCCACGTCCGCATGAAGAAGTAGTCCGTCCTCTCGACCATGTCGAGGGCTCGCCGCCCGGCCTCCTCGGCCTCGGCCGGCCGGCCCTCGCTCACGTGCAGCGCACCCTCGAGCGCGGCGGCGTAGATGAAGTTGACGAGGTCGTCCGGGGCACTAGTGCTGAGTACCGTCCCCAGGAGGTCGGGGATCTCATCGAGCCGTCCCTGCGCGTGCAGACACTGCGCGAGCGACGCGCAGACCGTTCCACGAAACCCGCGCTCACCCAGGTCCTCGAGCACGGCCATGCTCTGGCGCAGCGCAGCTTCCCAGGCACCGTAGTCACCGGCTCGTTCCTCGATCCATGCTCTGTGCATCCCGACGCTCGCAGCAGTCACGGTCATCCCCGCATCGGTGTACGTCTCGCGGGACGCCGTCTGCAACTCCCGAGCTGAAGCGATGTCGCCTCGCATCGACAGGAGGCGAGCACGCATCGACATGACGCCCGCCTGAAGCAGTGGGGAGTCACCGGCCTCTTCGCCCAGCTCGGTTGAGCGCCTCAACCCCTCCTCGACGTGCGCTGGGCCGAACACGTATGCGGCCCGGATCCACCAGACAAAGTCGTCGATACGGCCCGGCCGGCCCGACGCGCGGGCGTGGACGAGTCCGTACTCGCATGCGGCGGCGGTCTCCTCTGCACGGCAGGTGTTCCACATCTCGCCCGCGAGGCTCCACCAGTAGAGCGCAAGCCCCTCGGGGTCGCCGGACGACTCCAGCACGGCGCGAGCGGCTTCTCGTCGAGCGCCTCGCTCTTCCCTGGTGAGGACGCCTTGGGTCAGAACGTCGGCGACGTTCTCGACGACCGCCGCCATGGCGGCGACCACGGGATCCGCCGATTGTCGGGCCTCCGCGAGGAGCGGAGCGGCGTCGCTGAGTTGACCAG
The DNA here is from genome assembly GCA_963736935.1 of uncultured Gaiellaceae bacterium. GTDB lineage: Bacteria > Actinomycetota > Thermoleophilia > Gaiellales > Gaiellaceae > GMQP-bins7. Next base: position 10,579 of record CAVTQX010000025.1, on the reverse strand, counting down.
ACTCCCACAACACGAAGAAGAGATCGGGCGCGAGCCTCAGACGGGAGGGATCGTCCGGGGGAGCAAGCTCGAGGGCGCGAAGGACGAGCGACCTCGCCGCATTGAAGTCACCCCGATCGAAGGCGCCGCGACCTGCTGTTGCGAGATGCCGCGAGGCGCGCCGCGAGAGCCGGTCGAGCTCGGGGTCGTCCGGATCGAGCTCGAGGCGGTAACGCCGTGCCTGCTCGAGGTGATAACCGACGACCTCGTCACGCTCAACGAGCTCGTGTGTGGTGAGCCAGTCGGCGAAGTGCTCGTGCAGCTCCGCTCTCGTCGCCTTGGGGAGCGACTCGTAGGCCGCGTCGCGGATGAGGAGATGCCGGAACCGGAACCCCTCGTCGGCAGGGAACGTCGGGGCCGTCGAGCGTATGAGCTCCTTGCGAACGAGCGTCGCGAGGTGCGACTCGACGCCGCTGCGGACGCCCTCGGGCGAGAGCTCGGCCACCGCGCCACGATGGAAGACCTCGCCCTCGACGGCTCCACGCTCCATGACGACGCGGACGTCGCCGTCGAGCGAGTCGATGCGTGCCTGCAGGAGCGCGTGGATCGTCGGCGGGACGACGATGTCTCCGTCCCCGCCGTGCTCGCGCACCATCGCGAGCATCTCCTCGACATAGAGCGGGTTTCCGGCCGAAGCCGCCGTGATCCGCTCCCGCAACCCGGCGTCGAGCGTCGCGTCGGGGTCGAGACGGCTCATGAGGTCGGAGCACGCCTCGGCTCCCAAAGGCTCGAGCAGCAGCGACGTCGCATTCATCTTCCCGCCGCCCCAACCCGGCCGAACGTCGAGCAGTTCGGTACGCGCTATGCAGAGCAGGAAGATCGGCGCATCGCGCGAGAGGTCTGCGACGTGCTCCACGAGATCGACGAAGACCGGCTCGGCCCACTGCAGGTCGTCGACCACGACGACCTGCGGGCGAGCGACCGCGCGTGTCTCGAGCAGGCGCCGGAAGGCGAGCTGTGTCTCCGGCGGAGAGCTGCCGATCACCGACTCCGGCTCGACCCCGATCGCGACCAGGATCTCGACGAGCGGCCAGTAGGTGATGCCCTCGCCGTACGAGAGGCAGCGCCCACGCAGGACGTCGGCTTCGGCTCCTACGCGCTCGAGGAAGTCGGCGACGAGGCGGGACTTTCCGATCCCTGCGGGACCGAGCAGCGTGAAGAGCTGGCACGAGCCGTCGGCGACCGCATCCTCGTATGCACGCCACAACCGCTGGCGCTCGCGCTCGCGGCCGACGAGAGGAGTCTCCGGGTGTCGTGCGAGCGGAGCCGCGTCGCTCAGCACGTCGAGGAGCCGGTACGCCTCCACGGCCTCGGACTTCCCCTTCAGCGTCAGCGGCTCGACCGCGTCCGCGCGAACCGCATCACGGACGAGCAGACGCGTCTCGGAGCCGATGAGGATCTCGCCGGATCCGGCCGCCTGCTCGAGCCGCGCAGCGACGTTCACGGCGTCGCCCGTGACGAGGGTCTCGCTCTCGCCGCCGACCACGACCTCGCCGGTGTTGATCCCGATTCGTGCTTCGAGCCCGTGCTCGGCAATCGCGTCGCGCATCTCGGATGCCGCGCGCACTGCCCGGAGCGCGTCGTCCTCGTGGGAGACCGGGATGCCGAAGACGGCCATGACCGCGTCTCCGACGAACTTCTCCACCGTGCCCCCGTGCCGCTCGAGGACGGCGCGCAGGTCCTCGAAGTACCGGCGCATCCGTGCGCGCAGCGCCTCCGGGTCCGTCGACTCCCCGAGCGCGGTCGAGCCGACGAGGTCGCAGAAGAGCACCGTGACGACCTTGCGCTGCTCGCGCGCCGGCTTTGCGGCCAGCGGCGCCGCGCACGACATGCAGAAGCGGGCCTCGGGCGGGTTCTCCACTCCGCAGCTCGGACACGCCGCCATCGCGGAGGAGTCTATGAGCGAACGGGGTGCAGCTCGGCGAGCTCGATGTCCGCCGCGAGCGTCGCCGCGAGTGTCGGGTCGAAGCGACCTGCACCCACCTCGCGCACCGAGGCCGCGCCGGCGGCAACGGCCGCACGGATCGCGTCGTCGGGCTCGCGCTCGTCGGAGATCGCCGCGAGGAATTGGCCGAGAAGGACGTCCCCCGATCCGACCCCGGACACGGGCTCGACGTGCGGTGCGAACGCGCGGATGCGCCGCGTCTTGCGGCCGATCCGGAGCAGCGCGAAGCACCCGTTCTCGAGCGTGATGAGGACGTTTCGCGCTCCCAATTCGGCGATCGCATCGAGCGCCATCAGGAAGTCGTCGTCGTCCTCGAGCTCCTGTCCGACGAGCTGCTCCGCCTCGCGCTGGTTCGGCGAGACGAGGAACGGCCCGGCCTCGACCGCGAGCCGGAGCGGCTCTCCCTCGCTGTCGAGGACGACCCTGACGTCGCGTCGCGCGAGATCTCGGACGGTGTCCGCGTAGAACGTCGTCGGAACCTTGCGGGGCAGCGACCCCGAGAGCACGACGAAGTCGGCGCCGCGCGACAGGTAGTGGAGCTTCTCCGTGAGCATCTCGAGCTCGACCGCCGTGACCTCCGGACCCCACTCGTTGATCTCGGTGTGCGTCCCGGCGGTCGGATCGACGACAGCGGTGGACGTGCGCGACTCGGCCGCGATCCGCACGAAGTCGTTGAGGATCGCCTCGGACGTCAGCTCCTCGATGATCCGCGTCCCGGTCCGCCCTCCGGCGAGCCCGGTGGCGACGACGGGCATCTCGAGGATCTTCAGCGTCCGCGCGACGTTGATCCCCTTGCCCCCGGCGAGCACGAGCACCTCGCTCGAGCGGTGGCGGAACCCGATCTGGAAGACGGGAACGGTGAGCGTGCGGTCGAGCGCAGCGTTCGTCGTCACCGTGACGATCACGTGACCAGCTCCCAGAGATTCCGCACCGTCTGCGTTGCGTACCACTGGGCCTTCGCCCACAGTCCGGCGTCTTCGACAGCCTCGGCGGCGACGAGAGTCGACCCGGCCACGAGACGGTTGCCGTCGTACACCTCCACGCGCCCGAGCCTCTGCCCCTTGGTGACCGGGAGTGCGAGCGTCGTCGGCGCCACGACGCGCTCGACGAGCGGCCGACCAATACGGATCGAGCTCGTGACGCCACGCGGAACGACGAGCTCGACGTCGGGCCGACCGTACCCCGTGGGCGCCGTCGCGTAGACGCGCGTGCGGTCGAGCACGCGGACTGCCCGGTACTGGTCGAGCCCGTACGTCAGGAGCTGCTGCAGCGCGTCGTTGCGCGTGCCGCGCGAGTCGCTGCCGAGCACCGCCCCGTAGACCGTCGTCGTTCCGCGCTGCGCGGCGGCGGTCTGCGACCAGCCGGCAGCCTGCGTGTGCCCCGTCTTGCCGGCGACGAGCGGCGCCCAGTTCGCGAGGAGGTCGTCCGTCGTCTCGAACGTCCGCCCCCCGGGAAGCGTCAGCGTCTCGCGCGAGAGCGCGTCCCGAATGAAGGAAATGCCGAGTGCGAAGCGCACGAGCGCCGTCGCGTCGCGGGCGCTCGAGACGTGCCCGGCCTCGTCGAGGCCGTGCGGATTCTCGAAGTGCGTGTCGGAGAGTCCCAGCTCGGCGGCCTTCTCGTTCATCAGCTCCACGAAACGATCGACAGATCCGGCTCCGACATGAAGGGCGAGAGCCTCGGCCGCATCGTTCGCGCTCGGGATGAGCGTCGCACGCAGGAGCTCGGAGACGGTCAGCTCCTCGCCCGCGCGAAGGTAGACGGTCGACTCGCCGATCCCCGCCGCCTGTGGGCTCACGCTCACGACGTCGTCGAGGTTGCTGTGCTCGAGCACGACGATCGCGGTCATCAGCTTCGTGATGCTTGCGATGGCGCGCGAGCGGGCGGCGTCGTGCCGCGCGAGCACGGCACCGTCGTCGCCGACGAGGTACCACGACGCAGCCGCGATCCGCGGCTGAGACGCCTGGGCGCCTGCACTCGAGGCGAGAGCAAGGGTCGCGAGTGCGGCGACGAGAGCGACGACGGCGAGCGGAGCTCTGCGCATCAGCGCGCGACAATGTACTGCAGAACCGCTACCAGCCTGCCGCAGCCCAGACCTGGGCGGCGAGCTGCTGGGCCTCGGCGCCTGCAGCCGAGCGCCAGTCCGCGTCGCTGTCGCGATAGGCGAAGATCACCGAGCGGGAGGCCGTCACCAAGGCGCTCGCAGGCCCTGCAGTGAAAGCCCGCGCGACGTCGGCCGGGGTCGCACCCTGTGCACCGACACCGGGGAGCAGCATGGGCGAGTGCGGGAGCAGGCGACGCGCCTCGGAGACCGCCCGCGGGAGCGTCGCCCCGACGACAGCGCCGATGCTCGACATCCCGGACGTGCCGACGAGCGGCTCGCCCCACTCGTGGACGAGGTGCGCTACGTGGTGCCAGAGCGGGTTGCCGTCCGACATCGCGAGATCCTGGACGTCGGCGGCGCCGGCGTTCGACGTCCGGACGAGGAAGAAGACGCCCGCGCCGTGGCGACGACAGGCGGCGAGGAACGGCTCGACCGAGTCCAGGCCGAGGTACGGGCTCGCCGTCATCGCGTCGGCGAGCGGCGACCCGACGTCCCGCGGCTCGAGGTACGCCTCGGCGTACGCGCGCGAGGTCGAGCCGATGTCCCCGCGCTTCGCGTCCATGAGGACGAGAAGTCCCGCACCACGCGCGTAGTCGGAGACCTCCTCGAGAGCGCGAAAACCGTCGGCGCCGAGAGCCTCGAAGAAGGCGGTCTGCGGCTTCACCGCGACCACGTACGGGCCGACCGCGTCCACGATCCCCTTGCAGAAGCGCGCCACCGACGACGCGGCCGCGGCGCGCCCGAGAACGGCTTCTCCTCGGAGCTCCATCGGCAGGAGGTCGAGACGGGGATCGAGCCCGACGACGAGCTGGCTCTGCTTACGCGTGACCGCCTCCGCGAGGCGGTCGGCGAAGTTCGCCACATCCTCCATGCCGCAAGGCTAGACACGCCGGTGGGACGGAGGGACTTCGCCCGCGTGGATCGCGCGAAGCCAGGGATTCAGGCCGCAGCGATCTCGGCGACGCGCAGGCCGACGACGCGGAGCTCCGGCGGCGGCCTGCGGAGATAGCCAGCGACGACAAGGAGGTCGGCCGCGTCCTCGGGCGCGAGCGAGGGCTCGGCGGCCGATGCCGCAAGGCCCGCCTCGATCTCGAGCCTGCCGGCACCGCCGCGCGGGATCGTGCGCGCAGTGACCCGCCCTCCGGAAACGAGGAAAGCCCGCCAGAACGCCGGCTCGCGTGCGGGCGCGAGGACGCAGACCTCCTCGGAGCGCAGCCGGTCGAGCTCCGCGACTCTCGCGGCGACCTCCTCGAGTGCACCGATCCGGTCACGCAGCCGCGCGGCGTCCTCGAAGCGCAGAGCACGCGCGAGGCGCGGGAGCCTGGCCCGCAGCGCCGGGAGGGCCGACTCGAGGTCGTCCCCGTCGAAGTCCCCGAGCGCGCGAGCGGCGAGCTGCGCACGGCGCTTGCTCGAGACCGGCCCGAATCGGGTCGGCTCGGAGACCACGGTCCAGCGCTCGCCACGTCGCCGGAGGTAGGACTGCGGTCGTGCGCCGCGCGCGTTGGCCGGCGGCCGTAGCTCGCGGATCAGGCGGAGCTCCTCGAGCGACGCCTCGAGCTCCGAGCCGAGCTCGCGCCACTCGACGCGGGCGAGCGCGCCCAGAGCGGCCTCGACGGCCGGCCTCTGCCGATCTCCTGCGAAGTACGAACGCAGCCGGGCTCGCAGATCGCGCGCCTTGCCGACGTAGAGCACGGTGTCGTTGCGGTCCCGGAAGAGGTAGACGCCGGGCGTCATGGGCGCGCCGGCGATCAGCGAGCGGCGGGCGTGAAGTCGCCGCGCCCGGGGCGCGGCGAGCTCGACGACCTCGGCGAGCGTCCGTGCGCCGCGCTCCTGTGCGAGCCCGAGCAGCGCGACCAGGATCTCGGCCGTGGCGACCGCGTCGGGCAGCGCACGGTGGCAGGGCTCACACGACGTGCCGAAGAAGTGCGAGAGCTGGCGCAGCGAGAAGCGCTCGCTCCGACGGTGGAGAAGCCGGCGTGCGAGCCAGACGGTGTCGATGACGGGGGCGGCGATCCGGCGGCCCGTGATCCGCTCTATCGCGCCGTCGACGAAGCCCACGTCGAAGCGGGCGTTGTGAGCACCGAGCGGCGCGTCGCCGGTGAACGCGAGGAACCGCCGGATCGCGAGCTCGGGTCGGGGGGCGCCACGTAGCTCGGCGTCCTGCAGGCCCGTCAGCCGCGTGATCGTCGGCGACAACGCGACGCCGGGCTGCACGAGCGTCTCGAACGTGTCCGCGATCTCGAGCGCCTTGACGCGTACCGCACCGATCTCGCAGATGCGGTCACGACGCGCGGAGAGCCCGGTCGTCTCGAGGTCGAAGACGACGATCTCGGCTTCCTCGATGAGCGTCTCGGCGCCGGCGTCGCCAGCGAGCCCGACCCGTGTACCGCTCCACACGAGACGCGAGTCGCCGGCGACGACGTCGGAGAGGAGCGAGTGCGCCAGAGCGACGGGCGCGCGCTCGAGCGCGAAGAGCACGCGTGCGGCGTCCTCGGCCGAGACGGCGCCGCGACGCGCGTGCACCAGCTCCACCAGACGGTCGGCGGCGTCGAACGAGAGCTGCACCCTGCTCACCGTATACGAACGTATGTTCGCCTACAAGGCCAAACGAAAGGCCGCCCGGAGACGGCCTCTCGCAATTCCTCGTAGCGGGAGTCGCTAGCCGCCCTTGACCGCAGCCTTCAGCGCGCTCCCTGACGTGAACTTCGGGACTGTCGTGGCGGCGATGTGGACCTTCTCGCCCGTGCGTGGGTTGACACCCATGCGCGCCGCGCGCGCCGAGGTCGAGAACTTGCCGAAGCCGGTGAAGGTGATGGTGTCACCGCTCTTCAGCGCGCCCGTGATCGTGTCCAGGACGGCGTCAACCGCAGCGCCGGCCTCACGCTTGGACATGCCGGCCGCATCGGCTACGGCATCCACGAACTCCTGCTTGGTCACTGGTCTCCTCCTGACGTGGGATTCGTGTTCACGGAACCGAAAGAGCCTAACACCCCTTCGGATTTGGCTCAACCATGCCGCTTTCCGGGGATTTTTCGCAACTCCAGCAACTCGCTCGCACGGAAGAGCGGCCAGAGCCGCACACCGAGGCGGGCGAGAGCGTCCGAGCCGCCCTCCTCCCGGTCGACCACACAGACCGCGTGCCGGACGACGAGACCCTCGTCGCGGACGGCCGACACTGCCTCCGCGAGTGCGCCGCCAGAGGTGACGACGTCCTCGAGGAGGCACACCAGGTCACCCGGTGCGAAGACCCCCTCGATGCGTTTGGCCGTGCCGTATTCCTTGGTTTCACCGCGCACGATGATGAACGGCAGACCGGACGCCATTGCTGCCGAAGCTGCCAACGCGACCGCCCCGAGAGCCGGCCCGGCAAGCCGAATGGCGTCGGGCTCGCACTCGCGCGCCGCGCTCGCGAGGGCCTCGCCGAGTGCTCTGAGGATCCCCGGCTCCGTCTCGAAGCGGTACTTGTCCAGATACCACGTCGAGCGGCGACCCGAGCGGAGTACGAAGTCGCCTTCGAGCAGCGCTCGCTCGACGAGCAGCCCGCCGAGCTCGTCGTGAGTCACGCGCGAAGGGCGGTGCGCGTGATGGATGCGAGCCGCTCGAAGCCCGGGGTGCCCGGCTCGAGCACGACGGCCGACCCGTCGGCGTACGAGATGCCTGCGCGCTCCTCGGAGCTGGACTGACCGACGAACTTTCGCCACACCCAGACGGCGAGGAGGACGAGTAGGACCAGACGCAGCAGCTTCCTCACTCGGTGTCCTCCTTCGGCTTGCGCGCAGACCGCTTCTTCTTGGGCGCCTCGATCGCCTGCGCGCACGTCCGTAGGTCGTAGATCACAAGGCCGGAGGTCGGCTTGGGGCCTGTCGTCGCAGCGACGATCCGGCCGCCCTCGCGCACGACGAAGAACGCGCCGTCGTCGAGCTCGACCTCGACGCGCGTGACCTCGCGGTCGTCCCTCCCGAGGTCGCTCGCAGCCGCGACGAGCTCGAGCGCCGACGACGTCAGCGACGCGGCGGCTGCCGGGTTCCCGGGCGAGACCGCGAGCACCGACCCGTCTGCGTCGAGCGCGATCGCAGCCGTGATCTGCGACGAGAGCGCCGTGAGCTCCTGGAGTGCCTGGGCCGCATCCATGCGGCCGACGCTATCAACGTTCGTCGAGAGTTTGCGCAAGCGCGCGTGCTGCTCTGGCGCGGTGCGAGTGCTCTGCCTTCCAGGCATTCCCGAGCTCGGCGACCGTGAGCGACTCCCCGTGCGGAACGAAGATCGGGTCGTACCCGAACCCCTCCTCGCCGCGCCGCTCGTACGCGATCTCGCCCTCGAGGGTTCCAGACGCGCGAGTCTCGGCGCCCGCGGGGTCGACCACGACGAGCTCGCAGACGTAGCGGGCGCGACGGTTCGCGCCGTCCCCGAGTTCGGAGAGGAGCTTGGCGACACCGTCCGTCGCCCAGCGTGCGGACTCGACACCCGGCCTGCCGTCGAGAGCGGCCACCTCGATTCCCGAGTCCTCGCCCGCCACCCAGGCGTCGCCGGCTGCGAGCCGTCGCCCGTGCCGAGCCTTGATCCGTGCGTTGTCGACGAACGTCGTGCCGTCCTCGACGGGCTCGTCGGCTGCCTCGAGGAGGTCGACCTCCCAGGTCGGGAGCACCGCGCGCAGCTCGCGGAGCTTGTTCTCGTTGTGCGAGGCGAGGAGCAGCTTCACGCAGCGGGTGCCGCCGCGGCCTCTGCCTGCGCGGCCGTGAGCGTCTCGATCCCCCCGGCCGCGAGGTCGAGGAGCGCGTCGAGCAGCTCGCGCGAGAAGGGGTCTCGCTCGGCCGTCGCCTGCACCTCGACGAGGCGCCCGTCGCCGGTCATGACGACGTTCATGTCGGTCTCCGCGCCGGAGTCCTCCTCGTAGTCGAGGTCGAGAACGGCCTCGCCGCCGACGATCCCGACGGACACGGCTGCGATCGAGCCGGTAAGCGCCTTTGAGAGCCCGAAGCGCTCGAGTGCGCGGCTCGCCGCGATCCACGCGCCCGTGATGGATGCGCAGCGCGTTCCGCCGTCGGCCTGTAGGACGTCGCAGTCGAGCCAGAGCGTCCGCTCGCCGAGCGCCTGGAAGTCGCAGACGGCGCGGAGCGCGCGACCGATGAGCCGCTGGATCTCGACCGTCCTCCCGTCGGGTCGGCCGCGCGACACGGCGCGCTGCGTCCGCTCGCCGGTCGACGCCGGGAGCATCGCGTACTCGGCAGTCATCCAGCCGCGTCCCGACTTGGAGAGCCAGCGCGGGACGCCCTCCTCCACGGTCGCCGTGCAGAGGACGATCGTCTTGCCCTGCGCGTAGAGGACGGACCCGTGCGGCTGCTCGAGGTAATCCCAGACGACGTCGAGCTCTCTGAGCTGGTCGACCTTGCGGCCGTCGTGCCTCATGCCGCCGCCTCGAGCGTCGCGACCTCGACGCGCTCCGCAGCGTCGATCGGCAGCTGGAGGAACCGCTGTCCCATGTCACGGAACAGTTCTGGGTCGCCGGTCGTGAGGAACCGGTACGTGCCCTCGCGGGCGGCCTCGTTCTCGATGCCCTTGCGCGCGAGCGTCTCGGCCGCCTCCCGCGCGGTCTCCTCGGCGGAGAAGACGAGCGTGATCCCACGCCCGAGGACCCGCTGCAGAACCGGTCGGATCAACGGGTAGTGCGTGCACCCGAGGATCACGGTGTCGACCTCGGCCGTCTTCAGCGGAGCCACGTATTCCCGCACCGCGTCCGTCAACTCCTCCCCGAACACGTCGTCGCCCTCGATGAGCGGAACGAGCCGGGGGCATGCGACCGAGACGAGCTCGACCCCGGCGTCGAGAGCGCGCACGAGCTCGTCGTAGCGCCCGCTCGCGACCGTCGCCTCGGTCGCGAGGAGGCCGATGCGGCGATTGCGCGTCGCGAGCACCGCGGCGTGTGCCTCGGGGGCGAGCACGCCGATCACCGGCACGGTCAGCTGTCGCTGGAGATCGGGAAGCGCCGCCGCGGTCGCCGAGTTGCAGGCCGCCACGATGAGCTTCACGCCCTGGGCCTCCAGATATCCGGCGATCTCGCCCGCGAACCGACGGATCTCCTCGAGCGGGCGAGGCCCATAGGGCAGCCGCGCGCCGTCACCGAGGTACACGAAGTCCTCGTGCGGCAGCGTGACGAGGCACTCGTGCAGAACGGTCAGGCCGCCCATGCCCGAGTCGAAGACACCGATGGGGCGGGGATCCACGCGCGGGATTCTATGAGCGGACGCGGCTCGCGCTACCGTTGGGGCCAGTGATGAAGGTCTGGCTAGCGGCGCTGGCAGGCGCGCTCGCCCTCCTCGTCGGCAACGCAGCGGGTTCTCCCGCGGCGAAGCAGGACGTGTCGATCCTCATGGACGACGGTGTCGCGATCGCCGCGACGCTCTACGTCCCCGACGGCGCTCCGCCCGCGGGCGGCTGGCCGGCGATCGTGTTCCTGCACGGGCTGCCTTCGGGCAACCGCCGGCAGGTATGAACAC
>CAVTQX010000024.1:0-19195 GCA_963736935.1 uncultured Gaiellaceae bacterium | reverse complement strand
GGGTCACTGGTTCGAGCCCAGTACCGCCCATGGCTGCAGACCAAGCCGTTTGGCCTCAAAATGACCATCGTGTCCGTCAGACCGGTTCAGCCGCGAACTCGTGCCGCAAACGATCGGGTTCCTCGAGGGTGCCAAGGCGATCGAGGATGGCGAGCGCCTCCTGCGCGCTCGCCGTGGCCTCCATGTCGTCACCCATGAGCCGTTTGGCGCGGCCCAGTGCTCCCAGCGCGAGTCCGAGTTCGTTCTCGGAGCCGCTCGCCCGCAACGTCTCGATCGCCTGCTCGAGCTGGCGTACCGCCTCCTCGGCGTCGCCCTGAGCCAGGGCCACCTCTCCGAGGCACCGTCCGCTGGCGCCGAGGAAGAAGTTCGCCCCGCGACTCGCGGCCGCACCGTGGATCTCCAGGAGCGTCTGGTGTGCCCGCGCGTAGTCGCCGGCGGTCAGGTACGCGTCAGCCAGCCGCGGCGCGAGGAAGGTCCACGCCAACTCATGGCGTGCCGCCTTGGCCATCGGGACGGTTTGCTCGAGGACGGGCACGCCTTCGGCAATGGCTCCTGCATGACAGAGCGCCGAAGCGGTGAAGCCGAAGGCGAAGCCGCGGAAGTACACGGTAGGGGCGGTCTCCTTCGCGGCGTTGCCGTAGTCGATCGCGGTCGCCCAGTCCCGTTTCTCGACGCAGACCAGTGCGCCGATCGCGTTGCAGAACGAGACCATGCCGGCGTCGGAACGCTTCACGCCTGTCGCCACAGCTTCGTCGACCTCGTGCAGCGCGGCTTCCCAGCGCCCCGCCATCATGTACGTGAGCGCGGCGCCGGCTTGTAAAAACATGTACGCCATCGGCTCGAAGCTGACGGCGAGGTGCTTCAGCGTCCGCTTCGCGTAGCGGTGGGCGCGCCCGTACTCGCCGAGCAGCATGTGCGCCCATTGCACCGTGCCGCACGCGAGTGCCGCGTACTCGTGGTTCCCGGACCGCTCGCAGAGCTCGAGCGCCCGGCTCGCGGTCTCTTTCGCCTGCTCGAATTCGCCGAAGACGAGCTGACGGTGCGCCAGGCGTTCGTAGAACGCCCCGTGGAGGCCGGGATCGCTCTGCTCCAGCGCAAGCGGCTCGTGACGGAGAAGCAGCTGGTGGTACTCCTCGTGGCGATGGAGGTAGTGGAACCCACCTGTCTGGTCGAGGACGAGCGTGAGCCTGCGCCTGCGGTTTTCCTCGGAGTCGGGTAATTCTTCGAGAATCGCGAGCGCTTCGTAGAAGTAGCTGAGCGCCTCCTCCATCGCATGCTGTGCCGAGGCCTTGCGATTGGCGAGCTCGAGGTAGTCCGCGGCCCGCCCCCGCTCGGAGCTCCGCGAGTAGTGGAACGCGAGGAGCTCGTACTTCTCGTGGAGTCTGTCCGCATAGGAGCGCTCGACCGCCGCGCCGGCGCGCGCGTGGAGAGACCGGCGACGCTCTTCCAGTAGGCCGTCGTAGGCAACGTCGCGGGTCAGCGCGTGCTTGAACACGAACGTCCGCTCGGTCCCTCCGTGCTGTTCATGCAAGAACTCGCGCCGCTTGAGCTCGTCCAGGGCCGGGAGGAGGGGTACGTCGCCGTCCCAGACTCTCTCGATGAGGTCGAGCGAGAACTCGCGCCCGAGTACGGACGCGACGCGGACGGCGCTCTTGTCTCCGGCGTCGAGCCCGTCGATTCGTGCGGCCAGAACGTCCTGCACGGTTGTCGGGATCGAGCCGTCAGAGCGGCTGTTGGTCTCCTGTCGTGCGGCTCGAGCGAGTTCTTCGAGGAAGAAGGGGTTTCCCTCGCCCCGACCGACGATCCTCTCGGTCGAGTCGTTTGCGTCGCCGAGGATTGCTGCGACGATCTGTTCGCCGGCCTCCCGCGAGAGTGGCCGGAGGGCGATCTGGGTTACGTACGACTTGCCGACCCATGGGGGGTTGTAACCAGGGCGGTAGGTCGCCAGCAGGAGAACCGGGATGGACGGCAGCTCGTCGACCACCTCGGTCAGGAACTCCTCTGACGTGCGATCGATCCAGTGCGCGTCTTCGATGACCAGTAGCAGCGATCGACTGGCTTTCGCGAGCAACAGCTTGCGCAGCGCCTCGAACGTCCGGCCCTTGATCGTGGCCGGATCGAGCGCGAGGAGCTGAGCGTCACCGGAGGTGACGTCCAGCGCGTGATGGAGGTACGGACCGAAATCCGGGTCCATACGCAGCTCCTCGAGCGTCGTGCCGATCTTCGCGGCAACGCTCTCACGGTCGTCGTCCGTCGCGATCCCGCACACTTCCCGCACCAGATCGAGGATCGGAAGATAGGGAACTGCGGTCCCGAACGGCAAGCAACGACCCTGAAGCACAACGGTGTCCACGTCGGCCACGAGCCGCAGCTCGTAGGCCAGGCGCGACTTGCCGAGGCCGGGATCGCCCGAAACGCCGATGACCTGTCCTTGCGCGGCCGCGGAGCGAAGGGCCTCCCGCAGCGACTCGAGCTCGTCGTCTCGTCCCGAGAAGGGAGTGAGCTGCTGGTGTGCCTCGTCGATCGGGGACGTGCGCGGGCCGCGCCCGATGACCCGCACCGCGTGGACGGTGCGCTCGTCGACCGTCACCGGCTCTGTCTCCTGGAGATCGAAGTAACCATGCAGGTAGCGCGCGCTCGCGGTGCTCACCAGCACATCTCCGGGGTCGAGCCGCCCCATGCAGACGAGCTGCAAGCACAGTCGTGTCACCGGAGGCGGTGTAATCCATCCGAAGGTCGTCGCCGATCGCGCCCACGATGACCGAACCGGAGTTGATCCCGATCCGGACGTCGATCTCGGATCGCTCCTTCACCGCGAGCGCGGCAAGTGCGGCGCGGCGTGCGTGATCCTCGTGAGCGATCGGGGCGCCGAAGAGGGCCATGAAGCCGTCGCCGAGGAACTGGTTGACCGTGCCCTCGTAGCGGTGGACCTCCGCGAGGGCGAGTGCGAAGAAGCGGTCGACGACCCGGTGATATTCCTCCGGGCCAGCCTGCGCCGCCAGCTCGGTCGAGCGGACGATGTCGCAGAAGAGAACGCTCACCTGTTTCCGTTCGCCCTCGATCGCGCTGCGGATCGCGAGAATCTGCTCACTCAGATGGCGGGGCGTGTAGGTCGACGGGGAAGGAGTCGCCTCGACGGCATGCCCGCACTCCGGGCAGAACCTCGAGTATTGGGGCAGATTCGCTCCGCAGTCGTCGCACTTGCCGCCGACGAGCAAGGCGCCGGCGATGACGGGCGCGACCTTGCCGCGACCTCTCCGGGACGGCTCGTTCTTCCTCGACGGCGACCCAGGGCGGCGACCGTCAGGTGCGAGGCCCTCGATCTCGGAGTCCGAGCTACCGGGCGAGCTGCGGAGGATCTCGAGATAGACGGCCTTGGACTCCGGCGAAGGGTAGGCGCCGAGCTCGTCGGCGAGGAAGCGCCGGGAGCGCTCGAACACGCGGAGTGCCTCGGCCGGGTTGCCCGCGGCGACGTGCGCCTGCATCAACGCGCGGTAGCTGGTCTCGCGGAAGGGCTCGAGAGCGGTGATCTCGGCCGCATATCGGACTGTGTTCCCGAACTCCCCCTCCGCAAGCGCCGCATCGCGCAGGCATTCGAGCGCACGCACGAGGACGTCACGGAGGTTGCGCCGCTGATCCTCGACCCACCGTCCGTCCTCGCCCGGCAGAAACGCCCGCCGAGCAAGCTCGGCCGCCGTCGAGGCCTGCGCCCGAGCCTCGTCGAGCTCCCGCCCGGCGAGGGCCGCTTCTCCCCGCTCCAGCGCGGTCACCGCCGCGTCGAGGTCGATCCAGGTATCGGCGGGCAGTGTGAGCTGATAGCAGCCGAACGCGCTCCTCAACATGCTCGAGCCGTCGATGCCGCACTCCTCGAGGAGCGCGCGCAGCTTCGTCGTCAGCACCCCGAGTGCCTTCTCCCACGTCGCCGGAAGGTCCTCGCCCCATAACAACTCGGCCAGCTCATCACGAGGGACAAGCCGTCCGTGCTGGACCGCCAGGTATGCGAACAGAATCCGACCCTGCCGGCCCGGGAAGCGCTGCTCGTCCAGCCTCACGCCGTTCGCCTCGATGGCGAGACGGTCCGTTATCGAGATTCGAACGCTCAGCGTGCCTGCCTCCTCCCAACCCTCCCTAGCCGAGAACCCCGACCTTGACGCCCCGGGAAGCGCGCCTCGTCCAGCACGCGTCCGTTGGCCTCGGCTGCGACCCGGCCCGTGAGAAACACCTTCAGCAGCAATGACTTAGCCACGGTCTAGGCGTGATCTGCCGGATCGTAGGCGCGGATTCCTAGCCTCCGTTGCGGGCATGAACACGATCCGACAGGAAGGGGCAAGGTCATGCGAAGGAAGCTTCTACCGCTAGCCATCGCGACGGTGCTGGCGTGCGTCACCGCTGCGACGGGTCTCGCGGCGGGATCGACGGAGGTCGAGCACTTCTCGGCCACGTTCCCCGACGACGTCTGCGGCTTCTCGGGAACGACCGCCGTTCGCCGCACGTCGGTCTTCCGCGCTACGGGCAACGGCACGTACTTCATGAACCTCACCTTCTTCGCCGTCTTCACGGCCGACAATGGAAAGTCAGCCACGCTCTCGTTCGACGGGCCGGAGAAGCAAACGTCGCCGTCCGTGATCGACGAGCAGGCGGGGACGGTCACGATCATGACTACCTACCTGGGTGTGTTTGAGAGGTTGTCGATCACCCGTGGTCGGACGTTGACTCGTGATGCTGGGATCGTCACCTTGGTCGCTGTCTACGAGTACACCGGGGATCCAAACGATCCGGTGGGTGACGGTGACCCGATCTCCGAAACGGTGTCCGGGCTCCATGGGCCGCATCCCGAACTCCTGAGCGACTTCAGCCTGTTCTGCGACGTCCTCGTGCCGTACCTACAAGGTCCGTAGAGCAGCGGTAGCAGGGGGCGGACCTGCAGCTGTCGGGTCCACCCCTTGACTTGAACGGGATGCTCGCTAACACAGAGGTCGTCGCCGGTCGTGTCGTGGAGGCGGTAGCGAGAACGCTCCACGCCGTGACGCATCCGCAGGGTCAGGAGGCGAGGCTGACGACGAGCTACGCCCAGCGCGTCTAGCGGGGCGATCTCGGGGGCCCGAATGCCGGCTGCCAAGACCAGGAGGACGTCGAAGCTTGGCTCGATCCCGTCCACGTTTCGTCCACACGGCCGCTCGAATCGGGTGTCCGGCGTGTCCACTCCTGTCATAGGCTGACTGGCCGCAACGCCTGTACTGGAGCGGGATGCGTCCGCATTGACCACTCATGTCCATCGGTGTCCCGAGTGGGGGAGCCTGGTTCGAGCCCAGTACCGCCCATAGAAAGCGCCCAAAACGCGATCGCATGCTCGCGACGGAAGGGGCGCGTCGGGCCGCCTTTCACGAGGCCGTCGATTCTCGACGCTCACCGGCATAGACTCATCCGGTGTCTACCTGCTCGCAATGCGGCGCCGAAAACCCCACTGGAGCGCGCTTCTGCAACGCGTGTGGCAACGTGCTCGAGCACGAGGCTTCGGAGCGCTCTCGAAAGACCGTCACGATCCTGTTCTCCGACGTCGTCGACTCGACCGGGCTAGGCGAGCGACTCGACCCAGAGACTCTCTCGCAGGTACTGACCGACTACTTCGAGGGCGTCAGGCCCATCGTCGAGCGACACGGTGGGACACTCGCGAAGTTCGTGGGCGATGCGGTCATGGCGGTCTACGGCCTCACGCAACTGCACGAAGACGACGCATTGCGCGCAGTTCGAACCGCGGTCGAGATGCGAACCACGCTGGCACAGCTGAACGAGGATTTCCAGCGGCGCTACGGCGTCGTCCTCGCGACGCGGACTGGGATCAACACGGGTACGGTCTCGGTAAAGGGCCTCGTTCCCGATCGCAATTTCGTGGCCGGGGACGCAGCGAATACCGCGGCACGTCTGCAGCAAGCAGCCGAGCCGGGCGAGATCATCCTCTCGGAATCGGCGTTCAGGCTCGTCCGAGGGTCGGTCGAGGTCGAGCCGGGCGCCCCCCTTGGACCTTAAGGGTAAGCAGAGTCCGGTCGGTGTCTATCGCCTGGTCGGGGTCTTGGCCATGGCGGAGCCAGAGCCGCGCCTCGCCTGGACGCTCCGCTCGTCGGCCGTCAGGACATGCTCGCTCAGCTCGAGTGGGCCCTCGAGCGAGCCGTCGCGGAGAGGAGCTGTCGGCTCGTTTCCGTTCTCGGTGCGGCCGGAATCGGCAAGTCGAGGCTCGTCCACGAGTTCGTCGCCCGGCTCGGTGAGCAGGCGACCGTCGTCCGTGGACGCTGCCTTCCTTACGGCGAGGGGATCACGTTCTGGCCACTTGCCGCAATGGTCAAGCAGGCAGCCGGCATTCGCGAGGGTGACGGCGCCGACGACGCGGTCGCGAAGCTGGCGACCGTGCTGGAGCCCGACGACGACGCTCGTACGGTCGCCGAGACGATCGCCCAGCTCACGGGGCTTCGGGAAACGAGGGGTACGGACGAAGCCGTGCAAGAGATCGGATTCGAAGCGGAAGGCTTCTGGGCCGTCCGTACGCTCTTTGCGCGACTCGCGCGGAGTAGGCCGCTCGTCGCCGTGCTCGACGACGCCCAGTGGGCGGAGCCGACGCTCCTCGCGCTTGTCGAACACTTGGCGCGGCACACGGCCTCCGTTCCGATGCTCCTGCTCTGCGTCGGCCGGCCAGAACTCCTCGAACGGCAGCCGGGCTGGGGCCAGGAGCTGGAGCGAAGCACGCCACTGAGACTGGAACCGCTGGACACAGCGGCCTCCGACCGTCTCATCGCGGAGTTGCTCGGCGAGACCAAGTCCGTCGACGTGCGCGATCGGATCGCGGATTCGGCGGGTGGCAACCCGCTCTTTGTCGAGCAGATGATCTCGATGCTGATCGACGAGGGGCTCCTCGTGCAGGAAGGCGGCCGCTGGGTTGCGGTAGGCAATCTTGAGAGCATCCGCGTACCGCCAGGGATTCACGCCCTCCTGGCGGCGCGTCTCGAACGTCTCGGCGCGGACGAGCGATCGCTGATCGGGCGAGCGGCAGTGATCGGCCAGATCTTCTACGTCGGTGCCCTCGAAGCATTGGCTCCGCCGGCGCTAGCGGGCCGCATCCCATCGCTCCTGCGCGAGCTCGTTCGCAAAGAGCTCGTGCGCCCGGGTCAGTCCGACTTCGTCGACGAGGGTGCGTATGAGTTCCGTCATCTCTTGATTCGCGACGCCGCCTACGAGTCTCTGTCCAAGGAGTCACGCGCCGACCTGCACGTGCGCTTTGCGGATTGGTTCGAGGAGAGGCCGGCGATCGTTCCGCCGAGTACGCGGAGATCGTTGGCTGGCACCTCGAGCAGGCACACCGCTACCTCTCCGAACTCGGAACGCTCGACGCGCAGCGGGACGAGCTCGGACGCCGTGCCGCCGATCGGCTTGCCGCGGCGGGCTGGACCGCCTCCGCGCGCGGAGACGTGTCCGCTGGCGTGAGTCTCCGGTCGCGAGCCCTGGCGTTGATGCCGACCGGCGCCGCCAACCGACCACAGGTGCTCGCCGACCTCGGCGAGGCTCTGCTCTGGAGAGGTCGGTTCGAAGAAGCCGATCGCGCGCTTACCGAAGCGATCGAACTCGCGGAAGGGGCTGGGGACGAGCGCATGCGCGTGCGAGCTCGACTCTCCCAGCTACGGCTTCGATTCCAGGTCGATCCGGCCGCCGACTACGAGCAACTGGAGGCCGAAGCTTTCGAAGCGGCGACGCTCTGCGAGGCGAATGGCGACGACTTCGGGGCTGCACGCGCGTGGCGGGTCGTGTACTGGGCTCGCTGGGGTCAGTGCCAACTGGAACGTATGCGCCCGGCCGCGGAGCGGGCTTTCGAGCACGATCGACGCGCGCGCGACCCGCACTACCCGCAGCTGGACCTGGTCGGAGTGCTCGTCTCGCTGGTGTGGGGACCGACTCCGGCTTCTCGAGGCGCTAGCGCAGGGGCAGGAGATCCTCGAACAGATGCAGGGACACCGGGGCGCGGAGGCTTTCGCCATGTGCTTCCTCGGCCAGGCTCGCGGAATGCTCGGCCAAAAGGAGGCGGCTCGCGAGATGATCCTGCGAGGCGTCGACCGATCGCCGTGAGCTCGGCGACCTTCCCGGCGCCGCGATGAGCCACGGCGAGGGGCTCGGCTACTTCGTCGAAATGGTGTCCGGAGACTGGCCGGCAGCCGAGCAGGAGCTCGCGGCGAGGATACGACGAGCTCGCAGCGATGGGCGACAAGAACTACCTCGCGATCACGGCCGGTTGGCTCGCGCACTGCCTCTATGCATTAGGCCGTTACGACGAGGCAGACGACTTCGCCGACGTTTGCGAGAAATCTGCGGCGAAAAACTGGATCGCAGCGCAGGTTCTCTGGCGAGGCGCCCGCGCGATGCTGCTTGCACGGCGTGGGGACGTCGCCGCGAGCGAGGTGCTGGCCAGGGACGCTGTCGATCTCGCTCTTCGAACGGACCACATCGATACGCAAACGGACGCGCTCATGGACCTCGCCGAGGTGCTGCGGCTGGGGGGGCGTCCGGGCGAGGCCGTGCCGATCGTCGCGGATGCTCTGCGGCGCTACGAGCTGAAAGAGGTTTATCCAGCCGCCGCACGTGCGCGGGCGCTACTCGAGGAGCTGGCTCCCACCGCCGCTGAGGAAACCCTCGTCTAGCGAGTCGCCGCGTCCCCGCATGACTCTCCACGTGGTGCGCGTCGCATGAGACATGGATGAAAATGCACGCGCCGAGCTGAGTGCCTGGGTTCAATCCCGTCCACCTTTCGTCCAGACGGCCGCCCGAATCGGGTGTCCGGCGTGTCCAGTCCTGTCACACGCTGACCGCAACACCTGTGCTGGAGCGGGATGCGTCCGCATTGGCCACCGCTATCTGTCCAGGGGGTGTGCACTCAGGTGTGCGTGGCGAAGAACTCTGCTGCTACCGCAGAGGGGGTGGTGGAGTGCTTCTCGGGGCCGACCGCTCCCGCAATACGCGGCACGGCTAGCTCAATTCTCGGGTAAAGCTAAGTGGACAACGTGCGGCGCAGTCCCTTTAGCCCTACGCAGAGCGCATCGCGACGAGCAGAAGCTCGGGCCAGCTCTCGTCGTCGCGCACTCACGTGGCCCAGCGTACGAGGCACTCCGGCGAGAGCCGGACCAGCGGCGTTCGGGCAGCCACCCGGCCCCGCCTGCGGATCGAGGAGGCGGGAGTTCGAGGCGGGCGGCGTCCCGACTCAGCGACGAGAGAGACAGAGCTTGCTACGAAATCGACGCCTCCAGTACCGCCATACGAACCAGCCCACGACGTGTACCGCAAACAAGGCGAGTGTCTCACTGGGAAGGAGACCGGATAAGGCGACGCAACAAGGCGGGTGCATATCGCAGCTACGGTGGATGAGCGCGTTGGTTGTCTTTGAAGCCGTCGAGGCTTCGCAGGTTGCTCTTCGACTGTCGCACCGACCTCAGCGCCAGCAGGGAGTCCATTCGGACTCTCCGGTCTCGATAGGAACGAAGGAGCATCACATGCCTCATGACCATTCTCCCCTGCGACGGCTTGAACCAAGGTCGCACCGACCCAACCTCCGAGCTCAGCGAGGTCCCAACCCGCATAGGCTGGCGGGATTCGCCGGCTACGTCGATTCCAACGGCTTCTTCGGCCCCCGGCTTGCCCTTCGTCGTTCCGATCCCGAGGCTCGCCAGCTACCTGCGAATCGGGCAGCGTGACCTTGAGGCGGCTGCGCGGAACCAGCCGCTGGACGTTGCGGTCTTACGGCCCGTAGCCTTCGCGATCTGTGAGGGTCGTCATCACGCTCGCGAATGGAAAGAAGCACGATCTGCTGCTGGAACTCAGCGACGCCGATGAGTGGATGAGGAGATTCGGGGCGATAGGCACTTCGGCACTGGGCGATTGGGTCGAAGTCGTGCCCGAACAAGGAGCTGGCCGTACGTTCGTTCGGGCATCAGAGGTGGTAACGGTCCAGCTCATCGACGACCGGAAGGACAACCCGCAAGCGGTTCCTCAGCCATAGCTCGCGAGCACCTGCGGATCGAGAAGCGCGAGCTTGAGGCGGGCGGGCTGCCGGAATAGACCCAATCGTGTCCTAGCGGGCGAGGCGAGGACAGGACACGCTCCACGCGTGACTAGCGAGCAGCGTGACTTCCTCCGCAAGCAGATTGACGCTCGCGCACGTGAGCGCCTGGGCGACGCCGAGCCAACACGGCGGGGCGCTCGTCTGACGAAGACACCACGGCGGGCGAAGTCGTGGCCAGTCTCTGCGGCTAGCAATAAGTAGGAGAAGCCGAGGACCACTCCTGCTCGTGAGGATCGCGACCTTGAGGCACCGCTGTTCCCGATTGGCTCGACTGATCGCCTACGAACGGCGATCGGCCGCGCGTGCCGGGATGCTGGCGTACCGTCGTGGTCGCCGCACGACCTCCGCCATCGCCGAATCAGCCTCCTGCATCAGCAAGGCGTCTCGTGGGCCGAGGTCGGCGCCAGAGTCGGGCAGCGGAGCCTCGCGGTGACCGCCGACCGTTACACGCACGTCCTCGTGGACTATGGCGAGATCGACCGGGCGAAGTTGCTCGGACGTCTGCGGGTGGTGCCCCCCTCGGATACGCCTTCACCGTCGTCTGCACGGCGGTTCTAGGTCAGTACCCCCCATCAAAGAAAACTCCCGCAAGCGCGGTCTCAGATGGTGCCGGCGGTGTGCCAGCAAGTTCCACTCGACCCGCGCGAGGCGCCGGGTTGCCAGGGTTTGGCATCATCGACCAGCTCGGAAGCGACGTAGCGATGCGCATCGAAGACTCCCGTCGATACGACGTCCCGGTGGAGCAGGGATTCGCCTTCGTCACCGACATGGCGAATTGGTCGAAGTTCTGGCCAGGATTCGTGCGACTGGAGCCGGAGTCGACATGGGGCGCTCCCGGCGGTACCGCGCGGCTTGTCACGCGGATCCTCGGTCGCGAACGCACCTTGACGATGACCGTGACCACGTTCGAGCCGAACCAGATCGTCACTTACACGAGCATCCAGCCAGGCCTGCCCGACGCGCGTCACGAGCGGGTCTTCGAGCGCGACGGCGACGGCTTCTTGTACCGCCTCGTCGTCGAATACGAGCCGCGAAGTGGGCTCGCTGGCGTCCCTGACCGACTGCTGATGCCCCGCGGCATACGGCGGGCGTTCGAGCAGACGTTCGCAGCGCTCGAGCGAGAACTCACGTAGTTTCGAACGCCACCGCCTGTGAGCGTTGCCAGCGAGGTTGGCGAAGGTCTGCACGACCACCCCGAGCGCAAACACGTCAACGCCCAAAGCCCGTCGCAGCGCCGCACACGGCGTGGCCCCTCTCTTACTTGCTCGCCACGGCGTTGACGACGCGCCGGGACGTGGGTAGCTTCCCGACCGGCGTCAATTAGGCGTCACGAACAAGGGGGAGAGATGGGAAAGACGCGATTGTTCGCGGTCGCCGTCTGCGCAGCCGCCGTCATGGGGATGGGTGCTGGTGGTGCGCTCGCCGGTGAGGTCAAAGGACACGGCAACGGCAACACCCCGATCGGGGCCGCGCCGGACGCCGATCCGCACGCAGGCTCGATCTGCTCCTTCTCGGGACAGAATGACGATCCCAACGAGGAGGGCGCTGGAGGACGGGTTCAGCATCCAGCACCGGGCGACCTACACGGCGGCGACAACGCGTGTAGAGGTTTCGCCTCGGCCGGTCACGGCCCACAGGGCTAGATCGGCCATCGGCTCCGGCGCGTCTGTCGCCGGGTCGGCGAGCGTCGAAGGCCCGCTCCGGCGGGCCTTTCTCGTTCAGGGACTAGTTCAGCCCGCCCGCCTCGAGCTCGCGCTCCTCGGATCCGCAGGTAGCTCGCAGGTTCGGGATCGCCCCGAACTCAAGACTGGCCGTACCTAAGGATTTCGCAAGAACCGAAGGCCGAGGGTGACATCTTTGCCCCAACCGGTGATATGGATACCGGTAGGTCAGGCGCGACAACTGGAGGATCGGCCCGCACACCGGTCACACCGAGGGGGCACGAGAGACTTCCGGGGGTCGATGGAGAGGTTGCCGCGCCTGCGCCCCCAACGACAGTAGGTTGAGAACGGCGGCCCTAGCAGGGTGGCCGCTATTGGCCGCTCCGTGATGGGCGCCCGAACCAAAACGGGAGGTTGATGTGTTGCTCGCATCTCACGGCTGGTGGCCCTTCGCCATCGTCTACTTCCTCAACGCCGCAGGGCGACGCCGTAGTCGAACTGAGAGCGCTCCCCACGACGGCAGGAGCGCTCCCCCTATGGCTATCTGCTCGGGCGTCAGCGGGTGACGATGACGTACGACGCTCCGAATGCCCAGACGATCGTTAGCACGAGCGGAATCCAGACCAACTCTCTTCCCCTCCCCGTTGCCGCATGGAGCGGAGGCACCCCGTCACGGGCCACAACGCACGAGGTGCACCCCTCTCCCCTTACTACTGTCCGACTCCCTCAGTGTGCCCACGATCACCCGAAAGGAAACGAAGTTCACTCGGACGAGTGATCATCAATCTCCCGGCGACGCGACGCATTGCCACGTTAGACCCACGCGCCCGGGTGGCTGCCTGAATGCCTGCCTGGCCTCACGAAGTGGCCCGGCCCCGAACCAGAGAACGACTGTCACTGGTTCGAGCCGCGCCCGCTGCGAAGCAGACGAGCCCTAGCGGGTCATCCAGTGCATGCGGTCGTGTCGGTCGAACGTCTCTCGTTGTCCGACCTCGGTCCACGCCGGTGCAGCTTTCGCGTCGGCCTGGTACGGATGCACGAATACGTCACGTGAGACCGGAGCGGTCTCGGCGGAGGGTTGCGCCTGTGCCGGCGGCTCGGCGACGAGTGCCGCCGTAACGCCGACGATGACGACAGCGAGTGCGAGCTCGACGGCAACGGACACCAGAAACCGCCTTCGTTCGAGCGCCGAGGCGATCTTGGCTCGAAGGCGCGGGACGGAAACGCGGTTGTTGAACGCTCCGAGTGCGAGCACCGGCAGGACGAGTGCCACCTTGACGAGCAAGAGTTGGCCATACGTGGTCTCCCAGAGGCCGCGCCATGACCCAACCTCAAGGAAACCGTTGACGACACCCGCGGTCAGGAGTGTTGCGATGGAGACGACAGCAAGCACCGAGAAACGCGGAACCGCCCTTGCGGTGAATTGCCAGCGCTCCTCGCTTTGAGCCCGCCACAGGGCGATCAGTAGGAACACCAGGCCACCCGCCCACACTGAGGCTGCAACGACGTGCACCCAGTCGCTCGCAAGTGCGACTCCGCCCACCACGCGTGCGTGCCCGGAGACGGCCGGTGTGGCCGCAATCAGCACGCCGAGTCCAAGTGCAACGGCAGCGAGAGAGGCGTGGCCTCGCTCCGTCCGTCGCGCGGCAATCATCGCCACCGACGCGAGAAGCACGGCGAGCGCGGCACGCAACAGCCATGCGTGTCCGAAACGAGTGTCGAGGACGTCGCCAATCAGGGATTGACGCACGGCCGCGTCGATTCCCAGACCGCTTGCCTGTGCGCCTTGGAGCCCGATACCCGCCAGCGAGAGCAGGGCGAGCCCGCTTGCGAGGAACGCAAGGAGGATCCACAGCGATCTGCGCACCGCGATGGATGCCCCAGCAAGTACGCAGGGGAGGGCAGTCGCCCCACCGACGCAGAGCAAGATGAGCGTCAAGCTCAGGAAGCGGACGAGCCAGAAGGCACGTTCGACGGTCCGCGAGCCTCCCTGCGCGTCAAGGACTTGGCCAGCCACGCCGGCAGTACCCGCACCAGGCTTTCCGATGTGAAAGACGAACGCGCCGCTGACCGGATGCGAGTCCGCGGGCACGATCCGCCAAGCGACGGTGTATGTGCCCGGACTGAGATCCGACGGCAAGCCAACCGCCACCTCATTTCGATTGGGGCGTGTCGTGCGTCCGTCATCAACCCGGCGGGCAGCACCGTTGTAGACACGAACGGAGCCGAGTGCCGCTTCGACGGGGTCGCTGAAGGTGAGCACGACCTGCTCCGGAGCACGGCCAAGCACCTCGTCATTCGACGGCGTCGATGCATCGAGCCCGGCATGGGCCAGGGCCGACGGCGCAATGACGAGCGCTGCGATCGATCCGGCCGCCACGGCGGCCCAGATCCGTGCACGGAACGTGTTCCGCAACCGCGGCATCGGTCTCCGTCTTCGCTTCGGGCGGCGATACGGATGCGCCGCTTCAGCGTAACGAGCGCGAGCCGTATCCGTAGGCGGGCGACCGCGAGCCGTCATCCGAGCGCGAGGCCGATCGCGGTTGCAGGAGCAGCGCTGCCCAAGCGCCGCTCCTGCACCGAAGTCCCATTGAGTTACGGAATGTTCGGACACTCCGCAGGCTGGGGTTGATCAACACGGATCGCCGCGTTCGTCGTCCCGGGCGGAAGGGCGTAGAAGGCCCACAGGACCAACGGCGTCGTACCCTCGTTCCTCATGTTGTGGACCTCGGTCGGAGGCTGCATGAAGCCCGCGCCGACCGCGTACTTGAACGACGGGCAACCCGACATTCCGTGGTAGAGGGTTCCCTCCCCCTGTGCGACCGCGACGAACGTCGGTCCCGGATGCGTGTGCCAGCCGGTGTAGCCGCCGGGCGGGATCGTCAGCTGCTGGTACGCCGTATCGCATGCCGTGGCTTCCCCGCATGACATCAAGGGAGTGACGGTTTGATACGTGAAGCTCACCTTCCTCGTCACGACCTTGCCCTTCACACGGACCCGCACGGTCTTCGTGGCTGTCACGGACTTGGGCGTCCCAATCACGACTGATTGCGACACTGGCCCGCGAGCCGTGTAGACGCTGACAGGAGGGCCGGCACCCGCCGTCGCAAACGCCTGGGCCGCAGTGAACGCAACTACCCCAGTCATCGCAACGGCAAGCAGACCTGCTACCGCCACCCGCCGCCGACGCGCTGCGGCGGGAACTCGCTCAATCGGAGCTTGTGTCATCGGAAATCCCCTTTCAGTAGTTGCAGAGCATTCGCGCTAGAAGGGACCTTCTTCATGACGAACCTCCCTTGGGCGCGCGCCCGTCGCGCACGCCCCTCTCCGCTGGCGCCCGAGACAGGTCGAGCTGCGACCGGAGCAGGACAACGAGCGCGTCCTCGACTGAGAACACGATCCCGTGCGCCTCCTGGGCGTGGACCCGGATCTCCTCGACGAGCCCTGCCTCGTCGGCGGCGAACACCGGGTATCCGCAATCGCAGCGCAGCACCTTGTTATCGGGCATGGCGCGGCGGATACTCCACGCGGCGGGCAAGAGGACGGCAAGCCGGTGGCAAGAGGCCGGCAAGGAGGGCGTATGGCCGTAAGGGTCTTGCTGACCGACCACGTGCGGATCGAGACGGGCGGCGGAGCCGTTCTCCAGGGGCAGCGCTTTCCTGGACGTCAGGGCCGACTCGTCTTCGCGTACCTCCTCGCCCATCATGGACGTCCCGTCCCACGAGACGAGCTGGCGGAGGCACTCTGGGGCGACGCGCCTCCGGCCACCTGGGAGAAGGCGCTGTCGGTGCTCGTCAGCAAGCTTCGGGCCCTGCTCCAGGAGTCGGGGATCGACGGCATGGAGGCTCTGACGAGCGCGTTCGGCTGCTACCAGCTCAC
Source organism: uncultured Gaiellaceae bacterium (assembly GCA_963736935.1). GTDB lineage: Bacteria > Actinomycetota > Thermoleophilia > Gaiellales > Gaiellaceae > GMQP-bins7. Next base: position 3,562 of record CAVTQX010000024.1, on the reverse strand, counting down.
GCTTCCCTCGGATACCTGGATCGACCTGGTCGCCGCGGCCGAGGCGGCAGACGCGGCCGAGCGAGCGCTCGCCGCCGGGACCGTCGAACGCGCACGCGTCGAGGCGTCGACCGCAGAGTCGCTCGCGCGCCGCACATTCCTGCCCGGCGAGGAGGGCCGCTGGATCGCCGAGCAGCGCGACCAACTGCGGGAGACTCTCGTTCGCGCACTCGACTGTCTCGCCGAGGTGAGTCTCAGGACGAGCGAGCCGGCGACCGCGGCTCGCATCGCCGAGGAGATCGTCGGCCTCGAGCCGTTCCGCGAGCGTGGCTATCGCCTGCTGATGCAGGCCCAGTCGGCTGCGGGAAACGATGCGGAGGCGCTACGCACCTATGAGCGCTGTCGACAGCTCCTGGCCGAGGAGCTCGGCTCCTATCCGTCCGCCGAGACTGAGGCGATCTACCGCCGGCTACTCGACACGCGTCCGGCTGCGGCAACGTCGGTCGTGGAGGCAGCGTCAGCCGCCGTCAGCACGGTCGGCTTCGAAACCGCGCTGCCTCCTCGACGCTCTCGGGGGATCGCGGCCTCCGCCGCCGCGATCGCGCTGCTCGTCGCCGCGGGCATTCTCGTCGTCGGAATCTCGGGGGGATCCGCAGTGCCCTCGGCCGCACCGAACTCGATCGTCGCCCTCGACGCATCCGGCTCGGTCGCAGCGACCGTTCCCGTCGGCGCGCGGCCGATCGCGATCACGTCGGGCGCGGGCGCACTGTGGGTCGCGAATCTCGACGACCAGACCGTGACACGGGTCGACGCGTCGTCCCGACGAGCCGTGCGTCACATCGCAGTCGACGGCCCACCGACCGGGATCGCCGCGACGGGCGCCACGGTATGGGTGGTCGACGACAGCGGCAACGTCTCGCGGATCGACCCGAGGTACGACCGGCGAGTGGACACACGCCGACTCGCGGAGACCATCGGCTTCTTCGGGGGAACGGCTCGGCCGGCGCTCACAGCGTTCGGGTCGGTCTGGATTGCAAGTCCTGCTGGGGTCGTCCGGCGCCTGATCCCCGCCTCTGGGCGCGTCGTGGCCACGGTCGGTGTCGGAAACCGCCCGACCGCGATCGCAGCGGGCGGGGGATCCTTGTGGGTCACGAACGGCAACGACGGCACGGTGACCCGTATCGACCCGCAGACGCTGGCGACGAAGACGATCCCCGTCGGTAACGACCCTGCGGCGGTCGCGGTCGACGCCGCCGGTGCATGGGTGGCGAACGCCGGTGACAACGCGGTCGTGCGTCTCGATACGGACACCAACGCCGTCGCCGCCACGATGCCCGTCGGTGATGGACCTGCCGCAATCCTCTTGACCGCGACCGCGCTCTGGGTCGCGAACCTTCGCGACGGCACGGTCATGCGCCTCGATCGCCGCTCCGGAGACGTGGAGAAGACGATCCGTCTGGGTGGCGCGCCCAGCGCCCTCGCGACCGCCGACGGGCACGTATGGGTCGCGCTCGCGCCTGCTCCGCCGGAGCTACCGCCGAAAGACGGTGCACGCCTGACGACGAGGTCCGACTTCGCCTCCCTCGACCCAGCCTCCGGGATCTGGCACAACTACCAGCTCTGCGCGAACCTCGTGAGATACCCCGACAAGCCGGGGCCTGAAGGATCGCGCATCATCCCGGAGGTCGCAGAGGCGATCCCCGTTCCGACGGCCGGCGGGACGACGTACACGTTCAGGATCCGTCCCGGCTTCCGCTTCTCACCGCCGTCGAACGAGGTCGTCACGGCGAGGACGTTCAAGTCGACGATCGAACGTGTGGTCGACCCGCGCATGAACTCGTGGTTCGCGAGCTCCTTCAGCGGCATCGTCGGTTACCGGGCGTACGTCGCCGGCAAGACCCGCGGGATCTCGGGCATCGTTGCTCGCGGAGACACGCTCACGATCCGACTGTCACGACCGGAGGGCGCCTTGCTCGCAAACCTCGCGGACAACGCGGCTTGTGCGGTTCCTGTGGGGACGCCAGCCGTCGGCGGTCTCAACGCCATCCCTTCCGCCGGGCCGTACTACATCGCGTCGTATACCCCGCGGCAGCAGCTCGTTCTCGAGCGGAACCCCAACTACCACGGCGATCGCCCGCACCGACTCGAGCGATTCGTCGTCGCGATCGGCGTCGACCCCGCACGCGCCCTCGAGCAAGTCGAGGCCGGCACCGCCGACTACGCCACGCAACTGCCGCGCCACGTAGGCCCGCAACTGGAGTCGGCGTACGGCCCCGGTAGCGAGGCAGCGAGAGCGGGACACCAGCAGTACTTCGTCAACGACGCGCTGGGACTCCGGGTCCTGCACATGAACGCCAGCAGGCCGCTCTTCTCGGACGTGCGACTGCGGCGCGCCGTCAACTACGCGATCGATCGGCAAGCCCTGGCAGCCGAAGGACGAAGGGCCGCGGAGGTCAATCCCTTCAATGCGGGCAAGCCCACCGACGACTACGTGCCTCCGTCCGCGTCCGGGGCCGCGGACTTCCGCGTGTATCCACTGAACGGCCCCGACCTCCGGCGGGCGAAGCGCATCGCGGGCCACCCGCGCGCGATGGCGGTCATGTACACGCCGAACGTCTCGCCGTGGCGCGAAGAGGCGCAGATCGTGCGACGCAACCTGAGGCCGCTCGGCATCGACGTGCAGATCAGGGAGTTCGCGATAGGCGACTTCTTCACGCGGGTCATGCGGCCGGGGGAGCCGTTCGACCTCGCTGTCTCCGGCTGGTCGTTTGCATCGGATCCCGTGGAGATGCTGGCCATGTACCGGAGGAGCGGGATCGGCTCGACCAACATCTCGCACTTCGCAAACTCCACCTTCGACCGGAAGCTCGCAGCGGCGGCGAGGCTGTCGGGCGCCAGGCGCTACCGGGCCGTACGCCGTCTCGCGCTCGAGCTCCAGCGCGAACTCGTGCCCGCCGCCCCGTTCGCGGTTACCGCGAGCCGCGATTTCTTCTCGGCGCGGATCGGGTGCCAGACCTACCAGCCGATCTGGGGCATCATCCTCGGCGCGCTCTGCTTGCGTCCGTAACGGGCCCGAGGGAATGTCATTGACGGCCCGGGTGATTCGTTGCGTGTTCGGGAGTTGACGAAGCGGCGACTTCAACCGCTCCGCGAGCGAAGTGTGGATCGCGAGCGCCGGGGCGCCGACGAGTTCGAGCTCGACCTCGGCCTTCCAGAGTGCGACTGCGCCGGCGAGTAGCGGACTGATGTACGAGCGCGACCGGGTGCGCGAAGAGCACGAGCTCGCGAGCTACCTGGACCGATTTGAGGCGCCGGCCACATGCACGCTCTTGCGGGACGTCGAGTCGCGTGCGTGTCGGGCCTACGTCACAGCGTCGCGATGAAGTACGAGGCGACGAGCGACGTGATCCCTGCGGTACTCATGAGCAGCGCCTGGAGCATCCGTACGAGCTGCCCCGCTTGCGCATGAGCAATCCGGGCGACATTCGAATTTGCGGGTTCATGGGTCAGAACGCGACGCCGGCCCGGTGGGGAGCCGACGTTCGTAGTGGACCGACACAAGGGCCGATTCGCGACCGGCGCG
>CAVTQX010000023.1:0-56815 GCA_963736935.1 uncultured Gaiellaceae bacterium | reverse complement strand
CATCGTGGTGCTCGTCACGCTGAATGTCGTCGGCGTGCAGGAGGCCGCGAAGCTCTCCATCTCGCTCGCTGTCGTCGATTTCGCGACGCAGGTGCTCCTCGTGATCATCGGGTTCGCGCTGGTGTTCAGCCCCGATGTGCTCGCCGAGAACGTCCACTGGGGCGTCGCGCCGACCTGGTCGAACCTCGCGATCGCGATTCCCGTGGCGATGCTCGCGTACACCGGCGTCGAGACCGTGTCGAACCTCGCCGAGGAAGCGCGCGACCCGATCCGGACGGTCCCGAACGCATACAAGCTCGTGGCCGGGGCGGTGTTCGCGATCTACTTCACGCTGCCGCTCGTCGCCCTCTCCGCGCTACCGGTCCACGAGATCGACGGCGAACTCACGACGCTCCTGGCGCTGCCGCCGGAGGACGGTGGATACGCCAACGATCCGATTCTCGGCGTCGTCGAGAACATCGGGCTCAAAGGGGGCCTCCTCGACGCGGCCGAGGTGTACGTCGGTGTCCTTGCCGCCACGATCCTCTTCATCGCCACGAATGCGGGCGTCATCGGCGCGTCGCGCATCACGTACTCGATGGCGACGTACCGCCAGCTTCCCGAGGCGCTCCGGCGTCTCCACCCGCGATTCAAGACACCCTGGCTCTCGCTCGTTCTCTTCGCAGGCATCGCGCCGATCCTCCTGCTCCTGCCGGGCGACGTGAACTTCGTCGGGACGCTCTATTCGCTCGGCGCGACGCTGTCCTTCACCGTTGCCCATGCGTCGCTCGTGCGGCTGCGGATGCGTGACGAGCCGGGCTCCGAGATTCCGTACGAGGCTCGGCCGAACGTCAGTGTCGGCGGAGTGTCGTGGCCCGTGTTTGCGCTTCTCGGCGGGATCGCGACAGGCGCTTCGTTCCTCGTGCTTGTCGTCCAGAACCCGCTCACGCGGTGGGTCGGGCTCGGTTGGATGGTGGCAGGGCTCGTCGGGTACACGGTGTATCGGCGCCGCTTCCTGCACGTGCCGATGCGTGCGATCGAGAAGGCGCCGCCCGCGCTCGGGCCGGCGCTGGCGCTCGAGTACCGCGATCTCCTCGTCCCCGTGATTCCAGGCCAGCCATCCGACGCGGCGATGGACGTCGCGTGCCAGCTCGCAGCCGAGCGGCGTGCCCGGATCATCGCGCTGAACGTGCTCGAGATACCCCTCGACCGCGCCCTGACCGACCGTTTCCCGGACCTCGAGACGATCGGGAACGCCGAGCTCGACGAGGCCGTCGCGATCGGCGACTCGTACGGTGTTCGCGTCCTGACGCGCCTCGACCGCGCGCACTCGGCCGGGCCGGCGATCGTGGCCGAGGCGGAGGCTCGCAACGCGGAGATCATCGTGCTCGGCACGCCTCGACGACATCTCACCGCCCGCCAGACGGCGGTTTTCGGGAAGACGGTCGACTACGTGCTGAAGCACGCGAGCTGCCGGGTCATGATCGCGACGGAAGGCGCGTCGGCATGAAGCCGTACACGATCGTCGTGTACGCGTTCTCGGTCCTGTTCGCGGCGCTGGGCGTGGCGCTGCTCGTCCGCACCGCGGCCGCAGGTGGTGGAGTCGTCGGCTACGTCGTCGGGGCGCTCTTCATCGTGCTCGGCGTCGGCCGATTCACCCTGGAACGGCAGCGGACGCGCTGATGGCCCGCAAGCTCCGTGGCTTCGAGCGCGTCCTCGACGCTCCCGCGTTGTTCGCCGTCGCGTACGGCGAGATCGCGTCCTCGCTCTACATCGCGCTCGGCATCGTGGCGGGCGTCGCCCTCGGACTGACGCCGCTCGTTCTCCTCGTCGCGGGTGGTGTGTTCGTCCTCGTCTCGCTGTCGTACGCGGAGGGGACGACGGCGTTGCCCGAGACCGGCGGGGCGGCGACGTTCGTCCGGCGCGCGTTCAACGACCTCGCCGGATTCGTGACCGGATGGGTGCTCTTCCTCGACTTCCTCATCGTCATGGCGCTCTCGGCGCTGTTCGTTCCGCACTACTTCGCGGGGGCCTTCGGCCAGCCGGCGCTGCGCGAGTCGCCCTGGGATGCGGTCGTCGGCTGCTCGGTCATCGTGGTCATCGCCGGGATCCGGATCTCCCGGCGGACGCGGCTGCACGTCGGAGCGCTCGCCGTCGCGCTCCTCGACCTCGTCGTGCAGGCGCTGCTCGTCGTCCTCGGGCTCGCGCTGCTGCTCTCGCCGTCCACCCTCGTCGACGGTCTCGGCTTCGCGAGCGGCCAGGACTGGGGCGACCTCGCGTTCGCGCTGCCGCTGGCGATGCTCGCCTATACGGGTCTCGAGACGGTTGCGAACCTCGCGGAGGAGGCGACGGAGCCCGGCCGGACCCTGCCACGCTCGCTCTTCTCGGCCATCGGGCTCGTGGTCGTCGTGACGGTTCTCATCGGCGCGATCGGCCTCTCCGCCTATCCGGTCGAGAACGGGCAGACGGCTCTCGGCGAGGAGTGGCTCGAGCTGCCGCTGCTCGGGATCGCGTCGGCGTTCGACGGATCGCTCCCCGACCTCGTCGTCGACGCGCTCGAGGTCGCGGTCGGGATCTCCGGCGTCCTCATCCTCGTCGGGGCGGCGACCACGTCGTTCTCGGGGATCACGAGGCTCACGCACTCGCTCGCGGAGCACGGCTCGCTCCCGCGGGAATTCGCGCGGCTCGAACGACGCGCAGTCGTGTCGAGCGAGGCGATCGCGCTGGCCGCCGGCCTCGCGATCGCGCTCATCCTCGTGACCGAGTTCGGCGCCAACGGCGACCCCGCGTTCCTCGCGAGCCTCTACTCGTTCGGTGTCCTCATCGCCTTCACCGCCGCCCAGCTCGCCGTCATTCGGTTGCGCATGCGCGAGCCCGAACTCGCGCGGCCGTTCCTCGCTCGCCCGAACGTGACCGTTCGGGGGCACCGGCTCCCGGTCGCTGCGCTCGTCGGCGCGCCGCTGACCTTCGTTATCTGGGTGCTCTCCATGCTCACCCATCCCGGCGCGCGCTACGCCGGCCCGGTCTGGCTGGCGGCGGGACTCGTCGTCTTCGTTCTCGTGCGGCGACGGAGGCGGCGAGGATTGCTCGAACACGTGACGCCGCTCGAGGTGCTGCCGGCCGGCGCCGAGTTCAGCAGGATCCTCGTTCCGATGAAGCTGGGCGACATCGGCGAGGAGATGGTCGCGACGGCAATCGCACTCGCGAAGGAGCGCGATGCGGCGATCGAGGCGATCACGGTCGTTCGCGTGCCGCGCAAGTACGACCTCGAAGGCGAGTTGCCGACGGAGGTCGCCGCGCGCGTTGACTCGTCGCTCGACGAGGCGCGGGCGCTCGGGGTCGACCACGGTGTCGAGGTCCATGCAGATGTCGTTCGCGCGCGCTCGATCGGACACGCGATCGTCGACGAGGCGACGCGCCGGAATGTGGACCTCATCGTCCTGGGCTCGTCGCCGAGGTGGCGCCGCCAATCCCGCTTCTTCTCGCCGACGGTCGACTTCGTCCTTCGCAAGGCGCCGTGCGAGGTCCTCGTCGTGGCGTTCCCCGACGGAATCTTCGAGGAGTAGGCTGCGCTGCCGTGAAGGCGGTGGTCATCGGATCCGGTCGCGTGGGGTCCTCCGTGGCCAAGGGGCTCGCGGCCGAGGGCTGGGACGTCACGGTCGTCGACGAGGACGAGGACGCGCTCGGGCGTCTCGGGCCCGCATGGCGCGGCGGATTCGTTGTCGGTCACGGCATGGACGTGACCGTGCTCGAGCGGGCAGGCGTGGGCGACGCCGACGCTGCAGTCGTCGCGACGAACGGCGACAACACGAACATCGTGATCGGGCAGGTGCTCCAGCAGCGCTACGCGGTCGACACGGTCGTCGTGCGCCTCCTCGATCCGGCGCGGGCGAAGCTCTACTCGGATCGAGGAATGAGCATCGTCTGCCCGACGCAGACCGCGATCTCGTCGCTCCTCGACACCGTTCGCGCAGCGACACCGAAGGCCGCGTCGAGCTGATGTACGTCATCGTCGCGGGTGGGGGGAAGGTGGGCTCGAATGTGACGCGCTCGCTCATCGACCTCGGCCACGAGGTCACGCTCGTCGAGCAGCGATCCGACCGGTTCAGGCGTCTCGAAGAGGAGTTCGGCCCGGCCGTGATCCGCGGCGATGCGACCGAGATCGGCGTGCTCGAGCGGGCCGGGATCGGCCGGCCTCCGGAGCTCCTGCTGGCGGTGACCGGCGACGACGAGGACAACCTCGTGATCTCGCAGATCGCAAAGGAGGCGTATGGCGTGCGCAAGGCGATCGCCCGCGTCAACGATCCGCGCAACCAGCAGCACTTCGACCTGCTCGGCATCACGCAGACCGTCTGCGCGACCACGAGCATCCTCGGTCTCGTCGAGCACGAGGTCCCCGAGCACGGTCTTGTGCAGCTGCTCGAGCTCCAGAAGGAGGGTCTGGTCGTCGTCGAGGTGCAGGTCGAGGGCAGCTCGCCGGCAGCGGGGAAGAAGGCGGGCGGGATCGCGCTACCCGCCGGATCGCGCCTCATCTCCGTCTTCCGGCAGGGGCGCACGGAGCTCGTCGAGCCCTCGACCGTGCTTCGCCCTGGTGACCAGGTCCTCGCGGTCGTGCCGACGCCGGCGGCGCTCGACCTACGCCGTTCGCTCCTCGGCGCGCCGCGTTAGTCGGCTCCGCCGGGGGAGCAGGCGTGTCAGAGACGCCAGTAGTGGCGGGTGGCGAGGACGAACACGGGGATGATCTCGAGGCGTCCGAGCCACATGAGGACGATCATCGTCAGCTTCGAGACGTCGCCGAGCGGGGCGAACGAGCCCATCGGGCCCGTGATACCGAAACTCGGGCCGCCGTTGCCGAGTGCGCTCGCTGACACGGCCAGCGTGTCGAGCGCGCTCAGCGGCACGTTCGAGATCGCGGAGTCGATCGCGATGACGCTTGCGCCGACGGCCCAGAACCCGACGTAGAGGAGGATGAAAGCGGCGATCGCACGCAGAGTGCGTTCGTCGACCGGCGCGCCATTGTACCGGATGGGCATGACCACCTCGGGGCTCACCGTCTGGTCGAGTTCCCGCCGCAGCACCTTCCCGAGCAACAGGTGGCGCACGATCTTGATCGACCCCGTCGTCGATCCTGCCGATCCACCGGTGAACATCAGGGCGAAGAGCGTGAGCAGCGAGATGACCGGCCAGAGCGCGAAGTCGGTCGTGGCGAACCCGGTCGTCGTGATGATCGAGATCGCCTGGAACACCGCCGTTCGAACTGCCTCCTCGCCGCTTGCGATGCCGTATCCCCAGAGCTGAACGAGCAGCGCGATCGACGCAATGAGGACGATCACCGCGTACAGCCGGAACTCCTCGTCGCCGACGAAGAGACGCGGCCGCCGCCGCGCGAGACCGCGATAGAGGAGGACGAAGTTCATGCCCGCGAGGAACATGAACAGCGCGATGATCCACTGGGCCGCGGGTGAGAAGCCTTCGAGGGAGTCCGCATTCGGCGAGAAACCGCCTGTCGGCATGGTTGCGAATGCATGGGCGAGCGCCTGGTACGGCGTCATCGCGTCGTCGATCCCGAACCAGCCCAGCGAGGCCAGCAGGAGCGTGAGCAGCACCGTCATCGCGATGTAGAAGACCCACAGCACCCGGGCGAGCGCGCGGATCCGCTCTCCGAGAGCGGCGATCTCGGGCCCTGGGAGCTCGGATTCCATCATCTGCCGTCCTCCGACGCGCAGCCGCGGAAGGATGGCGACCGCGAGAATGATGATTCCGAGGCCACCGAGCCACTGCGTGAACTGGCGCCACATCGCGAGGGTGGGCGAGAACGCCTCGTAGTCGGTGACGACACTCGCTCCGGTCGTGGTCACTGCCGACATGCCCTCGAGGTAGGCGTCGATCGGATGGTCGAGCTGCTCGCCGCCGGCCATGAGGTACGGCAGCGATGCGAACGCCGCGGTCATGAGCAGCATCGCGGACACGACGAGAAATCCTTCGCGTGCACCGACGTGCGCTCGCGCACCCGCTGTGAGCCGTTCGAGCACATAGCCGAACGCCGAGGTGCCGAGACCGGTGACGAGATACGGCCAGAACGGGTCGCCGTACCAGAGGGCGACCGCGATCGGGAAGACGACGACGACGCCGAGGTACTTCGCGAGGGTCCCGACGAGGTTGGCGACCGCGACGACGTCGATCGCGAGGCGCCGCGGACGGCCGATTCGCGCGACCGTCTGGCTCATTCCGTGACTAGAGCGCTTCGACGACCCACGGCGCGTTCGCGGCCTCGGTGAAGATGATGACCCGGTCTCCGGCCAGCAGGACGTCGTCCCCGTGCGGGAAGATCGCCGACCCGTTGCGGACGATCGCCCCGATGATCGAGCCGTGTACGGGCATGTCGCGGAAGGCCATGCCGATGTACCTGCTCGACTCCCGCGTCGTGACGTCGAGCACCTCGTAGCGGTTCCCCTCGATCATCGCGACCTGCTGCGTTCTCGGATCGTGGGCGAATCGGACGATCTCCTCGGCTGTCACCGCGCGCGGGTTTATCGAGACGTCGATCCCGGCCTTGTCGAACGCGCTGACGGAGACCGCCTCGTGCGCGATCGCGACGGTGAACGGGATCCCTCGCACCTGCGCGAGCGACGCCGCGTACTGGTTCTTCGCGTCGTCGCGCATCGCGAAGATCCCGGCTTGCGCCTGGCCGATGCGCTCCCGTTCGAGGAAGTCCGCGTCGAAGCCCGTCGCGTGGAAGATCCGCGCCTTCGGGAGCGCCTCCGCCGCGCGCTGCGCCTGCTCGCGCGACGCCTCGACCATGCGCACGCTGAGCCCTTGAGCGACGAGCACTCGCCCGATCGCCAAGCCGACGCGCCCGGCCCCGTAGATCACGACGTCACGGACCGTGCCACCCTCGGGCCAGAGGAGCGTGCTCCAGCTCTTGACGGCGCGAGGCGACCCGATCACCACGATGCGGTCGCCCTCGCGGATCTCGTCGTCGCCGCCGGGGAGGATCGTCTCGTCGCCACGGATGATCGCAGCGATCTTCGAGTCCTCGGGCGTCGGCGCGTCGCGAAGCGGGCTGCCGAGGACCTGCGGAGAGGCGTCGTCGTCGACGTCGAACTCGCCGACCTGCACCTGTCCGTCGGCGAACACGTCCGTCTGGCGGGCGGCGGGCACGCCGAGGATGCGGCTGATCGCATAGGCGGTCTCGAGCTCCGAGGAGACGACGAAGTCGACGTCGAGCTGGCCCTCGCGCCAGAGCTCGACGTACTCGTTGCTCGAGGTGCGGATGACGGTCGTGGCGCCCGGGGCCTCGCGACGCGCGAACATGCCGACGACGAGGTTCACCTCGTCGCGCGACGTGCAGGCGATGACGAGGTCCGCGGCGTCGATCCCGGCCGCCGCGAGGTCCTTGCGGCTCGTACCGTCGCCCTCGAAGACCGCCACGTCGAAGCGGCCGCTCATCGCCTGCAGCCTCGACGCCTCGGTGTCGAGGACAGTGATGTCGTGGTCGTCGTGGAGGGCCTCCACGATGGTCGACCCGACCTGGCCGGCGCCGATGACGAAGACCCGCACGGGAGCAGCGTACTTCGGCTCACGGCTCGCTTACACACGTTGGCTACCGTGCCTTCATGCGTCGTCGCGCCCGTCGTCGTAGCGGCGCTCTGCGTCGTCGCTCTCGCGTCCCTCTCCGGGTCCGCACGTGCCGCCGAAGCCGCATTCCGGCCCGTCGTCGTCGCACGTGGCCTCTCCGAGCCGGTTCAGGTGACCGGCCCGCGCAGCGAGCCGCGCAGGCTCTACGTCGTCGAGCAGCGCGGGACGATCCGCGTCATCGACAACGGGAAGTTGCGGAACGGGTTCTTCCTCGACATGCAGAGCCGGACGGCGGCCGGTGGTGAGCAGGGCCTTCTCGGGCTCGCGTTCGACCCGCAGTACTCGAGCAACCGCTTCATCTACGTGAACTACACGGATACGAACGGGGACACGCGTATCGTCCGGTACCGGACGAACGGCACGCGTGCGATCCCGTCGACGGCGCGCGTGCTCCTGGCCATCGACCAGCCGTACCCGAATCACAACGGCGGCGGCCTCGCGTTCGGCCCGGACGGCGGCCTCTACGTCGGAACGGGTGACGGCGGATCCGGCGGCGATCCCGAGAACCGCGCGCAGAACATGGCCACCCTGCTCGGCAAGATGCTCCGGCTCGACGTGCGCCGCTCCGGCTCGGCGCCCGAGATCGTGGCGCTCGGACTCCGCAATCCCTGGCGCTACTCGTTCGATCGGCTCACCGGCGACCTGTACATCGCGGACGTCGGCCAGGGATCGGTCGAAGAGGTGGACTACACGCCGCGCTCGAGCCCGGGCCTCGAGAACTACGGCTGGGACGTGTACGAGGGCTCGAGCCGGTTCGAGGACAAGGGCGCCGGCGCCGGGGAACTCGCCTTCCCGATCTTCGAGTACTCCCACGATCGCGGCTGCACGGTCGTCGGGGGGTACGTCTACCGCGGCTCCGCGCGGAAAGCCGAGCGTGGGCGCTACACCTTCGGTGACTACTGCTCCGGCACGATCTGGAGCCTGCGCGTGACCGGCGGCAAGGCGACCGGTGTGCGCGTCGAGCCCTTCAAGATCCCGAGCCTCACGTCGTTCGGCGAGAACGCGGCTGGAGAGCTCTTCGCGACGTCACACTCGGGCGTCGTGTACCGGATCAGCTAGCGCGGCGTCTGACACGCGGCGGGGCCTGGCCGAGCGCGGCGTAGGCGAGCGCGTTCAACGACTCTTGCAGGTCGTGGAGCTCCCGCGCGACGAGCTGAAACCCTTCCTGGCGCTCGGTCGTGCGGTTGAGGCGCTCGAGCTCGTCTGCGATCCGGTCGAGACGCTCCAGCAATGCATCGAGTTGGCGATCTCCGACGTCGTGCTGATCCACGGGTCGAATTCTACGGGCGACCCAGGAGGTCGTTCCGGGTTCGCACGACGACCGTCGCAGGCCCGAGCGCCGCGACGACGCGGTCGAGTGCCCCGGTGCCCGACTCGACGACCGACACGCGCCGCAACGCGCCGAGCTGCGTCGCCGCGACGCGTGCGAGCGGCGCCGGCGCGTCGGTGAACAGGCCCATGGCGATCCCGCGCGAGGCGAGGGACTGCAGCGCCGCGCTCGTCGGCGCGTCGCGCCGGAGGTAGGCAGGCGCGTGGTCCTCTGCGAAGCGCTCGAGCAGCGTCCGCCAGTTACCGGCGCCGGCCTCGTCGAGCGCATCTGCCGCCGCGCCGCGGTCCACGGGCAGCGACGCGGGCTCGATCGCGAGCATGCCGCTGACGGACTCGAGCCAGGCCGACCACAGTGGTCGCGTGTCGCCGAGCGCGTCGAGCTCGATGGCGAGGGGCTCGGTGGTCGTCACGCGAGGCGCCGTGTCCGCACGGACTGCCACACAGCGACGCCCACGGCTACGCCGACCGCGTCGATCGCGACGTCGAGCGGCGCGCCGTGCCGTCCGGCGACGAACGTCTGGTGGACCTCGTCGCTGACCGCGTAGAGGACGCCGAGCGCGAACGCGACCCCGGTCCGGCCAGTCGCGCGCGTGAGCAGTGCGCCGAGGATCGCGTACTCGGTTGCGTGGGCGATCTTTCGGAGCACGAGGTCCCAGCCGCCCAGTCCGGTCCCGAGATCCGGAACGGCCGAGAAGGCGAAGATGACGCCCGCCCAGGCGACGACGGGAACCCAATTCCGGACGAACGAGCCACGCACCGTCCGATGATAGGCTCGCTCCCAATCACGGAGCACGATGAGGGAACCCGGTGCAAGTCCGGGACGGTCCCGCCGCTGTAAGGGGAGTTGCTCCTCCGCCACGAAGCCACTGGCGCAAGCCGGGAAGGCGGCGAGGGAGGGAGCCCCGAGTCAGAAGACCTGTCGTGCTCTCCATAACCGAGATCCCCTCGCGGAAGGGAGGATTCAGGTGCTTCGCTCAATTCTCGTCCTCGCTGGTGCGGCGGCAGCCGCTCTGGTGCTCACCGTCGCAGGCGCCTCAGGCGGTGCTGTCGCTCCGACTGCGTTCCCGGTCACCGTGGTCGGCTCCAACGGTGAGGTGACCGTCACGAAGCGGCCCAGCCGCATCGTCTCGCTCTCGCCAACGGCTACCGAGACGCTCTTCGCGATCGGCGCAGGGCCGCAGGTCGTCGCAGTCGACGACCAGTCCGACTTCCCGAAGAGCGCGCCGAAGACCGCGCTCTCGGGCTTCACGCCGAACGTCGAGGCGATCGCCGGGTACCGGCCCGACCTCGTCGTCATCGCGTACGACCCGAAGGGGCTATCCGAGGCGCTCGGGCGACTCGGCATCACCGTCCTGCACCAGGACGGCGCGAAGTCGTTCAAGGGAGCCTTCCAGCAGATACGCCAGCTCGGAAAGGTCACCGGCCGCGACAGCCGGGCGGCGAAGCTCGTCACCGGAATGAAGGCGAAGATCGGCGCGATCGTCGCCGACGCGAAGAAGGGTCGGCAAGGCCTCTCCGTCTACCACGAGCTCGATCCGACGCTCTTCTCGGCGACGTCGAAGACGTTCATCGGTCAGGTCTACACGGCGCTCGGCCTCGAGAACATCGCTGATGCCGCCGACTCGGCCGGGTTCGGCTATCCGCAGCTCTCCGCCGAGTACGTCGTCTCGTCGAGCCCCGACATCATCGTGCTCGCCGACACCGTCTGCTGCGGACAGAAGGCGTCGACGGTCGCTGCACGTCCCGGCTGGAATCGGATAAGTGCGATTCGCACAGGGTCCGTCGTGCGTATCCACGACTCGATCGCGTCCCGCTGGGGGCCGCGCTTGGTCGACTTCTTCCGCGCCATGTCGTCGGCGCTCACTCGCCTTCGCCAGTAGCGCATGACGTCCGTCGCGGAGCACGCCTCGGAGGTCCGGGCGCGCGGGCTGACGCCGGTGTGGGCGTGCTCCGCAGTTGCTTTCCTGCTCGTGTCGCTGGCGATCGGCATCCTCGCCGGCCCGGTCGATCTCGGCATGGGGGCCGTGTTCGAGTCCGCGGGCGCTCGTCTCCACCTGCCGGGCGTTTCGACCTCGCTGTCGCCGACCGAGGAGGCGATCCTGTGGGAGATCCGGGTCCCGCGAGTGATGCTCGCAGCGCTCGTCGGCGCGATGCTCGCCGTCGCCGGGGCGACGTACCAGGGCGTCTTTCGGAATCCGCTCGCCGACCCTTACCTCCTCGGAGTGGCCGCGGGAGCCGGACTCGGAGCGACGGTCGCGATCGCATATCTCCCCGACGGGCTGCGGGGCCACAGGATGCTTCCCGTCGCGGCATTCGTCGGCGGCTCCGTCGCGGTCTTTCTGACATACGCCGTCGGCCGCTCTGCGCGCCGCGAGCGCGACGCCGCGACGCTCGTTCTCGCGGGCGTCACGGTGACGGCGTTCTTCACCGCGTGGCAGACGTTCGTCCAGCAGCAGAACGCGGAGACGCTGCAGGAGGTCTACTCGTGGATCCTCGGGAACATCCCCAGCACGGGCTGGTCGGACGTGATCCTGATCCTCCCGTACGTCGCGGTGGCGATCGTGGTCATCCTCGCGCTCCGCCGCGTCGTGGACGTTCTCAACCTCGGCGACGACGAGGCAGCGAGTCTCGGGGTGGACGTGCGACGTGTGCGGCTCGCTCTGGTCGTGGCGGCGACGCTCGGGACCGCTGCGGCCGTGGCCGTCACCGGTCTCATCGGTTTCGTCGGGATCATCGTCCCGCACACGATCCGGCTCCTCACGGGCGTCGGGTACCGGGCGCTGATCCCGCTCTCGGTCGTCGTCGGAGCGGGCTTCCTCGTGCTCGCGGACGTCGTCGCGCGGACCGTCCTGGCGCCGGCAGAGATCCCGCTCGGGGTCGTCACGGCGTTCTTCGGCGCGCCTTTCTTCGCGCTCGTCCTGCGAACGACGCGGGGCGGAACCTCGTGATCGAGCTGCGCGGCGTCACGGTCGAGCTCGGTGGCCGAGCGGTCGTCGATCGCGTCGACGCGGTCGTGGAACGGGGCGAGTGGCTCGCCCTCATCGGGCCGAACGGCGCAGGCAAGACGACCCTCCTCCGCGCGATCGCGCGCCTCGTCCCGTTCTCCGGGGAGATCTCGCTCGACGGCCGACCGGCTCCCGAGCTCGCGCGTGGCGAGCTCGCCCGGCTCGTGGCCGTGGTGCCGCAGGAGCCGTCGACGCCGCCGTGGATGACGGTGGCCGAGTACGTGCTGCTCGGCCGTACGCCGCACCTCGGGCCGCTCGCCAGGGAGGGCACGCGGGACCGCGACGCAGCAGGCCGCGCGCTCGCGCGGCTGGATCTCCTGCCGTTCGTCGAGCGGCGGCTCGGCACGCTCTCGGGCGGCGAGAAGCAGCGCGTCGTCGTCGCACGGGCGCTCGCCCAGGAGGCGTCGATCGTCCTGCTCGACGAGCCGACGGCCGCGCTCGACATCGGGCATCAGCAGCAGGCGCTCGACCTGCTCGACGTGCTCCGCCAGGAATCCGGGCTCACGCTCGTCGGCGCGATGCACGACCTCACGCTCGCGGCCCAGTACGCCGACCGAATGCTCCTCCTGAACGCAGGCCGTGTGGTGGCGAACGGCCCGCCCGTGGATGTGTTGACGGAGGCGACCATCGCGCAGCACTACGGCGCCGCGATCGACGTGGTCGACGTCGGCGGGCGGATCGCGGTGATCCCACGACGGCCTGACTAACCCTCCGCGGAGTCTTCGATGACCGCTAGCCAGTGCCTACCATGTCGGCGTGCGCCTCCTCATCGTGGCCGTCTCGATCTCTCTCCTCGTGCCGGCGGTCGCTCTCGCGAAGAGCCAGGTCTTCTTCGAGGACACCATCCCGAGCGGGTCGTCCTCCTCCGTGAGGATCACGACCCACAAGGCAGCGTCGTTCCGGGTGCTCCTGCGCGTCCCGACGGCTGGACGGGCGAAGCTGTTCCTGACGGGGAAGCACGCGCCGAAGGGCGGTGCCCTCATCGACACGAAGACGTATGCGTGCGAAGGGGCAGCGGGCTCGTTCTACTGCAAGGCCGCATACGAGCCGCTGACGAAGGGCACGTACACCTGGCGCGTCACGTGGGTCAGCATCGTCCAGGCCGGCCCGAAGTTGCCGGCCCACGTCGAGCTCACCGTCCGCTGGTAAGCGACCGCCACGCCGTCATCTAGAGTCGGACGGTGAGCGTCGCGACGCCCGAGACCTACCTCGCCGACCTCAACGAGGCGCAGCGTGAGGCCGTCCTCGCGACGGAGGGACCGCTCCTCGTCGTCGCCGGCGCAGGCTCCGGGAAGACGCGCGTGCTCACGTATCGCGTCGCCCATCTCATCCGCGCGTGCGGCGTGAAGCCGAACGAGATCCTCGCCATCACGTTCACGAACAAGGCGGCCGGGGAGATGCGCGAGCGGCTCGAGCGGATGCTCGGGCAGACAGCCCGCGCGATCTGGATCCTGACCTTCCACGCCGCTTGCGGCCGGATGCTCCGACGCGAGGCGGAGCGACTCGGCTACCGCTCGACCTTCACGATCTACGACGACCAGGATCAGGTCCGTCTCGTGAAGGCCTGCCTCGAGGAGCTGGGGAAGGATCCGAAGCGCTTCTCGCCGCGCGGCATCCATTCGCAAATCTCGCGCGCGAAGAACGAACTCGTGTCACCCGAGGAGTACGCGGCCCGCGTCGCGTCCTTCTGGGATCAGACCGTCGCGGAGACCTACGAGCTCTACCAGCGGCGCATGCACGCCTCGAACGCCGTCGACTTCGACGACCTGCTGATGCTCACGGTGCAGGTCTTCGAGCGCTTCCCCGAAGCGCTCGAGCGCTGGCGCACGTCCTTCCGCTACGTCCTCGTCGACGAGTACCAGGACACGAACCACGCGCAGTACCGTCTCCTCCAGCTGCTCGGTCGCGAACACGGGAACGTGTGCGCAGTCGGCGACCCCGACCAGTCGATCTACGCGTTCCGCGGCGCGGACATTCGCAACATCATGGAGTTCGAGCGCGACTTCCCGGGCACGCAGGTGATCGCGCTCGAGCAGAACTACCGCTCGACGAACAACGTCCTGCGTTCCGCCAACTCGCTCATCGAGCAGAACACCGAGCGCAAGCCGAAGCGCCTCTTCTCGGAGCTCGGCGAGGGCGAGCCGGTGCGCGCGATCGAGGTGGAGGACGAGCACTCGGAGGCACGGTTCGTCGCCGCGGAGATCGCGTCGCTCATCGACGGCGGCCACTCGGCCAGCGAGATCGCGGTCTTCTACCGGATGAACGCGCAGTCGCGCGTTCTGGAGGACGTGCTCGTCCGCCAGGACGTCCCGTACCAGGTCATCGGCGGACCGCGCTTCTACGAGCGCGCCGAGATCCGCGACGCGACCGCCTACCTCAGCGTTCTCGTCAACCCGCAGGACGCGACGTCGCTCCTGCGGATCGCGAATCGGCCACGGCGTGGCATCGGCGACACGTCGATCCAGCGTCTCGTCGCATACGCGGAGAACACCGGGCGCACGCTCTTCCAGGCGATGGCCGACCCCGAGCCGGCGGGGGTCGCGGCGGCGTCGTGCCGAGCGATCCGCGGCTTCCACTCGACGATGGAAGAGCTGATGGCGCTCTCGCACGACCTCCACGTCGACGAGCTCCTCGAGCGCGTGCTCGAGAAGACCGGCACGCTCGACGCGCTCGAGGCGGAGCGGACGATCGAGGCCCGCGGCCGCATCGAGAACCTCCAGGAGCTCGTCGGCGTCGCCCGCGAGCACCGACAGACGGCCGAGGAGGCGTCGCTCGCCGGCTTCCTCCAGGACATCTCGCTCGTCTCCGATCAGGACACGATCCGCGACGAGCGCGGCCTCGTGACGCTGATGACGCTGCACAACGCCAAGGGCCTCGAGTTCCGGGCCGTCTTCATCATCGGGATGGAGGAAGGGATCTTCCCGCACTCGCGCTCGATCGAGGAGCAGGGCGTCGAGGAGGAGCGGAGGCTCTGCTACGTCGGCATGACACGCGCGATGGAGCGCCTGACGCTCACCCACACGATGGCGCGAACTCTGTTCGGGAGGCGCGAGTACAACCTCGCGTCGCGCTTCCTCGACGAGCTTCCGGCCGAGGTCGAGCGCGAACGCTTACGGCCCTCTTCCTGGAGCGGCTACGGCTCGCCCACCGCCGCGGCGATCGAGCCGCGGCCCGGGATCGCACTCTCGACCGGCGATGCGGTTCGCCACGGGTCGCTCGGTGAGGGCATCGTCACCGGCATCGAGCCGGGCGGAGTCGTTACGGTGCGCTTCGCAGGTGACGGAACCGAGCGGCGGCTGATGGTCGAGTACGCACCCCTGGAGAAGATCGCCTGATGGCGTTCAAGGTTCGGCCCTGCCGCGACCTCGAGGAGTTCGGGCAGGCGGTCTTCGCGATCGGCCAGTACTTCGGGATGGAGCCGACCGAGGAGCGCATGGAGCGCTTCGCGAAGAACCTCCCGATCGAGCGCATGCACGCGTGCCGCCAGGACGGCGTCACGGTCGGCGGCGCGGGCGCGTTTCCTTTTGAGCTCACGGTGCCCGGAGCGGTGGTGCCAACG
Organism: uncultured Gaiellaceae bacterium; assembly: GCA_963736935.1. Lineage (GTDB taxonomy): Bacteria > Actinomycetota > Thermoleophilia > Gaiellales > Gaiellaceae > GMQP-bins7. Next base: position 41,305 of record CAVTQX010000023.1, on the reverse strand, counting down.
GCCGGCGTCACGGTCGTGGGCACGTTCCCGACGCACCGGCGCCGCGGCGTGCTCCGCGCGATGATGCGCGCCCAGCTCGACGACGTCCATGCGCGCGGCGAGCCGCTCGCGCTTCTGTGGGCGTCGGAGGACACCATCTACGGCCGCTTCGGCTACGGGATGGCATCGCAGTGCGCGGAGGTCTCGATCCCGAGGGAACACTCGGCGTTCGCGCGGCCATTCGAGCGCGAGGGGACAGTGAGGTTCGTCGACTCCGACGAGGCGCTCAAGGTCTTCCCCCGCGTCTGGGACGCCGTTCGGCGAAAGACGCCGGGCATGCTCGGCCGCACGCGCAACTGGTGGGAATATCGCATCCTCTTCGAGGTTCCGGGCGGGGGAGATGGCGCAGGCCCGAAACGCCTCGTCGTCCTCGAGCGCGGGGGGCGGCCCGAGGGGTACGCGATCTACCGGCACAAACCGAAGTGGACGGAGGGGATCTCCGACTCCGAGCTCCAGGTCGTCGAGGCCGTGGCGCTCGACGGCCGCCCCACGGCCGAGATCTGGCGCTACCTGCTCGACATCGACTGGGCCGCGCGAACGACGGCAAGTCTTCTGCCCGTCGACCATCCGCTCTGGTGGCTGCTCGCGACGCCGCGCAACATGCGGCCACGCGTCGGCGACGGCCTGTGGGTGCGGCTGGTCGACGTCCGCGAGGCACTGTCCGCACGTGGATACGCATCCGACGGAGCGGTCGTCTTCGACGTCATCGACGACTTCTGTCCGTGGAACGCGGGTCGCTGGCGGCTATCGGGCGGGCGTGCGAAGCGGACCACCGCGGCGCCGCAGCTCCGCCTCGACGTGAACGCTCTCGGCTGTGCGTACCTCGGGGGCTTCACGTTCTCCGGGCTCGTGCGCGGAGGCCGGGCCGAGGAGCTGCGCAGAGGCGCCGCCGTGCGGGCGGACGCGATGTTCGCGGCCGAGCGTGCGCCCTGGTGTCCCGAGATCTTCTGATGCCGGACGTCGGTGCGACGGCGCGACGTACCCGCAGGGTGACGGCGCGCGACATCGAGCTCTTTACTGACATCACGGGAGATCGGAACCCACTGCACTACGACGCTGACGCCGCCGCGGGCACCCGCTTCGGTGGCTTGATCGTCCAAGGTGGCGTGACGAGCGGCCTCCTGAACGCCGTCGTGGCCGAGGATCTCCCCGGACCCGGCAGCGTGTTCCTCGAGGTCAACTGGCGCTTCCTCGCGCCCGTCCGCCCGGGTGACGAGATCACGGCCGAGGTGGAGGTGCTCGAGGCGCGCGAGGACAAGCCGATCTCGAAGCTCCGTACCACGATCACCAACGGCGACGGCGTGACCGTCCTCGACGGTCACGCCGTTGTGTGGAGCGAGCCGCTGTCGTCGTAGCTACGAGGGTCGCGTTCCCAGCGTCGCCTGCACGGTGTGCGAGTCGCCGTCGCGCGTGTACGTGATCTTCACCTCGTCGCCGGGGGACTTCGCGGAGACGGCGCTCGTCAGGTCGTCGGCGCTCGCGATCGCATTCCCGTCGAACGACGTGATCACGTCACCTTCCTTGAGGCCCGCGTCTGCGGCGGGCGACCCGGCCGTGACGGAGGCGACCTGTGCGCCGCTCGCGTTGAGCGGGCTCGCGAGCGACACACCGAGATACGCATGCTCGACCTGCTCGCCCGCGATGAGCTGATCCGCGACGGAGCGAACCGTGTTCGACGGGATGGCGAAGCCGACGCCGGTGTTTCCGCCGGACTCGCTCTCGATCTGGCTGTTCACGCCGATGACCCGGCCGCGGAGATCGAAGAGCGGGCCGCCGGAGTTGCCGTGGTTGATTGCTGCGTCCGTCTGGATGGTGCCGGGGATCGAATAGCCGTTCGTCGACTGAATCGTGCGCCCGAGCGCACTGACGATGCCGCTCGTCACGGTCTCCTCGAGCCCGTACGGGCTTCCGATCGCGACGACGCCGTCGCCGACTGCGACCGCGTCAGAGTCCCCGAGCGACAGCGGATGCAACTTGTCGGTCGGCGCGTCCACCTTGAGCACGGCGAGGTCGCTCGACGGATCCGTCCCGACGACCGTCGCGTCGTACGTCGAGCCGTCCGCGAAGGTGACCTGCAGCGACGTCGAACCCTGGACGACGTGGTAGTTCGTGATCACGTGGCCATCGTGTCGTAGACGAAGCCCGATCCCTGTGCCTGCTGTCTCTGGGGTTGCTGATCCCCGAAGGGAAACGGCGACTCGCTCTGGCCGCTCTTCGACGTAGCCATGATCTCGACGACGCCGGCATTTACCTTCCTGTAGATCTCGCCGACCCCGAGACGCAAGGACGACGCGGCGACCGCGGTCGCGGTCGACGTGTCGGCAGTGGCGGTGGCACCGCCGGAAACAGCGGCGTATCCCCCCGCGCCGACGCCGGCGCCGACCAGCGAGGGCGCCGGCTGCGATCAGAGCGGCTGTGCGGTTCCGGGACATCTCGTTCCTTTCGTGGCGGGTACTGAGGACTCGCCTCGATGTGAGCACCGCTCGCTGAGAGGTCGGTAAGAGACCGCTGAGAGAAAGCTGAGAACGCTCCTGTTTCTTCGCGAAGGCTTAACCGCGCGGGGTCTCGCGGGCACGGATTCGGCTACAGTCCTAGCCCCGAGGGCGGTTAGCTCAGTTGGGAGAGCACCAGCTCGACAAGCTGGGGGTCACTGGTTCGAGCCCAGTACCGCCCATTCTCGCCCTCTTGGTTGCGCGGACTTCGCTTAGGTAAGCGGGTCAGGTCTGTCGCACGTGTCGTCTAGGCGCGCCTGATGCACACCCCCGTGCACACCCGGCGGGGAGGCACCCTCGGCCCGTCCATAGGGAGCCTCGGCCCCTCCATAGGATGGAGCAGACGATCAACCAACGGAAAGGCGGTACGCGTTGAGCCGGTCCCAAGCAGAGCGAGATGTTCTTCCGATCCCGGATCGGCCTTATGACGGCCCGGCTCCGTTCGACGCTAAGGATCCTGACGCCAAGTTTCCGCCGATCGAGCAGCTGCGGCCGCCCGACGGAGCGCCGAACGTTCTTGTCATTCTGCTCGACGACGTCGGCTTCGCTGCTTCGAGCGCATTCGGTGGTCCGTGCGCGACGCCGACCGCCGAGCGACTTGCTGGACAGGGTCTCAAGTACAACCGCTTCCATACCACGGCGCTGTGTGCTCCAACTCGGCAGGCGCTCCTGACCGGCCGGAACCATCACACGGTGGGGATGGGCGTGATCACCGAGCTCGCCACCTCAGCGCCCGGATACAACTCGATTCGCCCCAATACCTGTGCGCCGCTCGCGCAAACGCTGCTGCTGAACGGCTATTCGACGGCGCAGTTCGGCAAGTGCCATGAGGTGCCGGTCTGGCAGTCGAGCCCGATGGGGCCGTTCGACGCTTGGCCGACCGGTGCTGGCTTCGAGTACTTCTACGGCTTCATCGGCGGCGAGACGAACCAGTACTACCCCGCGATCTACGAGGGCACGACGGCGGTGGAGCCCGAGAAGACTCCCGAGGAGGGCTACCACTTCACGGAGGACATGACCGACAAGTCGATCAAGTGGGTCCGCCAGCAGAAGTCGCTCATGCCCGACAAGCCCTTCTTCATGTACTTCGCTCCAGGAGCCGCCCACGCCCCGCACCATGTGCCGACCGAGTGGTCGGACAAGTACAAGGGTCGCTTCGACGAAGGCTGGGACAAGTTGCGCGAGGAGATCCTTGTGCGCCAGAAAGAACTCGGCGTCGTCCCAGAGGACGCAGAGCTCACCGTCCGGCACGAGGAGATCCCCGCTTGGGACGACATGCCCGACGAGATGAAGCCCGTCCTGGCGCGTCAGATGGAGGTCTACGCCGGGTTCCTCGAGCACACGGACCACCACATCGGTCGGCTCGTCGATGCACTCGACGACCTCGGTGTCCTCGAGGACACGCTCGTCTACTACATCATCGGGGACAACGGTGCCTCTGCGGAGGGCACGGTCAACGGGACGTTCAACGAGACGTTCATCTTCAACGGCGCGGCAGCACTCGAGACGCCGGAGTTCGTGGCGTCGCGCATCGACGAGTTCGGCACGGCTACCGCCTACAACCATTACGCGGTCGGCTGGGCACACGCCATGGACACGCCCTATCAGTGGACGAAGCAGGTCGCCTCGCACTGGGGCGGAACGCGCAACGGGACGATCGTGCATTGGCCGGGGGGCTTCTCGGCGCGTGGGGAGGTGCGGTCGCAGTTCCACCACGTCATCGACGTCGCCCCGACCGTGCTCGAGGCGGCCGGACTTCCGCACCCGACCAGCGTCAACGGTGTCCAGCAGCATCCGATCGAGGGCACGAGCATGCGCTACTCCTTCGACGGAGCGGGCGAGGCCGACCGCCATGACACGCAGTACTTCGAGATGTTCTGCAACCGCGGCATCTACCACCAGGGCTGGACCGCGGTGACTCGACACTCAATCCCATGGTTGGTGGGAGCGGAGCTACCCGCGTTCGAGGACGATGTCTGGGAGCTCTACGAACCGGACGACTGGAGCCAGGCACGCGATCTCGCCGTAGAGATGCCGGACAAGCTCGCGGAACTGCAAGCCGTCTGGCTCGAGGAGGCGCAGAAGCACAACGTTCTTCCGCTCGACGACCGCCGCATCGAGAGATTCGACGCCGACCTCGTCGGCCGCCCGGTGCTCGTCAGGGGCAACTCACAGCTGCTCTTCGGCGGCATGGGCCGATTGAGTGAGAACTCGATCCTGAACATCAAGAACAAGTCGCACGCGATAACGGCGGCGCTGATCGTTCCGCACGGCGGGGCTGAGGGCGTGATCATCGCCCAGGGCGGCGCATTCGCCGGCTGGAGCCTGTACGCCAAGGAAGGGAGACTGACGTACTGCTACAACCTGCTCGGACTCCAGCGCTTCAAGATCTCAGGTAACGCACCGATCCCTGCCGGCGATCCTCAGGTGCGGATGGAGTTCGCCTACGACGGTGGTGGGCTCGCCAAAGGTGGCACGGTCACGCTCTACGTTGACGGCGACAAGGTTGGCGAAGGGCGGGTCGAGGGCACGGTGCCGATGATCTTCTCCGCGGACGAGACGGCGGACATTGGCTCGGACACTGCATCGCCCGTCAGCGACGACTACGGACCCACTGACAACGAGTTCAACGGCAGTGTGCTCTGGGTGCAGATCGACCTCGGCGAAGACGCAGAAGACGCCGACCACCTGATTACCGCGGAGGAGCGCTTGCGGGTCGCGATGGCTCGCCAGTAGTGCCCGTTGAATTTGCGCCGTACCGCGAACGGCCGGTTAGTAGGTCGTCCGAGACATGGTGCTGCGCGAGAGCCCGCAGCCCGACTAGGAGGCAGGTGTCTGAGAGTCCTTGTCCCGTGATCGCCGCCTACCCCATCGTCGGACATGAACATCGTCTGGGCGATCCTCATCACCGCCGGTGTCGCCGCGACCTCAATCGCGGCGCTGTTACTCGTACGCCGTCGAGCTCCCGTAGGGGGCTACTTCGAGGACGGTGATCGCGCCGCAGGCGTCTTCGGGGTGCTCGCGACCGGGTTCTCGGTACTGCTCGGCTTCATCGTCTTTCTCGCGTTCGCGAGCTACGACCAGTCGCGCTCCGGAGCCGAGCAGGAAGCGCTGATCCTCGTGCAGCAGGTCGAGAACGCGCAGTTCTTCCCCAGAGCGTCTCGGGCCGAGCTGACCGCGGAGCTCGTTTGCTACGGACGCTCGGTCGTCAACGACGAGTGGGACCGGATGACCGCGGGTACGCAGGGCGACGCGATCAACCCGTGGGGAGTGAAGCTCTTTCGCACGCTTCAGACCGTGCAGCCGCAGTCCGCGACCGAGCAGTCTGCCTACGACAAGTGGCTCGAGCAGACATCGACGCGCGAAGAGGCACGACGGGATCGCATCCACGGCGCCGTCGGCGTCATCCCGATCCAGCTCTGGATCGTGCTCTTCTTCATCGCGATCGTCATCTTCGCGTACATGCTCTTCTTCGCCGACCGCGGCGAGCGTGCGGTCGTTCAGGGGATGCTGATCGGCTCCGTGGTGTCGGTGATCACGGTGCTCATGCTCTTGCTGAACGGGCTGAACTCGCCCTTCCACGACGGGCGTCGGCGGACTGCAACCGGTCGCCATGGAGCGCTCGCTGCGACAGATCGACCAGGCTCTGAGCGCGGTCGGTGCCGAGGTGCAGCTTCCCTGCGATGCGGCGGGAGCGCCGGTGTCTTCGTGAATGCCGAGGGCGGCGGTCGCGACCGGATCGAGCTCGTCGCAACGGTGCTCCTCGCCGTGGCGACAGTTGCCACGGCGTGGAGCGGCTACCAGTCGACCCGGTGGAACGGCGAGCAGGCGAAGGCCGGTGCACGCGCGAACGCGCTGCGCATCGAGTCCGCCAAGGCGGCCGGACTCGCGAACACGCAGACGATCGTCGACGTGTCGGTCTTCAGCGACTGGGTGAACGCATACGCCGAGGACAAGACGGAACTGGCGGACTTCTACTTCACGCGCTTCCGCAGGGAGTTCAAGCCCGCCGTCGCCGCCTGGATCGCGACCAGGCCGCTCAAGAATCCGAACGCGCCACCGACACCGTTCGCCATGCCGCAGTACAAGCTCGAGGCGCGCGACGGAGTCGGAGCGGCTAAGCGCGGAAGCAGAGGTCTACGCGGCACAGGTGAGGCGAGACATCCAGCGCGCCTCCAACTATGTGCTCGGTGTCGTGTTGTTCGCGTCGTCGCTCTTCTTCGCCGGCATGAGCACCAAGCTGGCCTCGCGCAGGCTGCGCGTCGTGATGCTCTCCATTGGCTGCGCGGTCTTCATCCTCACTTCCGCCTGGATCGTGACTTCGCCGGTCAGCATCACCGTCTAGCTATCGAAGGGCCGGCCGATGGGGTAGCACTCTGGCCTTCAACCCTTCTTGGTTGCACCGCCGTTCAGGCCGATCTCGCTGACGAGTTAGCCGGCGAAGTGTCAGAGTGGAGCCCCTACAAACGGAGGTCTCATGCTGCTCGCCGCAAATGGATGGTGGCTCTGGACACTTCTTGCCGTCATCGTCTGGATCGCTATCGCCTTCTGGCCGGCCAGGGTGGCTGCTCGAAAGGGTCACAGCTTCGTTCTCTTCTTCCTGTTCAGTCTCGTCTTCTTCCCGGCTGCGCTCATCGTCGCGTACCTGGTACGCGACAGGCATGGGCCCGGGTAGGGGTAGAACGTCGTCGCGCTGGACGAAAAAAGCCCCACACCCACACAACCCCCCGTCCTCTCACCCGGCAGCCCGCTCCCTCATTGGGGCGGACGCTGCCGTCTTTCACGCAGGGGCGACCTCCAAGGTGACGCTTTCGCGTCCGTAGTGGACTCGAACATCCCTGCAAATCGACATGTTCTGCGCGTCGGGTGTGCGCCTAGGTGTGCAACCGGCGTCGAAACTCCACTTCACCCCGACCAGCGACTTCTCACGAATCTTCACGATGATCTACATCTTCATCGGACTCGGGCTGCTGGTCGCCTTCCTGAGTTCATCGCGCAGCATTACATGGCGCAGAAACTCGACGCCGCCGACCGTGTGCGAACGCATCTGAGCGCCCATTCACGGCACGCTCAGCCCCCTTATGAGGGCGGGTCGCAGTAGAGCCGGGAGCAACCGCTGCGGCCGGGCAGAAGGGCGGCGTGCCGACCACATCGACCGCCTGACGACGAAGAAGCGCGGCCGCGGGAACCTCTCGCCTGCGCTCATCGCGCTTCTGCCGCCTCCGCAGCGGCGGTCGTGAACGCAACAGCCGTGTCCTCGCGGCCTCTTCCGATCCACGCACGAGGTGGCCGTAGGTCATGTCGATCATCCGCAGGCTCGTGCCCATGTAGCGGGCGAGGTCGTAAGCCGGGACACCGGCAGCCAGGCTCCACGCGGCGTACGAGTGGCGCAGGTCGTACGGCCTCGGGCATGGCACCGTGACGGGCTGGCCCTTTGGGGGCGGCGTCCACCAGCCGAGCCTGTACTCGGGGCCGGAGCATGCCGGTTGCAACCGCGGCGCTCCGAATCGCAACGTGACCTCGCGGGAGTGGTGATCTGGGCGGTGAACTACGTGCCAGAACGAAGAAGGCCCGCCGAAACGGGCCTTCCGGTGTTCGCAGTCGCCCGCAACTACGGAATGTTCGGACACTCCGCAGGCTGGGGTTGATCAACACGGATCGCCGCGTTCGTCGTCCCGGGCGGAAGGGCGTAGAAGGCCCACAGGACCAACGGCGTCGTACCCTCGTTCCTCATGTTGTGGACCTCGGTCGGAGGCTGCATGAAGCCCGCGCCGACCGCGTACTTGAACGACGGGCAACCCGACATTCCGTGGTAGAGGGTTCCCTCCCCCTGTGCGACCGCGACGAATGTCGGCCCCGGATGCGTGTGCCAGCCGGTGTACCCGCCGGGTGGGATCGTCAGCTGCTGGTAGGCGGTGTCGCATGCGGTCGCCTCCCCGCAGGACATCAACGGAGTGACGGTCTGATAGGTGAAGCTCACCTTCCTCGTGACGACCTTGCCCTTCACCCGGACACGCACGGTCTTCGTGGCCGTCGCGGACTTGGGCGTCCCAATCACGACTGATTGCGACACCGGCCCGCGAGCCGTGTAGACGCTGACAGGATGACCGGCACCCGCCGTCGCAAACGCCTGGGCCGCGGTGAACGCGAGTACCCCAGTTATCGCAACGGCAAGTAGACCTGCTGCCGCGACCCGCCGCTGGCGCGCTGCGCCGGAGGCTCGCTTGATCGGAGCATTCATCGCTCGGATCTCCTTCCAGTTGCGGTAGCGCACCTTGCGCTCCCTATGCCGGAAGCAAGGAAGCTCGCCACAGAGGGCCTGCCACCTCGAAGGAGACTTGCGCCGGTTAGCGCGGGACCCTCTCACCGCGTGACGGAAGTGTCAATGGGCGTTCTTGGCTAGCCTCAGGCGGTGCGCCTCGTCATGTAGACGACGGAGGGAGAGACAGACAGGCAGGCAGTCCTCTCCCTCCATCGCCTGGAAGCGTGTCCGGCCCTCGCCTCGCCCGATAGGACACGATCGGGTCTATTCGGGCCGCATGACGGAGAGGCTGCGCGAGAGACTCAACCGCAGCTCCTCGAGTCTCTCGCGCAGTGACGGCGAGCCCGCGCAGGCCCCACCTGTTTACCAGGGGTGCGCCGTTTGCCGCAGACCGCCCGGCTCCCAGCGCCGGACTCACCAGGGCGTCACGGTAGGTGCGGGCAGCGAGGCCGTACAGGACGCAATCGAGTCAAGTCCCGGCGCAGCGGCGGGAAGATGACGCGCTCGAACTCGGGCGACAGCATGGCGAAAAGCGCCAGTTGACACAAGCCATCGGCAGGAGGAGGATGCCGATCCACTGCGGCTGGAGGGGGCAGGCCTCCGATGCGAATCAGCGAGGGAGGATCGCTCCATGAGATGGCTCTTGATCGTTGGGACCGCTGCGCTCGTATCTCTCGGGACCACCACTGTGGCCAACTCGGACGACTCGGGAACGGCGACGATTCCCGGCTGCGCTCCGCAATGCCTGCCACCGCACTTGATCGAACCGGGGAACTTGCCAGCCGGGAAGTACCAGACGAGGTACTTCTTCGCGGGCGAGATGACGCTCCTGTTCGGGAAGGGTTGGCTCTCTGGCGAAGACAGCACCGGTGAGTTCTGGGCATCGCCGAAGAGCAACCAGAAGGCACGAGTGATCTTCTGGGAAGACGTCTATGCGGCAAAGCCGCATATCCCCGGATACTGGCGACCCGACGGCTCGCGCAGGCCAACGAGTGCGAGTCTCCTGGCCTCGCTCCAGAAGAACCCGAACTTGACGGTCTCGAAGCCGAAGAGCGGCAAGATCGGCACGATCCGCGCTCGCGTCGTCGACATCGGCGTCTCGGCTGGAGCGGTCAACGACGATCCCGGCTGTCCAGCAAAAGCGTGTGCCAACTTCCTGTTGTTCCCGCAGTGGGGTGAGCCCTATGGGATCGCCGGTAAGTCGATAAGCCGCTTCTACTTCTCCGACGTCCGGTACGGCGGCAAGCCACATCTCTTCGTTGCCGTCATCGAGGCGATCGGAAGAACCGAGCTAAGCGCATTCCTACCGACTGCCAGGAGGCTGATCGCCACGGTGCGCGTTCCGGCGTCTGAGGGCTGAGCCGACTCTTGCACTCCTCGATCCGTAGGTGGGGCTGAGCGGCCGCCCGAACGCCGCAGTGTCGGCTCTCGCCAGCTTGAAGAGAGACCGGGCGGGCGGCTCCTCACCGCCGCCAAGCTGTGTGGAGGCCCCCCGTATCCGGTGCCAATCCTCCGTGCCAAAGGATGCCACCTAGGTCGAATGCGTCGGCGGACTCGAGGAGGGGGCTGCTCAGCCCGCGAGGTGGGGGCCGGGTGGCTGCCTGAACGCCCAGCTTCGGCTCTCACCAAGTGGCCCGGCCGCGCGAGGGAGCATGGACGCGCTCGAGCGTTCGTGCCTAGATGGCCGTTCGGGGCATGACCGTGCGAGCCCTGCTTCCGGTTCACCGTCGTCGGGTTAATGGCCCCTCTCTTACTTGCTCGCCACGGCGTTGACGACGCGCCGGGACGTGGGTAGCTTCCCGACCGGCGTCAATTAGGCGTCACGAACAAGGGGGAGAGATGGGAAAGACGCGATTGTTCGCGGTCGCCGTCTGCGCAGCCGCCGTTATGGGGATGGGTGCTGGTGGTGCGCTCGCCGGTGAGGTCAAAGGACACGGCAACGGCAACACCCCGATCGGGGCCGCGCCGGACGCCGATCCGCACGCAGGCTCGATCTGCTCCTTCTCGGGACAGAATGACAATCCCAACGAGGAGGGCGCTGGAGGACGGGTTCAGCATCCGGCACCGGGCGACCTACACGGCGGCGACAACGCGTGCAGAGGTTTCGCCTCGGCCGGTCACGGCCCACAGGGCTAGATCGGCCACCGGCTCCGGCGCGTCTGTCGCCGGGTCGGCGAGCGTCGAAGGCCCGCTCCGGCGGGCCTTCCTCGTTCAGGGACTAGTTCAGCCCGCCCGCCTCGAGCTCGCGCTCCTCGGATCCGCAGGGAGCTCGCAGGTTCGGGATCGCCCCGAACTCAAGACTGGCCGTACCTAAGGATTTCGCAAGAACCGAACGCCGAGGGTGACATCCTTGCCCCAACCGGTGATATGGATACCGGTAGGTCAGGCGCGACAACTGGAGGATCGGCCCGCACACCGGTCACACCGAGGGGGCACGAGAGACTTCCGGGGGTCGATGGAGAGGTTGCCGCGCCTGCGCCCCCAACGACAGTAGGTTGAGAACGGCGGCCCTAGGAGGGTGGCCGCTATTGGCCGCTCCGTGATGGCCCCCGAACCAAGACGGGAGGTTGATGTTGCTCGCGTCTCACGGCTGGTCGCCCTGGCTTCTGCTCTACGGAGCCATCGCCATCGTCATCGTTCTCGCCATCGTCTACTTCCTCAAGCGCCGCAGGCCGACGCAGTAGTCGAACTGGAGCGCGCTTGACGACGGCAGGAGCGCGCCCCGTATGGCTATCTGTTCGGGCGTCAGCGGGTAACGATGACGTACGACGCTCCGAATGCCCAGACGATCGTTAGCACGAGCGGAATCCAGATCAACTCTTTTCGCCTCCCCGTTGCCGCATGGAGCGGAGGAGCCGGGTGGTGGCTGTCTGAATGCGTGCCTGGCCTCACGAAGTGGCCCGGCCCCGAACCAGAGAACGACTGTCACTGGTTCGAGCCCGCGCCCGCTGGGAAGCAGACGAGCCCTGGCGGGTCATCCAGTGCATGCGGCCGTGTCGGTCGAACGTCTCTCGTTGTCCGAGCTCGTCCCACGCCCGTGCAGCTTTCGCGTCGGTCCGGTAGGGATGCACGAATACGTCACGTGAGACCGGACCGGTCTCGGCGGAGAGTTGCGCCTTTGCCGGCGGCTCGGCGACGAGTGCCGCCGTAACGCCGACGATGACGACCGCGAGGGCGAGCTCGACGGCAACAAACACCAGAAACCGCCTTCGTTCGAGCGCCGAGGCAATCTTGGCTCGAAGGCGCGGGACGGAAACGCGGTTGTTGAACGCTCCGAGTGCGAGCACCGGCAGGACGAGTGCCATCTTGACCAGCAAGAGTTGGCCGTACGTGGTCTCCCAGAGGCCGCGCCATGACCCAACCTCAAGGAAACCGTTGACGGCACCCGCGGTCAGGAGTGTTGCGATGGAGACGACAGCAAGCACCGAGAAACGCGGAACCGCCCTTGCGGTGAATTGCCAGCGCTCCTCGCTTTGAGCCCGCCACAGGGCGATCAGTAGGAACACCAGGCCACCCGCCCACACTGAGGCTGCAACGACGTGCACCCAGTCGCTCGCAAGTGCGACTCCTCCCACCACGCGTGCGTGCCCGGAGACGGCCGGTGTGGCCGCAATCAGCACGCCGAGTCCAAGTGCAACGGCAGCGAGAGAGGCGTCGCCTCGCTCCGTCCGTCGCGCGGCAATCACCGCCACCGACGCGAGAAGCACGGCGAGCGCGGCACGCAACAGCCATGCATGTCCGAAACGAGTGTCGAGGACGTCGCCAATCAGGGATTGACGCACGGCCGCGTCGATTCCCAGACCGCTTGCCTGTGCGCCTTGGAGCCCGATACCCGCCAGCGAGAGCAGGGCGAGCCCGCCTGCGAGGAACGCAACGAGGATCCACAGCGATCTGCGCACCGCGATGGATGCCCCAGCAAGTACGCAGGGGAGGGCAGTCGCCCCACCGACGCAGAGCAAGATGAGCGTCAAGCTCAGGAAGCGGACGAGCCAGAAGGCACGTTCGACGGTCCGCGAGCCTCCCTGCGCGTCGAGAACTTGGCCAACCACGCCGGCAGTACCCGCACCAGGCTTTCCGATGTGAAAGACGAACGCGCCGCTGACCGGATGCGAGTCCGCGGGCACGATCCGCCATGCGACGGTGTATGTGCCCGGACTGAGATCCGACGGCAAGCCAACCGCCATTTCATTTCGATTGGGCCGTGTCGTGCGTCCGTCATCCACCCGGCGGGCAGCACCGTTGTAGACACGAACGGAGCCGAGTGCCGCTTCGACGGGGTCGCTGAAGGTGAGCACGACCTGCTCCGGAGCGCGGCCAAGCACCTCGTCATTCGACGGCGTTGATGCATCGAGCCCGGCATGGGCCAGGGCCGACGGCGGCGCAATGACGAGCGCTGCGATCGATCCGGTCGCCACGGCGGCCCAGATCCGTGCACGGAACCTGTTCCGCAACCGCGGCATCGGTCTCCTTCTTCGCTTCGGGTGACGACGCGGATGCGCCGCTGGGTCAGCGAACCGGAGAGGCGGGCAACGTGAGCCGTATCCGAGCGCAAGCCGATCGCGGTTGCAGGAGCAGCGCTGCCCAAGCGCCGCTCCTGCACCGAAGTCCCATTGAGTTACGGAATGTTCGGGCACTCCGCAGGCTGCGGCTGATCAATGCGGATCGCCGCGTTTGACGTCCCCGGAGGAAGTGCATAGAAGGCCCACAGAACCAGCGGCGTCGAGCCCTCGTTCCTCATGTTGTGCACCTCGGTCGAGGGCTGCATGAAGCCTGCCCCGGTCGCGTACTTGAACGACGGGCAGCCGGACATCCCGTGGTAGAGGGTTCCCTCTCCCTGTGCGACCGCGACGAACGTCGGCCCCGGATGTGTATGCCAGCCGGTGTAGCCGCCGGGCGGGATCGTCAGCTGCTGGTACGCCGTATCGCATGCGGTGGACGTCCCGCACGTCATCATCGGCGTCACGGTCTGGTACGTGAAGCTCACTTTCCTCTTGACGACCTTGCCCTTCACGCGGACAGTCACGACCTTCGTGGCTGTCGCGGACTTGGGCGTCCCGATTACGACTGATTGCGACACCGGCCCGCGAGCCGTGTAGACGCTGACAGGAGGGCCGGCTCCTGCCGTCGCAAATGCCTGTGCCGCGGTGAACGCGACCGTCGTCCCCACGGCGACGGCAAGCAGACCCGCTACCGCCACCCGCCTCCGACGCGCACCGGTGCGAGATGGCTCAATCTGACCTCTTGTCACCTGAAATCCCCTTTCGGTTGATGGTGGCGGCGGGCGAGTGGTCGGAGGTGTGCAGTTCTCCAACCGGGGTGCTAGCAGCCGCGCTTCCTGACGAAACCGCCTCGACTATGCGAAGTGCGTCGAGACCGGATCGGTGCGCGACAAGCACGGCAACCTGGGCCGACGACGCCTCGAACGTGAAGAAGCAGATTTCGTCCTCGGGAACGTGTGTCGATCCCACGAACTTGACGCGCGTCCCCTCTCGCGTCAGTTCTTCCGCTGCCGAATGGGCCGATCGCTCGCGAACGGCGCGCTCTCCCGCGGCACCACGAGCGAGATACGTTTCGACGAGGTAGCTCGGCACCTAGCCGACGTTAGGTGACTCGACTCAGCTTGAAATCGTGGAAACCCCCGAACTTTGATCGCCACTCTCTCGTTCGATCGCAAACGTGCGAGCGAGCTCCGCTCTGGAACGAATGCCGAGCTTGCCGTAGATGTGCGTGAGATGGGTCTCGACGGTCCTCTCGGTGAGGACGAGCGTCGCCGCGACCTCGCGGTTGGTGCGCCCCCCGGCGACGAGAGCTGCAACGCGCCGCTCTGCATCGGTCAGACCCTCCTCGCGCTGGCGCCCGCCGATCCGGCCGACCTCCGCTCGGGCCTTCTCCGCCCAGCCGTCCGCGCCGCACTCTTCGAAAATCGCAGCGGCCTCGGCGATTGCTTCACGGGCCGAACGCTTCTGCCGCGCGCGACGCCTCACGATCCCGAGGGCAAGCAGCGTCCTCGCGCGTCCGAACGGATCGCCGACCGCCTCGTGCTGTTCGGCCGATCGTAGAAGCTCGGCTTCTGCGGTCTCGAGCTCGCTCCGAGCGGCGGCAACGAGACCGCGGCAGCGGGTCACCTCCGCGAGCTGCGCCTCGCGACCGAGCCGCGCTGCATCCGCCGCCCAGGTGTCGAGGAGCGCGACGGCCTCGTCGAGCCGGCCGAGCTCGACCAGGGTCTGGGCGTGGTCGGCGCGCCACCAGGCTAGGGACGGCCCGGGGCCACGCACGGCGCGGGTTCCCAACTCGACGCTCTCGAAGCACGCTACGGCCGAATCGGGATGCCCGCTCCACAGTTCGACGAGGCCGAGGACACCGGAGAGCCACGTTCCCTCGATCGACGACGGAAAGCTCTCCAGCAGCACACGTGCTCGGCCGAGCTCGCCGCGATGGGCAGCGATCAACGCAGGAAGCCAGACGTCGCCCATGTCCTCGCGATCGTCCAGCGCGTACTGGCGACTGATCGCCCTCGCCTGCTCCGCATGCTCGGCAGCGAGCCGGAATCGGCCCGAGCGAAGCTCGAGCAGACCAAGAAACCAGAGGTTCCACGCCCTTACGAGCTCGTCGCGCGCGCTCCACTCCCGGTCACGCTCCTCGAGGAGGACGCGCGCGCGGTCGAGCTGATGCGACCAGACAGCCGCATGGATGAGACCGGACATCGCGTACCGATGCACCCGCGGGCTACCACTTGCGGCGGCGAGCTCGGCCGCTTCCTCTGCGAGCTCGAGCGCCCCAGGCTCTCCGAGCCGGAAGCGCACACTCGCGAGCACCGCGAGCGCTCCGGCGCGTAGCGCCTCGTCATCGAGCGACTCCGCGAGCCGAAGGGCGATCAGCGCATGCTCCCGACCGACTTCTGTACTTTCGGTGAAGGCAGCATTTCCCCCGAGCCACTGGTGGATCTCCGCCTGGAGCGACGGCCGGTCGGCCGCGGCCTCGAGCGCCTCCCGGCGCAGCTCCATCGCCCGCTCGACGTGTCCCGCGCCGAACTCGACGTCGCTCATGAGGACAAGCACGTCCGCGCGCGCCCCGGCGCTCGACCGGTCCAGGGCTTCGTGCGCGAGCACCTGAGCACGGCGGGCGTCGCCCGCCTCGAAGTGGGCGCGCGCAGCGGCGATCGTGCGCCGATCCCGATCCTCGAAGGCATCCACAGGCGTGAGCCGGAGCGCGTGCTCCGCGAGGCTGGCCGCCACGACGATCGTCCCGCGAGCTCCGGCCTGCGTCGATGCCTCCTCCAGCACGGAGGCGATCTCGACGTCGGGTTTGTCGGAGGCGAGGGCAAGGTGATGTGCGCTGTCCAGCGCGTCGTGAGACGCCGCCGCGAGCCGGCGGTGTGCGTCCCGTCGCTCTTCGGCCGGGAGATCCTGATAGAGCGTGGAGGCAAGCAGCGGGTGTGTGAAACGCGTGCTGCCGCTCTTGCGCTCGACCACGCGGGCGGCGAGCGCCGGCTCGAGGGTCTCCCGCGCGACGCCCAGCGATTCCAGAGCTGCGTCGGGCGCGTTCCCGAGGGCCGCGCATAGCGCGAGCGCCCGACGCGTCGGTTCCGGAAGGTCGGCGAGCCGGACACGCAAGAGCTCGCCGAGGCTATCCGGGACCGAGAGCGGCTCCGTGGGATCGACGTCCTCGGGCAGCGCTCGGCCAAGCTCGAGCGCGTAGAAGGGGTTGCCGCCCGAGAGCTCGTGGATCCGCAGGAGCGTCGGCCGTGCGAAGACCCGCTCGAGCCGGTCGCGGAGGAGAGTGTGGAGCGCACCCAAACTGAGGGCCCTGACGTACAGTCGCTCGACCCGCTCGTCAGGGAGAATGCACTCGAGAGCCGAGGGCTCGATCCCTTCGGCGAGCCGACGCGCGAGGAGAAGCGCGATCGGCGCTTCGAGCCTGCGCAAGGCGAACGAGAGGGCGCTCGCCGACGAGGCGTCGAGCCACTGCACATCGTCGATCGCCAGTAGCAGCGGCTGTTCGGCCGCGAGCGTCTCGATTCCAGTGCGAACTGCGACGCCGAGGGCGCGTGGATCGGAGGGCTCGCTCGCCTCCTGTAGGAGCAGGGCAACCTCGAGCGCACGACGTCGGGGCTGGGTCAGCGTCGGAAGCACGTCCTCGAGTACGTCATCGAAGAGATCGCCTAGGCCGGCGAATGCAAACTCTCGCTCGGCCTCGGACGGACGCGACTGGAGAACCAGTGCTCCGCGCTCGAGGGCAATTTCGACTCCGGCGAGCCAGAGTGTGGACTTGCCGATCCCCGCTTCGCCTTCGAGCACGAGCGCGCGCGTCTCCGCCAGCGCGCCTTCGACAAGCGCACGGACTTGAGCAAGTTCGTCCTCTCTGCCCACCATTCGACGAGCCACATCGGAACCATGGATGCGCAGAGCCGCGCGATCAAGCTATCGGAACTCGTTGACACCGCTCGGCGAGCCCGGCACGGGAGAACGTCCTGACTCCCGACCAGCCGATGCGCCGCTGCTTTACCTGTGAGCGCGAATGCCCAAATGACTGCTGCGTGCGGTGCGAAAGAGACTTGCTCAACGCGTGGACCAACCGGCGTGAGTGGAGAGGGAATCAACGAGGACGGCCGAAGACATCTGCGTGAGCTGGTGGATGTATCCAGCGCTCGCTGTCGGCGTACTCGTTCTGATCGATGTCCTGATCATTGTCTGGATTGCTCTCATGGCTCGGCCACGCGACGAGACCGACGATGAGCGCGGCCACTTGAACCCGCGTTGATCGCGCGCGGCGATCCCGAGCTCGCGAGCTACCTGCGGATCGAGGAGCGGAGTCGAGATCGTGGCGAGCGGGCTGAGCTAGCCGGAGCTCTTCGCGCCGCTCAGTCGGCCAAGGACCTCTGACCCTGCCCCTGGTCCTAACCGAAGCGCCTCCGGCGCAGCTTTTCGATCTCACCCGGGTTGAGCAGGCGGACGGGGTAACGGTTGAGTTCCTCGGGCCGGGATCATCGCCTCACGGTAGGTCCTGTCCTGTGCCAACCATTCGTGCTGTGCGAACAGTGCCTCGTCGATATCGAGTTCGAGCACGTCGTCACCGTCTACACCCTCGTGCTCGTCGAGCCAGTCGGGTGAGATGAACACGCCGCGCTTCCTGCCGAGTCCTGGCCGCGCCCACGTGTCGTCGCGGAAGCCGTCCCGGACGATCTTGCTCGCGCGGTACGTGCGGTGGTAGACGAGCATCTCGATCCAGTATGCGTACTTGCCCTGCTCAAGCCGCGCGATCGCGGACAACGATCCCGAACTCGCCGACTACCTGCGGATCGAGGAGCGGGAGCTCGAGGCGGTCCGCCAGCCTAGGGTCGCATGCCCGGCTGATACGGAGCGGGCTTCTTGCTCATCACCGCTCCGACGATCCAGAGCAGGGGGAAGATGAACCCGATGAAGAACAGGATCTTGTGGTCGTTCTTCCAGGTGAGCACCCCGGCTGAAACAAGACAGACAAACCAGATGAGGCCAAACAGTCCTCCCCACAGGTACCACGCGCTAAGGGCCAACGGCATGAGGCTCCTCCTTCGTCGACGTTGTCGGGAGCCTCACACGCGGGTCGGAATTAGAGGCGGCGGCTCGAGCCGGTCTCTCGACTGAGAGTATCTGCCGATCGAGGAGCGCGAGCTCGAGGCGGGCGGGCTGAACGAAGCGCGCTAACGCTTGCGGATTCCGTGAACCTCAAGGATCTCTGGCGGACCACCGGAATCGAATGGGATGTCGGCCAGCACAGGCATCTGCATCAACCGCTGCCCGTACGCCTCGAACTGCTCGCGAGAGTCCCAGATTTCGCTGACACGCAAGTGCCCGTCGACCCCGAAGCAAACGTGGTAGTCGAGGCCGTCCGGAAGAGGCTCCACTCCCGCTTCCCTGAGTAGTCGGTCGCCCTCCTCGTACTGCTCGGCTGTCAGAGACGGAGGGTTGTAACGGACAACGATGCTCATGAAATGCCCTCCAAAGACTTGGTTGCGACGACCCTATGCGGACCAGACCGCGGCTCGAGGAGGGGAGCTCGAGGCGGGCGGGCGGAACCGGGGGTCCGTCGGCTGAACGAAGTCCGCAAGGGGGACGGGCGTGGCTGCCTCTTGGTGACCTCCCAGAAAGACGAAGTTCTCCCCGGTGTTCCTCGTCGTAGGCCAACTCTCCAGCGCCACGCCCGACACTCACGTCCTATGTGTCTCGTCCCAGTGTGTCAACCCGACGGGGCGAAATGAAGTGGTCGGTCGTCCTCCCTCAGTCGCGTCACGTGTTGACGGCAGTAAGGAAAGTGTTGTGACCCGTTTGTGGGCGTCGAGTGCAGGTAATCAACACCGTCGGGGAGGAGGGCGACGGTGGCGGCTGGCCCGTCACATCGTCCCTTCTCCTCACGTCGGGCAGGGGAGAGCCCGAGAGCTGCCCAAGTCCCTGGGGTGCACTAGCTGGTCGCCAGTGCGGGTCCAGCAGAGACGTGCGGCTCTGGCTTCGGGGTCCGGCTGCGTCGGCCCCGCCCGATGCGCTTTGCGGCGCAGAAACGGCTGCTCGACGTACCGGTACGAAAGCACAGCACAGCCGATCGAGACCGGCAGCCCGAGCTCCCAGCCGAGCACAATGAAGACAGGGTAGTGCCAGAGGTAGAGCCCGTAGCTGATCTTGCCGGCGTAGCGCAGCGGGCGAAGCTCGAGCGAACGGAGAGAGCCCTGAGCGACCGCCAGCACAACCACGCTTCCCGCAACTGCGAAGACCGGCAGCACGAGGCCCGCGTTCGATTCGGAGAAGACTGCAACACACGCGATGCCGGCGAGCACTGCAAGGCCGACGGGCATTCGAAGGTTCACGCCTCGGACGTACAGGATGGCCGCGACGGCTCCGAGCACGAGCCCGCCAGAGTGCATGTCCGGCCCGTACCAGAGACGTTCGTAGCTCGAGGCAGTGAGGCCGTGCAGGCTGATCGCGACGAAGAGCAGCCCGAGCGTCGGCAGGATCACTCTGGGGAAGCGCAGCGCCGTGATCAGTACCAGCGGCCACACGAGATAGAACTGCTCTTCCTGCGCGAGCGACCAGAAGTGGGTGAAGGCGCCGAGACCTTCGCCGGACAAGCGGGCGAAGTTGGCGACATACGTAACCCCGATCAGAGCCTGCCGATACCCTTCCGGATAGAGAGCGAGCGTCACTGCGGAGACGAGCAGGAGCGCGGGTAGGAGCCGCAGCGCACGGCGGCGGTAGAAGTCAGCGAAGGAGACGCTCCCGCGCTCGCTCCACTCGCCGAGCAAGAGCGCCGTGATGAGGAAGCCCGAGAGGCAGAAGAAGAGATCGACCCCGAGGCCGCCTCCGAGGAGGTGCCAGCCCGAGTGGTTTGCGAGCACGAGCAGGATCGCGACTCCGCGCAGTCCGTCGAGCGCCGGAACATGACCTAGGGGACGCACGGACGCAGACCAATGGCGGTCATTGTCAGTCGCCCGAGTGATCGAAGACGTGCATGGCGTAGCCTGCCGCTCGGACATGCACGTTGGACCGTAACGATCAGGCTCCAGGGTAGAAGCCTCGCGCCTCACCCCTCACGAGTCAAGATCCACTCAAGCATGCGAACATCCGTTCTTGACCGAATACTGGGAGTGCCCCGAGTGGACGCAGGAGTTGCCGCGTGTCGCTCACTCGGCTCCGAGCGGATCCCCCGCGCTGGCGTTCCCGCGCTGAGGGCGGTGCGAGTCCGCGCCCTCGCCGAGGGGCTCAACCCTGCACGGCTGGCCGCTGACCGTGAAGGCCGAGCATCGCGGCTTCTCTCGGTTGCGCTGGGTCACGACCGGGCATACCCGCCGTGCATACGTCGAGCGCTCGAAATGAGCCATTTGCAGGCACGTTCGAGTCCAGTACCGCACATGAGACCGACGTAGCCGCCCCGCCGGGCGACTCTCCGGCTCACGGGAACCCCGTGCTGCTCGGGCGGAGGTCGAGGCGGCCGCCGTCGCGGCACTCCGACGGTATGCGGTACTCGAGCGTGCTTGCGCCGCGTAGCTGATTCTCCACCAGCTGCTGCCGCATGAGCTGGCGAGCCGTGCCCTCCGACAAGCCCAGTCTCATGCCGAGCTCGATCCCGGACTGCAGCGCGTAGCACTCGGTCGTGCCCTCGTCGCTCGTGCCGCGGAGATGCCACGCCTCGTGAGCGAGCACCGCGACCGCACGTCCCGTGCGAGACCCCGTCGCATCGCCCTTGAAGGCGAGACGGTAGAGGTCGTTGCAGATCTCGGGCGTCAGGATCCCGAGGTCGCCGCCGACGACCGCGACGCCATCGGCGTGCTGCACGGCGCCGACGTAGTCGCGCGCCTCGTCGCAGCGGATCGAGACCGGCTTTTCGGCGACGCGCGACGCTTCTGCCGAGAAACGGGCGACCGCGGTCGCCTTCGTCTCGCCGGAGAGCGCATCCCAGCCGGTCCGGCTCTGGACGAACCAGATCGCCCCGAGGAGCGCAGCCATGAGGCCGAGGCCGAGCACGAAGCGGCGGACCGGGACGAGAGATGCGCTCGAAGCGAGCTCCTCGAGCTCATCCTCGCCGGGCTGCTCCTCCTCCTCGAACCCGTAGCGCTCGAGGTCGACCTCTTGCGGCCGCCGATCGGGTCGACGCCGTGGTCCCCCGTGTCGGAGTGCGCTCACGAGGAAGTGGATCTCGAGGCCGAGCGCCACGAGGAAGACGACCAGGATGGGAACCGCCCCCCGCAGCTCGCTCGGCCCGATGATCCATGCGAGCACGAACCCGACGAGCGCGATTCGTACCCAGAGCCACGGACTCGCCGCCGATCCGTCCATCGCAAAGGACGGTAGCGGCGGATCTCGACGTGACCCCGCTATGCTCGAGCGATGGTGCGGGCGCTCGCCTGCTTCCTCGTCCTCGGCGCCGCCGGTGTCGCAATCGGAGCGACCGCCGGAGCGGCCTCGAGCCAAGCGCGCTGCCAACCGACGATCGGCGATGGCGCCGGCCCGTTCCAGGCGAACGCGGTCGCGACGCCCCTCCGCGCGAAGATCGGCACGGGGCACGTCCTCCTCGGGCGCGTCCTGACCCCGGACTGCGCGCCGGTCCGCCGCGCCGTCGTTTACTTATGGCAGGCCGGTCCGAACGGCTACGGCCCGCGGGGGCGGGCGAGAGTCGTCACCGACCGGCAGGGGAGGTTCCGCTTCGAGGGCCCAATGCCCGCGAACTACGGCCGCGGGCCGCACATCCACATCGCAGTCGTCCATCCCGCGTACGAGGACCTGCTGACCCGGTACGTCGTCCGGCCGGGCTCGAAGACCGGCCGGATCAGGCTCGTCCTGACCCCCTTGCTGTAGGCCTATGCGGCCTGCAGGGCGGTGAGAACGGTCACACCCGCGACGATCGTGGCCACGCCCGCGATCTGCAATCGGGACAGCCGCTCGCGAAAGAGGAAGTAGGCGGCCACAGCCGCGACCGCCGCGAACTGCGACGCGAGAACAGCGGCGACCGCGAGCTCGTCGCGTGCACCGAGCGCAAAGCACGAGAAGCCGACGACCTCCGCGATACCGGCGACAACGACGAGCGGTGCGGTCTGCCGGGTCAGCTGCAGCCGTCCCGTCGTCGCGAGTGGGAGCGTCACGAGGAGCACTCCGAGGATGCGCGGGGGCGCCACTGCCCATGCGATCGGCAGCTCGGCGCTCGCACGGCCGGTCGCATAGATACTCACGCCGAACGAGCACGCGGCGAGCAGTGCATAGAAGGGAACGGCGCCGATCCGGCCGATGCGAGCCGGCTCCGTCGATTCGGCCGTCGTCGCAGCGAGCGTGATTCCGACGGCGATGAGGACGAGCATCGCGGCCGACCCAGCGGCGAGATGCTCTCCTGCGAGAACGGCGAGCAGCGCCGCGATCGCCCCTTCGGTCGAGACGATCGGACCGACGATCCCGACGTTGCCGAGCCGAAGCGCCGTGTACGCGAGCATAAGGCCGAGCACGTTCCCTAGCCCCGCGACGAGAAGCCACGCGACGGAGGTTCTGTCGAGGCCGTCAGGAATCCCCTCGAGCGCGGCCCACGGCACGACGATGCAGAAGCCGGCCAGCATCACCCATGCCAGCACCGAGCCGGAGCCGATCATGCGCGTCGCACGCGACGTGCACAGCAGCGTCACGGCCCACGCGATCGCAGCACCGAGTCCGCCGAGGATCGCCATCACACAGCTGTACCGCAGTTGCGCCCGGGAGGACTCGAGAACTGACGCGCGCGGCGGCTAGCCCCTCAGCTCACCGCGCTCTTCACAAGGGCGGCGATTCGCGCCTCGTCGGTGGCGGTCAACTCCTTGAGCGCGAATGAGGTCGGCCACATGGCGCCGTCGTCGAGGTTCGCCTCGTCGCTGAAGCCGAGCGTTGCGTACCTCGACTTGAACTTCTCGGCGCTCTGGAAGAAGCAGACGACCTTGCCGTCTCTCGCATACGCGGGCATCCCGTACCAGGTCTTTGGGGAAAGAGCCGGCGCGGCGGCTGTGATGATGGCATGGAGTCGCTCGGCCATCGCACGGTCGGGTCCCTGCATCTCGGCGATCTTGGTGAGCACGTCACTC
Source organism: uncultured Gaiellaceae bacterium (assembly GCA_963736935.1). Taxonomy (GTDB): domain Bacteria; phylum Actinomycetota; class Thermoleophilia; order Gaiellales; family Gaiellaceae; genus GMQP-bins7. The sequence continues at coordinate 17,949 of CAVTQX010000023.1, read as the reverse complement.
TCCCCGGCCGCCCTGTCCTTGCTCGCGCGCGCCTCCGCCTTCAACTCTCGGGCGCGCTCCTTCATCGCGGCCCGTTCGTCATCGGTGAATCCCTTCTGCATGCCCTTCTTCGCGGGTGTCTTCTCAGCCATTGCGAAGCACCCGCTAGGCCTCGGTGAGGATCTCGAACGTCAACGGCTTGTCTCCGAGAGGGCCCGGAGTGATCACGGATCCGCCCGCCGGCCCCGCGAGATCCTCCGACTCGACCGGCTCGAGCATCGCGGCACTGCCGCTGAACTCTCGGACGCGCCATACCGAACCGCGGCTTCGAACCTGCGTCCCCACGGGCAGTTCGCCCCGCGTCGATCGATATTCGACGTCCCCGTCCGGGAACCGCAAGAGAAGAATCGGTGTCGTTGGGATACGACCAGACTACCCGGCTGCCCTTCGATGACGGTCGCCTCGACGATGATCATGCGACGGGGTGTCATGACGAGTGCCGATCGTCGCCGCGCGGCGTTCCCGCGGGCTCGACGTACACGAAGACGGCATCCCCGCCCTCGGCGTCACGGTCCTCTCTGCGTGTCACTTCCCAGATCCGGTTCTTTCGCTGGATCGTCTCACCCACGGCCGGAAACGGCCGTCGCGTATAGGCGATCTCGAAGTCGCCGTCGGGATAGCGGATCTCGAACGGTCGGGCCGGCATGGACACTCCCCGGTCGTCGGACCAGGTAAGTGCCCCGTGCTCCAGGTTGGAAACGCCTTCAGGCGCGGTCGCTAGCCCTCTGTCTCTCGGCATGAGCGGCGTGAGAAACTGGCGCACGTGAGGATCCGCGCAGCAGTGCTCGAGGAGTTCGGCGAGCCGCTCGTCGTCCAGGAGCTCGACCTCGCCGAGCCGAAGGCGGGCGAGGTGCTCGTCCGGCTCGGCGCGTGCGGCGTCTGCCACACCGATCTCTATACGGCGTCCGGGGCGGACCCGACGGGGTATGCGCCGTGCGTCCTCGGCCACGAGGGCGCCGGGATCGTCGAGCGCGTCGGCGCCGACGTGACGCTCGTGTCGCCCGGGGACCATGTCATCACCCTCTTCGCACCCGAGTGTGGCGAGTGCGTCCACTGCCGCAGCGGCCGGACGAACCGGTGCGTTGCGATCCGAGACCAGCAGGGGCTCGGCCACCTACCGGACGGCACCACGCGGCTCACTCGCGAGGGCGAGCCGATGCGGCACTTCATGGGCACCTCGACGTTCGCCGAGTACACGGTGATGCCGGAGATCGCCCTCGCGAAGGTCTCGCCGGAGGCGTCGCTCGAGGGCTGTGCCCCGTTCGCGTGCGGGCTCTCGACCGGGATCGGCGCGGCGCTGTACACCGCCGACGTCCGGGCGGGATCGACCTGCGTGGTGTTCGGCTGCGGGCTCGTCGGTCTCGGAGCGGTCATCGGCTGCCGGCTCGCGGGCGCGGAGCGGATCGTCGCCGTCGACCTCTCGGAGGGACGCCTTGCCAGTGCCCGCCATCACGGCGCCACGGACACGCGTGTTGCAGGAGAGGACGTGGTCGACTGGATCCGTGCCGAGACCGGCGGATTCGGCGCCGACTACACCTTCGAGGCCACCGGCAACGTGCAGGTCATGCGGCAGGCGGTCGAGGCAGCGCGCGAGGCATGGGGGCTCGCGACGATGGTCGGCGTCGCCGGCAAGGGGGAGACGCTCGACATCGTCCCACGGTTCCTCATCACCGGCCGACGGGTGACGGGGTCCTCGTTCGGCGGCGTGAAGGGACGCACGCAGGTGCCGCAGCTCGTCGACCGCTGGCTCGCGGGCGAGATCGACGTCGAGTCCCTGCTCAGCCACCGGCTGACGCTCGACGAGGTGAACCGCGGGTTCGAGCTGATGGAGGCGCAGGACGGCATCCGCAGCGTCATCACCTTCTAGTTGCGAGATGCGTGACCCGCATCTACGCTGACGCGCACGTGCGGTTGCTGACACGACCATGGCTCGTCCTCGCGATCGCCGTTGCCGTCGTCGCTCTGCCCACGGCGGCCTCCGGTGCGCTCTCCTCGCCGAAGGCGCCCGCAGCGAACACGACCACGTTCAACGACTCCGTCGGTGAGGACCCGGCCGCGCCGGACATCACCACGATCGTCGCGTCGAACGACGACGCGGCGACGATCTCGTTCAAGATCAGCATCCCGAACCGGCCTCAGTACGCGGCCGACATCGCGATCGTGATGTTCCTGGACAGCGACGCGAACCAGTCGACGGGCGACCCCGAGAGCCTCGGAGCCGACTACATCATCCAGCTCATCCAGGGAGAGCTCCTGCTCTTCAAGTGGGACGGCTCCGACTTCACGCTGAGCCCGACCCAGTCGTCGCTGTCGTACGCATGGGCAGCCGGGCCGACGATTCGCGTGAACGCCTCCGACCTCAGCAACACGCGGAAGCTCCTCTTCGACGTCACCGCAGTCTCGGGGATCGTCTTCGACTCCACCACGGGCGCGATCGACTGCACGAACTGCAAGCGCGACTTCGCGCCGACGATCGGCTTCTACCCGTACAACGTCGTCGTTCAGAAGCCGACGCTCGTCGTGCGGAGCCTCAAGCCGACGCCGGCGAGGCCCGTTGCGGGTCGGCCGTTCACGCTCAAGCTGGTGGCTGCACGCTCCGACACCGGCGCGGCGGTCCAGAACGGACGTGTGACGTGCGTCGGCCGCGTCGGCGCCGCGCGGCTCACGGCGCAGCTCCAGCGAGTGCAGGGCGGGGCGGCGACCTGCACCTGGAACATCCCGGCGAACGCGAAGGGCAAGACGTTCCGTGGATCGGTCACGGTGGCCTTCGAAGGTCTGAGGGCGGGACAGAGCTACACGGGCAAGGTTCGTTAGACACCGCCGCCGGTGCGCCGCCTCGCGCTCCTCGTCTCACTCGTCGCAGTCGTCGCCACCACCGGCACGGCGGCGGGTTCCGTCGACCGCACGCCGAAGAGCGTCGTCGAACACGCGCTGCTGAAAGTCCGGCCGGCTCCCGACCTCGCGACTGCCGGTCCAACCCGCGGCAATCGCGTCCGGGTGATCATGGAGCTCGAGGATCCGCCGCTCGCGGCCGCGACGTACGCCCGCGGGCTCGCGGGCCTCGGCGTCAGGCAGAAGCTGAACATGCGGAGCGCCTTCTCTCGCACGTACCTGAGCACGCTCGAGGCGGAGCAGGCGAGGGCGATCGCCGATCTGCACGAGGCGATGCCTGACGCGATCGTGTCGCGCCGCTACCAGGTGCTCGTGAACGGGTTCGCGGTGAGCGTGCCGTACGCGCGGCTGCCGAAGCTCCTCGACACGGGGATCGCGACGAAGGTGTATCCGAGCTACTCGTACCACGTCGAGCTCAATCGCGGGCCATCGGTGCTCGGCGCGCCGCAGTTCGGGGCAGCGACCGGAACGCGGGGCCAGGGCGTGAAGGTGGCCATCGTCGACGACGGCGTCGACCAGGAGCATCCTTTCCTCGACCCGACCGGCTTCTCGTATCCGCCCGGCTTCCCGAAAGGCACGACCGGCTCGACGACGCCGAAGGTGATCGTCGCTCGCGGCTTCGCAGGACGCGGCGCCAACAGCGCGCCGCTCGACCGCGACGACTCGTTCCACGGAACGTTCGTCGCCGGCGTGGTCGCGGGCGTCAAGACGGACGTCCCGGCCGGGCAACGCGGGTTCTGCAGCGAGGCGAACGGCGGCTGTCATCCGGCCGTGAAGGACGTCGAGGGCGTGGCCCCACGAGCGTACATCGGCAACTACCGCGTCTTCAACGTTCCGGGGCCGCTCGGCGGCTGCTGCTCGGCAAACAGCCCCGAGATCGTCGCCGCCTTCGAGGCTGCTGTTCGCGACGGCATGGACATCATCAACTTCTCGGGCGGTGGGCCGCAGGCGGATCCCCGCACGGACATCCTGATCGAAGCCGTGAGGAATGTCGTGCGCGCCGGCGTCGTGCCGGTCATCTCGGCGGGGAACGACCGCGACTTCTTCGGCCTCGGCACGGCGGGGTCGCCGGCCACCGCTCCGGACGCCATCAGCGTCGGCGCGGTCGCGAACGCGCACGTCTTCGGAGCGTCGCTGCAGGTCGTGTCGCCGAGCGGGCTTCCGCGCATGCCCTTCGTGCCGACCGACACCATTCCGCCCGCGTGGATCTCCTCGAACCAGCGGCTCGTGGATGCAGGGTCGATCACAGGTGCAACCCGGCAGCTCTGCGACAGCGCGCCGGCTGGATCCTTCAGCGGCGCCATCGCGCTCGTCGCTCGCGGTGGGTGTCCGTACAGCGTGAAGGCGGCGCGCGCCAGAGGGGCGGGTGCGACGGGCATCGTCATCACGGAGAACCGGCCAGGCGACCCGACGTTCGCGTTCATCACGGCGCTCTCCGGCGGAACGATCTCCGACCTCGATGGCGCACGGATCCGCGCAGCGGCAGGCTCGGGAGGAGGCGTCACGGTGCGCTTCACGCGCGACATCGTCGAAGTGCCGACGACGTGGGCGGGCGTCCCGACGAGCTTCACGTCGTCGGGGTTGACGCCGTTCGGGCATGCGCTCAAGCCGGACGTGACCGCCCCCGGCGCGCAGGTCCTCTCGTCGACGCTTCCGGAGTTCGCCGGCGACCAGTACGCGGTTCTCGACGGAACGAGCTTCTCCGCTCCTCACATCGCGGGCGTGGCTGCGCTGCTGACGCAACGCCATCCGACGTGGACGCCGCAGCAGATGAAGTCGGCGCTCATGTCAACGGCCGGTCCCGCGTTCGCCGACACGACGCTCACGGACGAAGCCTCGGTCCTCGTCGAGGGAGCCGGACTCGTGAGGGTCGGCTCCGCCGACAAGCCCATGCTCTTCACCGACCCGCAGTCGCTCTCCTTCGGCTACCTCGTCGCAGGCGGCGGTGCGAACTCGAAGTCCATCCCCGTCACCGTTTCCGACGCAGGCGATGGGGCGGGCACGTGGGTCGCTGAGGTGCAGCCTCAGGTCGCGTCCTCCGGCGCGACGGTCGAGGCTGCGCCGGTGACGATCCCGCCCGGTGGAACGGCGGTCATGCAGATCACCGCACGGGTCGCGGCGGGCGGTGTGCAGGGAGACAACTTCGGGTTCGTCCTGCTCCGGCGCGGCAGCGACGTTCGTCGGATCCCGTATGCGTTCTCGGTCTCCCGTTCCTCGCTGACCGGTGCACCGGTCACGGCACTGAAGACGCTCCAGTCCGGCGACACGCGCACGGGGGAAGATCGCGCACGCGCGTACCGCTGGCCGACCTCGCCGTTCTCGATCCTCGGCATCTTCGGCGTCGACCCGTCGGTGAACGACGACGGTAAGGAGAAGATCTACTCGCTGAACATCACGAAGCAGGCGGTCAACGCGGGCGTCGTCGTCGTGACACCCGTGACCAAGCTTCACGCGTCGATCACCGCGCTCCTGAGCTCGAACCAGCCCATCCACCCGTGGTTCATGGGCTCACTCGACGAGAACGACGTGCTCGGGTACGCGGGCATCCCCGTGAACGTGAACGGCGAGCTTCCCGACTTCCTCTACTCGATCGGCGCCGCCGGAGGCGTCTTCCTCCCGCCGGGTCGCTACTACGTCTCGGTCGACTCCGGACGTGATCTGTTCAACGGCCGCTCGCTCGGCGGCCGATACACGCTGCGCTCGTGGGTGAACGACGTCAAGCCGCCGACCGTTCGCGTCATCACGAAGACGCTCTCGAGCGGGCGCCCCACGATCGTGGCAAAGATCGTCGATGCGAAGTCCGGTGTCGATCCGCACTCGCTGCAGCTCTTCTTCGGGCCGTCGACGCGACGGTCGTCGGTCGGGGCAACGCTCTTCGACCCCCGAACGGGCGTCGCGGCATTCTCTCTCCCGCGGACCTCGCTTCCGCTCGGACCAGGTACGCAGTTCTTGCAACTCGTCGCGTCCGATTACCAGGAGGCAAAGAACATCAACACGGAGTCCGACAGCCCGCTTCCGAACACTCGCTTCCAGGGGATCCGCGCGGATGCCGTGCCACGACCTACCGTCACCTGGGTGACCCCGGGTAAGGGTCGATGCCTCGCCACGCGTCAGCGCCTGCTGGTAGTGGCGAACGACAACGTGCAGATCTCGTCGGTCGGCTTTTTCGACGGCCAGCGCCAGATCGGGCGCGTCCAGAAAAACGTCGCCGGCCTCTACGAGACGACCTGGCGCACGAGCGGAAGGCGGAGGGGCCCGCACGTGCTGACCGCCGTCGTCTCGGACGTTCGCGGCCGCGAGGCCGAGGCGAGTCAGACCGTCCGTCTCTGCAAGTGATCGCGGCAACGCGCTTCGGCAAGCCGCTCCCCGACGGCGGCACGATCGGTGTGGGCGCGGCGGCGAGTCCCTACGACAGCCGCTCGGATGTCCTCCGTGGGGTCGAGTGGTGGGAGGCGCGCGGCTACCGAGTGAAGCTCGGGGAAGGCGTCTGGGATCGCGACGACTACGTCGCGGGCGATCCGCGTCGCCGGGCACGGGATCTCAACGCGCTCTTCGCCGATCCCGAGGTCGACGTCGTCCAGGCGTTGCAGGGCGGGTTTGGCTCCGCGCAGACGATCCCGTTCCTCGACTTCGACCTCATTGCCGAAAACCCGAAGCCGCTCGTCGGCTACTCGGACCTGACTGCGCTCCACGTCGCGATCCGGCAGCGCTCGGGCGTCGCCACCGTCTACGGGTACGGACTGATGGGCGTCGGCGCAAACGACACGACGTCGTTCTCGAAGGAGCGGCTCCTCGACGTGCTGCACACGGGTGGTGTAGGCGAGGTACCGCACGACCCCGACGACCCGTGGGTACGCACGCTTCACGGCGGCCGGGTGACCGCGCCTCTCGTCGGCGGGTGTCTCTGGCTGCTGATGCAGACGATGGGGACGCCGTGGGAGATCGAGCTCGACGGTGCGATCCTCTTCTTCGAGGACACTCACACGCCGCCGTACTACCTCGACGGAGGGCTCGTCCAGCTCGCCCATGCAGGCAAGCTCGAGCAGGTCGCCGGTGTCGTCGTCGGGCAGATGGAGAAGTCGGACTACGGTGACCTGCGACCGGTCTCGGACTGGGCGCGCTCACGCACGATCGAGGACGTCCTCGAGGAGCGGCTCGGATCGCTCGGGGTCCCCGCGATCTACGGGCTTCCGCTGGGGCACACGAAGCACCTCGCGGCCCTTCCGCTCGGCGTCACCTGCACGCTCGACGCCGACGCAAGAACGCTCAGGGTCGACGAGCCGGCTCTACGCTAGTCGGCTTCTCGCTGTCGTCGTGGTGGACGAAGAGGCCGCGCACGACTCCGAGCACCCGAGTTCGCAACGGTGGGCCGGGTGGGCCGGGTGGTTGTGACCACGCGTAGGCGAACTCGGCTCCGAGCAGGAGAATGAACGCGACGACGTAGACGAAGAAGAGGAACGTCATCACTCCCGCGAGCGAGCCATAGATGAGGTTGTAGCGCGAGAAGTCCGAAAAGACGATCGCGAGGACCTTCGTCGCTCCCCAGACGCCGACCGCGGTGAGGATTGCCCCCGCGAGGGCTCCGCGGCGGCGGATCCGGCGTGCCGGGACGAAGCGATAGAGGAGCAGGACGGTGATCCCGATCGCGAGGAGCTGGACTCCGTCTCGCAGGAGCAGGCCCGACGGCGTCGCGATGCCAGCCCACTCGGTGAAGCGGTCCACCAGCTCGCTGAAGAACGCGCCGAACGCCGAGATGCCCACGATGACGATCACGAGAATTCCGGCGGCCGCGACGAGGACGAAGTCCACGAGCTTCGCCCGGACGGCGGGGCGCCCGCGATCGACCTTCATGGCCGTCTCGAGCCCCAGGCGAATCGACGCCATCATTCCGGTTGCGCCCCAGAGGAGCGCAACGAGCGAGACGAGCCCGATCGCGGACAGCGGTGTCGCGATCTGCTCGATCGAGGTCTGGATGTTCCCCTGGCCCGAGGGGGAGACGGGGAGGATGTCGCTGATCTCGTCGATCACCTTCTGTCTGAGTTCGTCGTCCTGGAGCACGAGGCCGAAGATCGAGACGAGTGCGATCGTCAGTGGAAACAGCGAGAAGAGAACGCGGTAGGCGATCGCCGCGGCGTACTGCGTGCAGCGGTCGGCGAACATGTCCTCGATCGCCTGCGGTAGCGCCCGCGCGATGCCGCGCAGGACCCCGCCGATCTGGTCGAGAGGTCTTCGTGCCATTCGCTCGACCCTGCCCGAAGGCTCGGCGGCGCCGTCGCTCATCGGACTGAGTGTACGGAGGGTGTCTACGGAACGGCTCTGACCCTCAGGCGCGCGGCTGAGGGGCCGACAGCCGATGGAGCACGTACGCCGCCACGGGGTCGCGCATCCCCTTCACGTGCATCGGGGGCAGCGCCTCGACCACCGCGGCCGAGCCGAGCTCACGGAACGTCGCCTCCGCGATCAGCACGCCCCCAACCGGGGCGGCCGCCTGCAGCCGCGCAGCGAGGTTCACCACGTCGCCGATCACGCCGTGCTTGCGATGGCCGCTTGCTGCCCCGACGACGCCCGCATGCACCTCGCCGCTCGACACGCCGACACGGAAGCGTGGCCAGGTCTCCTCGCCCTCGCCGATCCGTTGCGCGACGCGTTGGAGTACGAGGGCCGCACGGGCCGCGCGGTACGCGTGGTCGCCCACGGCGGCGTCCTTTCCGAAGAGGATCATCAGTTCGTCGCCGACGATCTGGTGCACCTCGCCGCCGGAGCGCTCCATGAGCGGGATGATCGGCCCGTAGTAGGCGTTCAGCATCGCCGCGACCTCGTCCGCCGCGTGTCGTTCCGTGAACGCCGTGTAGCCCGCGAGGTCGGCGAGGACCACGCTGACGTCGCGGACGCCCGCGAGGGTCTCGTCGAGGTAGAGCGCGCTGAAGCGTTCCTCGTGCCACTCCGCTCGAGCCAGGAACGCGATGAGCAGGAACGACGTGAGCATCAGGATGTGCCACTCCCACCACGAGACCTGCCAGTTGCGCGCCCACGCGATGACGACCATCGCCTCGGCGAGGAGCACGAATGCGAGGGCGAACGCGAGGACGAAGCGCTCCGGCCTTCGCCGATGAAGCCGGAAGAAGCCGAACGCGGCGATCCCGTAGAGCGCGCAGCCGAGCGCCGCGAGGACGAGCTGCCAGCCGTCGAGCTGCTCGGCGAGGAGCGCGTCGTTGAGGGGCGGGAGCTCCGCGAGCGAGACCACCGCCCAGCCGACGACGAGCGCCGCGAGCAGCGCGATGATCGCCGGCGCCGCCCGCAGCACGGCGTCCGCCCGGGAACTGCTCAGCTCGAGTGAGGACGCTGCTGCGAAGAAAGCCGCGAGCACGAGGCCGATGGGCGTCGCCAGCTCGAACCCGGCATTCGATCCGAGCAGGACTCCCGGCGTCGCCAGCGCGTGCAGGCCAAGGAACGCGGCGCTGACGATGAACGCGAACGAGATCAGGAGGAGGCGGGCGTCCTGCCGCCGGCGCGAGGCGGTCGTGACGCTGAGCCCGAGCGCGGTCGCCGCGATTGCCGCGCCGAGGACGAGCCAGAAGTGCGCCGGATGGTTCTCCCAGTCACCGTCGATCGCCGGTCGCGCGAGCAGGACTGCAAGAAGCAGGAGCGGCGCGACTGCCACGGCGACCCAGGTGCCCGGACGCATCCACCTCAAGTATCCCCGAGCCCTGTCTATCCTCAGCTCCGCCATGAAGATCGTCCTTCCCGACTCCTCCGAGCTGGAGCTGCCCGACGGGGCCAGCGGTCTCGACGCGGCCCGCGCGATCGGTCCGAAGCTGGCCGAGCAGGCGGTCGTCGCGCGCGTCGACGGTGCGACGCGCGACCTGCGGCTGCCACTCGCCGACGGCGAGAGCGTCCAGTTCCTCACGACCCGCGATACGGGCGACCCCGACGCGCTCTACGTGTTGCGCCACTCGACGGCGCACCTATCTGGCCGAGGCGGTGATGCGGCTCCACCCGGGTGTGAAGATCGCGATCGGGCCGCCGATCGCGGACGGCTTCTACTACGACTTCGAGTTCCCGGAGGCCATCTCCGAGGCCGACCTCGAGGCGATCGAGGACGAGATCCGGCGTGAGATCGCGGAGGGGCGGGAGTGGACGCGCGAGGAGTTGAGCCGTGACGACGCCATCGCGCGGTTCGCAGAGGAGGGGCAGCCGTACAAGGTCGAGCTCGCGGGCGGCGCGGATGGTGCGATCTCCCTCTACACGCAGGGTGAGTTCACGGATCTCTGCCGCGGCCCGCACCTCCAGAACGCAGCGCCGATCAAGGCTGTGAAGCTGACGAGCCTTGCAGGCGCGTACTGGCGAGGCGACGAGCACAACACCCAGTTGACCCGGATCTACGGCACGGCGTTCTACTCACAGGCCGACCTCGACGCGCACCTCGAGCGGCTCGAGCAGGCACGTGCGCGCGACCATCGTCGGCTCGGCAGCCAGCTCGACCTCTTCCACCTGTCCGACCATTCGCCGGGGTCGCCTTTCTGGCATCCGAAGGGGATGGTGCTGTGGAACAGCCTCGAGGACCTCCGTCGCCGTGAGAACCGCAGGCGTGGCTACCTCGAGGTGAAGACGCCGCTGCTCTACGACATCCAGACGTACATCACCTCGGGCCATTACGACAACTACCGCGAGAACATGTTCTTCGTCCAGCCGCACGAGGGCGAGGAGCCGCTCGCGCTCAAGCCGATGAACTGCCCCGGGCACATGCTCCTCTTCGGCTCGCAGCTGCGCTCGTACCGCGATCTTCCGATCCGCTACGCGGAGTCGTCGACACTCCACCGCGACGAGCGGGGCGGGACGCTACACGGGCTGCTCCGCGTGAAGCACATCACTCAGGACGACGCCCACGTCTTCGTCATGGAGGACCAGATCCAGGACGAGATCGACGGGATGATCGACTTCGTCAACTACCTGTACGACCGCTTCGGCGTGACGCCGCGCGCCGAGCTCTCGACGAGGCCGGAGACCCGGCTCGGCACGGACGAGCAGTGGGACCGGGCCGAGGGCGCGCTCGAGGCCGCGCTCCAGCGACACGAGCTGGATTACGCGATCTCGCCCGGTGAGGGGACGTTCTACGGCCCGAAGATCGATCTCCACATGACCGACGTTCTCGGGCGGAGCTGGCAGATGGGCACGATCCAGCTCGACTATCAGATGCCGGTGCAGTTCGGGCTCACCTACATGGGCGCCGACAACCGCGAGCACTCGCCGGTCGTCATTCACCGTGCGCTGCTCGGCTCGCTCGAGCGCTTCATGGGCATCCTCATCGAGCACTACGGGGGCGAGTTCCCGTTCTGGCTCGCTCCGGTGCAGTCGCGCGTGATCCCGGTGGGCCAGGATCACCGCGATGCCTCGCGCGCGCTCCGAGACCGGCTCGCGGACGAGGGCTTTCGCGTCGAGGTCGACGACCGCGACGAGACGCTCGGCAGGCGAATCCGGGACGCCGAGCTCGAGAAGGTGCCGTTCGTCGTCGTCTACGGCGACCGCGAGTCGGACGCGTCGCTCGCCGTACGCGAGCGGGGCGGAGGGCAGTCGACGCTGTCCCTCGACGACCTGCTCGTGCGCTTCCGTGAGCTCGCAGAGGAGGCCGATCCACCGGGGCCGTGAGCCGGCGCTGCGTCAGCGGGCGCCTTCGGGTGTCCCCTCGTGCGCAGCTGGTAGGCTTCGGCGCCTGCAAGCAGGAGCTCATCGCTTCCTCACCTCCCGGGTTTGACCCGCGGAGGTTCAACCGAGCCGGTTGGACGAAGTGACGAGCCGCTGCGTGCAGCGGTTTTTGTCGTGTACAAGGAGGAAGCTGAGAGCTTGATGAAGGGCTTTTGAGACCTCGCCGCCGTAGGCCGGATCTCGACCGGCAGGTACCGCGCAAGCGGGACGAGCGAATCAACGAGGAGATCCGCGCCCAGAGCGTCCGGCTCGTGGACGAGGTGGGCGGCCAGGTCGGGATCCTCCCGACGAAGGAAGCACTCGAGTTCGCATACGGCAAGGGACTCGACCTCGTGGAGGTCGCGGCCGGAGCGGATCCGCCCGTCGCGCGGGTCATGGACTACTCGAAGTACCGCTACGAGCAGGATCAGCGCGCCAAGCAGGCCCGAAAGCACCAGCAGCAGATCAACATCAAGGAGATCAAGCTCAGACCGAAGATCGGGATCCATGACTACGAGACCAAGAAGGGGCATGTCGTGCGCTTTCTCGGCCAGCGAGCGAAGGTCAAGGTCACGATCATGTTCCGGGGGCGCGAGACGCTCCACCCGGATCGGGGGCGCGACCTTCTCATGCGGCTCGCCGAGGACGTGAAGGAGCTCGGCTCGATCGAGCAACAGCCTCTTCTCGACGGTCGCAACATGGTCATGGTTCTCGCCCCGAACAGGAACGTAGGAGTGAAGACAGATGCCAAAGATGAAGACAGGGAAGGGCGCGAAGAAGCGCTTCAAGGTGACGGGGACGGGGAAGCTCCTGCGCCGGCACGGGATGAGGAGCCACAACCTCGAGAAGAAGTCGTCGAAGCGTAGGCGCGGCTTCCGGAAGATGTACGACGTCGCCGAGAGCGACGTGAAGAGTGTCAAGAAGCTCCTGAGAGGCGGCTGAGATGCCCAGGGTCAAGCGTGCCGTCCACGCGCGGAAGAAGCGCGCCAAGGTCCTCAACCAGGCGAAGGGCTACTACGGGCGCAAGAAGTCGAGCTACCGCTTCGCGAAGGAGCAGGTCGAGCACTCGCTCGTCTATGCCTACCGTGATCGCAAGGCGAAGAAGCGGACGTTCCGGTCGCTCTGGATCATCCGCATCAACGCCGCCGCGCGGGAGAACGGTCTCTCGTACAACCGCTTCATGGAAGGCGTGAAGAAGGCGGGGATCGAGCTCGACCGCAAGTCGCTCGCCGACATCGCCGTGAGCGACCCGCAGGCGTTCGCCGCCGTCGCCGAGCGCGCGAAGTCTGCGCTCGGCTCGGCCGAAGCAGCCTGATCGAATCGCGTCAGAACGAGAAGCTCCGGCTCGTCCGGAAGCTTCTCTCTGCGCGAAAGCATCGCGAGGAGTCGGGCCTCTTCGCCGTGGAGAGCGAGGATCTCGTCGAAGCGGCGTCGGGTGCGGGCGTCGAGCCCGTCGAGCTGCTCGTCGCAGGCCAGGACGTCGTCGCCGAGCTTCTCGCCGAGGTGTCGACGCTCGGCCACGCGCCTCGCGTCATTGCGGTCTACCGACGCGCGGACCTGCCCGTCGGGGTGAGTGACGTCGTCCTCGCTCTCTGGAAGGTCTCGGATCCCGGCAACGTCGGGACTCTCCTGCGCACGGCTGATGCGTTCTCGGCGGGCGTGGCGCTGTCTGCGGACTGCGCCGATCCGACCGGCCCGCGCGCGCTCCGGGCCTCCGCCGGAGCCGTGTTCCGCGTTCCGCTCTGCGCCTGGGACGACCTCCCGGACCGGAAGGTCGCGCTCGTCGCACGCGGTGGCGTGGCGCTCGCGGACGCGGCGCTCGAGCAGCCGCTGTCCTTCCTGCTGGGCTCCGAGCGCGAGGGGCTTCCCGACGACCTCGTCGGGCAGAGCCTGGCCGTGTCGATTCCGACGCCGGGTGCCGCCGAGTCGTTGAACGTGGCCGCGGCCGGCGCGATCGCACTGTACGAGCTCGCGCGCCGCTCGTAACGACGGACTCGTCGAACGCCGTCGCGCGTGCCACCATGTGATGTGTGGCGAGGGAGGACTGGGAGTCGCCGCTCGACGTCGGCACGCCTGCGCTCGGGGAGCGTGTCCGCTCGCTGCGCCGTTCGGCAGGGCTGAGCCAATCCGAGCTCGCCGCCGGGCGGTTCTCGAAGGAGTACGTCAGCCAGATCGAGCGCGGCAAGACGCTTCCGACACGCGAGACGCTCGAGTGGCTCGCGAGCCGGCTCGATACCGACCGTCACTATCTCGAGCACGGCGTTAGCCGGGCCGACGCGGAGCGCGTCGAGGCGGACGCGCGCGCCGCCGACGCACTTCTCGAGGAGCACAGGTACGAGGAGGCGCTCGCCGCGTTTCGGGCGGCTCGTCTCGACGCCGGCGCAGCACCTGTGCTCTCGCTGCACGCCGTCAGAGGGGAGGCATGGGCGCTCATCCGAACGGGCCGGTTGGAGGAGGCGATGTCCGTCCTCGAGGATGCGGCGTCCCTCGCCCTCGCGGCCGGCTTCACCGACGTGGACCGCGCGGAGGTCGTGTTCCTCGTCGGCGTCGTCCGCTACCAGGAGTCGAGCATCGACGATGCGATCCTGCTCCTCGACCAGGCGCTCGTTCTCGCCGACGGCTCGGAGGAGCGCTCGGACCGTCTCCGGTCGGACATCTTCCACTGGCGTGCCCGCTGCCATCGCCGGCTACGCGACTGGGTGGCAGCCGAGGAGGACGTCGAGCGGGCGCTCGAGCTCGCCGAGGCGAGCGCCGACGCCCGCCGGGTCGCCGACGCGCTGTTCCAGGCATCCCTCGTCGCACAGCGTCAGGGACGCTGGGTGCTCGCACGGACGCAGGCGGAGCGCTCGCGTGCGCTCTTCGAGGAGCTGGACGACAAGGCGACGACGGCGCGTCTTCTGAACAACCTCGCCGGGCTGAACCACCTTCTCGGGAGCCCGGAACGTTCGGTCACCCTGCTCGAGGAGGCGTTCCAGAGCTTCGTCGAGCTCGACCTCCCCGTGGATGCCGGCTACGTGTGCTCGTCGCTCGCGGAGATCAGGCTCGATCTCGGGGACGCCGAACTCGCGGAGACGCAGGCGCGGAAGGCGCTCGACCTTCTCGAGGGACGCGCGGACCACGTGCAGGAGATCGGGACCGCCGAGCTCGCACTCGGCCGGTCACTGGCGGCGCAAGGCCGGCTCGACGAGGCGGAGCGCTGGCTCGCCCGCGCGGAGGAGACGTCGGTGCGGGCAAGCTCGGCGAGCCACACGAGCTCGGCGTGGCTCGCGCGCGGCGACCTCGAGAGTCGACGCGGCAACAACGAGGTGGCGGCCGGTCTCTACCGCCGCGCTGCGCGCGCTCTCCAGGAGTCCGAGCTCTAGGTCGCGGGCAGGGAAACGGTCTCCCGCCGCAGGGGGACGGGAGACCGTATGTGCTCGGATCGGGGTGTCGCGCTAGCTGCCGTCGAACCAGCCCCCGCCGAGACTGGCGAGGAGGCCGGCGAGTGCAGCCACCGAGACGACCACGTAGCGCGTGTTGCCCTTGGTGAACATGCCGCATGTCCTTTCGGCGGGGGGTCTTGCTCAGTTGTCGACGCCGGGCACGCGCCAGACACCCCCGAACGGGGGATCCGCCGGGCGAACGGCGTCGTCTGCGACGGCGCGCTAGGCCGTCGCCGCGTCTATCGGAGGGCGGCGACGCGAGCCGGAACGCAGCGCGTCGCTCCGCCCATGCTGGCCGCTCTCATGCGAGCAGCGTGCCATGACGCCTCGTCCGGTACCAGATCGCTCTTGTGGACGTGTCCGGACTAGCCGAACCCGCCGCCGCCGCCTCCACCGCCACCGCCACCGCCGCCCGAGAAGCCGCCGCCGCCTCCCCCCGATCCCGAATTCGGGGGAGCGAGGGCGCTTCCGAAGCCGGAAGCGAGGTCGCCGATCGAGAGGCTCGATGCGCCAGAGCCGAGATCGCCGTGGGGTGAGATCCAGTAGATCGTGCTCGCCTCGTGCAGGGCCTCGGGCATGTGGAGTTGCGCGCCCTGCAGGACGCGCTCGGCGATCCCGAACGTGATCCCGTAGACGAGGTAGCGCTCCCATAGCTCGAGCGTTGCGGGCGGCGCCTCCTGGAGGCGCGGGAAGTCCGAGAGGTAGCGGCGGAACGCCTCCCAGCGCTCGGCCTCCTCCTGACCGGACCTCGTGCGCCGCCGCCACGCACGACGGTTGAACACGAGCGTGCCGAGGCAGAGCGCGGCGTTCGCGACGAGGCAGGCGCCGATGCCGACGAGCACGACGTCCGAATAGCGCGGGTACACGGGGCGCCACTGCCGCACGGCGAGGAACACGAGGAGCGCGCCGATCAGCGCGAAGAAAACGGTCGCGATGACGAGCGGAATCGCGCCGTTCGACCGGAACCACTTCAGGCGGCCGGTCTCGTCGGCGACGTGCTCCTTGAACGACGAGAAGCGGCCGTGCATCGTTTCGCGCTCGTCCTCGATCTTCTCCCGGAAGCTCGAGAGCACCTCACTGCCTCCGTCGAGCACGCCGTCGACGACGTTCGCGACGTCCCGCTCCCACGCCCGCAGCTCCCGGTTTTCGCCGGCCGAGATCTCGAGGTCGGAGACGGTCTGGTTTCGGAGCCCTCCCCAGATCGACCGCTCGGTCGTCGTCGGCACGGCCTTGTATACGCCGCGCCGCACGAGGTCGAACAACGTGGCCGTGAACTCGTAGGAGCCTGCGTCGCCGCCCTGCCGGAGGAGTGTGGGAACGAGCGCCGGCTCGGTGTCCGTGGGTGGCTCCTGCTCGTATTCGCGGTCGTATCCGGTCCCTCGCTCGCGGCCCATGAACCAGAACACGAGGGCGATCACGAGGAGGGCGGGGATCGTCGCGAGGCCGAGCAGCACGAGACCGGTTCGCACGGGATGCGCCTTGAGCGAGTCGATCCGCTCGTGGTCCTTCTCGAACTTCCGCGCGTCTGCCAGCTCCTGCTCGACGATCGTGGCGAACCCGTTCCCGCGCTCGATGCGCATGCCGGTCGTGGACGCGAACGCGGAGCGGGGCACGAGTGTCCGCAGCTCGACGAACTGGTGTGCCGGGACGGAGACGGCGCGGAGGGTTGCCCGCGTCCCCTCGAGCTCGACGTCCCCTCGCACCCACACGGGATGGCCCCACGCGCGCAGGACCTTCCCGGGTGCCGCCTCGACGGCGACCAGCCGGTCGAGCGGCTCCGCCCACTGGTCACCCCAGACCTTCAGGTTCACGTCGACGACGTCGTCGTACGCGACGGCGAGCCCCCGCAGCGTGTACGAGATGGTGAAAGCGCGTGTCTGGTCCTGGGCGCTGAAGTACCAGACGATCCGTACGCCGTCGCCGCGCCGCTCGACGCCGAACGTCCCGGGCTTCCCTTCCTCGAGCCGCGTGTCGTTGCCGCGGGTGTACGCGACGCCCCGTTCGACGACGAGTGGATCCACGAGCGACTCGCCTGCGCGGAGCGGGATGTCGCGGTAGCCGAAGTGGAAGTCGCCCGAGAACGCGACCTCGAGACGCTCGCTCACGCCCACCGACCCGTCCGGTTGCAGCTGGACGCCGACGTCGGCGGTGAGCAGCGAGAAGCTGTCGGCGCTCGCCGCGCCCGGCAGCGCGAGGACCACGGTCGCGGCGACAGCCGCGAACGCTAGAAGTCGACGGACGGTGCCTCCCGCTGCGCCGCGTCCTCGACGTCGAAGAACTCGCGCTTCGTGAAGCCGAACGGTCCCGCGAACAGCGCGCCGGGGAACGTCTGGATCGCGTTGTGGTAGGTGAGCACGGTGTCGTTGTAAACCTGGCGGCTGACGGCGACCTTGTTCTCCGTGTCGGAGAGCTGGGCCTGCAGTTCCTGGAAGTTCTCGGTCGCTCGAAGCTCGGGATAGGCCTCCGCCACCGCGAACAGCCGTCCGAGTGCCTGGCTGAGGATTCCTTCCGCTTGCGCCGCCTCGGCGGGTCCCTCGGCTTTCTGCGCCGAAACGCGCGCGTTCGTGACGGCCTCGAACGTCTCGCGCTCGTGCGCCGCGTAGCCCTTCACGGTCTCGACGAGGTTCGGGATCAGGTCCCAGCGACGCTTGAGCTGCACCTCGATCTGCGCCCATGCGTTGTCGACCCGGTTCCGCAGCCGGACGAGCCGGTTGTAGAGCGCGACGAGCAGCAGCGCCACGAGGACGAGCACGACGACGATCACGATGACCCAGACCACCGCGCTCGACTCTAGCGACGTCGCGTGACGAAGACCATGTCTTCCTCGCCGTCCTGCGGTCGTCCGTCGAACCAGCCGTACACCGACACGACGTCGAGCTCGGCCTCGTCGAGGAGCCGGGCCCACTCGGCAGCC